>JBBIPP010000001.1:0-13788 GCA_037442745.1 archaeon
CTTCCTTTTTCGCATTGTAATTTTCCCTGGCTCCGTTAAGTGCCCGTGACAGGAAACCCTGTTTGTTTAAGAGGGCTTTCATCTCAACTCCAGACTTCCTGAGAACTTCCTCTGCGTTCTGATATTTTTTCTTCTCTCCCTGTACTGCAGAATCGAAATCATTATATGCCGCCAGCCTCCTTGCTTCCGCAGCATCATTTGTTCTGCGGTTAACGTCTTCTATCTGGATCTTTCCAAGTAACTCTAGGTTGGCAACTGCCTTGAGCCCTCTTGCGGACACGGCCGCTGCAGCTTCTTCTCCTGCTTTTTTCAAGGCATCTGGTGTGTTGTTTGCGAGCCATTCTGCCACTGCTTTTGAGATTGCACCTTCTGAAACTACTGCTATTGTTCCGTTTTGAACACCATCCAAGTAAGTTTGGGCATCCTTAAGCAAATCACTTAGACTTACTGTCTCGGTTTCTGTTTTCCTTTCTGTTGTCGAAACAAGTCTATATCCGTTTTTTTCCAGCTCAGCTATTCCGGTAGCATCCGTCGGAGAAACAGTTATCTGCGAAACCTCTTCATATGAAGAGTTTAAAAGTTTGGAAATCGGTCTTCCTCTTCCAGTTCCCAAAAATCCGCCGTCTGCCCTCCTCTCAAACGTTTTTCCTCCTTCAACAATTACTTTCTCTATAGTAACCTTTGGAGAGTCCCCCGCAACCTTAGATTTCAGTATTATCTGAGATCCGGAAACCCCTGTTGTTGGGCTAACATATTGGTCGAAAGAAGTGTATCTTTCGGCCTCTAAACGCGCGGCAGTTCTTTGATTCTCTATCTCAGAAAGCAAAGCTTCCATTTGAGTATTCATCTGATTTCCAACAACTTTGTCCGCATTTCCTGCCAAAGTTGTAAAGACACCATCCGCCTCCACTCCGGTAAGAACCTGTTTGAAAACGTCCGCATAGTTTTTCAGAACGTCAGATACCCCTGAAGGTAAGGGCATATCCAAATATGTTGCCGTTTTTCTTTTCTTTGCTACCATTTTTTATCACTTAAAAATAACATATTAACTAATCCTTTATATAACTTTGCCACGTTATAGTTGTAAAAACGTTATTTAGCCTTATAAAGGACCTTTTCCAAGTAAAAACTGATATATCGAAAGAGGGGTTTCTCAAGGAAAGAATGTCCTCAAGCTCCAGTTATGGCTCTTCTCAGTCTGGATATTCCCAGACTGGGAATGTTAACCCAACCCTCTCTGGAGCCGGAAACCTCCCGACATACAAGAGCTTCTTCACTCCGGAGGAAACTGCGCTATTCACAAGCCATTATTTCAAGGCATACAGAAGCGAGGAGAAAATAGAGGCATCAACTCTCTATGAGAAATTGTGCACATCAGTTCCCAAGTGGGCGGAAATCCCAATGCCGCTCAGCAAGGACTCTTTTGCCGGAACTCTTCGGGAAGCTCTCCTCGTCTGCACTCCGAACCAGGTTTTCACAATGGCGTTCTATTCGTTCATGTTCGCAATGTTCCTCTCAGTCTTCGGCCTGACATATCTTCCCTATTCCGGGATATTGCTCGCAGTCGCTTTCGCTACCCCGTTTCTAATTGCTGGGGTCTATTTCCTTTATCCAATAATCAAGATACGGATGGACAGGATGGCTGTTGTCGGGGAAGCTCCCTTGGCAATTCTCTATCTAGTAATATCCCTCCGCGTTTCCCCGTCCCTTGAGAGGGCAGTCTCCTATGCCAGCAAGAACGTTCCGGAGCCGATTGGGCGGGAATTCAAGTTCCTGATGTGGGACGTTTCAATGAAAACGAAAAATTCTATGAAGGACGCTGTCGGGGCATATAGCGCAAAGGTAAAATCCTGGGCTCCGGGATATTCGGACGCGCTCTATCTTGTCGCGAACTCGGTTGAGGAGCCCTCGAACAAGAGCAGGCTCGCAGTCCTTGAAAAGGCAATGGAGAACGCTCTTGAGAGCACTAAATCAATTATGGACAATTTCGCGCGGGGCCTCGGGATGCCTGTCGCGGTCACTAACGCCTTGGCAATCCTCCTACCGATTCTAGGCCTTGTAATGGCCCCGATGGCCTCAATGTTCATGAAGCAGGCGGGGGCGCTTCCAACGCTTCTCGTCCTTGTCTATGACTTTTTCCTTCCGGCAGTCCTCTTTGGAGTAGTTCTCCTGATAATATCTAGAAGGCCGTCCACATTTTCAGAAATTGACATTTCGGGCGATCCGGAAATTCCAAAGGAGGGCTATTACAGGATAAAGGGAGCGGGCGACATCCCGATTGGCCTCGTCTGTTTCGCGATTTTCATTGTCCTTGCGTTCGTCTCGATCTCAATAGTAATCAGCACTGCAGGGGGCGTCTTCCTTCCATCTCCTCCGAAAGGAATGGGGAATGCCACTGGATACACTGCCCTAAACACGCTTCCAATTGTCCTCGCGCTCGGGATATCAATAGGCCTCTACTATTACCTGAAGAACGTCCAGAAAATAAAGAGCAGGAAGAGGATTATAGAAATGGAGCGGGAATTCGCTTCAAGCCTCTTTCAATTGGGAAACATTCTTGAGCAGGGCAAACCATTGGAGGAGGCCTTTGAATATTCCGCCAAGGGCCTGAAAGGGACGAACTCGGCCGAGTTCTTCGTTGCAACAATAAGGAACGTCCGGCAAATGGGATTCCCGATTAAGCGGGCGATTTTCGACCCGAAATACGGCTCAATGAGCAAGGTGTCCTCTACCCTTATGAAGAACATTCTGGGAGTAATTATCGAGTCAGCGGACAGCGGGCCGATTGTAGCGTCCCAGACAACCCTATCAATTTCAAACTATATCAGGAACATCCAAAACGTCCAGGAGAAAATTACAGACAGCCTATCTGACAACGTCACATCAATGCGCTTCCAGGCGCTTATTCTCGTCCCCCTTATTAGCGCGGTAATTGTCGGCCTGACGCAAATGGTGACTAACATCCTCCTTGCAATGAGTAAGCAGGTTGGTGAGCTTTTCAGTGGCGCTGAAAACACTGGAATTGCAATGTCCTTGTTCTCAACTTCCCTCTTCAATGTTGGAAACATTATGCAGGGCTCCTTCCTCCAGATTGTCGTAGGCATCTACACACTAATTCTCCTAGCAACTCTTGGCTTTTTCGTTGCAGGTCTCTCCAACGGAATACAGGACAGAATCGAGGTTGAAATGAACATTGGAAAAACCCTTTTCCTAGGGACAATTATATACTCAATAATAGTCGTTGTTATTGTGACAACATTCACTGGTCTTACTGAAGGTCTTATGGGAGGGGGGTTCTAGGGAATGGGAAGAGAGGCCGAGAATATGGCGAGGTCCGGAGCGGGCGGGCGGATGGTTGACCAGTGTTATCAGGAATCCGGAAAATGGGAAATCCGGAGACAGAGCCGGAAGGGAGACGTTTCAGTCAGCCCTTCAAAAGAGTCTGTCAAGAATGTCGGGCTCTTCATCCTTTTTATTGCAATAATAATACTCCTAATAGTCCTTCTTTGGAGGCATTTTTTCGAGGGCGGAAACATTGTGACAAGCCTCTTCTCCCAGCTTATGCGCCTGACTGAGCCGAGGTATTCCTGAAATGGCGAAACGTTTAGGAGAAGCAACTGCCTGGCCAATGAGCGCGGTTTTTATTGCTGGAGCGGCTGCCCTGATAATCGTCGCCCTCATTCTCTTCGCTTTCCTTGGAGGGAGCTTTGGAAAGCGCCTCTCAGAAAGGTTCGTTGACATTTTCTTCTCAATCTCCCTCCCAATTTCCCCTATTTTCCTGAAAAGAAAGAGAGTAAAAAGAAAGGGGCAGGTTGACGACGAGGCAGTCCTCACTGTGACAATAATAATCGGCGCGCTCTTTGCCCTGATTGCGCTCCTCTACTTGGGTTTTGTTAATGACGGCTTTGCGAAGGCAGGGTCAATAATAAAGCAGAGGTTCGAGAGAACGGGGGGTTTTTTCGGGACATGACAAAAAGGCGGGCCCAGAACGGGTCAATGATTTTCTGGATAGTTGTTGTCAGCGCCTGCGCGCTTTTTGCGGGAATTGTCCTCTATTACATGCTAAAACCGGACCTCTCCCTCCTTGCGAATCCGGATCCAATGAAGAAAACCGCGACAGATATTGTTGACAAGCTCCTTGGGATGGGCTGACTTGGGTGAGATGAAAAAATGAATGAGCGGAAATCCCAAACTGAAATGCCAATGATGATTGTCTGGCTGATTCTGGGATTAATTGGCCTCGCAATCGTGATTGTTCTCGCAATGCAGGGAAAGGATCTCTTCAAGGCGGTGCTTTGGTAGGGATGCGTGAGCGGAGGGTTGAATTGTGTCATCAGGAATCTGGACACGAGGAAATCTGGAGGCAAGGCAGAATGGGAGCCGACTATAGCGCGGTTTTTTACCTCCTGATCGCAATAGTAATAGTCGTCCTTTTGACGCTCGTTGTTCGGGTTGCTTGGGAAAAATACGTGGAAACGGAGGAGAGACAGAACCCGCCAGAGACCCCTATAGGGACAACAATTGGGAAACTCTGCCAATATGCTGACACGAGAACCGGGAGCGCAAAATCATTCTATACAGCTACAGGGGAAGTAGGTTATCGTAACAGGGACATTTTCACCCGGGAGATGTTTTCGGCAAGGCTTGTCGAATGCTTCCAGCCTGACACTTGCATTGAGGCGGACGCGTCAGGAAACTGCCTTGAATCCTGGAGCGGAACAGTTTCCCTAGAATTCGCTGAAACCTGCCAGTTTGGGTCGGAGAATTTCGGTGGGCTCTCAGGGAAAATAATCTGCTCTCAAGGAGAGGATTGCTCCGGAAACCTGATGGGAAACTATGAGGTTGAAGTCAAGACAATTCTCGGGGACTATTCGGTAACCGCCCTTCCGGATTTCTGCATATGGTTTAGGCCTGTTGATTCAACAAGCGGGCTTGTGGGGGCGACTTGATGGGGGACAACGAATTCGGGGCGAACACCCTTCTCGGATTCTTGAGCGTCCTAGTTGTCGCGGTCCTTGTTGTCTGGGCGGTTTTCGGCCCAATCAGGGAAAAATTCGGGGAATCAATGGATAATTTGGAAAACTGCCGGTGCTCTGTTCCGGATCCAGTCCAGATAACCCTGAGCAAGGGGCGCGTTCTTGCGACTGCGGATTCTGAGAACAGGGCTAAGGACCCATTCATTGAGGACGGCTTTGACGGGATTGAAATAGACATCTGCAACTGCGAAGGAACGCCGTTGAATCTCGAGAACATGCGGATTGTTTTCAATGTTACCTATGACTGCTCACTTGAGAAATACGGGGACGGAACGCTCGTCAGGGAGTACAGAATCCCCAAGGACTTGAGAAAAGTCTCCCTTCCGAGAAACAAGGGAGTTTATTTCAAGTACAGAGACCTGACTGCAAGTGTCGGAACTTTTGAATACACTCTCTATTCCAAGGAAGCAAAAGAGTTGAGGCTCGAAATGTTTCTCCCGAGAACTGATTCCTCCGGAAGGTGGCGAGCAGAAGCATACGTTGATGGTCGGCTCTCCGGAATGAGGGAAGGATGGGTTGAGTTCGAGAACAAAATGACTAGCGAAATGTGCGTTCTTGGTGGATGATTCGAATGGCTGAAAGACAATATAAAAAAGGAAGAAAAGCGGAAGGGGAAGGAAGGGGTTTCGCAATGAACTTTACAATCGGGATTGTCGGGGGGCTGATAGTTTTCCTCGTAATTGTCTTCCTAATTGCATATGCAAGAGGCTCTCTTGAAGGAAACCTATTTTCCCTCCGGCAACCCGGGAAATTCGTTCTTCCCTTCTGAAAGGGAAAAACAGAATTCCGATAAGTATTATAACCGGAAAGGAGGAAAAAAAGCCGAAATGGGCAGAAAAGCCGTTGAAATGGGCATCAATTTTGCTGTAATTATCCTAATTGTCCTTGCAGTCGCAATGTGGGCGCTAGGCGGGATAAACATGGCCGGAACACTTTTCAAGCCAGTAGGAGAAGGAGGAAAGGAATATACTTACCAAGTGAGCGGGAATTTTCCGCAGATTTGCGATGATTGGATTTCCTCCAGCGAGAAATATATTCCCTCATACATTCTCGGGGGCCCCTTCAGGCCGTCAGTCACAAAGTCTGCGGAAACCCAAGGGGCAAAGTTCGCTTGTTGCACAAAGAGCCTGAACCTCGCTGCAGAGAACCTGAAGAGCAAGGGCAAATATTTCACGAGCGATGAAGAGGCTTCCTGGAATCTTGTCAACCGATGCCTTGATGCCTGCCATGCTGTCGTGAATGCGCGGACAGCCTGCAACAATAACAACAACATTTCTGAAAAGTTCGACAAATGCATGACAAGACAGCTTGAGAACTTCGATTCTTGCAAAGAGTAGAGAAGGCACTGGAAAGGGTTTCCAATATGGAGAATGGAAGAGCCGGACGGAAGGGGGATCTTGCAACAGTAATAACCCTCGTAATGGCAGCAATAATTGCAATTGCAGTCCTTTTCTTTCTTTTGGGCGGAATTTTCCCTTTGATAAGAGTTATCGGGGTCGATGTCCCGACAGAAGCATTGGTTGACATGAAAAAGAGCTATGTAGTCTCTTCCTGCTCAGGCTGGCTCGATTCTGGCGCCCTTGAGATTTCCTATAACCCGAAAATAAACGATGCCCAGAAATCAGCCGATCTTGGATGGGACGAGTTCTGCTCGCCTGATGCTATACGGGACAATCCAATGATGCGTTGCACCTGCGCGAAAGCCTGCACAAAGGCAGTCTCGGCTGACAAGAAGTGCCAGCTGAATCCGAACATTTTCAAGCCAGATCTCTTCACCCATTCTACTGACGACCCGGAAAAGGGGACAATTTCAACATCTTTCGAGTCAAGGGAGGGTGTCTCAAGAAAGTTCGCGGCATCCTATTGCGCCCTGGATTTCCTGAAAAGTCTCTCCGAAATTGACAGGACGTGCCGGCCGGAGAGCGAAACAGCTGGGCTTATTGTTGTCCAGATTCAATTGGAATATTCCAAGCCAATTGCTGACTATGGGACGCTGACACCAATTGGATCGCTGAGAACAATTACCGGGGATCCCTTCCCCAACATAAACGAGGTGAAGGTGACTTGCCGGGTGACTTGCAGGGTTCCGGGAGGATGCGATGGAACAACAGTCTCCGTCAACTACGGATGCAAGAGCTATCGTCCTTATTGGGCTTCACTAAATTCTGCAGACCATTGCTGTGAACGGAGCATTACTAGTTATCCGGGATCAGTTATTCCGAATGCGGAAAGGACAATTCCGGTGTCAACCGGGCGCTGTCTGGGCAGTGCCGGGGAATGCGGAAGCATTGAGAACTTCAGGGTCGAAAGCTCGGAAGAAACAAACGCATATTCAAGCATAACATTCATTTCCGGGGACGGCGCCAAGGCGCTTGAAAGGTTCCAGATTGTTGAACCTGCCCAGACCTGCGACCATATTGCTGAAGGGGAGAGTTGCTCTAAAGAATTCACAATAAGGGCGCTCGACGAAGTGTTCGATGTTGACATTGGTGGCTCCCTTCGGGGAGCGCATTCCCTTGAGAACAATGCTCTCTATTGCAAGGCAGTCTATCAGGGGGACGACATATTCTCGACAAGAGAGCCACCGGTTTTGACTGTTCTGGCGGCACAGTCCGCTTATTATGCGTACGACACTGCTCCGGGCAACGTTTACAAGAATTTCCTATGCATTAACGAGGACGAAAACTGCAACGCAATTTCCCAGTCTCAGGCAGGAGCCCGACCGGGAACTCCTTATGACATGTCTGCAGGCAACTTGAAGGGGGCGTGCGGATAATGGCTATTGAAAGGAAGGGCGCACTTCAACTGACAATAACTGCGGTAATTGCAGCGGTAATCGCAATAGTTGTCCTTTGGATTGTGATTGGCCGGGTAGCTCCCCAGATAAACCTGATGTTAAACAACGGAACGGAAATCCAAGGGAACAAATATCTTGAAATACAGGCTCTTCATAAAGCCTGCTCTACTTGGAGGGGCTTTGAATATTTGGACACAATTGACCTTGGAATTGACGACTCATTCACCAAAATCGGCCTCTCAAAGAGAATTGGGGACAACCTTGTCTGCGAGGACCAGAAAAGGGACTATATTTCCTGCGTGAAGAAGTGCGCTGCCTTGGAAACCCAGCTCTCAGCCTGCGCCGAGAGGAAGGAAGGGTGCTATTCTGTGGGGGGCAAATATTTCCAGAGGTGCGATATTGAAGGGTGCACGGGAACGGGAGGCTCCTCTCAATGAGCGGAGCAATAAGAAAGGCTGAAGGGGGGGTCAGTCTCCCAATAATGCTAGTACTTGCAACAATAGTTGCGATTGTAATACTTGCAATTGGAATAGGAGCCCTTTCAAAAGTGAAAAAAGAAGGCAATGACTTGGGCTCTGAATACAGGGTTGCCGAGGCTGTCGCATATTCCCAGATAAAGTCGAAATGCATGTTCTGGAGGGGGCAACTCGGGGGAATGGGCGGGGGCGCATATCTTGAGGGCCAGTGCCAGACCTCTCCAGATTCCTGCAGGTCGTCTTTCATGGACACTGCATTCAAGACATATGGGATAATGTTCTATTCGGGGGCGGCGCGCCTTGAAAAAAGCGTCTATTTTGACAGAGTCAGGAGCACCCGCACGCTTGCCTGCATAAGGGCTTCTGAGACTCTCTCTGCCGGAGTCTCAAAGGAAGACGACGCTCAAGCTCTCCTCCAGATTGCGAATTCCCTTGAAGCGAAATACCAGACTCCGACCGGAAAGCAGGAAATCCTTGACATTGCAATGAGTTGCGCCAAAATCTGCGAATGGGTTGCAACAAGGGAGGCTGCCTGCGAGAGAGGCCCTGCCAATTGCGCCCAGATTGCAATTGACTTGGATGAGGGAATTCTTGATGATTATTTGCCCTAGATTGCCGGGTAGTTCTTGCTAGAAAAGGGGTCTGAAAAGGATTAAATACTTGTTTTGCCTTTTTTAGGGCAGTATGGCTAAATCCGGAAGAAAAGGGGCAGAACAGCCAATCTGGCTATTGGTTGCGCTTCTCCTAGCAGTTGTTGTAGGAATTGCAATGTTTAACATGATTAGCAAGGGGACGGGAATTTTCCAGCTCTTCATGGGCCAGGGCCAAAGCGGGGATACTGAGCGCATTGCAATGGAATCCTTCTGCAGGTCGTGGATTAGGCCGACTGAAACCGATCTCAACGGGAACATTAACCCTAGGGCAAGCGAGCCTCCCGTGAGGGAGCGGGAACGCATGACTGATGTTTTCAGGAAAGCTGGCTGGCTCTCCGCTGAAAAGGACCCGACAACAAGAGCGTATATTGAGCAGGGGCCCCCATCTGGATGCGATTGCCTTGTATTCCTTGCAACTCCTGCCGGAGGGAACCTCCTAGGGCCGACCAAATCCAAGCAGTTCCTTTCTGACGAGGTGTCGAGCGGGTCAATCTACTCGCCCTATTCCTGCAACACAAAGGCTGCCTGCGTTGCCCAGAAATCAGTTCCTGAACTGGCAGAACTCTTCACATTCAGGAGCTGTTAATTGAAGGCAGGGGGAAAATAATGCCTCTCCCTCCCAAATCCCCTGCGGGGGGGGCTTTGCCAAAGCGGAAGAATGGGGGAAGGAACTCGATTATTCTCACATCCCTAACGACTATTTTCGGGGTAATTGGCCTAGTAGTCCTCGTTTTCGTAATTTCCGTAATCCTCACATATACAATCAGGGGAGGGGTTGCAATTTCCCTTGCCCGCTCTGTATCCGCCCTCGCAACCGGGCTTGATCAAGTGTGCAAGAACGACAGGAACCTCATCCAGTTGGAGCTGACAATACCAAAGGAAAAGTCGATCTATATTCTCAATTGCGAGCAGGTGGGAAACCTCGCGACAATCCCCCAATATTCCGCCCGGTGGTCGGACAAGATCAGGCAAATGGATGTCGCCAGATACCGGGGCTGGAGCGACATATTGCTCGACTGCTCGAAAGTTGTCGCTGGGAACGAGAAGAAAAGGATTCATGTTGCCATTTTCGAAATAGAATATGTGCATCCGAGCGGAGGAAACACAATAATTATTCCAAAAGTGTCCTCAACCAAGGTGAACTGCGCGCTCCATGACGTTGAGCTAATGGAAGGGGAAGGGGAGTTTGTCGGTGGGACTAAAAGAAAGGTTGAAATAGGGATAACCCCTGTCGGTACTGTTTATGCGCGCTCGGGGGGAGAAATACAAATTGCCTAGGGGGAAAAGGCGGGCGGAAATAAACTATCTCCTAGCGGCAATAGTTGGCTTCATTTTCGGGGGAATGGTTCTTGCAACAGTTCCCTCAATTGTCGGCCAGCTTTGGAAAGCAACTGATGTCTGCGGGAAATCCTTGAAAACAAAGCCCGCGGAAATAAAGGACAAGCTCCTTGAAGTGTGCTCAAACCCATTGGCTGAGGGCGCATTCAGGGAGTTCTCGGCAACCGAGCCATCTTGCGAGGAGGAAACGAGATTTTACGCGGCAACCTGCGACAAGATCGGACTCTGGCTCTCGACTGGAAGCTATTTCAGGCGCATGGAATTTGTCCCTTTATACATTACCCCTGGAATGCTTCCTTATGGGAGCGGTTACGGAATATATTGGTCAATTATGATGCTTGACACTGCAGACGCTTCCTCCAAAAAGGCCCCTCCGGCAGATATTGAAGCCCAGATTGCCAAGATTTATTCCGAAGCGCGGTCAATTGACGACCCTGACAGCGTCTTCTCTCAGGTCGGAAAAATTACTGGGGGAGACTTGTCAAAAATCCCTTCAGAGGATCTTGGCAGGTTCATTTCGAACAACCTGCAGGCTGTCTTGAACGCGGAAGAAACTGTTCTTGTCCCTTGGGGGCTTGATTCAACTCTCGTAATATCGGGAGTCGGAATTGAGGAAATTACTCCGGAGATTGCCGCAGGGTCGACTGAAGCGAAGGCTCTTGCAAGGGACTGGCAGGGGGCTTTCAAGGACAAGCTTATTTCCGCATATTCGGTAATTAACCAGCCAGTCCTCGCGGAGACTGAGATTTCAAGGAACATTGGAAAAATATCGGAGGTCTTTGTCTCAACTCCTGATAACGGAATAACTCTCAGGCAAGGGAAAACGGACATCCTTTCCAGGGCATATTCTGACATTGTACAAAGGGAAGGGGGCGACCTATCAGGGAGCGCAGGGCAGTTCAGGGAAGTTCCGGGGAACCCTTCCGGATGGGAAAAATATGTAAACAGAGTTTATGATTTCAATAACAAGAACATTCTTTACAGGGACCCGCCCAAATTCACCCAGTGCAAGGCGCCGGGGAATTTCTGCAAAATCTCGGAGCTTTTCTCAGAAAAGCTGGCGAACACCCAAATTAACCTCGACGCAATGTCTGAGAGATATTCCCGGATTGTCTCGGCCAGGTCATCAGCCCTCAGTCTGATTGAGGGGAAAATCCTCTCGGGAGAGTGCGAGACATATTCAGGAACAGGCTATAGAATTCCCACCTGCGCAGTCGTTGTCTCCTGCTCAAAGACTGATTCCGAATTTTACAGGGAAATTTCCGTTGACGCGTGCGTTATTTCAGCAGTAAACCTTCTCGGAAACCCCTCCCTCTACCCAATAGCGTCTGTTGAAAGGAAGGATGCTCTTGAGAGCTGGGACATTACTCTTTCCGACAGGCACATTTTCACCGGAACCTGCTCGTCCTCCGTTCCTATTGAATGCCCCTATTTCGATTCCTTGACAAATTCCGAATCAGCGAAAAGAACAGTTCTCCTCTGCCTGCGGAACTTTGGAAAGGACTGCGAAAATGACGGGAACTGCTTTTGCTGCGAGACTGTTTCGTGCGAGAACGAGGTAGAGTTCCACACAAAGACTTTCGGGAAAACTGTTGTGACAAATGTGGAAGGACTTGCTCCTGCCGGAGGGAAGAGAATTGTGACCCATGTCAATGGCTCGGTCTATCCATTCTGCATACAGGAGGACCAAAATGTCCTTGAAATGGCTTCCTGCGTCTGGAACAACAACAACAACAACAACAACAACAACAAAAAAAGGAACGAGTGAGTGAGTGGGTTCGGACGAAAGAAAAGCTTTTCTGGTTCTATTGGGAGAGTGTGAGGGAATATTTCTCCCTTGACATTGCTGGGATGGCTGCAACTGCCGTCAGTTTGTCGTAATTGTTGGGAGCGCTTCCTTGGGGCTCTGGAACTTGATTAACAGGGGTTCCCCAGACGCCAGGGAAAGAGGAAGCTAATTCCAAAACCGACTCTATAGAGTATCCTTCCTTGAGGATAGGATCTGTAATTTGCTCGCCAGTAAACTCCCCTACACAATTCCCATCAACATCTTCAGTTATTTTGGACACATAGAAGTTACCAGACAACACAGAACTGGGAACTAATATATACCCGACGCCATTTTCGGGACCTCCCGCAAATGAGTAAACATTTCCTTCAGGAAGCGTTCCTACTTTAGTTAATGGTATGTCTGCGCACAAAGATCCGAATTGGTAATTTCCCACCGCAGGTTGAAAGTATGTTTGAGCAAAAATAGTCAGGTTAGAGGTGTTTTTTGCGCTTACAGAGCATACACGCGCATTATCAGGCCCGGTTATTCCAAAAACATAAACATCCCTCGAAGCCCATTCAGGATATCCCTCATGGGAATAATCTTTGCCAAGGGCGTTCGCTGCATCGAAGAAAGATTCCGGGGGTGCTATTGGATACCAACCGGCGTTCTGCCATCCGGGCGTAACCTGGGTTTGAGGAACATAAGGAGTTGCTGTCGGTTCAACAGTCGGGGTCGGAGGAGCGGTCTCGGTAACTGCCGGAGGTTCTTGGGTTGCTGTTGGTGTTGGCATAGGAAAGCTGTTGCATGCAGACATTGTTGTTGCAAGGGCGAATGTCAAAAGAAGAGGAACGTACTTTTTCACCATTTTTTCATTTTCCTTGGCTAGCTAGGCGGTAATTGGTTTTTAAGTATTTGCAAAAATAAACCATTTCCGGTTCAAATTGTCATTATTGTCCCTTTTTGGTTATAATGTAAAAAATTGCTCCCGCCAAAACAAGCAAAAAGAGACCTCCCGCAATATAAGGAACCTTTTTCGACCCCTGCCGGGGAGAGAGCCCCCCCAAAATGCAGTCAGAAGGGCAGATTGTCGCCCGCTCCCCCTTGGAGCAGATCCTGTCCCCGCAATAGACAACCCGCTCTCTCTCGGCAATCCGCCCGTTCCTCTCAACTGCAGCCTCGATTGTCTTCCCTTCAGAATCCTCAGGGAGCGGCAGGAAAAGGCTTGTTGAAAACCCCTGCTTGATGTTCCTTCCGGTGTCAAAGGAGAATTCGCTTGCCCGTTCACCGTCAACAAAAGCAACTGTTGAATATTCCCCGGTTCCCCCGCTCGTTCCGAGAGCCCCGTAAACCTCCCCGGAATATTTTATGTGCTTTTTCGAGGAATTGACAATCTCGAAATTCCCGTCCCCGGAATATTTTATTTCAATAATCACAACGTCCCCTTCTCCTTCCGAGAGAGCCGCTATCTCAGGGGAAACGCTCGGGAAAGCGGGAACTGCCATGAAAGTAAGAAGGACGGCAATGAGGAGAATAAGGAGAAAATTCTTCCGGAAAAACACACTAGCTCTCACTTCCTTCCCCGCAGGGGTTGTCTCCTGCTCAAAGACTGATTCCGAATTTTACAGGGAAATTTCCGTTGACGCGTGCGTTATTTCAGCAGTAAACCTTCTCGGAAACCCCTCCCTCTACCCAATAGCGTCTGTTGAAAGGAAGG
>JBBIPP010000002.1:0-110362 GCA_037442745.1 archaeon
AACCCATATCCGGCTTCGGCCGGATATGCCTTTCAGTCATTTTCTAGGAGGGTTTTAACAGTCCCCACAGTTCTGTCCAATTAATTAACCTTTTTTTAGTGGCGAAAAATATATAAACCACCTTTTCCTCCGAGCCGATTAAAACTAACTAGAAAAGGAGAACTGAAGAGGAAATGAAAAGGGGAATGTATGCTATCGCTTTGCTTGCAGCCTTGCCGGCAATAATGGGCCTTGCGTGCAACGGGCATGCTGGAACACAAGAGCCAGCTTCCAATCAAGCAGCAGCAACCCCTTCAGGATTCCAGATGAACGAGTTCTGGAAACAGGCGGACGACATTCTTGGCGGTCCTGCTGGGGGAAAACATTTCGCACAGCCCTATATTGACCTCCAGAATTCAGTTAAACCCCAATACGAAAAAATGTCTTACCAGGAGAAGGATTCCGCACTGGTTTCCTTTCTTCAGGACCCATATTCGAAAAATCCCGAGCAGAGGGCAATTGCCGAGTTGGCTGCCCAAGAAATTGCCGGACGGATGGTTTCCGAGGATTTCGGAATATCCTTCTCGCCAAATCCGGTTGTGTTCCAAAACGAGCCAATGGAGCACCTCGTCTGCAGAGGAGAGCGCTCTTCGCGAATATATGGTAGCATTGATTCAAGCGAGCTCGCCAAAGTAAACGCCCTTGCCGCACCCCTAGGATTTTCATGTTATGTTGATCCGAACATAGAAGTTAGTGGGCTTGATGGAACTGCGGTTGTTGTTGTAACGCTCGGAGACTCCTTCGAACTCACTCTAGATAACCTAGGGCATGAGATGGGGCACACCGCATCAAGGTCTGACGGAAGATTAATCCCTTATTCACCCAATTTCGACAGCGCAGGGGAGGAGACGTTCATGAACATGTATGGGCCCTGGTTCGCTGGCCGGTTTCTCCGCGAGCACCCCGGGCTTTTAGCGTCAGCCAATCCAAATACCCACGCATACATTTTCTCCCAGAATCCAGAGATGGAAATATCCCCCAATTCGAAAGGACTTGATGCGCCCCAATACACTGACTATTCTTTTGCGCAAGTAGTCAACTGCCTCAGATACTCTGGGGGCTGGCCCCTTGCCTTCTCTACAATGAACACAATTGAGGGTCCAGAGCAGCTTCAGAAGGCGCGCGATCAATACTGCTCCCTTATGCCAAAGCCAACCACAGGGCCGACAACCAATCCGACCCTCTTCACACAAGGGGCAGCAACTTATTATTCCGTAACCCCCGGCCTCCAAATACCCGGCGCCAGTTCTAGCTATTCGGGAGCGTGCGTTCCTGCTAACATGCGAAGCGCCGAAGATGTTGCGAAAAAAGCATGGTCCAAAAACGGCGGAGGGGAGCCTGCCGGCGACTATACGAACATATTGTTCATAATGAACAACGGCTCGACTCTATGCGGGCAGGGATATTACGCAGTTCCCGACACGAACGGAGACGGCCTTGTCGGAGTTGCTCCTTAGAACCTTTCCCTCTTCTTAAGGAGGGACAAGAGCCCGGGAGTGTATAGCGCTTTGCCATTGACAAAAGGGTAGCCGAGGTTTATTTTCACGATCTCGTGTTTCCCGAGAACGAATTCCCCTTGGGGAAAAAGGGGAATTTCGGAGAGTTTCCTTCCCTTCGAAATTTCCAGAGCCGTCCAGATGGCAATGTCTGTTGGAAGCTGGAGGCTTCCAAGGCTTCGGACCCTTGTCCCTTTCGGGAATTTTTTGGTAAGGAGAGGATAAGTCCTCTTTTTAGGAGGAAAGTCCCCGCAAATCCCGCCGAGGACAAGGAAATTTTCCCCCTCCGAGAAATCCTCCAGTTCAAGAGTTTCCTTTGAATCCGGGTCCAGAATTATCGGGTCAGGGAGGGAGAGCGCCCAGGAATGCCTTTTCTCAGTTGAAAAGCCGGGAATTTTCCCGCTTCCGGCAATTGTCAAATTGCCTTTCCCAGCCAATTTCCTGCAATGGGAATACTCAAGGAGAACCCAGTCGGAAACCTTTTCCAAATTCTCAATAACAAACCTGACTCTCATGCCGAAAGTCAAAAACGCCTGATTTTAAAACAGCCGGATTATTGGGAGAACAATGGCCTATCGGGAAGCAAAGGAAGTGACTCCTGAAAGGCGAGAGCTCGCAAGGAAAATCGGGGAGGAACTCCTTGCCCTTGCTGAAAAAGGCAAGCTTCCGGCTGGGACAACCAATCTCAAGCTCAAGATGTGCGCGGGAGTAACCGACTCTGTTCCAGACGATTCTGAAATCCTTTCAACGCTTGGAGGGGAGGAAAGAAAAATTCTCCTCCCCCTTCTCCGAAGAAAGCCCGTCCGGGCGCTCTCAGGAGTAACAGTTGTCGCGGTAATGACTGCCCCGTTCCGGTGCCCGCACGGGACTTGTATATATTGCCCGGGGGGGATTGGTAGCCCGTTCGGGGACACTCCCCAGTCCTACACTGGCCTTGAGCCAGCCGCGAGAAGGGGAAAGCAGTCGAACTATGATTCCTTTAGACAGACTTTTGGGAGAATAGCGTCCTTGGAGGCAATAGGCCACAATGTCTCGAAAATAGAGGCAATTGTAATGGGGGGGACCTTCCCTGCAACCCCTGAGGACTATCAGGACGCTTTTATCAAAGGGGTTTTCGACGGGGCGAACGGAAGAGTTTCCAAAACCCTCTCTGATGCAATTTCCCTAAACGAAACTGCGAAACACAGGCTTGTCGGATTGACAATTGAGACAAAGCCGGACTGGTGCCTTGAGCCACATGTGAAAAGGATGCTCTCCTATGGAACGACAAGAGTTGAGCTCGGAGTCCAGACCCTGTTTGACGAAATACTGAAATCAGTCAACAGGGGACATGGAGTGAAGGAAACTGCGGAAGCGTTCAGGGAATGCAAAGAGGCGGGCCTGAAAGTTGTCGCCCATATGATGCCCTTCCTTCCGGGCTCTACTATTGAGAAGGACCTCGAATCATTCAGAATTCTTTTCGAGGACGAGCGCTTCAAGCCCGACGAACTGAAAATCTATCCAACCCAGGTCCTTCCCGGAACCGGAATTTACAAGATGTTGAAGGCAGGGAAATATTCCTCTCCGACCTTGGAGGAGACGATCGAACTGCTTTCGAAAGTAAAGGAAATTACCCCCAGATTCGTCAGAATAAAGAGGATTCTCAGGGACATTCCCTCAAATGTTGTCGAGTCCGGGACTAAAAAGTCAGACATCCGAGACATTGTCCAAAGGGAGATGGCGAAAAGCGGGCGGAAATGCAAATGCATCCGGTGCAGGGAGATCGGCCGAGCGGTCCACTCGGGAAAGAAGGTTGACGAGAATTCAATCAGGCTGAACAACCAGTCTTTCAGGGCTTCGGGAGCGGAGGAAAATTTCATCACTTTCGACGAAACGAAAAGCGACCTCCTTATCGGGCTTCTCCGCCTCCGGCTTTTGGAGAATTCCGACACCGCCCGGGTTAGGGAGCTACATGTATATGGCTGGGAAGTTCCCTTGGGAAAGGAGATTTCAAGGGAAATGCCAATATTCCAGCACAAGGGATATGGCCGGAGGCTCCTAGAGGAAGCTGAAAGGATTTCAAAGGAGAAGGGGTATTCAAAGCTCTCGGTCACAAGCGGAGTCGGAGTCAGGGAGTATTACCGCAAGCTCGGCTATTCCCTTGAAGGTACTTATATTGTGAAGAAATTATGAGAAAAGGGAAAATACTCGGGAAAAAATAATTTTTCAAAGGGGGAATTTCAGGGTCGAAGCAATAGACTACAGGACGCCTTCCGGCAGGAAAAAGGAGCTATTGGAAATACCGCGGAAAAATGTTGTCGCAATTGTCCCCGTTCTTCCCGAAGGAAAATTCGTATTTGTTCGGCAGTTTCGGATCCCTGCCGGAAAATTTGTTCTGTCTTTTCCCGCGGGAAAAATTGACTGAAAAGAGTCTCCGAGAATTGTGGCGAAAAGGAAATTGTTGGAAGAAGCTGGCTATTTTTCCGGGAAAATCACGCTCATAGGAAAGCCCTTCATTGCCAGCCCGGCATCCTGAAAGCACAATGTCCCAGTCTTCCTTGCTGAAAATCTGGAATTCAGGTGGCAGGCGCCCGACTGGGACTGGGATGGGATTGAAACAACAACAGTCTCATGAGCTGAACTTACACGCCCGGCTGAAAACTGAAAATTGACGGCGAACAACTTTGCCACAATTTTCCCGTACTTCCAAAAGCGCCCAGAACAAAACAAGCAAAACGCTTAAATGCCCGGAAAATAGGTGACAAATTAATATGGCTTTTGACACGAAGACTTTGCTGGAATCAAAGGTTTCGGGATTTATTGAAAAGGCACAGCTGTGCTATCCGGATGACGAGGCTTCGAAAATAGCAGGAAAGCTAAGCGATGTCTGCATAATTGACGAGAAGAGGAACTTCCATGGGCTTGTCCTCGAGGGGACGCTCATTGCCGCGAACCCGAACGAAAAGGCAAAGACCCTCTCGTTTTCCCCTCCAACAACCTCCCCTGCAGACAAGCTAAGGGATGCGCTGAAAACTTTTGTCTCCTCAGGCCTAGAGGTCCTCCCAGTTGTTGACAATGGCAAGCTACAAGGGGTTCTCAAACTCTCAGGAATTCTTCCAAAACTGCCAGTTTCAGAAATCCCTCTCCTTGAAGTTGTAAACAGGCACCCGTATTCAATTGGCGAGTCATCCCCTGTTTCAGATGTCAGGGAAATAATGCTCCGGAGCCGTCTAGGACGGGTATATGTGACTGATTCCTCAGGCCATCTTGTCGGGATAATAACGCATTCTTCCTTCCTGAAAAAGCCCTCTTTCTTCAAGAAGGACTGGAGAAGGGCTGCGGAAATTATGGAGCACGGAGTCGTTTCCGTTTCTCCCGAGGACACTGTCGAGAAAGCAGTCCGAAAAATAGCAAAAAACCGCCTGCGGGCAGTAGCGCTTGTCGAAAAAGGCAAGCTTTCCGGATCAGTCGAATCATCGAGAATAATTTCCAAGATCCTTGAGAGGAACGAGTCAATAGGGGACGGGATATATGCGCAGGTGTCCGGAATATCGAAGCTCGAGCCATTTGAGAAGACCGCAATAAACGCCGTAGTCAAATCAAGCATCTCGAAGATTGCGAAATCTCTTGGCGCAGGAGCAAAGGTCAAGCTTGTCTTCAAGCAGGGAAAGAGCACATGGGAGATTGACCTCTATTGCGAGTCGAAAAAGGCAGGTAATTTCCGGGCAAAGGGAACTGCATTTGACGCAATATCCGGAGCATCGGAAGTTTTAAGAACGCTCGAAAAACAGGTCAGGAAGGGAACTCTCTAATGTCCGAAGTAGAACACTTGCTTGAGAAGCTCAAATACACTGAAATTATCCAGTTCGCAAAGGAAGAGGGAATTGAGCCCAAGGGCAACAAGGAGAAGCTAATTGCAATACTCTCCAAAAAGGCGGACGAAGGGAAAATCCGGGCGTTCTTCAAGAAGGCTAGGGGAAGCAAGGCGGACATTTCCGAACACAAACTGGTCCCAAAGCACGAGATAATCTCTGAAAAGGAGCTGAAAAAGGTTCTCGATACTCACCACTGCAAAATAACTGATTTACCGAGAATCTATGACACTGACCCGATTATTCTCAAATGCGGGGCGAAAGCAGGGGATGTTGTGAAAATCACAAGAATTAGCCCAACTGCGGGCCAAGCATACTATTATAGATTAGTTGTCAAGAGTATATAAAAGACATGAGCAACAAGCAAGGGGGATTTTGAGAAAAATGGCAGTTTCACCGACTTTTTTTTCAATTGAGCGCATTCTCGTTATTGTCCTGGTTGTTTTTGCGTTCCTCTATCTCTCAATAAGGGTCAGGAAATATTTCACATATTTGCGGGAGTCCGGCGCCAAGGGATTCGGGGCAACACTTGTTGTCATTGGGGGTGTACTCTTACTTTCCGCGACAATTAACCTCGGCGGGACATACCTTTTCCAGTTCTTTACAGAGACAATAGCTAGGGAGCAGATACTGAAAATAGGCCTATGGCTCGCAATTTTCGGGATAGGCTTCATAATGCTCGACTGGATTGCTAGAAAGTTCGACAAGAAGGCTCTTTTGGATTTCGAGGGCGAAAGGAGGGAATACATTACCCGCGTCAGGAAAGGGATAAAGGTTGACGAGGCTGAGAAAATAGCATTCGAGACTGCCAAAAAATCATTCAATCCTCCGGGACTGAAGCTCATTGCCGCAGAAAAGGAGTTCAAGACCTGGCGCGTTTATCTCAAGGACAATGTCGGGAAGAAGTATCTCGTTGCACTCGACGTTGAAGGGGAAGTGATAACCTCGGAGACAATGGACGAGCTTCCCTCATATATGCAAGGAATAAACTGAGAAAGAATTAGAGCAATTCGTATGCCCGAAAGACTGTTTCCATGTCGATTTTCGCCTTTTTGAAACTGTATAAGGGCGCCCGCTTCTCCCCAATGCATGAAAGAAAATCAGAGTGTATTGCCTCAATTCCGTAGGGGTCACGGACTCCCAAAGGGAAAACTCCCCAGCCCCGCTTTGACAATAGAGTTGCCGAAAGGAGCCAGTTGTCAAGGAAAATTCTTCCAAGAGTCCCCCTGACAAGCGTCCCGCCGAACATATTTTGCTTCCAAGAGTGTTTCAGGGAGGCGGAGAACGTCCCATAGTCCAGCCGAACAAGAGAGTCCCTCTCAGGCCTTTCCTGCCCGAACTCTGCGCTGACCTTTTTCGGGCGGAGGAATCCCGAGAGCGAGGAAACAAGCGCAATCTGATGTATTCCGCCCTCAAGGAGCGCTCCGTATTTTTCCCTCCACCCGGAAGACGAAATTTTCGCACCCCTTACAACGGAAATTTCCCTCAATTCCCCTATTTTTCCGGAAGCAACGAGGCCCGATGCCACTTGCGCAGTTCGTTTGTATACACAGTTTTCGGAGATTTGGAGGAAAAATTTCCCCTTTCCCCTCCCCACAATTCCCGCCAGTTTTCCAAGCTCCTTTTTTCCTGCGCAGAGTGGCTTTTCCGAGAGAACGGGAGTTCCCAGCTTTTTTGCAAGGGAAATAGGCTCAATCCTGTCTCCTGGCGGGGTTGCTAGCAAGAGAGCATCAGCTTCCAAAAGACCTTCCTCAAGGGAATTGACCGCGCGCCCCCCGAAAATTTTCGCAAACCTCTTCGCAGACGCAGGATTCGCAGAATCGAACAGGAGGGAAACCCCTTTTCTCTTCGAGAGAGCGCTCGCATGGGCAAATCCCATTTTCCCGCATCCAGAGAGGAGAATTCTCTTTCTTTCCATTGAAAACCCAAGCCAAGGGTAATAAAGGGGTATTTCAGCTTTCCGCAATGCCTTCCTTTTTCCTCGCAATACCTCCATCTCTCGCAAAGAGGGAAGCTGTAGAATATCCCCAAATATACCCTCCCTTGGGAATTCTCTATCTTGCGGCAGTTCTCCGGGAAAAGTTTCCCTCTTCAGAAATCTCGGTCTCAGACGGGCTCTTTGAAGGAGAGAGAGCGTGCCTTGAAAAGGCTCGGCTGGCATCTCCCGAAATAATAGGACTCTCTTTTCACAGCCAGTATTCGGAAGACGCTTTCCTTTTCGCGAAAAAGCTCAAGGAGGAATTTCCAGACGCACTCCTAATTGCCGGAGGGGCGCACCCGACCTTCTTCCCGGAAGAGTGCCTCGAATTCTTCGATTTCGCGGTAATTGGGGAGGCTGAACTGACTTTTCCAGAGCTTGCGGGCGAGATTCTGGGCGAAGGGGATTTCAAGAAGGTTTCCGGAATCAGCTTCAAGAGCGCCTCCGGAAAAATCATTCGGACCACTCATAGAAGCCAGATAAGGAGCCTAGATTCCCTTCCATTCCCGGCGCGGGATCTCATTGACTACAAAAAATATCCCGGATTCTACTACCAGAAAAAAAAGCCAGACACCTCAATAATATCTTCAAGGGGGTGCCCGTACAAATGCACTTTCTGCTCAAAGACGTGGGGAGACATCCAGAGGGCCCGCTCGGCGAAATCTGTTGCAGATGAGCTAGAGTTCCTGGAGGGGGTTGGGGTGAAAGAGGTATATGACTGGACTGACGAATTCAACCTAGTCCCAAAGAATTCAATGAAAGTTCTCGGGGAAATCAGGAAGAGGGAGCTTGGCTTGAACCTGAAGAGCCATTTCCGGGCTAACGGGCTAACCCGGGAGTATTCAATTTCTCTTGGGAAAGCCGGATTCTGGCTTGCTAACATCGGAATTGAGAGCGCGAACGAGCGAACGCTCGCCGGAATAAAAAAAGGAGTTACTGTTCCGATGGCAAGAAAGGCTCTCCTGAACCTGAAATCTGCCGGGGTTAAGACGCTCGGCTTCTTCATGGGATTTTCAATATGGACTGAAACTGTTCGGGGGAAATCCGTCCTCAAATGGGAGGGTGCGAGGGAAACTGAAAACACTCTCAATTTCATTGAAAAGCTGATTGACGAGAACCTCCTCGATTATTTCACATTCTCGCTTCCCACACCCTATCCCGGTTCCGCCCTTTATTCCCAGGCAAATGAGCACTGCCTTGTAAGCAATCCGGATTTCTCCTCAATGACATCGCACCACCCAGCAATGAAGCTACCCGGGGGAAATCCTGAGGAGATTTCCCTGGCAATGAAGCGCGCCCAAATGCTCCAGGCAAAGGCAATATTAAAGTCTGGCGACTTTAACAGGAGACTCTGGAAATTCTATTTTGAAAAAGCCCTCGGCGTGGCGCTTTCCGGAATGAAAGGCAAATAAAGGATTGTCGCGCAGTTTTCCGGAAATGGTCTGGGCGCTAGAGCTGATACTCGCAGCAGCGGTTTTATCAATTTCAATAGCATTTTTTTTGAGGAGGCCTTCCGCTGAAATGGCCGTCGCAATAATCCTGATTGCTGTTTTCTTCCATGTCCGCGTTGTCTGGAACGATACCGGCGAATTCCAAAAGACGACTTTTGTCGGGAACCTTGCAGTGGAAATATCAGAAAAATTTTTCGGGCACTATCCACTTGATTCCCGGGACGCCCAAGCCAGATGGGAATCATCGTTCCCGGGAGAGGCGGTTTTTCGCGATGACGGCATCCACATATATGTTGCTGACAACTGCCTCCGGGGGCCGTCAATATCGAGGGAGATTGGGTTTGAGCGGGGAATTTCAATAAGGGCGTGTTCGCTCGAATCCGGCGGGGATGGGACAAGCTTCCTCGTAAGGCATGCCGGCAAGTCCTCCGGCCCGATATTCCTTCCGAGCAATTCCTGCGAGACATTCGTTCTCCCGGCAAGCCCGGAGAAATCAAACATTTCAATAATCCCGCTTTTCGAAGGCAAGCCCCATGACGAGATTGTGATAAAGCACGTGCAAGACGCTTACGGAAAAGGAACGCCCGTTTTGTGGGATGGTCCTGATGAGAACAATCTCCTGGCTTTTCTCTCCTCGAGTTACTTGGGAGAATGCAAAAGCCCCTGCAGGAGGATTGCAGAAGGCGGTGAGATAATCCTAGACTACTGCAAATGCTCGGAACCTTCAGAGATATTGTTGGACCTCGGGAGCAAAGGAAAGTTCGTTAATATAAGGGCGTGCGCTGGAGAGGCTCTCAGCGGAAGCGCCTCATTTTTCTCCTTTTTTTCGGACGAAGAGGGCAGGACGGAAAACACTCTCCTCCCGCTTGACTGCAGAACCTTCTCCCAGCCAATTGGAAAGGGGGCTCTTGTCCTCTCAAAAGCGGTTCCCGGAGGCGCGCTCTGTTCGGATGAGACTGTCAGAATAAAAGCAATCTCGATTTCCGACGCGCCCGACAACCCACCGGAGGGATTTTTCGGGTGAGAGCCTGATGGCAACCAATATTCTGCTAATTTTCTCCCTAGGGCTAATTCTTCTCGATGCCCTATTCATCGGCCTCGCGCCACAGGCAATTGCAGTCGGGACATGCGTTTTCGCATTCCTCATCGCCGTTTCGAGGATTTTCCGGAGAACGAACATTTTCAAGGTAGCCTTCCTCCTCGCAATAATCGTTTTTTTCTCTGCCGAACTCCTCGGGGGGATTTTTTCTGAAGGCCCCCTCACGCACGGAGACTTTCCTTTCCACGCCCATATTGCGTCAGAAGCATCCGCTATTGCAAGAACGTTCGGGACTCTTTCCGGATGGAGCGACATTTTCCAGGGAGGATACCGCCCAATCTACGACCTCCCGCAGGGAGAGTATCTGGCATCAATAATTCTCGAGCACGCCTCCTTTGGCGCAATAGGCACCGACCTCGCGCAGAGAATCCTCGTGTTCCTCGCAGTTCCCTTTTCGGCAATCTCACTAGTTTTTCTCGCAAGAAGGCTCGGTCTCGGGGAATCCGAGGCGTTTCTCTCGGGGATTTTCTTTCTACTCTCATATCACAACCTTTTCTACATCTCAAACAGCAAGTTCTACATATCGGCTGGCTTTCTTTTCCTTTTCCTCGGGAACTCGGCTCAAATGCTGGCCGGAAAGCCCTCCGTTCAAGCAATTGCAAGAAGCGCAACATTTCTCTCCTTGTGCATAATATTCCATAGCTATGTAGGGCTTGTCGCAACCTTCCTTGCAATTCTCATTTTCGCCCTCCAGTCCCTTGTTGGCGAGAAACCCGACCTGAAGGGGCTTGTGGCAATTCCATTGGGAATATTGCCCGGGACTTTTTACATTACCTCTTACTTTGGCGCCGGGGAGTATCTCGCCGAAACATATTCCGTGCTCAGGGAAACCTGGAGCTTCATATACAATTTTCCCTTGAACCTCTCCTCTTTTTTCTTCTTCGCATCCCCCATTGTCGCAATACTCTTCCTCGCATCAGCTACGCGGCTCTTCCTAGGGGAAAACCGCCCGAATTTGGCTTTCCCTGAAATAGGCGCTCTTTCAATTATTGCCTGTTCATTTTCCCTGAATTTCGCAAGGGAGGCTGTGGACATCGGAGGCCTCAAAATACTTGGTAACACAGACAAGGCGATTGCTCTTGCGTTCGCCCTTGCCTCAGTAGGGGCGTCAAAGGAGGTTTTCTCCGGAGGGAAAGGCGCCACCCCACTAAAGATTGCGACAATTGCCCTCCTTTCCGGCCTGTTATTCTCTTATTTTGTTCTCTCGTTTTCAAGCCCAGAGTCGCCCCAGCATAGCGCGCAGATATCGAGGGCTTTCGGAGCGAACACATCGGACGAGAGGATATTTAGGATATCTAGGGAAAACGGAATATTTTCCTCCGAGAAGAACCACGAAACCGTTGCCCTTGAAGAATTTCTCAGGACAAGAGCGAGGAACAGCTCGAGAATACTCCTGAACATAAACGGCGATTCCGACGGGCACGTATACGGAGGCTTTGCATATTCCAGGTTCCCGGAGAGAATCGATTCGGGATTTGTTGGCGGTCCGTCTTTCAGCATGGTTCTCCCCCTCGGAGAAAACTTCTCAACAGCCACTTATTCCGACAAATTATTCGGGCGAAAAGTGTCCGAACTTTCCCCTGAGGATTTCGGAAGAATTCTCAAGGCCCTAAACATCCGCCTTGTTGTTGCCTGGAACCCCGCAGTCAAAGAATATGTCTCGTCAATTGACGGAATTTCAAAAATCTTCGAAACCCCCTCGGGCCTCTTTTCAGTCTATGAATATTACGGATGCAGCGAGAGCTATCTCCTGAGGAAAACCGACCTTTCAACCGGAGGGGATGCAACAGTCTTTTCGCGGGAGAGAAAAGTTTTCAGAATAGGCTCACCCGGAGAATATCTCCTCAGCCAGAGATATTCCGGAGAATGGCGGGCTTTGCTCAACGGGGAAGAAATGCCAATTAAAAAAGGAGAGCTCGGCCTGACAGAATTCCATGCGCCAGTTCCGGGAGAGGCGGTTTTCGAATATGTGCCCTCGGAGAAAATGAAGCTTGCTGGAGTGGTTTCCGTAGCATCCTTCCTCTTTCTGTTGGCAGTTTCCATTTTCCCAGAAAAACTAAAAGCAAAAGACAATGGCAGGAAACCCGGATGCTAGTCCAGATAGCGAACGCGGCAATTGCGCTAATCTCCCTCCCAATTTTCCTGCGCGGATGGGGAAGGGGCCTCTCCCTTGAGGAGCGCGCGGTAATTTTCCCGGGAGCGTTCGCAGTTTCAACAACCATCGTCTCCTCAACCTTCTCGATTTTCGGCGCTCCCTTCAGCATTTCGTTCCTCCTGGCAATGTTAGCGTTCCTCCTGGCAATGCTTGCGGGAATTTTCGCAAGGCTTCCACAAAAGCGACAGAAAAGCGCGCCCAGCCAATTGCAACCGGCAGTAATATTTTCCCTTTCCCTCCTCGCTTTCCTGATACTGTTCGCCAAGTTCAACTTTGCCCCAATAGGGACCGATTCAACAAGGTTCGCATATTTTGCGGAGATTTTCGGACAGGAGGACGCTTTCCTAACAGACCTCTCACCGTATGAAGATGTCCGTTCCTTTTTCTATTTTCCCCTTCCAATTGTTTTTCCTGCATATCTCAGGCACCTTGGAATTCCGCCTCTTGACGGAATATCCCTAGCGTCAATTCTTCTCGGAGCCCTCTCGTCAGTCGCCTTCCTAATGTTCGCAAGGGAAATTTTTCCGAAAGACCGAAAAGCGCCCTTCCTCTCGGCAGCGGCATATGTCCTGTTCTTTAACATACCACTGACATATTTCGCCGGAAGGGGCGTTCTCGCATATTCAATATCGTGGTTTTTCTTCCTTCTCGGCGCAGTCCCCATCGCAAGGCTCTCCCGTGGGAATGCCGGCAACTGGGCTGGCCTTGATTTTCCCGACATTCTGTTTCTCCTTGTGGGAATTTCCGGAATGCTCCTTTCCCACTGGTATCTGCTCGCAGGATTTTCAATCCTTTCTCTCTCATTTCTTGCTTTCCATGGGAGGAGGGGTTCCTGGAAACCCGTTGCTCTGGCATATTCAGTTTCCCTAGCAATCGTAGCTCCCTTCTTCTCAGCCCTTTTCCTCTCGTCGGGAAATCCTGTGCCGGTTGAAAGGGTCTCTGAATGGAAATACGGTGAGTATTATTTCGAGCAAGCCGGAATTCCGGAAAGGATTGCCAGAGGTCTTGTGTCTGACCCGGAAATAGGCGCAATTTCCGGGGGGCATTCCGCAGCATATGTCCTTGCATTGGCCCTTGCCCTTGCATATTCCCTCTCCGGAAGGTTTCCCAAGGGGCTGGCTTTCTTCCTAATAATAGCAATATTCCTTTCAATTCTCCTGTCAAATTCAATTACCCACAGGCGGACAGTCGATTATCTTCGCCTTACATACCCCTTGGGAATAGGCCTTGCGTTCTCGGCAATACTCGGGAGAAAAGGGCAAATTCCCAAGGCAGTCGCTATTGTGGCTGTCGCAATTCTTTCAATTTCAACGTTTTCAACTCCCTGGATTCTTGCGAAAATCCCGGAAATTGACATGACGAACTTTGACCCGGTGGCTCCCGGGGAGAAGGAGGCTTTCTCTTTCATAAGGGAGAAGACTCCCAAGAGCGCAGTTTTCCTGATAGACGGACCCGGGATTGGCTGCGTCGGAGGGCAGGCAGGCTCCCACGGGGAGAGGATATTTCCGGAGACCGGGCGGAGGGTGTTTCTCTTCACGAACTATTGCTGGGCGAACTATGACAAAGGGGAATTTTTCCGCAAAATAGACATCTACCGGAGGATATCAATAAATCCGGACGACCCGTCGGCCCTCTCGGAACTCATTTCCTCAGGAGCGACCCACTTGTATCTCGGGCCATCGTCGCTCGGGCTTGATAGAAGCCTCTTGTCAGAGTCAGCCAATTACAAAAAAATATTTTCCTCTGGAGGTGCGGAAATATTTGAAATACTATGATTGCCAGGAAAGGCGCGCGCGGATATTTTTCGCAATTTCCGCCCTAGTTTTGGCTCTGGCCTTTGCCCTTTTTTCCTACAAGCCATCCGGAATATTCTCAGAGGTCAACTGCGATAGGATTGATGTCTCAGGCCTCCACTGCAGGTTCTCGTGCGAAATACTCCCGAAAAGCCCGGGCCAGATTGCGCGGATAACTGTAATACATTCCTCATGGTCGGCAATATTCTCCAAGGAAGCTAGCCTTCCCGCCAGTATTGAAATCGACCTTCCTCGGAGGGGATACAACTATACCTTGTTTGTCAGCGCATTCGATTCAAAAGGCAGGGTCGGCTATGGAAAGCCAATTAATTTCCTAGAGTGCTAAATATTTAATCCTGGATGGCACGAGCCCCAGCAAGGAATGGCAGAAGAACTAGCAATTGTCGCGCCAATACTCTTCGCCCTTCCCCTAGCCCTTCTCTTTCCAAAGGGCTCCAGGACAGGCGCCATTTTTTCAATAATAATCCTAGTTGCCGGAATGTCGGATTTTTCCCAATATAACAGAATTTATTCGGCCGGAAAAATTGCCCTCTCGGGAGAAGTCAACCTGGAAAACAGATTCGAATCAACATACTGGGATTCGACCGGTTCCGGGGAAATCAAAGGGGACGGAATTTTCCTTTTTCCCGAGAACTGCTCAGAACCCGGCCTTGCATGGGGGCTTGTCCCGGGAGCGGGAAAAGGCGGGGTTGCCGAAATATATGCCTGTTCAGGAGAGTCAGGAGGGGACGGGGTCGGGATTGCTGTTGTGACGGGAGGGGAGGTTTTCAGAAAAACATTTCCGTCCTCCTCCTGCGAGACTTTTTCATTTAGCCTGCCCCGGGAGACCCGGGGCTTTTTACGAAAAATACACATCTTTGTGGAAAAAGTCGGGGACTGCAGGGACGAGCATATTCTGGTGAAGAAAATTTCAATTAGGAAGGGCTCCGGAGGGAGCGGTCCCGAAGGGAGCCGGATACTATTCAGCATCACGCCCGGACCCGAGAAATGGATGTTTCATCCGAAAGACGGGGAGCTTTCGCCATATCTCTCAGACGGCACGCTCTTTTTGAACACCGGAAAAAACTGCGACGGAAGCTCAGAAATATTCTCGGAAATTTTCCTTCCACATCCAGCAAAAGAGGTCGAGCTCGGGATATGCCGTTCGGCTCCCGATAGCGACCCGTTCCCCGATCTCTATCTGTCAATCGACTCTGGTGCGAGGATTCCGCTGTTTGCGGGCGAGGGCTGTATTACAAGGACAATCAAAGCAGACCTTTCGAGAGGATTGCACGAATTCAAGATTTCCTCAAGGGAAACGAACGGGACCTGCTATTACCGGGAGACTGGCCTGAATTCCTTCGGAATACTTGTGCCGAAGAACGGAGGCGAAACTCGTGCGACCTGAGAGATTGCTCGGCCCGGCCCTAATTTCAGCTTTTTTCATACCGGCTTTCCTTTCATCAAGAGTTTCCGAAGGGACAACTCCGATAGTTGCAGGGCTCGCGCTTCTGGCCTCCTTTGCATATTCCTTTTCAGGGAACCAGAACAAATGGATCTTCAGGGCGCTTGTTCTCACAATCTGCCTAACAATAACCAAGAGAGCTGGGCTCCTGACGGTGGGCGAACTTGCTTTCGCCGATACACCGTATCACTTCTACCTCTCGCAGGAGATTTGGGATTCTCTTGGGCGCTGGGAAGGTATACAGGGATTCACAGACGCATTCCATTTCGGATATCCCCCCTTTTTCGATATTCCCCCCCTTTTCTATTTCCTGGCAGGGATCCCGAGCCGTATACTGCCAGCAATATCCCCGGAGGCGTCCTTCAGGGCAGTCGCCTCCATAACATTCTTCCTAGCAGCGCTCGGTGTTTTCGAATTCTCAAGGAAAGCAATTTTCCTGAACGAAAAGGACGCGTTCGTCGCATCCCTTCTCTTCATTGCGTCAATCCACCACATTTTCGAGAACGGGGTGTTCCACGCTTATCTGTCCCTCGGGCTTTTCCTAATCGCAGGCGCCATTCTTTTCAGGGATGGCGTGGCAGAATTCTCCCCATCCGCTTCCGCAGTGTTCGCCCTGTCTCTCCTTAGCCACCCGACAATATTCCTCTCGGGGTCGGTTTTTCTAATCCCGCTCGCGTTCAAGAGCGCCCTGAATTCCGCATTTGAAAATCCGAAAAAGCTCGCCCTCTTCGCCCTTGCATTTTTCCTGATAGCGTTTCCCTACCTTCTTGAAGTTGCGAGCGGGATGGAATATTCCGCGAGTTCGTGGGCCGGGATTGAACAGTTTTTCCCAGAGCTAATATCCCCAGAGGAAATTTCCCTCAGGCTTTCCCCCCACCCCCATCTCATCGCAATTTCTCTTGCGGGCGCAATTCTTCTCCTAATACCAAACCGGCTTTCCGGGGAAGGTGGCTCCCGGCTCACTAAAGCAACTCTCGGATTCGTTCTCGTAATACTATTGTTTGCGCTCGGTCGCCTTCTCAGACTTGCCGGGGCTGAGACTCTTGGGAATTTCCTAGTTCCTGAAAGGGTGCTGTTTGTGGCATTCTCGGCCCTCTCAGTAGTCTCGGCAGGTCTTCTTTCCAAAATCGCATCAGGGACCGGAACTGCTGGCAAAGTAGTTGCTTTCCTTCCTGCAGGGATAGGGATTGCATTCTATCTCTCCTATCTTCTGTCCGCCTGGCACTGCCCCGACTGCTCGGGCAGTTTTGACAGCGTCAACCGGCCCCTGTTCGAGGAAAAGATCGATGGCCTTTTTGGAAAGTGGTATTCCGGGAACTCCCCGAAAGACGGGATATTCTCATCAGAAAAGCCAGCCCCCGTCAGGGAAGTAGAGCTCTTCCTTCTCGAGCGCGCTTCCTGCATGTCTCGGACCGTAATAGAAGAGTCCTCAAAAGCCCCCCTTGGCCGGTGGATTGCCCCGGGCCTAAGGACTGCTACCGGCGCAATTTTCGCAGGAGGCCCCCCAATATACTTGGGGAAAACCGATTCCAACATAATTGACGGGAAGTTCCTCGGAAAGCCCGTCTCCGAGTACGACCATTCAGAGTTCCTGCAGGCAAACGAGCTTGCCAATTCAGAGTACTTTATTGTCCAAACAAAGGAATTCAAGGAATATCTCCAGAGCCTCCCGAAAGAGTTCGAGCTGGAGCTTGAGACATCAGACTGGAACAATGCCAGTTTCTCAATTTTCAGGAGAATCCGGGCGGAGAGAACATATGCAATCCCCGGCGAGAATGCTAGCACAATTTCCTGCGGGAACGGGAACTACGAGTTCTCGGCAATAGGCGACTTTACAGCCCTCCTCAGGAATTCCCCGGGCCTTGTTGCAATCACCCCCGAAGGCGATTTCCTAAAAATATCTGATGGGCCGATATGGACTGCTAGAATAGATGTCCCTGATGGATATTCCGGAAGAGTGTCCGTCTATTACAAAGGGGGGCTTGCCCAGAGAGTGGCGCCGATTGTTTTCCTCGCCGGGCTTGCTCTCTCCGCTCTTCTCTGGCGGATTTCCCGGAAGGTGTCCGGATGATAAAGCTGTCCGGGATTTTTCTTGCAGTGTGCGCATTGGCCATTTCGAGAATTGTTTTCTCATTGTTCCAGACATCCGCCCACTTTGTTGAAATTCTACTTCCGGGAGCCCTGATTATAGCAGGGATTTTTTTTCTCGGAAAACAGCGGATAAATGAAAGGGAGCTTCCCGGAAAATTGTCCGCTCTTGCGCTCTCGGCCACCTTCCTTCTCTCCTTGGGAATACTCTCGGGCGGGCCAATAATAATTACTGACTATCCAATAAACCTCCACAGGATCGCGAAATTCTCCGGAGTTTTCTACTATGACCCGAGCTTTGGAGCGGGGATTGTGGATTCCTTCGTACAGCCCCCGGGAGCCTTCTCAATCGGAGCCACGCTCGCTGGCGCGTCTGGTCTCGGAGGCCCGGCAGTTGTTCGCGTTCTTGCGGGACTCTCTTTCCTTCTGTCCTCCCTTGCAGTCGGCTTTTTTTCCTCAAAGGGTCTTGGAATGGGAGAAAGGTTCTCCTCCCTCTCAATTATTGCATGGGTCGCATTCCCCCATGACGAATTCGTCCACGGGATGTATTCGAGCTATCTTGCCCTTGCAATTGCCCTTGCCTCTTCCGGAATACTTCTCGACTGCTTGAGAAAAGATTGTCGAATACCTGCAGTTGTGCCTGCCCTCTATTCAGCATCAATTCTCTGCCACATACTCTCGGGCCTTGCAATAACCCTCCCCATTCTCGCGCTCGCCTTTCTACTTTATGGAAAGAAAATCGGCCTGATTAACCTGTCTCTTTCGGCGCTATTTTCATTTTTTCCATCCCTTTTCTGGCTTGCGCCAGCCCTGGCTTCTAGCAGTTCATACAATTTCACGAAAATTCCCGAACTCTATCCCTTCCTTTCGAGCCCTGTCGAGATATTTTTCAGGAGATTTTTCTTTAGGACCCCGGAATCTTTCATACTGCCCCTTTTGTTGGTTCCTTTTCTTTTTTCCCCGAAACTTTGGAAAAAGGCTGTAGCGCCCCTAATCCTCCTTTCAGCCTCCGTCTCACTCGCGCTCCTCTCGTTCGTCCCGGGTGAGATTTTTCCGGAAATATTCGCCCAGTTAATGCCAGATCGTTTCGCAATGGCTGCAAGGGCTTTTGCAGTATGCATAGCCTCCTATTCGTTATTCATTTTCAGGAAACGGAAAGGATCCGGGCTTTTGCTTGTCGCCTTTTTGGCGCCTGTCGCATTTTACTCAATTGCCTCACCAACAGCATTCCTCGGAAACAGCTGGGCGTTCTCCCTACTGCACGGGGGAGGGTCCTTTCAGGACTGGTTCGGAATCGTGATTGATGGGCCACTTTTTTCCCAGAAAATTCCGGAGGAACTTTTGGAAGCCTCCTTCTGGGCCGGGGGGAACCTCGAGTCCCGCATTCTTTTCGACGACGAGAGTTCACCCTCTTTCGGCGGACATCCCGCCCCCCTTTTCCAAAGGCACTCAGGACTGGAACTTATAGGCGGGCCTATACCGACTGCAACCTATTGGGGCGCCGACACCCAGGTTTTCGACGGGAACTTCCTCGGGAAGGGGATTTACGAATATTCGCGGGAAGAATTCTTGGATGCCTCTGAAAAACTGGGGATATCTTCGGCTCTTTCAAAAACAGACATTTCAGAATCCGCCCTTGCAGGGATGGGCTTTTCAGAGGTTGCAAGATTCGGGAGAATTGCGATGTTTTCCCTCGGGCTGGAGGGCCCTCTTCCGGGGCCCCTGAAGGAATTCCCCTTCTTCTGGCCGGGCCAGGAGGGCGAACCTGCAACGAAAATGTTCTTCCCGAAAGACGGGGATGCGGTCGTTCCGGAATATTCTCCGCCATTTCGACTGAAAGCTCTTGAAATCCTCTCCCTCCTCTCATTTTTCATTCTCCTGGTTTTCGGCGCAAACCAAAACCGGGCAAAGCATAATAATCCGTTTTCCCGGTGGATTGCGAAATGAGAGTTCTCCTGATACGCCCCCGGGACGGGGTCCAAATAAACACCCGCCTTCCGGAGAGCGTCAACAGGGTGCAAGGGGTTTATCCGCCACTTGGACTAGCATATGTCGCGGCTTCCCTAGAGGAAGACGGCCACCAAGTCTCGATAATAGACGCTCAGGCGGAAGGGCTTTCAAGGAACGAACTGAAGAGGCGCGCATTCTTAGCCAAGCCGGATGCAATCGGGACGAGCTCAATGACATCAACTTTCTGGGGAATTGTGGAAGCTATGCGGGCGTGTAAGGAAGCTCTCCCGGATGTCCCGACAATAATTGGCGGGCCCCATATGGACACATATCCAATCGAGACAATGAGCCACAAGGAAATAGATTTCGGGATAATTGGCGAGGGAGAACCCGTTTTCCCAAGACTCCTCAATGCCCTTTCTGGGAAGCGGAGGATTTCCTCCGTTAATTCAATAATTTACAAGAAGCGTTCCGGAGGAGCGAAAAGGACGAAAGGATATTCAATTGTCAGGGATTTGGATTCCCTTCCCTTTCCGGCAAGGCACCTTCTTCCGAACGACCTGTACGGCTCAATTCTTGTAGACAAGCCATTCACAACAATGGTTTCTTCTAGGGGATGCCCCTACAGGTGCGGATACTGCTTCAAGGCTCCGAAGGACAGGGCAATGCGGTTCAGAAGCCCGAAAAAGATTGCGGACGAAATTGAAGAATGCCTTGAAAAATACCGGACACGCGACCTATGGTTCTATGACGACACTCTGACCTTGAGCAAAAGCCATATTGAAGGGATTTGCAACGAAATAATCGGAAGGAAGCTATCGGTTAGATGGGAAGGTGTGACAAGAGTCGACAGGATAAACCCGGAGACTGCCCGGATAATGAAGAAAAGCGGGTGCCGGAGAATGCGCCTCGGAATTGAGAGCGGAAGCAACAGGATTCTCAAGAGAATGATAAAAGACATTACTGTCGAGCGGGCGAAGGAAACAGTCTCAACTCTCAAAAATGCCGGAATAGAGACATTCGGCTTTTTCATGCTTGGCTATCCCGGGGAGACTGAAAAGACAATTAGGGAGACAATAGAATTTTCCAAATCCTCCGGAGTTGACTGGGCAATGTTTTCCGTCACAACGCCCTATCCCGGGACAAGGCTCCACGAGGAGGCAGTCAGATTGGGCGTTATGCGGAAGGACTATTGGCGGGATTTCGTTCTCGGGACTGAAAAAGGGAGGATACCTTTCTTCATGGACGGCCTAGAAAGGGTTTCAAAGCAGGCCTATTCCGAATTCTACTTCAGGCCGGAGTTCGTAATTGGAAGGCTTTCCTCAATAAAATCCGTTTCAGACATTCTCAGATATCTGAAGGGATTCTATGCCCTCGCAAAATACAGGATGCTTCCGGAGGAGAGCGTCTTCTCCTAGTGGCCCTTTCTGGAAAGCCGCCCTATTTCAAAAAGGGACGCAAGCATTGAGAAAGCGTCCGGGAAAATCCTAAAGCGCGTCCGCCCGTCGTATTTCTCGCGAACCGCAACTTCCCGAATCCCGATTCCGAGGTCGAGTGCGCCCCGTATAAGGACGAGGTCGAAATCAAAGCCGAGCCCTTTTCCCGGAAAGTTCCCGAATATTTTCCAGACGTCCTTCTTCCTGAACGCCTTCATCCCGCACTGCGTGTCCCTGAACCTGACATGGAGGATATGGCAGACTAGGGAGTTGAAGAGCTTCGTCAGAATCCTCCTTGCAAGGGGCCTGTTTTCAGCAAAAGTCCGCCTTCCAATAACAACGCCCGCCCCGTCCAGGGATTTCACGAATTCCCCGAGTTTTCCGAGCTCGAGGTTCGGGTCGCAGTCGCAGAAGACCAATTTGTCGCTTCTGGCGAGAGCGGTTGCATCAAGTATTGCCTTGCCCTTTCCTCTACGCAAAGGGCTTTTCGAGACTGCGAGCGAAATCCCCATCTTCCGGGCGAATTCCCTTGCCAATCTCTCCGTTCCGTCCTTCCCGTCAATTGCGAGAAAGAGTTTCGCTCCCTTCAGAGCACCCGACCTTTCGAGAAGGGAAAGGAAATCAACAATCCTTCCCTCCTCCGAATATGCAGGGACAATCAGGGAGAAAAATTCTGACTTTGCCAACAGGAAAATTCCCCGGCACTGAGTTAAAAGGTTGCCTATCTTTTTGAGGGAGAATTATAAGCAACCAAACTGGCCCAACTTTTCATGTGCGGGATTTTCGGAATATTTATTAGGAAAAGGGAACAAGAACAGAGACTCTCTGCAAAAAAGATACGCAGTCAAGAATGATGGGCTTAAGCGGTTTGAAATTGTTAGGTATAATGATGACATTTTCTCACAGAAAGTAAACGAACAAATATGCGCCTATCATATGTCTCCTCACAACAAGTTTGCATATAGTAATCGAAGATTTGTGACACTTACTACCACCTTCGTTCTTACTCCGAAGAGGCTTTTTAAGAAAAGACAAGTCTGAAATGCAGTTTAGGAATTCTCAACTCAAAAGTTATTGAGAATTACTCTCGGAAACACGCCAAGAAGATGGGTGCTTGCTTCGAGTATTCTTCAAACTCTATCGGCGCAATGCCGATTAAGCTACCAGATAAAAGAAGGCAGCAAGAAATTTCAACACTAGTCGACCAAATTCTGTCACTGAATGCAAACCTTTCTAAACTCGGTGACAAACAGACCTCCGAACACACCCGTCTTGAAGATGAGATAGCGAAGACCGATAGAGAGATTGACGCCCTTGTTTACGACCTCTACAGTCTAACAGAAGAATAACGGAAAATCGTTGAAGACGCGGTAAAGTGAGGCTTGAAGGGGGGCATTCTGTCGTTCTGGCAACGGCAGTTCTATTTTGTAGAGAGTGTCCTTGATACAGCCGGGTGGCGCGGGCATCATCACTTTGCGCGTCTTGAACCTCTTTGAGATGTAATTAGCAAACTGTTTCCGTTCAGGTTAACGAAGGTACGATAAAGCATTCTCTATCAGAACGCTCGTTCCTTCTTCGAGTCTCAATGCCATCTCCTGCACCCCGACCTTCTACTTGCTGTCGGGCATTATGCATCCATTTCAGAACAGCCTCAAGAAGCTTTGTTTTTCCACAACCGTTCCGTCCTTCAATCACAACAATTCGCCGCTTCTTCGGGAAGACTGCTGCGAATTTCTTGACGGGCCGACCTTGTTTTGGTAGATTGATTTAACCTCATAAGGAGCTAGGTTTGTCTTGCCTTCGTTCCACATCCGTTCCCGGAGCTTGACGGTCGCTCTCTCGAAAGTTTAGGAGGGAAATTATCCATTTCCCAGAGTTATTGAGGGAAAAGACGGCTCTTGAGGATTTCCTCAACCCAGACCGGCACGTAATCGGGACTCTCGGAGGAAATACGGACACTTCATTGAGTCTCTTTTTGAATAAAGCTTTCCCAAAGGCTCGGACGTTTTCAATGACATTCGAAGAGGCGGAGACAGTCAAACATGTCTCGAACGCGTTTCTTGCAACAAAAACATTCTTATTCAATTCAATAGGAAGGAAACTTCCAGCTTTCACCGAATCCGCACGGAGAGCGGTTTCCGCAGACAGGAGAATAGGGAGCTACTGGACATTCCCCGGAAAACCCTCATCAGGGACCTTCATTGAAAAGGATGCGCGGGCGCTCGTCCGGAAATACCTGTTATTGGAGATTGTCAAGCGCGCCCTTTCCGAGAATCAATCGGCTGGAAAAAATGCGAAAGCGCGCCGGAAATCCCGCCGAAAAACCACAAGAACGGCCTGAAGGAAAAAATCAGGGAAAAAAGAAGTTTGTTTTGCGAGGACTGCTGGAAGGATTTCGCAATGCCAATTGCGAAAAGAGAAGAAACAAGCGCGAGGGAAACTGCCGGAACTATTGGAAGAGCCAAAACGGAACTCCCGGCAATTGCCGGCTGGATGAAATAGAGAATTCCCGGATGGCTGCGAACAGTCCTTGAGAACCTTATCCCAGAGAGGAAAATCTCCGCATGGCTTTTCCCGTATTTCACGCATTCCCTGACAAAAGAGCCGAATGAATAGTCCTTCATGTGGATTACCGCTATCTTTGGGTCGAAGAACATCCGCTTTCCGGATCTCGCGAGCTTTTCAGAAATGAACGTGTCCGTTCCCTTTGTCAAGTCGTTTTTGAATCCGCCGACTTGTCGGAACTCCCGAGCTTTCACCAGGAAGTTGTTCGTGTCAAGCCAATACGTCTCTCCCCTTTTCCCGAGCCGGCTCTCAATATCCCCCCGCATGAACTTGTTGAAAATTCCCGGCTTCCTTTCGAACGGGTCGCTCCCCCCGATTGCCGAAAATCCTTCCGGCAGGCCGTGCTTCAGGGAATAAAGCCAGTTTTTTCCCGGCACGCAGTCCGGGTCGGTGAAGGCGAAATAATCGAACTTTTCCGGAAGGGATAGGCAATTGTCCCGTAGTTCCGAGACAGTCTTTCCTCTTGTCCTGACAATTTCCACTTTCTCGCGGAATTCCTCAGCTACTGAGACACTTGCCGAATCAGCATCCCTGTCGAGGACAACGAAAACCGAACAGTCAACTCCTTTTTGGGAAACCAAGGCTGACAGGCATTTCCTGAGCTTCTCCGGATTTTCCCGGCGGAGCGGGAGGATTACTGCTATCTTTTCCCTAGCCATAAAAATTCCGTATCCACCTGTGCCTTTTCAATTCCGAGAGCTCGGATGCGGAGAGGGAAATTTCCGGAACAAGCGAGTTCTCAACAACCCTTTCCTTCTTGCGCATTCCAGGAATTACTGTCGAGACTGCCCTGTTCGCAAGGCAGAATGCGAGAGCCGCCTGGGGAAGCGTCCTTTTCGGCTTTTCGAGGAGCTCCTTTAGTTTTTCAACACGCTCCAAAACTTCCGGCATTCTCTCCTTCCTGAAATAGTCACTTCTCCAATCTGAAAAGACGGTCTTCTCCGTAAATTTCCCCCCGAGGCTCCCCTCATCCAACGGGACCCTGGCAATTACCCCGACATCGTTTTCCCGGCAAAGGTCGAAAAGCTCGTCCTCCGGGGACTGGTCGAAAATGTTGTAGATTACCTGCACCGAATCTATTTCCCCGCTCGCGACAATTTTCAGGGCAGTCTCCGGAGCATGGTCATTTATTGACACGCCGAAAAAGTCGCACATTCCCTCCTTTTTCAGCTTCCTGAATGCGGACTTCCATCCGGACGCATTTACCCATTTATCCGACCAGACATGGAGCTGTAGGAGGTCAATTTTCCTTTTCCCGAGATTCTCCCAGCTTTTTTCCGCCATTTCCAGGACATAGTCTTCCGGGAAAACCTCCGAAACAGGAGCGTTCAATCTGGCAGGCCATTCCCGGTTCTTAGGGGGAACCTTGGTTGCTACTGCAAAAGGCGGGGAATTTTTCGGGAGAAGCTCCGAGAACTTTTCCCGCGCAGCTGACACGAGCTTTTCAGAATGGCCATCCCCATAGACATATGCTGTATCGAAGAAGTTTATCCCATGCCTGAACGCTTCCTTCAAGGCGAGGAGAGAATCGGAATCTTTCGCATTCCACATCCCTTTCCCTATTCCCCAAGTCCCAAAGCCTATTTCCGAGACTTTGATTTTAGTTCTTCCAAGAGCCCTGTATTTCATTCCGAAGGTTTGGCCGGAATTCATTTTAAAAGTTGGGTCGGAATATTGGCGGATAATGGAACCGAGAAGTTTTCCGACTGTTGCGGAAGTAATCCGAAGTTCTCAGGGGAACTGTCCTGGTCTATATCAGGTTCCTCAGGCATTCCTGTAATTCCGATGATCTGGATACAGTTCATGCTCGCCGTGGCAATACTCGTTGCAATTGCCACACTGTTAAGAAGAATCAACGAGATTGGAATTGAGAGAAAAGACATTTCAATAGCCGTTTTCTCGGAAATACCCTTCCCTCGCAAGGACTGTCTGGCTCCTCCTAATTCCCGGAATTTTTCCAATAATTGCGTCCGTCCTTAATTGGACTTGCCATTTCCCTTGTGGTTGGTAATATTCATCCTTTTTCGTCAACAACATCCATGACCTTTTCCTCCTCAACTTGGCAACGAAATTCCTCTGCCGGAAGGAAGAGCATCCTTCTCCAATCCCCCCCTACCAACCTCCTCCAAGAGCCACTTGTCGCCACACTCCTCAGGTTCCTGTTCTTCTCAGAAAAGCCCTCCGGTCTCGCCCCGACGGGGTTCGCCCCTATCTCGGGAGAAATACTTGTTGACGCATTCGTTGTTTCTGACAATAAGAATCAGAAATATCTTTTTCCCGGACGGGTTTCCCACAAGGCGATTCCCCTCTGATAATCCGGTTGATAGAGTTCAGTTATTTCAAAAATTCCCCGTGTATGGGGAATTCCGTCCTTCAGGTAGATTGTCTGCTCAAAAAGCAAGGCAGGGCCACAGAAGAGCCATTTGCTCTCAATATTTTCCACAAGGAAAACCCTCACAGGAGGGACGCGGCATGTCCGGTCTCTCTTCTGAATCAAAAGTCCGCCCAAAAGTCCTTGGAAAACGGCTTCTTTACATGCGCTTCCAAGGAGAGCTTCTCTGGGAAACCCCGCTCACCAGTTATCCACAAAGTTTTGTTCAATTCAACAACGCTTCCAATATGGCGGTTTCCCCCCATCAAATCTTTTTTAAACACTCGGGAAAAGTGGCGAAATGTGTCCGCAAAAGAGAAGGAAACCCCCTCGAGAGAAAGAAGATGGTCTTCCCTCATACATAACGGAGTAATTTTCCCCCAAAAATACGCATTCAAAGGATTTCCAATCAAAATAAGGGGGGCTCCCTTCAAGGCAACGCCCCTTCAGGAGGAAATGCTCTTTGCAATTGCTAGGAAAATAGGAACGCCCTATCTCGAAGACCCGGTTTTCATCGAAAACTTCATGTCGGACTTTTCGAAGACACTTCCCCGGGAGCTCATGGAAGTGAAATTCGGGGAAATAGACCTGTCCGCAATAAGGAAATTCCAGGAGGAGGAAAAGGCGGCAAAAGAGCGTCTCACAAAAGAGGAGAAGAAAGCCCTCCTGAATGCGAGAAAAGCCGAACGGGAAAAGCTCAAAGAGAAGTTCGGCTATGCGATTGTTGACGGGAAAAAAGTCGAGCGGGCAGGATATGTTGTCGAACCAGCAGGCCTCTTTATGGGGAGGGGCGCGCACCCAAACAGGGGAAAATGGAAGGCCCAGGCGAAAGCGGAGGAAATAACTCTCAATCTCTCAAAGGACGCCCCCGTTCCGGAGGGTAACTGGAGGAAAATAGTGAGCGACCCAAAATCAACATGGCTCGCGTCCTGGACCGACCAATTGTCCGGGAAAGTAAAGTATATGTGGCTGTCTGACCTCTCAGAGATCCGCCAGCAGAACGACATCAAAAAATATGACAAGGCGAAAATACTTTCCTCCAAAATAGACAAGGTCAGAAATGAGATATCAAGATGCCTATCGCTCAAGTCTGAAGAGAAAAAGAAGCTGGCGGTCGTGGCGTATCTTATCGACAGGCTAGCAATGCGGGTCGGGGACGAAAAAGACAAGGACGAAGCCGACACTGTCGGGGCGACCACCCTTCGGGCCGAGCACGTGAAAGTCTCCGGAGAGAAGATATTCTTCGACTTTTTGGGAAAGGACTCCGTAAGGTGGCAAAAGGAGATAGTGTGCGGGACTGACGATGACAGAAAAGTTCTCAAATATCTCGGGGAAGCAATCAGGAAGAAAAAGCCGGAAGACCCTCTTTTCCCGGAAATAACTTCCTCCAAGGTCAACAATTTCCTCTCCTCCTGCGCGAAAGGCCTCTCAGCCAAGGTTTTCAGGACATATCATGCTACGAAGAAAGTGGAAGAGTTCCTTGCGAATTCCCAGATAACAAAGGAAGCTCCTGACTATGAGAAGGTCTACTGGGGGAAGCTTGCGAACCTTGAAGCCGCGCGCGTCTGCAACCACAAGAGGACGCCACCAAAGGGGTGGGAAGACTCCCTCCGGAAAAAAGAGGAGAAGCTAGCCCTTCTTGAGAAGGAACTGTCGGAAAACTCCCAAAAAAAGGCAGTCTCTGAGCGCGTCGGAAGGGCGAAGAGGGAACTTGAGCTTGCAGTGAAAGTAAGGGACTATAACATGAACACGTCCCTCCGAAATTACATTGATCCAAGGGTTTATGCAATGTGGTCGAAGCGAGTCGGAATTGACGTGCGGAAAATATACCCAGCGTCCCTCCAGAAAAAGTTTTCCTGGATTCCAGAAATAAGGCCTGCCGAGAAAAAGAAAAAAGGAAAACCGGGAACTATTTCATTTTCCTGAATCCGACATATGCGATGACTGCCCCAAGAGCGCCAAGGCCGATTTTCACAAGAAAGCTCCCTCCGAGACCTCCGAACCAGGGCATTAGGAAGAGCGCGCCACCGATTGCAAGAGCCAACACAGGAAGGGAGAACGGGCTAGATTTTTCCGGTGACTTTTGCTGTTGAGCTTGGGGTTGCTGGGATTGTTGTTGCGGTAGTTCTGCCATTTCACTCACTCGCTTTCAATTCTCGGAGCCAGGACGTATTTCAGCTGTATCTTGTCAGTGACAAGGTATTCGAGCTGTATTGGAAAGTCCGTCTTGAACTGTATTTTCGCAGTCTCAGATAACTTTCCGCCCTTGACCATTTTCCTTAGATAATCGACAGCATACCTGGCTTTTGCGGGGGCGGTTGCCTCAATTTCCACGAGCGCTTCGTCCCTGCCCTTTTCCAGTTCAGTCACGACTTTTCCGTTCTCGCCCGAAGCCTCGACCGAGAATGTCTTTTTGTCCGCAAGAATCAGGACGGAGTCCGAAAACACCTCAGCGTCTGAAATTGCCTGTGAGAGGGAATCGCTTTTCAGAACAACTGTTGCCTCGAAGTTTATTGTAGGGGGCTTTCTTCCTTCAGACGGATTCTCTATAAGTGGAATGTTAAACCTCCTTGTTCCCGAACCTTTCAGGACAATTGAGAGGGTTGAGGATTCCTGAGGCAATTTCAGCGTCAAGGCGTCTGAGGATCCCGCCTGCTTCATTACTTGCATGAGGCGCTCCATGTCAATCCCTATTGTCTTCTCCTCAGTTAGTGAATAGCTCTCAAAAGCAGTCACAAGGAGCCGGAAAGTGACCATTGAGACGTTCGCAGGGTCCATTGCCGAGAAATAAAGCCCGTCCTTTGTGAGCTTGAAGGAAACCTCCTCCTTTACAATCTCATACACTGCAGAGACCGCATCCTTCAGTATTCCGGCCCCCGCTAGCTTTGCTTCGAACGCGTTCTTCACTTCCTTTGTTTCCTCATTACCAGTCATTTGCCAAGCACCTTTTCTGCCCTCAAAACAAGCGGGCTGTCCAAAGCCTCGCTTTTTGCGAGTATTTCCCCGTTTATGTCGAATTTCTCCCCTTGGGGGACAACAAGGCCGAATACCAGGACCGAATCCCCAATCGAATACTTTTTATCAATGTCATCGGCAATGTCCAAGTTGTCGAAGAAAATCTCAGCCTTTCCGGTGGAATCGGCAAGGGTTATTGAACCGGGCCCGTTTTTCTTCTCAATTTTCCCGGAAAGCCTGACTCTTTTGTCTCCGAGCGAGAGCTCACCGATTTTCCTTATTGCTGATGGGTTTCTTCTTATCTGGCGAATGCTTTCAGCCTCTTCCACAAATATTGGGTTTTCAGTAAAGTTTAAAACAATTGCCCTCGTTTTTCCGTAAAATGGCAGAAACAACGAGAGGAAATATTGAGCTGATTTTTTCAAAAAGCCCGAAAAAAACGGGCGCGGGAAAGATTGAGCTTGTCCTCCAGTCTGACGACCCTTTTGCAGGAAAGCTCTTGAAAGTCTTGCCCTCAAAGTCGGGCGGAGCGACAATTGGCCTTGGAACTGAGAAGGACTTTTCGGACCCGGAAAACCTGAGGCGGGCAGGTGGGAAGGCAGTCCAATATGTTGTCCAAGTCCTTGAGCATGAGGAGCTCGTTCTCTCTGAGAAGACATCAAAGAAAATTCTTTCGAACAAGAGGCTACTTGCGGCATTTGTCGAAGGGGCAATTCTTGCCGGATATTCCTTTGACAAGTACAAAACGGAGGGAATTGAGGATAGAAAGCGCCTCTTGAAAATAGTCCTGAATGCGCCGTCCTCCCGGGAAGTTCTCGAGGCGAAAACAGTTGCCGAATGCGCTAACTGGGCGCGGGAAATACAAAACGAGCCGGCAAACATAGCTACTCCGACAATGCTCTCCCTTCTCGCTGCGAAGGAGGCGAAGGTTTTCGGCCTATCATGCAAAATATACGGAAGGGCCGAAATGGAACGCCTGGGAATGAACGCAATAATCGCGGTCGGCAAGGGAAGCTCAGAAGAGCCCAAACTAATTGTCTTAGAATATTTCCCAAAGACTGGAGTTGCGAAGAAGAAGATTGGAATTGTCGGGAAAGGTGTGTGCTTTGATTCCGGCGGGATATCTATCAAGCCTTCCAGGGGAATGGATGAGATGAAGTTCGACAAGAGCGGGGCAATATCAGCCCTCGCCCTCGCCAGATACGCCTCAATTGCAAAAGTTCCCTACCACATTGTTTTCGCAATGCCAGTTGTCGAGAACATGCCGTCCGGCTCCGCGACAAAACCAGGGGACATTATAAGGGCTTTCAACGGAAAGACAATAGAAATCCTTGACACTGACGCGGAAGGCCGGCTAATACTCTCTGATGCCCTTTCGTTCGTTTCAAGCGAGCACAAGCCGGACGTCATAATAGATTTCGCAACGCTCACCGGAGCGTGCGTGGTGGCTCTCGGGGACGTCTGCGCAGGACTTTTCTCAAACGACCCCGGCCTCGCAAATTCGCTCGTTTCCGCAGGAGAGGCTTCAGGGGAGAGGGTCTGGGAGCTTCCCTTGATGATGAAAGACTATGACGAGAAGGTGAAGAGCGAAATTGCCGATGTCAAAAATCTCGGAGAATCCGGGCAGGCTGGCGCGACCGCTGGTGCAAGTCTCCTCAAGTTATTTGTTGGGGAGAAAATCCGCTGGGCGCACATTGACATTGCGGGGACTGCCTGGACAACGAAACCCAAAAACTACTTCCTTTCAAAGGGCGGAACCGGTTTCGGAGTAAGGCTTGTTGCGGAATACCTGAAGGACGGGAAATAGGAAAAGGGAATTTCTCGAGGACAGTTTCTGGGCGTAACCGGGAACTGCGCGGTTCAGGCATACTCTTTCCAGGTATAGTTGCATTTAACGCACTTGTAGAACCTGGTTGCTGGTTCGTCGACTCCCCTTGTCTGGACCATCCACCATATTGCGCCAATGTTCTTGCATCTCGGGCACTCCACAGCTATTTTCGAGACATTCTTCATGTGCTTTTCGTTGTCAATTACCGGAATTGCGCTTTCCTTCTGGTCGAAGGTCTTCGTCATTGTGAAGCCTTCCTTTGAAGTGTCCTTCGCTCCACATTTCCTGCAGACGATTTTCACCTTGCCCCCCTTTTCTTCGGATGAGGGAATCATCAGACCGCCGCATTTCTTGCAGAATTTCATCTCAGAATATCCCAAAAAACGCTTTAAAAATCTGTCCTTTGAAGCACTTTCACTCGTAGAGACCCTTGCAGAGGCCGATTGCCCCGCAGGCCTGCATTGGAATTACCTTCACATAGCCTAGGAAGGGTATTACGAAAACCACTTTGCCCCTCGTTTCAGAGTGTGGAATTAGCCAGCGGTCCTCTGCCGGGTTGTGGTCGCCCTTTGTCCGATAGTAAACCTTTCCGGAAGAGTTCTTTGTTTTCCCAATAATTCTGTGTATTATAGGATAGTTCGCGCCTGGTGCGTTGAAAACAAGGACATCTCCTATTGCATATTCCTTCTCAGAGCCCTTTACAACCAGGACGTCGCCCTTCCTGAATCCGGTCGGTATCGGGAAAGAGGCTATCTCTTCCCTTGAAAAGCCGGCCGACTGGAGATAGGAATAATGGACTTTCTCGGAAGTAGAGTCGTGCTCCATGCTCCCGCTCATTATTGCAACAAGCGGGGTGCTCGTCCCGAGGGCGAAATTCAGGATGTTTCCGACAACAAAAGAGAGTATTACCGCAAAGGATATCCAGAGCGCCCAGTCCCTTAGCTCAGTTAGGAGAGGGCCCAGGTCAAATTTTTCCTTTCTTTTTTTGGATTCCTTTTCTTCCTTTCCCATCCCGTGTACCTCTCTTGGCACCAGATTCCCTGCCCTTAAAAAATATGCCTGCCGAGAGGACGAGACAGGCTCCGGCAATAACGAACAGGCGCCAGAAATTCGGGAAAAACGCTGAGAGGACGAGGGAAATCCCGACAACGCTCAGGTATCCGAGGCCTGTCCCATTTCCAGTCAAGACAAGGGAAACGCCCGAGAGGATTAGTGAAATCTCGAGAATTCCGAACTGGAAAAGCACCATTCTTTATTTAAATCTCGGGCAGGTATTAAACTCCGATGGTCACAGAACCGGAAAAGCAGGCGGGATCCGCCCCGATTGACGGAAATTACTGGACATACTGGGTTCACAAGGTCCAAGAGCTCTGGAAAAGGGTTGAGGCAATTGAGGAGAGGCTCGATGCCCTAGAAGTCCTAACAGAAGAGTCAGACGGAGAGGACTCGGAAACCGCTCCGGCTCCGGAAGCAGTCTCGACTCTTCGGAAGGAGACCGAAAAGCTCTATTCGGAGAGGGGAAAGGATGTCACTCCCTCACTAACTGAGCGGGAGCTAACCGTCTGCATGGCGTTAAAAGAGCTCGGGAAAGGGGCCACTCTTGAGGAGATAAACTCTCACCTGAAGAACTCCCGGATGATTTCGGAGGGGCTAAGAGACACCCTTGTCGCCAGACTCAAGGGAGCAGTCGAGAAGGGATATGTTGCATATGACGATTCGGCAAAGAAGTTTTTCCTTTCAAGGAAGACTTTTCTTGTGGAGTGAATTAACGGATGGCACAGCAGGAGGACTTTTCGCCCGGAAGGAAAAAATTCCATCCAGTAACGCACTCCGAAAAGGAAGGCGGTGAGCGGATACGGATACACCCTTTCATATTTCCAGAGGACAACTATCCGTTCGGGGAATCCGGAAAATCTAGGGCAACTCCTTTGGGAAAAAGAAGGGAATATCCGGACGAAAGCGCGGAAGAATCCGAGATTTTCGCGAAAATACGCGGGGACAAGTCAATAATTCCCGGCAACACAGACCTCTTCGAGAGGGGTGGATTCGGGGAAATAGAGGGGGATTCGCTCGAGCTCTCGGCTGAAGAGACAATGTACCTTTTCGAGAAAGGCAAGCTCGCAGTAATACTTCCAGAGGGGAAAAAGGCGAGGGATTTCGACCGGGTTCTCCTCGAGTTCCGAAACATTCTTCCGGAAATATACATAAGATACCAGCTCTACCGGGATCTCAGGGACAGGGGATATGTTGTCCGTAGCGGACTGAAATACGGGACGCACTTTAGGGTATATGACCGGGGAGTCAAGCCCACCCGCGGTGAGCGGGAAACTTGGGAGCACGCGAAATTCCTCGCCCATTCAATACCCGAATCAGCAGTCTATACAATATCCGAGCTCTCACGGTTCGTCAGGCTAGCTCACTCTGTCAGGAAGACTTTGTGGCTAGGAGTCGTTGACGGCGAAGGGGATGTGAGCTATTTCCAGATAACAAGAGCAACCCCTTGATTTTTTTGGAAATGTTACGAGGTCCCGAAAATCTGTGGCGGGCGACCGCTTAGAAATTTCGGAAAAGTCCAGAAAAAGAAAGACGAAACAATTCAACCAAGGAAAGAAAAATCGAACAGCCCGTTCAGTTCAATTTCCCTTCTTCAAGGGCTTTTAGGGCTTCTTTTCCCTTCATTCCCTCGACAGTTATTCCCATTGAGACACAGGTTCCGACAAGCTGTTTCAGGGCAGTCTTTTCGCTCCTGAAATGGAGCTTTGTCTCCTTTTTCTCGAGGATTTTCTTTAATTGGGAGAATTTCAGGTTCCCGACAGTCTCCTGGCCCTTGCCAGCCTCACCTTTTGCTCCCAATGACAGACCAAGCTCCTTTTTGATGAACTCGCTAGTGGAAGGAGTCCCGACATTGACTGTAAAAGTCTTGTCGGAAGTGTTCACCGCAATTGTGACCGGAACCCGCATTCCCGAGAAATCCTTTGTGGCTGAGTTTATCTGGGCAACAACCTGCCCGGGGTTCACTCCCATCGGAGCCAAGGCCGGCCCAAGAGGAGGTCCTGCAGTCGCTTTCATTGCTTCGACAACAACATTGATTTTCGAGATTGCCATTGAAAGGAAAGGGGAAAACGGGGTTTATAAAATATTTGGGTGGGAGAAAAAAAAAGAATTGAGAGGGGGCAATACTGCCCAACACCCCCGAATTCCCTGAACTGTGGAACCTCCTCAAAATTCAGCCCCTAGTCTCACTTTCAGCCGAGAGACCAGCCCCTGAATTCAGGTGCTGGATTACCCGCACCTGCTCCAAGGGAACTGTTACCGGGATTGCGACCGCGGCCTCCACGAACTCTATTGTTATCTCGCGCTTGCCAAGGTCAATTCTAATTATTTTCGCCTTTTCTCCCCTGAACGCGCCAGAGACAACCTCAACAATGTCGCCCTTTTCGAGCTCGATTTTTGTCGGTTTCGCCTCGAGGAAATGCTTGATTTCGTCAATTTTGACTAGGTGTCTTACAATTCCCCTAACGTGGTTTATTCCGGAGAGGGCTTCTTCAATGTCCCCGACGCTATCCGCCTCGACCAAAAAGTAGCCTTTCAGCTCCTTTGGTATCAGGACTGCCTTTATTCCATAGACTTTGTTCGTTGTTGCCTGCTTTCTTAGCACTAGGTCGAGTTTTTCAACAACGCCTTCCTCCCTTCCGACAGTCGTTCTTACAGCATATATTACAGTCATTTTTCGTTTTCGCACTTCCTTCCTATATTTTCAAGAGAGTGAATATCAGGGTTATTATCAGCCCGATTGCACCCATTACCAGGAGGCCGAGGCCAGTCAATTTCGCTATTTTGAGATATTCCTTCCAGGACGGCCTCTTTGCAACCTTTAGCACTCTAAAATAATCGCTTAATTTTTCCTTCAAACCCACCGGTCTTTTTCCCCCCCTTTTCCTGCTGGCCCGTGGCCGAGACGCCCTCCGAGTTGATAAAAGAGATTCCTAGGGATTTCTCCATTTTCTCCTTTCTCTTCTGCTCGAACACCTTTTCCCGCGACATCAGCTGGGACGATTGGACTCCTGTGACAATCAGGAGGACCTTTATTGATTCCTTCATGCTGTCTTCCACCCGCGCGCCCCAGATAACCTTCGCGCCGACATCCAACTTGTCTGAGACAACCGAGACTATTTGCCTTGATTCCTCCAAAGTGAGGTCAGGCCCCCCGATTACATCAACAAGGGCTCCCTTGGCTCCGACAATGTCAACATCAAGAAGGGGATTGTTGACTGCCCTCTGGATTGCTTCGGTTGCCCGGTTATCAGAATCGCTCTCCCCAAGGCCTATTAGAGCAATCCCTCCGCTCTTCATTACTGCCCTGACATCAGCGAAATCGAGGTTTATCAGACCGGGCTTTGTTATTAGTTCAGTAATTCCCTTCACCGCATTGACAAGGAGCTCGTCAGCAACCTTGAAAGCAGTTGCTATCGGGATGTCAGGGACAATCTGCAAAAGCTTGTCGTTCGGCACAATTATCAGTGTGTCGACAGTTGTCTCAAGCTTTGCAAGGCCGACTGAAGCGTTGTCCCACCTGTGCTTTCCTTCCATCTCGAAGGGAAGCGTTGCGACCCCGATAACGAGCGCGCCCATTTTCTTTGCAATTTCGGAGACAACTGGAGCGCTTCCTGTGCCTGTTCCGCCCCCAAGACCACAGGTTACAAAGACCAAGTCCGCTCCAGAAAGAGCCTGCTTGATATCGGGTTCAGTCTCCCTTGCCGCAGCCTCTCCGACTGACGGGTCCGCTCCCGCTCCGAGACCTGCGGTAGTCTCCCGCCCAATCAATATTTTCTTGTTCGCCTTGATTTTCATCAGGTCCTGGGCATCGGTGTTTACTGCGATAATTTCAGCGCCCTCAATTCCCAGCTCCATCATGCGGTCAACCGAGTTCCCCCCGGCCCCTCCGCACCCGACAACCTTTATCACAGCTCTTGCGCCGGAAAAATCGCTCGTGTCGTTTGATATTTCCCGAGTCTTCTTTTCCTGCTCAGCCACGCGCCCAATTGCGTTCTGGATTAAGCCTCTCATAATGTTTTCACTCAAACAAGTAGCTGAATTTAACCTTTTTTATTTCAGGTATTCCCGATTTTGTTTCCTCGGCAATTTCAGCCATTGTTTCCTTTGGTATCGGGTTGTCCGCAGGGACAATAACTTCAGCAGAGTCGCCATTTACCGAGAAATTGCTTTCCTGGCCCTTGTGGGCATTGAGCCTGAGGATGCCGGCGAACTTTTCCTTCACGTCAGTTACGATTTTTTCAAGTGTGAACTCGTACTCAACGTCCTTTCCGGCAAGAGGGTGGTTAAAGTCAATGACAACCCTTCCTCCAGTGACAGACTGGACTTTGCCCATTAGCCCACGGACATTCACAATCATTCCGGGCATTGGCTTTTTTTCCTTGAAAATCTTGTCCAGGACAGTCTGGATTTTCCCCGGATCCCTAGGGCCGAACGCGTCGGAATACCCGAGCCTGACAGTTTTTTTCTCGCCAGGGGACATTTTCAAGACAGCATCTTCCAGGCCCTTTAGCATATGCCCGCTCCCTAGCCGGACAACCATTGGCCCGTATATCACGTTGTCTGAGAACAAGTTGTGCTCCTTTGCCTCCTTCTCCCCTGTGAGGTCAAAGACTTCCCCAGAGTCGGCAACTTTTCCAATATAGCTTACAGCAACAAAGTCCCCGATTTTCGGATTTTCCGCCATTTTTCGTTTTTCTCCATTCTTTCCAGTTCCCCCGCTTTTCTGAAAACAAAAAAGCGGAATAAACCCGAAGTGTTTTTAGGCACTATTTTTAAACTTATGTTGTTCCCCTTAATAATGGCTGAAGAAATCCAAGGGAATCCGAACAAAAAGCCCCTGCACATACACAAAGAAATAGCAATCCCCGAGAAAATGCCCAAAGTATATGCAATTGGCGCAGCTGGAGGATTCACTCCATACGATTTTCGGCTCCTGTTTTTCGATGCCGGAAGGAACGCGCCCGAGGGAAGGGTGGAAGTCGCGCTCTCGCCTTTGGCAGCAAGGGAACTTCGGGACTGGCTAGACAACCTGATACGAGATTTCGAGAAGAACATCAGGAAAATAGAGGCTCCGGAGAAATCCGACAAGCCCAAGCGCAAGATGTTCGAGAAGAGGCCCGATTCAGCGGAGGAAAGCAATTCGTCCGGAGCAGTCTCTTCCCTTAGAATGTTCGGCTAGCCAGATTCTTGGGGAAGTCTCCCGAATAGCCCCAAGCTCCTTTGATACATACAGAGGCCCGTCCGGCGGACTGACAATTCCCTCTTATTTTCGCGAATCAGTTCCTTTTAATCGGCACATATGCTTCCTCTTCCAAGAGTAGAAGCATAAGGAAAACGACAACCCCTGTCCCAACTGCCCAGAGCTTTGGCGCAGTTTCGACATAGTCGAACTGGAGCCAGCCAAGGAGGAACACGAGCGAGAAATAGACAGAGACCGCAACGTTTCCGACAATCCAGGAGCCAGAGGATGCAAAGAATATTGAGACAATCCCCACAATCAGGAGAGCCAAGACTGCTTGGAAGAGGATGAATGATGTCCTGAACGCGACAATTCCGGTCGCAACCGCAAGAACAACTCCTAGGAACCTTCTCAGGGATTTCGGAATTCCCGGGAGGTTCTGGGGGGAGAGGAGGCATACAGCAACTGTCGCGAGGAAAATTATCCCGAGACCATACCAGACGCTCGATAACGAGGGCAGGCCCCATCTTGAGAAAATCGCGCCCATGAAATAGGCAGATGTCATCAGGAACCAGACCAGAGGGTCGTCAATTGCGAAGAAGTGGGAGCCAAGAAACCCCTTGGCTGAGAGGCTCTCCAACGCGCCCTCCACCTTTTCAGTCGCGACTCCGAGCCAGCCGGCAATTACTGGCGAATGTTTTTTGTCGTTACCAAAGCTCTTTGTATATGCGAGCACCTTCTCCTCGTGCTCCGAGAGCACTCTTGCAGCCATCACATGCTCGTAGAACATCACTCCCGCCGGAACAATTGCAGAGGATGCCATGAGAGCTATCCCGTTCGCGACTGCCGAGAAAATCCCGAGATATCCGGTGTATTCGTATGTGAACGCCGCAATTCCTACGAACATCAGGGTCTCAATAATGTAGATTCCGGCAACTCCTTTGGAGAGCTTTGAATATGTCTCGAAAATCGAGGTCATAACTGTTGCTGGCTTTCTCCTCTCGTCGAAATATTTCTTGACAAGGGTGTAATTTATCCCGGCCGCTGTAGTGAATGTGAACGCGGCGAAGAGCCCCTCAATTCCCGAAGGGGTGTGCCCCAAAGCGAAGAAAATCAGGAGAGTCACAGGAATTGAGAAGACTGCGGGGTAGAGTATTGTCAATGCCTTCCTGAAGCTCTTGAGCATTACTGTCAGAAGGGTTGATGTTGCGACAACTAGGGATGCGAAAAGGAGGACTGTCGGGCCGAGGTAAGATGTGAAAATCGGGTCCGATGTTACGAACACGCCTCCGAGGAAAATCAGAAAGGAGAGGAAAAGCACAGCTTTCCAATAATATGTCGCCTCCCGTGCAAGGGGAGCCATTATCCTGCTATATCCACGATGCTCAATTGGGGAGGAAAGCGCGCCCTGGTGAGAAATGTGCCTTTGACTCGAGTTTGCCATCAATTGCAGGAGAAGAGACGTGTTTTTATTCTTTTTCGCTATTTGAGGTCAATTAGGAGAATTCCCTCTTTTTTCCTGAATTCCCGCGCCTTTCCCAGAGGGAGCCCTTCTCTTGCCAGCCCTATCTCGGAATCTACAAGCGCGAGATTCTGCAATATCAGGTTCCCTGCTCTCTTTGCCTCCTCAGCCTTTTCTTCCAAGGCAAGAATGTTTTTCTCAGCAAGCTCAACAATTCTTGCTTCTTGCTTTCCTTCCGTGTCTGCTTTCTCTCGGACCCTTGCAGTTCCCTTATCTGGAGAGAATGCAGGGTAACTTGGAGTTGCCGAAAAAATCTCGCGAATTTTCCCAAGCGCCTTCCCGATGTCGTTGCCCGCAGCCTTGACAACTTCGTTAGATATTTCCGGGCCGAGGCCAAGGTCTACTGCAAGGAATTTTCCAAGAGAGCTGTTCTCAGGTAGTTTGAAATTGCCAATTGAAAGCTCAAGGGGGCTCTTTTTTGCTCCAATTGGGGGGATATAACGCTCTCCCGGGAATATTTTCCGCCCCTTCCAGGCTCTCTTCTCAAGGGCGAATGCAATAATGTCGTTCTCCCCTTTCAGTATTAGGACGTTCCCCGAGAAAGCCTCGTGGATTAGGGACACTTGCCCCGAGAAATCGATTCGAAGAATTCTGTCGAATCCGACCTGCCCTGCCGACCGAACTGTCCTTCCGGAAAGGAACTCACGCCCGAATTTCCAGGGCTCCTTTGTTTCGTTTTCATGGAGCTTGTCGAGGAAGCCAAAAGAGCCCTTTTCAATTACAAGGCTCCTTTTACCGCCGAGCCATTTAGAGTAGAACTCTATTGAGAAGGAATTATCGGAAATCCTGAAAATTCCCTTCTCCACCTTGGCTCCGGGGAGATTCTCAGAAACCCATTTAGATGCTAGGAAGAACTCGAGGCTGTTCACTAAGGAGACTCCTCCCCGCCATCCGGCTTTTCTTCCCATTTCCCGCTTTCAGAGACCTGCCCATCCTTGTCTCTGTCAGAAAATTCCGCAGAATCCCCGAGCCGGTCGGGCGCATCACTTTCCTCGGAAGAAACCTCCTCCCGCGCCTTTTCAACCGCCCCGTCAATTATTGCCTTGTCCCTCGAATCGAGTTTGTCCCTAAGGGATTCCAAGGGAGCTCCGAAATAATCGGAAAATCTCTCCGTAGTTTTGAGTATGCGGGTTATTCCCTTCGGTTCCGCGACAATTAGTCCTGCGCCAATTAGGTTTTTCACCTGCTCATATGCCCGGTTCCCGCGTATTTTCACAATTTCGCTCTGCTTTATTGGCTGGTAGAAGGCTATTACAGCAAGTGTCTTTGTCTCGCCGTCTGACAAGTCTGTGAAGTTGGAGAGGCGCCTGACCCTTGAGAGATATGCGTCCTTCACTTTCATTTTGTACTTTATTTCGGCGCCGACTTCCCTAGAGACTTCAAGAGCGCTGTCCGGCCTATTCTCCTCGGCAAGGGATTCGAGGGCGTTTCTTGCTCTTGCCGGAGTCAAGGCAGGAACTGCCTTTAGAATTTCTTTAACGCCAAGACTCCTTCCCGAAATGAAAAGCGCCGCCTCGACAAGCATCCTGTTTTCCGTTTGGCTAGTCTCCCTGTCGGGCGTTGCCGGCTCTTTTCCGTCCTTTTCGTCAGATTCATCCGCCTTTTCAGAGGACTTGTTTTCTTCCAGAATTTCTGCGGAAAATCCGCTATCTTCCATCAGGGAAACCTCCATTAGGCTCCGCTACGGACGCATTTTCGACCGTAGGAAGAATGGCCAGGTCCGCCCTCCTTATCTCAATTGGGCCGTTCCATTCTTCCTGAACCAAGTCAAGCTCGCTATTGTTCGCCATCTGAAGAATTGCAAGAAAAGCTATCTCGAACTTTTTGTACCGTAGGATTTCCGAGAAGAAGACCCGCTCCCTTGCTGAGAACAAGTCGTCGAAAATGACTCGGAGGTCCCGCATCACTTCCTCAATATTGGCAGTCGTTATTTTCACCCCGATCTGCCTCAGGTTCTTTCTGCGCATGAGCTTTCTTTTTTCGACCTCAAAAGCGCTCCTCAGTGCGTCAACCAGCTCGACAATCGTGATTTTCCTCTCAACAATCCTCCTCACAGGATGGAGATCGGGGACTGAATTGATGTCAATTTCAAGGGCGTCCGCGACTGTCCTGGCCTCCCTCTCAATTTTTTCCCTCTCCTCGAAGAACAATTTCTCGCTTTTCAGTTTCAGGAGGGCTGCTGATGTTATCAGGGCCTTTGCGGGTATCCTGAAATTGAGCTTGGCAATTGCCGAAATCCTCTCAAGATACCTTCCTGTGAGAATTGTTATGTCAATGTCCCAGGGGTTTATTTTCTCCTCTTTCACGAGTTCAACTAGCTGGGAATCCCATTTCTCAAGTTCGTCAAGCGCCAGGCTTATGAAATCAATCCCCATTCGGAAAAAAGCCCCCCTTCCTCAGGTTTTAAATCATTTCCCGAAAATCCACCGGAAGAAATCAGAAAGCAGCTCTGAGAAAGCGCTCTTTCCGCACGAAATCCTTGAATCGACTGTCCCAGACGTCCTCCCTTTCCGGCCGAGCACGTCCTCATACTCTACCTCATAATAAATTTTAACGTCTGAGCAGGGCTCGCCAGAGACGAAATTCCCGGGAAAATTCGAAATTCCCTGGTATGTGAGGCGACCGTTTGAGACAATTGCAAAATTCGAGAGAGTCTCCCCGCCCTTTTTTATCTCAAGGGGAATTGAGAGGGAGACTGTCGGCTTTGGTATTCTCCGGACAGTCCCGGATATTTCCCTCACAGTCCCGTTGAGAAGAGTTATTTTGACTGAGAAGTTATTGCCAGAGCCAATTGGTATTTTCCCCCCTGTCATTTTCGGGATTATGTATTCCTTTCCCCGGTATTCCGCAGAAACGTCCTCCTCAGAATATATTGAGAGTTCAAGATTCTCCCCGAAATACCCTTCCTTTGGGGCAATTACCGAGACTTCAGGAGTATTGCCGGTTGCGAAGAAAACGCTTCCGGTCGACGAGAACACAAGCCCCTTTTCGAATCCCCGGAGGGGGACCTCCGTTTTTCCGGAGGAAATAGGGAACTCGAAGCTCCGCTCAATTCCGGTTTCCGGCTGGAAGAGGAATTCCCGGCTCCCGGGAGAGCCGTAGAAAATCCCGTAATCGGGGAAAATCTCGGGAGAAGCAGTTCCCTTTCCCGATTCCGCAATAACTCTTGTCTTTGGCCCGGACGGATTTCCAAGAACTGCAGACCCTATCGGATATTCGTAATAATAACCGGGAGAAATATTTTCCGGAGCCCTGAGGATGAAATATGCGCTCGAAGAACCCATTGCGGGGACAACAACAGGGCCGCTCGAAAACACAAGATCCAAGTTCTCGCTGTCCGCTAGGTTTCTTGCGAGATATATCGGGGAAGCAGACAATCCTATTGCTGTCGGAAGCGCGTTTGAAACAGTTGAATTGACAAGGAACGCCTCGCCCGACACAACCCTTCCATTCGAGGCCGTTATTTTCGAGAGAGCCCCGGGATTGAACCCCTCACCCGACCCCCTCACAAGCGAGAACTTTGGATTAGTCGGATTTATCCCATTCCAAGAAATCGAGGGAGGGCTTTTCAGGAAATCATAGCTCACCTGCTCGACGGATTTCGCTGCCTCGGGCGCAGTGTAGATCTTTATGTGGGATGTGTCAAGCCAGCCATACTGGGCAAAGCCAGTTGTCGGGTCGAAGGGAACCCATCCCTTCTCCGGGAAATACGCTTCCGCCCATCCATGGCTTCCGAATTCCTCAGCCTCTCGCCCTCCAAATGCAAACCCCCCTACATAGCGGGCAGGAATCCCGGCAGCTCTCGAAAGTGCAATGAAGAGGTGCGCAAACTCTTCGCAGACGCCCCGCCTTTCAGCAAGGACTTTTCCAGTGTCGAGGCGCGATCCGAAAACTGAGCTGTCGTATGTAATGTTTCTATTTACAAACTCGGCAATTTTCAGGAGGGCGCCAAATTCCGTCGTTTCCCCGAGGACAAGGCTTTGCGAAAGCTCCCGGATTTCCTTTGTCAGGCGGACAGCTTCACCTTCGGAGAGAAACTCTGAGAAGGATTCCGGGAGACCTTCCAGCGGATATTTTTCAGTCCCGGATATTTTCGGGCCATATGTTTTCGTGCTAACCGAGCAGGAATATTCCACAATTGGAGTTTCCCCCGACTTCCATGAGAATTCCATTAATCCGGAAGGGGAGATGGATTTAGAGCACACTACTCTCTGGCGCTCGTCCTCCTTGGGAAAGAGGTTTGTTGTGAAGTTGAGAGTGCGAAAGCTCCCGGAAGAGACGCTTGCCGAGCCGGAAACCCTGAAAGAAATCTCGGCCTCTGAAAATGCGTCAGGAGTTCCAAGAGAAAAGCCTGCCGGAAGCAGAATTGCAAGAATTGCGAGGGCCCCGAAAGCGAACAAACCCTTTTCCATAGGGACCTTCCCCCACAATTACTTTTAAAACAAGGGCATTTAACCAACCGAAGAATGCCTCCCCTTAACGCAAATCCGGAATTCTTCTCCGCAAAGGAAAAGTACGAAAAGGCAAAGACAATCCCCGAGAAAATATCTGCTCTTGAGGAAGTGATAAGGATGGCTCCTACACACAAGGGAGCGGAGAAGCTCCGGGCTCAACTTAAAAAGAAGCTCTCTGAGCTGAAGGAACAGCTGATAACCGCGTCCAAGAAGAAAGGTGGCGGGACGAGCGCATTCTCAATAAAGAAGACTGGAATACTCCAAATAGTCCTGCTTGGTTATCCGGGGGCTGGAAAATCAACAGTCCTCTCTGCAATAACGAACGCGAAACCAGAAATCTCCCCTACGCAATACACAACCCGCTTTCCCGAAATAGGGACACTCAAATTCTCAAGAATGGATTTTCAGGTAATAGAGGTTCCGGCAATTGTCCCCGGGACATTTGATTCCGGAAGGGGCGAGCTATTCGCAATAATAAGGAACGCGGATGTTCTCGCAATGATACTCGATTCAAGGTTTGCAAAAGAGCAGTTCCAGGGGCTCCAAACCGAGATGAAAAAGGCAGGGATATCAGGGAAGAAGATAGTTGTCGTCGCAAACAAGTTCGACCTCGCAAAGCCGGCTCTCGAGAACTGCCCGCATCCTGTGATATTCTCAAGCCCCTCCTCTAGAAACTCGCTTTCAATATTAGGAGAGATTGCTTGGAAGGAGAGCGGCAAAATGAAGGTTTTCACAAAGAAGGCGGGGCAGGTCGACGAGAGGCCGTTCGTTATGGATCGGGGCGCGACTGTGAGGAGCGCTGTTCGGACAATACACAAGGAAATTCTGGAGACTTTCAGGTTCGCGCGCGTATGGCGAAAGGATTCCCAGCATTCAGGGTCAAGGGTTGGCTTGGATTTCGTCCTGAAAGACGATGACATTCTCGAGATTTTCGCGAAATAGACTGCCTGAGTTAAAAATGGAAACTCGCTTTTCTTGAATCAGGGTCATTTGAGGTGGAAATTGGGAGAGAAATTGTTCTTTCCAGTATGTCCCCCCGGAGAAAAGCGCTTCTTTCCTCTTGGGGAATGAAATTCACAGAAATTCCCCCCAAAGTTTCGGAAAGATCCTCAGAAAAAGACCCGAGAAAGCTAGTTCTCCTCCTTTCGAGGAGAAAGGCCCGGGCAGCGAGGCAAAAGGCGCCAAAAAATTCCCCAATAATAGGCTCAGACCTCTTTGTCTTCTTCCGTGGAAAAATATACGGAAAACCAAAAAACAAGCGAGAGGCAAGGACGAACCTCCTAAAGTTTTCAGGAAAAAGCCAAGAAGTATTCTGCGGAGTAACAGTAATTGACAATTCAACTGGACAGGAATTTTCAGTAGTATCAAAGACCCGGATTTTTTTCAGGAGGTTCAAGGAGAGCGACGCGGAAATATATATCCTCTCGAGCGAGTACAAAGACAAGGCCGGATGATGCGCAATACAGGGCGAAGGAAAGCGTCTGATACTCCATCACACCGGAGAGCTCCCCACAATAATAGGCCTCTCAAAGAAGCTTGTTTTCAGAGGAATTTCCTCGCTTCAAAAATAACTCAATTACTTAATTGAGCAATTACATATTTAATCAATTCAGTGAGTTAGGCAAATGTTTAAAAGGAGATTTACCCAAAAAAGGCCAATGCGGGCTAGTTTCGACTATGAAGACGAAAAAATGAGGTCCGTAGACGAAATTATCTTCAATTACAACCGGGACAAGCCGACTTCCCGCAGAATTTCAAAATCCGAACTTTTGAGAAAACTTCTTGACCTTGTTTCCGCCGGGAAAATAAATCTGGAAAAAATCGCTTCAGAAGGAGGGGGAGGGCAGAATGAAAAGAAATAGGGCGCGGGAAGCAATTCTAGCTCTCGCAGTTTTCGCCCTGTTTCTCCCGGCTGCCTTCTCGGCAGACCCTACCTTTTCGCCCTCCGTTGACAGGCCCGGATTTGCAGTCCCAGAACAGCTCTCAACGAACCAGTCGAATGTTTACCTCGAGTTCTATACCGGCGCAATTGACCTCGATCCCGGGGGCGAGTCTGCGACAACAACTCAGATAGAAATTTCTCTCCCGTCAATAATCTCCGCCACTGGGACAATACTCTCTTTCCCGAACCCGATATGCCCTCCCGGCCTCTCGAATCCGCAAATAATAAACAACAACACTCTCCGGTGCGTTCCCCGGGCAGGAATCGGGGAGACCGGGCTCTCGGACGGGGAGGATGTTACAATAGCCCTAACAATAAGTTCGATCAGGGAGTCTTTGGGGACAAACCCCCATGTTGTGCCAATAACTGTCACCGACTCTGAGGGGAACTCAAGCACAGTCAATATCAATTTTATTCTTCAAAACAGGCCCTCTCTTCTTTCCTCAGTTGCCCTCGGATTCCCGGGAACAGTTTCCAAGGGACAGCGGGATGTTCCGATAACTTTCCTGACTGTCAATTCCGCTGACTCTCCTGCGGCCCTAGCGGAGATAGACTCCGTCCAGACAGAAGTCAGGGATTTTCTCGGCGCCCTGAGCGGATATTCCTCCTACTCCCAGAGCCCCGCAGGCGTATCGACCCTTGGTTCCGGAGAAGGTGTCAATTTGACGTTCTACATTGACATCCCGCTGAACGCTTCCGCAGGAACTCTCACACAATTGTTCAATCTCACGGTAACTGACCCGAACAGCCAGCAGAAATTCACCTCCGGAACAGTCCAGAATTCCACAACCGTTCTAAACCCCCCCAACCTCACAACCTCCCTAATAATCAACAGCACGAGGTTCATATCAAGGACATATCCGTATAACACCCTCAACCTCACAATAAGAGTCAACAATTCCGGGCAGGCATCGGCCAACATCACAGGAGCTTCCCTCAAATTCTATGACGCCTCCGGCATTGACAGGTCAACTGAATTCACCTACACGAACACAAGCAGTCTGAACGCGACAATTCCCGCAAACACCCTTTCCGACATATTGTTCAACATCACAGGAATAGGGAGCTGGGGAGGAGGACCAATCAATGTCAATTATACAGTTAGCTACGTAGATTCTGGTTCAGGAGTCCAATACGGGCCCCTCTCAGGCAACAAATCAAACGCGTTCGGATATGACACAACTCCCCCCGCCCTCTCAATACTCGGGGTGAAGGACATCGGGGGTTCGCTTTCCGCATATTTCATACGTCCGACATCCCCTTCAGTACAGATAAACTCGACAGTAACAGATTCCCTCTCAGGAACCTCTTCGAACTGCATTGTGCTCTTCGGAAACAACAACACTCGGACAACGACAGACCTTTCATACTCCTCCGGCACCTGCAACGGTAGCGTTGTTGCGCCCGCAGGACCTTCCCTTTACGGGGAGCTCCCCCTGAAAGTCGTTGCAACTGACGCGGTTGGGAACAATGCGACAGCGGTTTATTCCGTATTCCTCTACACCCTCCTTGTAAACACCTTCGACGGGATAACCGGGGCGGAGGTGAGAAACTCTTCAACCCTCTCCGACGCAATAGTCGGGGCCAGAAACAACACTCCAGGAAACCAGTTCTTCCGGTGCTATGCGAACACTGAGCTCAACAGCACCAGGCACTTTTGCGGAATACCATACGGAACAGTTGTCAACGTTTCCGCATATTCCCCCGCATATGTCTGGAACCAATCCCAAGGGAACCAGACTGTCTGCGTCGGGGGAAGCGAGAACATTTTCGCCTGCGACACGACAACCCCCGCTTTGGGCCGGGTTTACTCCAAAGTCCACCTCCTTCCGAACACTCTCGTTATTGTAAATGACGAGTTCGGGCTTCCGGTGGCGGGCTTCAATATTACAGTTACAGACTCTTCGTCCTGGCTAGCCTATCTCTCCGACGGTGGGGCTGGAGACGAAAATTCCAGCGCCGGAGCCTTTCTCTTCCCCTTCGACACTGCAAAAAGAAACGCGCCATTCTCAATAGAGTTCAACATTGCCCCTAACTACAACAACACCGGCCTCTCGTCCTGGAGCCAGTCCTTCGCTCCGACAAACACGAGCCAGACTGTAATACAAAAGACATCGAAATATTCCGTCCTATTCAACCTCCTAGACGAATTCGGCTCAATTGTGAACAGGACAGGGGGCTCAATTGTCTACAACCCGGATAGCGAATTCGGGTTCTACCCAGTAGCCTGCATTGCAAACCCATCCGACAACCACGTTTTCGGATGCAAAATACCAAGCGTTGCAAAGATTTCCAACACTTCTTACGGGTCATTTGGGGCGCCCTTTTCAGTTGAAAAACCCGGGTTTGTGAGTTTCCGAACGCTCCGCCTCATTCCACCAATGACTCCCGCATCAGGCCAGATAAACACGACTGAGCGCGCGAACTTTACGGTAATTGTGCAGGGAATGGACGCTTACAACTATTCCTCAATAGACTATTCAAAAATCAGCTCTGTCGAGACCCAGTTCGCCGGCGCATGCTCGAGGAACGGGACAATGTCTGTTTGGGGATGCCCCTCAACAGTCTCGGACGCATATGTTAACATAACGCCGACCAATGCCAGCGGATTTCTCTACTCGAACATCTCAATATCCCCGTCCGCCCTTGTCCAGAAGGTCTATCAATCGCTCAACAACTATTCCGTTGAAGTGGAGACCTTCGACGAACTAGCCCAAAGGCTGGTATTCCAAAACATTTCATCAGTCGCATTCAACGGGACAATAAGCTGTGTCCAGAACCCGCTCAATTCATCCAATTGGGGCTGCCCAGTGCCAATAGCGTCCGCGAACTCGACAATAATTGCGTCTGCCAGCCCTTCAGGCAGTTATGTTAATTCACAGTCGTCCATTATTTCCCCCCCAGCCTCCATATACTCCGCATTTCCGAACAGGACAACAACTTACCACAACTACACAGTAAGGATAAACTCAACGGACGAATTCTCAAGAAGAGTCCAAGTCTTCGGCGCTAGCGTAACCGCACATTCAGGCCTCTTCACAATTACCTGCCTGAACTCAAGCCTCTCAGACTGGTTCTGCCCAGTTCCGGCCGGAAGCCAGTTCACTGTCCGCACAAAAATCCCTGGATATGTTTCCTCAAACATCTCCTCGACTGCCCCAGTTCCGTCCCAGAACCAGTTGAGGATAAAGAGCCAGAACCAGTTCACAATAATTGTCTATACCCGGGACTCTTTGGGAGGGTTCCCAGACATCAGGGGATCCGGGAACGTCACGTTCGGGGGACTTCAGTGCGTTAACAATTCCGTCGCGACTTTTGTATGGGGCTGCCCGATCCAATGGTCAAGCGCGGGATTTGCCACAGTAACCAATCCGGGAATAATCTCGTGGAACTCCTCCAACTACACCTCGAACGGGGAGGACGGCCCCCAGGTTCCGATTTTCGGGAACTTCAACTACACCCTTCTGGTAAATCTCACTGACGAGATTGGGAACGCGCTTTCTGGAGCGACCGTCAACTCAACCGGCCTCGAATTCCCCTGCCAGTTCGAGAGCCCCGGGAAATACCACTGCCCCGTTTCATCCCAGAATTCGACAGTCACTGCATCGAAAACCGGATATGTTAACAGGACCGCGGTTGCTGCAGGAATGTCGACTGCAGGACCCCAGCAAATCCTCCAACTTACAAGCTCGAACTCCTCAGGCCTAGAATACTCCGCCTCAATAAGGATAACAAGGGAGACAAACGACACCGGCTATCTCCAGGAAATGAGCGAGTTAATAGAATTCATTAACGCGACAAGCGGGGTCGCAATAGCTAATTCAGGAAACAGATCAGACATCTCTTCTCCGAACGTATTCCTCTTCGCTTTCCCGCCCGGGACGCAGAACATTATTGTCAGAAAGCCTGGCTATGTCGACCGGCTCATCTCGATGGTGACGACTTCAGCAGTCCAACAGCAGGAAGTTACTGACCATAAATTCTCCCTGAGAATAGGCCTTTTCGCCGAAAACGGAACATCAATAACTTCGGGCGCCATGCTCTATCCGTACAGCCATCACAGGAACACAACCGCCACAACTCCCTACTATTATTTCGCAATACCTTCCGGGTTCTCGACAGTCCATGCCGGAAAAACAGGGTATGTCAACAACTCGACATCTGCCACAATCAACACAACCTACCCGAACAACCAGATGCAGCTGACGTTAATTCTCCCCACTTCCCTCAAAATTACCGCGCTCGACTGGGGAGGAGCTCCCCTGAACGGGACAACCGTAACACTGGCATATTCCTCAAACAGCACAATCCTTCTCCAGAGAAACATGTCCTCTTCCGAGAATGTCGGATATTTCGACATCCCGGCAACAACGCCCGCATTAAACATTTCCGTTTCAAAGCAGGGGTATAACACCGCCGGCTTTTCCTTCCAGACCTTCTCAGAGTTCTTGCAAAATGCCCTCGTCACATCACAGGCCCAAGGAATAAACCTGACAATAACAGACTGGGCGGGCCTTCCGGTTTCAAATGTAACTGTTCGCCTCTACAGGAACACTTTCTCCCCATCGGAAAAAATCGCGACATGCGTCACAACATCCGCCGGAACGTGCCAATTCACGCCAGATAACGGCCCGGCAGATTCCGAGACAGCATTCTTCAATTCTTCACGCCTCTCCCGGGGGAACCTAATCTTAGTTGATGCGACAAAGCCAGGATTCGCCGGAATACAGACAACCGGCCCTTCATATTATTACCAGAACCTTACGTCCCCTCTCCAAGCCGGGCAGTTCAGGATTTCCGGCAAAATTGTCCTTTTTGTCAGGAACTCGTGGAACGCGAGCCACGTTGCGAACGCGACAGTAACGCTTTCGAACCTCTCTGCATCCACAATTGCCCTCGGCCGGACGAACTCGACTGGTGGAAAGGAATTCCTTCCGAATTATTATGCCTACGCCGATTCCACAGACAGCCAGCTCTCCCCCCAGGAAACAGCCCATTTGGCATCAATCTGGCCGACTGCTTCAAAGGCAGGGTATTCGAACAACACTACAATACTCTCCTTCAACTCGTCAAAGCTCTCTGAAATGACAATAATTCTTTCAGATTCCGAGCCACCCGTATTCTCGTTCTACTGGCCGGACGGCTCGGCATATAACGGGCTGGCCTCCTTGCCCTATCACGGAAACTCAGTCGGGTTCGAGAGGTTCAACGCAACATTCTCAGTCTCAGACCCGTACGGCTCGGACGGCTCCGGCCTCGCTCCGAACGGGATTAGATACAGGATTCTCAACTCGACCGGGGGGATTTTCCTCAGCTGGACTCTCCCCTCCTGCTCATCCGGAATCTGCAACTTTTCAATCCTAGGTACGGAGATTCCCGCTGGCAACTTTTCAATTGTCCTGAATTCGACTGACAATTCCGGGCTTTCGAACTCCACCAACTTTACAATCCTCTCAATACCTGTTGCGAATTCGACTGCAATAAACTTCTCGAAACCCTCCGCGTTCTCCCACGGCCTCGACTATTGGAACTTTTCGTTCGACCTCCTCCTGAAAGGGGACTATGCCCGGATGAAGCTCTCGGACTTTTCCGGAATAGCCGGAGGATACCTGAACATTACCGAATCCGGATGCCCGAACGGAGCCTGCGCAAGAATGTGGTACTACAATTCGAGCTGTCTCCCAGAGAGCGCTCCAGTTTCGAACGAGTACAATTCGACCTTCGTCCCGTCCGCATTCTGCGACACGAACATGACGACCCCGCACATCAAAGAGGCAAAAATCTTCCTCATTGTCTCAATTCCGCCAGGCGTTCCTTCGGACAGATACAACGGAACTTACGGCTTTTCTGGAGGGGCGACTGACTAGATGGCAAAACTTGGCAAGAAATTGGCAACAATCCTCGCGTTGGCGCTCCTTATTGCAATCATTTCCACCGGCTTTTCAGCCCCCTCTTTCACTGCAGAAATATCTCCCGAAATTGTCAGCACGAACCAGAACGTGACCTTTTCAGTAACTATTCAGAACACAGGCTCAGAAACAATAACTGACGTAGTCATGCCTTTCAGCAGCTTCACGAGCGGAGTAATAACATATGCCAGTTGCCCATATTCAAATTTCCACGAGACAATAATAAGCGGGGAAGGACTAAACGCCCTAATTTGCTCGGCGAGCGGAGGAACGGGGATAACTGCGGGAGGGTCTGCCCTACTTGTTGTTAACATCTCCTCAGCTCCGGGGAGCGTCCCCCAGACAAACCCTGTTGAAATACCAGTATCAGCATACAACTCAACCGGAGGCATTACAAGCGGCCAAGTCTATGTGACTGTTGAGAACGAAATATCCATTTCCGCAGAGGTTTCAACACCCCTCCCTCAGAGGGCCGTTTCAGGGCAGACCGGCCTCTCCGCGACATTCAGGGTTGACAACAACGGGGATGCTGTCGCGCTCTCGGTAAACCCGAACATCTCAATACTCGCGCCCTACCAGTCAATAACCCCCTCAATAACCGCCGGCGGAAACATTAACGGAGGAAGCTTCCGTAACTACATATCGAACTTCAACATTCCCTCCGGAACCTCTCCCGGGACACTCACACTTAGATTCAACGCAACCGGAATTGACGAAAACAGCCTTTTCACTGATTTCACCTCAGAGACCTCCTTCACAACAGTCTATAGCCCGCCAATTGTCAACGTCTACTCAATAACCACGAACGCCTCGTTTGTCTCCACCAATTCTGAGCATTCGGTCGCAAGGCTCTCTGTTGTTGTTGGAATACCGGGCTCGCCATCGACAATATCGAACGCAAACATAAGCCTTGCGACAATTCGGATTGTCTCAGGAACCGGGGCGGACGACAGCTCCGGATACACCTCCCCCCTTCGGACAGATTCCGTAACCGAACTTGTTCCTGGAATGAACGCTACACTGACATTCGATGTCCGGACAACAAACCCTTCAGAAGGCCAGAAATTCGCAAACTTCACAATAAACTACTACGACGGGATATCTGGACAGATCCTGAACCAAAGCGTCCTCAACAACAGGACAATATTCGCCGTTGATAGGACCTCACCTCAGGTTTCAGTCCTCTCAATATCCTCAACAGCAAACATCCAGAACTTCTTCCGGCAAGGGGAGACAATATCAATCAATTCCTCCGTTGCCGACACCTTTTCCGGAATATCAAGCCCACTTTGCGATGTTTTCATAGGTGGAATTTATGCGGGGACCTTGCCTCTGGTTGCCAACAGGTGCGAAGGGAGCGTCAATGTGCCGGAACACCCTTCCCTCTATGGCTCTGAGAACGTCGAAGTCAGGGTGAAAGATTCCGTTGGGAACGAAGGGACTGGTACAAAGGCAATAAGCATCTACACGCTTGTTGTCAATGCGACAGACGCCCTGACTGGCGCGGACATAAAGGAGGGAACTGACTTTTCCAACGCAACTGCTGTTGCGTTCAATTCCAGCGGGGGGAATCACTTCTCCTGCACAACCCTATTCGGGACAAAGAGCCAGCTTTGCGGAGTTCCGCTTGGGACAATTGTGAATGTCTCTCTCTCCTCACCAGCATATGTCACAAACAACCGGACTCTTGACGCATCGAGGATATGTGTTGGAATAGGAGATCTCAGCTCTTGCTCGGAAAACCTCCCTTCGGGCGGGGCGAATACAATATCAATAGCACTTGTGCCGAACACGAGAATAATAATCCTAAACGAGTTCAACCAGTCAATTCTCATGGGGAACGTTACTGTCAAGGATTCCGCAACAACCCCTTGGTACAAGCCCTTCATTGACGGGGGAAGCTTCGATTCCGACGGAACTGTGAACGGCTCAGTAATAGCCCCTATTGACACTGGAAAGCACACAAGCCCGTTTGACATTAGGGCGAACCTCGATTCCCCGTTCAATCCGGGGTATCTCCAGGCAACCAATTCCGGATATGTGCCCTCCCAAGCGAGCCAGACTACCCTGACTCTTCGGCAGAAATTCACAATACTTGTAAGGGTATTTGACGAATTCAACTCGCCAATCCTCACTTCGACCGGCTCTGTTTCCTTCACGAACGCGAACGGAACAACACAATGCGTCCAGAACCACGCCAACCTCTCGGAATATGGATGCCCTGTAATGACTGTTTCTGAAAATCCCCACCTTTTATCAGGAGGAAACGTCACTGTGGCCAAGCCGGGATATGTTACGAAAAAACTGACCGGAATTGTTCCTCCGGCAGACACCCAAAGCTCCCAAATCGCGCTCTCGACGAACCTTGACTTTAACCTCGGAGTCCGAGTCCTTGACCAGTTCGGAAACCTTTCCCTGACAACAACAGAGATAGAGCGCGTATATGTGCAGTCAGGCAACTGCACTTATTCGGGCGGCTCCTGGGGATGCGCGGCGGTTGCCGGAGATGAGGTCGGGATAACAATACTTCCCCGGCCCTCCAGCGGATATCTTAGAAGAGTCAGCCAGACAGTCCCATTTGTCGACTATGTAAAATCAAATGTCAACATAACAATTCCCTACACTCTTCTGCTTTCGGCGAGAGACGAGCTTTCCCGGAGCATTAACGGGACGAACGTCTCCTCAGTTACTTTCCTCTTTGGAGCGGGCATTTCCTGCAGAATGAATTCGACCGCATCTCCTTCCTGGGGATGCCCTGTCCCGGCGGGAACTGCTTCCGCAGGAATTTGGGTGAACGTCTCCCAAGCCTCAGGCAGGATGAACCAGCTCCTCTCAGCACAGTCAATCCCGTCCGATGTATTTGGAAACCAAACAACCGTGTATTCCTCGAACAATTTCACTCTCCGCGTCCTTCCCCTGACCGAATTCGGAAACCAGCTTCCCCTCTCCGGCCTTGCAGTCGCATGGAACTCTGAAGCATGCATCCAGTCAGGAGCATACTGGTATTGCCCTGCTCCAGCGGAATCCCTCGCAAACATTTATTCTAGGGCGGACGGGTTCATTGACTTTTTGAACTCCTCAGTCACCGCTCCGGCAGTCTCGGGAACAAGGACTGAACTGAACACATCGAACAAATACTCGATCCTTATAGGGACTTTTGACGAATTCTCAACTCCACGGAACTTCTCTTCCGGTTCCGTCTCTTTTGCCGGAGTAGCCTGCCAGGTGAATCCGTTGAGCCCCTATTACTGGGGCTGCCCGATACTCGGGGGAACTTCCGGGCAGGGAAGGATAGCGAAGGAAGGATTCGTCAACCACACAACCGGGACAATTGTCGCTCAGTTCGGGAACGGGACCCAAGGGATACTTTCTTCTGCAAACCAATTCACACTCAAGGCGACAATATACGACGAGCTTGGGTCCAACTTCTCATCAGGAGTTGTCCTTGCATCGAATTCAACGTGCGAGCAGTTCATCTCAGCCCCGAACAACACCTACTTCTGCCAGGCACGCCCCCCAGACTCGGCCCTGACAATAGCAAAGGCAGGGTTCGAGACATCAAGCTACTATGTATCAGGTCTAAGCGACGCCTCCCAAACGGCGGTCACAATAAACGGGACAGGCTCGCCCAAGTATTCTGCGGTAATAACTGTCAGAAGGAATCCTTCCAGCGGGGATGAGAGCGCGCTTGCCGGCGCAATATTCCTCAACAGCACAACCCGCGCCCAGATAATTCCCTCCTGGTCGAGCGGGAACAGGTATTACTTTTCCCTAGAAGCAGGGAATAATTCCCTCCTAATAAACAAGAGCGGATATGTTGAAAAGCTCTATTCCTTCTTAACAACTCCGGCAGCCCAGCATTCAGGAGAGGCAATAATAGACTATTCCCTCCGGGTCGAGATAATATCAGAGAACGGAACTGGTGTCAGGGGGGCGACCCTTTCATCCAGCTCAGGAACGCCCTTCATTGAGGCGAACTCAGCTCCAAGCTACTATTCGGCAATTGATTCCGGGACATACTCCGTCCAGATGAGAAAGGCGGGGTTTGTGACAACAAGCCCGCAGGCTTTTTCAATAAACACGACATATCCATCAAACCAGACATTAGTCCGGCTGACGCCCCTCTATACCCTCAAAATAATCTCCCTTGACTGGGGAGGGGCTCCCTTGAACGGGACAACCGCGAAAGCTACTGGGCAAGCCGAATTCACCGGAACCTCGAACGTAATTTATTTCGAGGCAAATCCCTTGACAACTCCCACGGCAGACGTCAATGTCTCGAAGAGCGGATATAACACAGTGTCCGCCAATGGAATACCAATTTCCAACTCAAGCCAAAACGTAACATTTACTTACCATGCCCAGCAAATCTCTGCCAGGGCGGCCGGCTGGGACAACTCCCCAATTGACGGAGCAGTCCTCCGGCTCCACTACAACGGCACGGAAATAGCATCTTGCACTACCGGCTCCTACGGAAACTGCACATTCCTTTCAACAAACGGGGCATCGAACGATTCCTATTTCAACTCCTCAGAAATAGGGCTTGCCTCGAACATAACCGTTTCCGCAGAAAAATCCGGGGGCTATTACCGGGCGACATCCCTTGGAGAAGCATACTATTACCAGAACTCAACCTCTCCCCTGTCAATTGGAACTGTTCGGATAGGAATACCTCCGAGAATAAGGGCTGTCCAGGCCTGGAACGCGTCCCTTCCGGTAGTTGGCGCGACAGTCGTGTTGTCAAACTCCACAGGAGCAATTGCGTCCAACTCGACTGATTCTGAGGGATATGCTGTCTTCATCCCGGACTTTTTGTCCGCGCCCTCGCAGTCCGACTATTTGATTTCAGGAACAGAAGCAGTTCAAGGGACTTTGTATTTCGACATATCAATGCTCGGATATTCCCCGGCCTCCGGGAACTTTTACTTCAACGCAAGCGAGCAGGTGAATATGACAGTCCCCATGAACGATAGCCAGGCTCCCCTCGTGTCTCTAGGGTTCTCCGGAAGGAACGGGAGCGCACATGTTAAATTCGAAAACTTCAACCTCTCAATATATCTGGACGAAGTCTATTCAGGGGATTCCTCAGGAATTGACTATTCCCTTTCCCACTATAACATTACGTGGGAGAACGGGACACTTGTCAGGGGGCCCGTCAACCTGTCAGTCTGCCCCTCTCAAGCCCCGATTGGGGGATTGTGCAACCTGACCGGAGTCAACGGATGGGATCTTCCTGTCGGTAACCTGACAGTGAACCTTTTCGCGAAAGACATTCAGGGCAACTCGAACTCGACAAATATCCCGTTCGTCTCAGAGCCGGGAATAAACGAGACATTCATCTTAATGGAGAGGGCTTCGGCTTCGAACTATGGAGGCGATTTTTTCCTCGTCACATGGGGCCTTGTAGTGAAGGGAACCCAAGGAAAGCTTCAGATATCGAACCTCGAACCAATAAACTGCACTTCCTGCCCGCCTTTCCCAATTTCCGGGTGGGCGAGCCTTCTCTATAACGATGTTGCGGGATGCGAAGGGGCCAAAAAACAGGCACAGGTGCGTAACACCTGGCCACTTGGCCAGACGCCCGCAGCCTTCTGCGACTATTCCCCAGGGACTCGGTATGCGAGGGAACAGAACGTTACCCTGAAAATTCTGCTCCCTACAGGCCTCTCGAACGCCAAATACAACGCAACATATCTCTGGAAAGGGATGTACGAAGATCTCCCGCCAACTAACCTGACAATTGTCGGGGTCAATGCATCAACCCTCTCGCCTGAAGCTGGGGAGAACTTTACAGTCACTGCAATTGTCTACGCAACGCCCGGAGCCTCGAGCGCCGACGAAGTTGTTGTCGGGCTCAATTCGTCCGAGGGATCCCCGATTTATTCGGCGGGAATAGGCGCCCTCTCGTTGAGCAACCTGATATTCGAGAAGAACGCGACAATCCCGCAGATTTACAGCGGGCAGTACGGCCATGCGAATTTCATTGTTACCGCAAACTCCCTAGGTTCGGACATATTCGTCGCGGAAATACTCTCCGCAATTGATTCCAACACCGGCTACCCCTTGACTCTCTATCAGGGAGCTGTCCATTTCGCGAACAACTCTAGCATTACAATTGTTGACACCCGGCCTCCCATTGCGCATCTCGGAGCATCTCCTGCGAACAACGCGAACCTGTCCTCCGGAACTGTCCAGTTCCTGACTACCGGAACAGACAGCTTCGAACTAGACTATCTTGCAATATACGGAAACTGGTCTGGCGCATGGGGCGCTCGCCTTCTCAACTCAACCCCCTTCAACAACACCCAATGGACTGCGACCGGGGCCCTTCCCGACGGGCACTTTGCCTGGGCAGTCTATGCTAACGACACGTCAGGCAACTCTAACATTACCCAAAACCGCACACTCACTGTTGACACAACCGCTCCCGTATCGGCAATAACCGCTCCCGCAAACAACACATATTCAATTGACACCACTCCAGATCTCTCAGGAACCGCAGCTGACGCTACATCAGGCGTGAGAAGGGTCTGGGTAAGGGCGAACGCGGGAGCATGGGCGATTGCCTCCGGAACAACTTCATGGTCCTACACTTCAGGAGCGCTATCCGACGGGACGTATGTTTTCCAGTCAAAGGCTGAAGACTGGGCTGGAAACAACCAATCCTCCTATGGAGAAATTTATTTCACAGTTGACACAACTTCCCCGGAATCGTTCTCCTATGTTTCCCCGACTCCGGCAAACGAAGCCAACCTATCAAGGACCTATTTCGAAATAAACTCCACCTTCACCGAAATCAACCCGGCCTCCTGCTCGGCTGAAATTAACGGAGCGAACTATTCGGCAAGCCTATCCCCCGGCTCCCCCGCATACTGCTTCTACAACGCGACAGGCCTCCCGGCAGGGACTTACCTGTACAGGGTATGGGCTGAAGACCTTGCCTCAAACTGGGGCGTTTCCGCCAGTCTTGTAGCCAACCTTGACTCAGTCCTGCCCTCCGCTATTCTCGGAACAAGCCCAGCAAACGCCCTTGCAACAAGCCAGACAGCAATAACATTCGACATAATTGGCACAGACAACTCCAACCTCCATTCAATCGCAATTTACGGGAACTTTAGCGGAACTTGGTCAATTGCCTCCCTAAACTCGACCCCGTTCAACGCAAGTTGGTGGAACGAGACAATTGTCCTCTCTGACGGGACATATTCCTGGGGCGCATTCGCGAACGACTCGGCCGGGAACTCTGCCTTCTCCGCCAACCGCACCCTGACAATAGACACCATTTCTCCAGCATCGTTCTCCTATGTTTCCCCGACTCCGGCAAACGAAGCCAACCTATCAAGGACCTATTTCGAAATAAACTCCACCTTCACCGAAATCAACCCGGCCTCCTGCTCGGCTGAAATTAACGGAGCGAACTATTCGGCAAGCCTATCCCCCGGCTCCCCCGCATACTGCTTCTACAACAACACCGGGCCCCTTATTGGGATCTACACGTACAGGATATATGCTACTGACAGCGCGGGGAACGTTGGCGCGTCCTCCTCGAGGAACGTCAACCTTGACACAATTGCCCCAGAGTTCTCCAGCCAAGGAAGCAACGTAACTGAAATCAACGGCTCGGCAGGGGAGGTCGCCAACCTCTTCGCCCTTTGGTATGACGCAGATCTCGGGCTCTCGAACGCGACAATTTCAACTAACGAGACTGGTTCATTCGTCAATTCGACCACGGTTCCCCTAACTGGAAGCCTTGAATGGAGCGACTTTGAATGGACCAATTCCACTCCGCTTCCGAACGGAACCGCAGTCGCCTGGAGAATATGGGGCTCAGACATTGCGGGGAACTGGAACGTCACCGACGACATGATAATAACCGTACTAACTTAAAAAAAGGAGAGAAAACTGAAAAATGAGAAAAATGGCAAGGGAACAAAAAGACAGCTTGTTGTCTCTCCTTTTCCTCGCCACAATATTCATTTTCTCAATATTTTCCCCCGGCAGCTCAGACAACCCTTTCCCCGGATATTTCGAGATAAACCCATCTTGCATCCAGTCCTTGACCTGCGGACAGGGCCAAAACATTACAGTCAACGGAACGGGGATATCTAACCTCCTTGCTTCCCCAGCTAACGGGGCTGCGGACGGCCTCGTTACAGGAGTTGCTGTCAACGTTACCTGGAACACCACAACCGACGGAACTGTTCCCTATCCTCTCAACTCCTCAGTCTGGAAGAAGAACGCCACAGGAACATTCCTTCTCGGAGAGAACTCGACAGTCTCAGGATTCCATTTCGTGCAAATAGGTCCCTTTGCCTATTCCTCAACAACCTGCCCGTCCCTCGGATGCGAAATATCCCTGATTGTCTCGAACTGCAACACAACAACCTCGGTCTGCGTCAACTCCTCAAACGAGAACCCGACATTCTCGATTGTCGTTGCTTCCGCAGTTACTAACCTGACCTCCAGCCCCGCTTCGCCAAGGACGGGAGACCCGATAACTCTCTCCTGGAACACCATTTCCCCGATGAACTCGACAGTCTCATGGATGTACGGGTCAAGCCAGAACTCGACTTATTCAAACACACATTCAATTGTTCCCGGGGCTTTCAACTATTCCGAGGACCCGAACTTTACAATTATTTCCTGCGCCTCAGGAGGGCTCTGCGAGACATATGTTCGCCAGGTGGCAATCCTCAGAAGCTCGTCTTCAGTCTCCTTCTCATCAACCGCACCATCAACCAACATTACCGCAAGCTGGACAACTCACAACATTTCGAACAGCACGCTGTTCTTCTCCCTGAACGGGGGGGCTATCCAGAATTCAACCGACTCCCTCTTCTCAACCGCACACGCGGTTTCCCTCGGGAGCTATTCGGCAGGGGATTCAATTGTCTATTACCTTCGTTCCTGCCTTGACCCGAACAACTGCGAGACTACCCAGAACGCAAGCATCACAATAGCAGTCCCGACAACCACAATCTCCACCGGAGGGAGCCCAAGCAATGGAGGAAGCACGGGAGGATTAAGCAGGGGAGTTGGCACAACAACTTCAATACCAATACCAGCCGGTTCAGAATACAACTACAAGAGCCTCCCGGCAGGACTTCCCGCCAGTTTTCCAGTGAACGGCTCAACTCAGGCAATAACTCTTGTCACATTCACATACAGGACATATGTTCCGAATGTGACGCTTGTTTTCACAAGAGTCGCGTCAATAGGGAGCCTTTCGCCCCCTCCAGGAACACTCTACCAGTACATTAACCTAACTCATTACAATGTTGAGGAGGAAAAAATCATTCCCCCGGCAACAATTGAGTTCAAGGTGTCAAAGCAATGGATGATTGATAACGGAGTAGACCGCGCAACAATTGCTCTATACAGGCATTCGGGAGGGGCATGGACTGCTCTCGAGACAGCGTATTCGGGCGAGGATTCCCTCTACTACTATTTCAGGTCAAGCTCTCCCGGGCTCTCCCTGTTCGCAATAACCGGCCTCCCCCGGACGGCATTCTGGGACCTGATATCCTTGATTGAGGCATATTATGCGGGCGACCCGTCAGTCGACTTCTGGAAAGTCCTAGATGCCCTGACAGCCTATTACGCATCCGGAGGAAGCATCTGAAATGATCGGAAGAAAGGAATTTTTCTCAATTGCGCTTGCCCTGCTAGTGATTCTCCCAATTGGCGCATATTCCGCAACAGTTTCCGGAACATTGAATGGGCCTGACGGAATACTTCCGGGAGGGCGCGGACAATTCAGTCTAGAACTCGCTTCCGATGCCCCAGTATTGAGCTTCGACATTGCAGTCCTCGTCCCCTCTGGATGGACAATAACTTCCTGGGATGCTCCTGGATACAAAAAGTCGGGGATAATTCTCGAGAAAAGGAGCAGGTCCTACAAGGGGCTCTCCTATGAGGCATACCACTGGAAAGTGCCCGAAAAACTCGAGTCAAAGGCAACTTTCAATTTCGAACTCTCGCTTCCCGCGACAGCTTCCCTCGGAACTGTGAGGGAGATTTCCTCAATATGGACTACTCCCGAAAACTTTGGGACAAGGAATCTGAACATTACTGTCGGAAGCCCTTCAAAGAAGTGCGGGGACGGTTCGTGCTCCGGGGACGAATCCTGCTCCTCTTGCCCGGTTGACTGCGGAATGTGCTGGCAAGTTTCCTGCGGGGATTCCGTTTGCTCCTCCGTAGAAAGCCATTCAACCTGCCCGAAAGATTGCACTGCCCAACCGACAACAACGGCAAAGCCCTCAGGATGGACAATTGTAATAACTCCCGAGACAGGTTCCTTCCTAGAAACTGTTGGATTAATTCTTGGGGCAGTTGTTCTCATAGGGCTCCTGATATTGTTGATTGCAATTGTTCTCAAGGGAAACAGGCAGGCCCCGAAGAGTTCTCCTTTGGATGAGGCTAGAAAGGAAATAAAGAGCCCATTGGCAAGGGAGCAGGAGGAGGCGCTCAAGACAGCGGTCCTAATTCCAGCTCAAGCCAATTCGGAAAAATCCTTAAAGGACCAATTGAAGGGCAACTTCGACATAAAGCCAGTTGAGAGAGGGCCAGCAAAGGCGAAGGTCGAGAGGCCCGTTGAGACAACCGAGAAGAAAATCTCCCTTTTGAAGAAAGCAATGCTGAGAATAGAGAACATAATGGACGATATCGGAAAGGGCTTGTAAAGAGCCGATATTTTTTCTATTTAGCCTCTTCCAAACCCTTATAAAGGTTTCAAAAGCCAAATATTAAAACTTTTTGGTTTGGGGAAAAAAATGGCTCTTTTGGAAAAAGACATGGAGGGGGTTATTCAATGCCCCGAGTGCGGAAGCAAGAAGATTTTCAAGGACAAAAGCAGAGGGGAAGTTGTCTGCGCGGCATGCGGCCTTGTTATTGAGGACGATATGGTTGATTTCTCCCAGGAATGGCGGGAGTTCGATTCTGGCGATTCCGACAAGAAGCGGAGGAGCGGGGCGCCCATTTCCCTTGCCCGGCACGACAAGGGAATCTCTACTGAAATCGGAATGGGATATGCCGACATTTTCCGCCTGCCCGCATCGAAGAGGCCCAAATTCTTCCGCCTGAAGAAATGGCAGCAGAGGATTTCCACAGCAACTGAGCGGAACCTAAAATACGCCCTTGCCGAACTGAAAAGATACACCTCGTTTTTGAACCTGCCCAATTCAGTTGAGGAGACAATCGCGCTTCTCTACAGGAAAGCAGTCTCAAAGGAGCTTGTCCGGGGCCGGAGCATGGAATCGGTAATTGCAGGAGCCCTATATGCCGCATGCAGGGAGCACGGCACTCCGAGGACTTTGGACGAAATATCAGAGGTATCCCATGTCCCAAAAAGGGAAATTGGGCGGACATACCGCTTCCTCGCAAGGCAAGTTGGCCTCCGGATTCTTCCGACAGACCCGGCAGACTACATCCCGCGTTTCGCATCCCAACTAAACCTGTCAGGAACAGTTGTCACAAAGGCAATTGAAATACTGAAACAGTCAAAGGAGAAGGAACTCACCAGCGGGCGGGGCCCAACAGGGGTTGCGGCAGCAGTCCTCTATATTGCTGCCCAGATTGTAGGCGAGAAGAGGACTCAGAGGCAGGTTGCAGACGTTGCGGGAGTTACTGAAGTCACAATCCGGAACCGCTACAAGGAACTTGTAAATGAACTGAACCTCACGAATCTCCAGATTGAGGAATAACTCCCGCCTCTCCGGGCGCTCTGAAAAAAGTCAATTATTAAAAATGAAAATTGGCAGAGTCCCCATGAATGGTTGGGATACTTTTCGTTGAGCTCTCAATTGAATCCAAGAGGCTCAATTACGGAATAGCCTACCTGTCGGCAGTCTGCAAAGAGGCGGGGCATGAGACTGCCCTTTTGGAGGTCACCAACCCGGAGAGGAAAGAAATTCACCGGGCAATCCGGGCAAAGCTTCGGAATTTTCCGGCAAAAGTCCTGGCAATTTCCCTAAACGAGGTTTATTCAGACATCGGGGAGGAGGTTGCTTATGCGGCAAAATCGACCGACCCATCAATACTTGTTATTGCCGGGGGAGCATATCCAAGCCTTGTCCCGGAGCAGGTCCTCTCTAGCCCGAACTTTGACGCAGTCCTGATAGGGGAGGCTGAAATATCCCTAATAAGCCTGCTCTCCTGCAATTCCAAAAATCCCCCGGAATGGAAATTCCCAAAAAAACTGAAAGGAGTCCATTACAAAAGGAACGGGAAAATAAGCAAAGGGGGCCTTCCAGTCCTCCCGAATTTGGATTCCCTCCCCCTTCCGGACATTTCCATCTTTGGCCGGAACGCTATTGCGCCAAGATTCGGGGGAAAGAGGCATATGGGGGCAATAGTTTCCCGGGGGTGCGTTTTCTCGTGCACATATTGCTACTCGAGCAGAATAGGGAACCCCGAGGGCACTCTTCCCAGATATTACCGCAGATTATCCAATGACCGCGCAATTGAGGTAATTCGGCATGTGAGCGAAAAGGCTAGGCCTGACCGAATATTTTTCTTTGACACTCTATTCTTCCCAAGCGTGAAAATTGCCGGGAAATTCCCAGAAATGTATTCCCGCGAAATCGGAATTCCCTGCTATGGAGTCCAAAGGCCGGATCTCTGCACGCGGGAGATGGCAAGGGCTATGAAGAAATGCCTTGCCGAGAACATTACAATGGGAATTGAATCAGCGTCCGAGGACCTTAGAAGAAGAGTTCTCGGACGAAACATTCCAGATGCGACCCTTGAGAAAGGGTTCAAAAATGTCCGCAGGGCTGGAATCTCCCCCGGTGCATTCTCAATGATAGGGTTTCCCTACCAGCCGAAAAATGATGTAATTGGAATATGCCGAATTAGCGCGAAAATCGCAGACTACAACAGCGTCAGCATGTTTTTCCCTGAGAAAGGGACTGTTCTAGGAAACCTCTGCCATAAGAACGGATGGGTTGATACATCAAAAAAACAGAGATCGTTTGGCGAAGCGAATACGGTTCTTCTGACGAACGGGGAAATGGACCGCGCGACAATAAACTCGCTTTATTTGGCGGTCTCGCCCCTGACAAAATATTACAAGCGGGATTTTCTCGGAATGGCGGTCGATTCAGCCCGCATGTTCGGGAGAATTGCCTTCGGGAGAGTTTTCGGCGGAGATTTTGCAGTTATAAAAGCCCTTGCCCCAAGATAATCCCCTTTTTGGGCGCGCACCCCTCCCAACAACTAACGCCTGAACGAGAGGAAGAGTGCGGGGATTGAGAGCGAAGAGAACACAATTGAGAAAAGCGCAACCGAATTCCTCAAAAAAGATTTTACGGAAAATCCGACGGAGAAGCCCTCTCCCTGCCCGACTTTAAAAGAGACGCGCCCAATAGAATCCTCCCAAGCCGGGACTGCTTTTCCGTTAACAACAACTTCCACTTCCTCATGGAAGAAATAGGGGAGGGAGACTGAGCTCGAATTCGGGCAGATTCCCCGGGCATGCGCAACGCCCAAGCCCCCAGAAAACAAACATCCGGAAAATTGGCTGTCGTTCCTCGAGAACTGGAGTTCATGCGCGCGGATTGCCCCGAACTCCCCGACAACCCGTCCCGGGGAATTTTCGGAGGAAAACACTCTCCGAACAATATACCTTTTTCTTGACAGGTCCTTTGATTCCTCTGACTCGGAAAAGGGGGAGGGTTGGAGAATCCCCCCGAACTCCCCTCCCGAAATCCAGGAGAAAACCCCGGAGAAATATCCTCCGGAATACTCGTCAACAATGTCAATTTCGCTTTTCTCCATTGTTCCGAGGGGATTTTCCCTCCCCCAAAGCGAAGCTTCAAAGCCTTCTCCAGAGAGCGTCCCCGAAAGAAGGGGCGAAGGAAGAAGTTCCCCGTGCCGGGAAGCTTCATATCCGAAGAAAGACTCGAAGTGTTCCCTGTCCCCGGAAAAAGCCCCATAGGAGAGGGAAACAAAGGAAACTGCCGAAATAGCCAAAAGGGCAATTGCGAGTTTTCCTTTTAGGGACGAGCGAATACAACGGAAATCCGCAACATTTCCGGAGAAAGTAGAGAGAATTGCGAGGAAGAAGAAGGAAACGAAATGGCCAAAGAGCAGGACAGCGACTGCCCTTGGCGGGAAAACGCTTGCTGGGATTGATGCTACAATTACCGCAAAAGCAGAGAGAAGCGCAGCTGAGAGAAGGAGCCGCCTTTTCCCGCCATCCTTTTCAACGAAGGCACCCGCGAGAGAGAGGAAAACCAAGATTGGCGCCAAATTAACAACCTCGTATGCAAATCGCCAATAATCAAGCTCCCTTCCAAGGCTGTTTGAAATTCCGCCAATTACCGAAGGAATGTCCGAGACAGTTGCCGCAAGGTGAATCTGCAGGCTCCCGAACAGGATTGCCGGGGTTGAAAAGAGGGCAAGAGGAGCAATTTCCCCGAATTTCCCCGAGAGCGCAAGGTATGCTAAAGAGACAAAGCCGACGCACAAGAATATCCCCTGATGAAAGAAAAAAACCGCTCCCAAGAGGAGAGGGGATTTCCAGGAGAGCCACCTGCCGGAAAGGAGGAGAGAGAAAAATCCCAGTGCAACGGCAGTCCCTATATAGACCTGAATGTTTCCGTGAGCGAAATAGCTGTTCCCCCCGAGGAAAATCCAGGAAAGGGCGGACAATGCGCCCGCCCGCCCCCTTCCGGAGAATCCAAAAATTGAGAAGGGGAGCGCGAGGAAAACAAGGAACGCCCAGACTCTCCAAGAAAAGGGGGCGTTACCGAGGGAAAATGAGAGCGCTGCCGGAAGATAGCTAGCCCCCGGGCCGACGCCCGCGCTCGGAACATATCCGGCGAATGGTTCGGGGAAGCTCAAAAAAACCCCTTCGGAAATTGCCGTCCGGGCAGTCTCATATTTGTAAAAATTCATTGGCCACTCGGAGAAAACGGGCGGTGCAGAGAGGAAGTTTCCGGAGAAAAGTCCGCAAGCAATGCAGAAAGAGAGGGAGGCCGAAAAAATCCACACACCCCTCCAAGAGTCGCGTTTCGCGAGAATCCCGAAAATTGAGGAGAGTATGAAGAGTGCGAGGGGGAGAGAGAACTGCCCGGGAAAGATGCTTTTTAGGGAAAGCAAAGAGAGGACTCCTGCAAGGAGGAGCAAGCCGGCGAATTTCTGGGCGCCCACTTCATTACTAGTACGCATAAGCCGCGTCAAAAGTCGAAAGCCGGCCCTTCGACGAGTCGCTCTCGTATTTGACAAAATCTATTACGTTCGCGTGGACAGAATAATCAATGTTCATTCTGTATGATGGATCTGCAATATGGAGCTGAAAGAGGTTCTTTTTCCTCCAAGTCCTATTAACGAGCCTTATTTTGTCAAAGCCTGAGAAGAGAAGGCTTCCGAAAAGCGAAAGCTTTCTAAGTGTCACAATTCTCGGAAGGGCGACTGCCAGGCGCGCGACAGTCAGGGCGGGGTTCCCCTTTACAAGCGAGCTCTTCAGCACCCTTGTCGCCTTCTTCATTTCCGAAAACGAGAAATAGGACGAATAGTTTCCGCGTCTGTCAATATGCAGGATATTCGTATATCCCCGCCCCCATCCGAACTTGTAGGCGGCCTTTTCGCCGAAAAGCTCAAGAAAAATGTCGAAAATTGCCTTCCTCATTTCCATGAAAGCGACAAAATCCTCCTTCCTGATTTTCCCGCCCGTCTGGGCCTCGAGAAGGTTCAGTATGTCTGACGGAGTTATTGCCTTTTTCGGGGAAATTGCAACCCTCCCTATCGGGGCAAGAGGCCTGAATATTAGCTGGGGAATTGCATCCCTATTCTTAATTGAAAAATCAAGCATTGCCCCAAGTTCGCCTTCGTTATATCCGGAAACAACTGTCGGGGAAAGGACAATTGTTATCCCGGCGTTCTTCAGGTTCCGGATTGCCCTCAACTTTTCGGAGAGGAGGCGTTCGCCTTTTGTTTCCTCATAAACCCAGTCGTTGAAGCTATCAAAGGACAGCTGGACGCAATCAAGGCCCGCCTCCTTCAGCTCCCGCACGAAGTTTTTGTCGTTTGCAAGGCGCTTTCCGTTCGAATAGACGTTCGTATAGTTGCCGTGCCTTTTCGCCACCCAGACAATTTCCGGCAGGTCGTCCCGGACAGTCGGCTCGCCCCCGGAAACAAGTATCTCTTTTCCGGCAATCCCAAATTCGGAAAGGAGCTCGTTGAGAATTTTCGGAGTGAATTCAATACGTTTCAGGCCTCCGTGTTCCCGCCCCATTTGCCACTTTGACAGGCACACCTGGCATTTGGCGTTGCATTTCGGCGTTAGGAAAACCTTGAAGAGCTGGGTCCTCAGATTCTTCATTTTGGAAATGGAGAGTGGCAGAGGGTCCACACGCGGGAGAAAAAGCCCGGCAGTTTCCCTGAAGAATTGGGAATCATTCTCCCTGAGAATGACGTTTCCTTTCCTGTCGCAGCAGGGGTTTTTTCTCATATAAACACGCCCGCCAGTTTCGAAAACCTCCGCCCCGACAATCTTTCTGCAGGAGGTGCACATGCTTTTGGTTTTGTAGAGGAGAGCCTCGCCTGCCTGACTGGTTTTGGCTGAATCGAACAGTTCTACAACTTTCTTGTTAAGATACGCCATTCTTCTGGGAAAATTGGCGCGTTTAAATTATTTTCCCGAAAAAGGCGGAATTAGCCGGATTCCTCCGGAAGGAATTGAACATCCCTTGGAAGGAAGGGTTTGAAACTCTCCTGACTGGCCACGCGCGTCTTGATTTTCGAGAAAAGTCCAGGGAGCTCCTTTTCCCCAATCCCCAAAACAGGTTCGGAGAGCTTGCCAGTTTCCCAGTCTATTTCCCGCAATACAAGGAAAGTTTCCCCGGATTTGACTGAAACCCACCTTTCCTCCAAAAAATACTTTCCATCAGTCGCACATGTCAAAATCGAGCTGTTCAGGGAATACCTTACGGACTGGTTCAATTCAGAGAAGAAATTCTTTTCCCATTGAATGTCCTCAAAATCCACAAAGGGAGCCTCCATTACAGCAAATCCATCCCCCGAAAGTAAGGTCTCCTCAGTGTCCCGGGAGCCTAAAACCGAATATTCGACAGTTGCGCTGAGATCCTTTAGCTCAACCGGGAGGGGATAAACTGTCCCGCCAATTTCCGGATGCCAGATAATCAAAGGTATTCTGAACGCCCTGAACTCGTATTCGTGCCCGAACGTCCCTTCCTCTCCGAGCGCTTCCCCATGATAGCTAGTGAAAACAACCAGAGTGTTGTTGGAGAGGCCCGAATTTTCAATGAAAGAGAGGATTCGTCCGATTTCCCTGTCAAGATGGAGGAGCTTGTCGTCATATCTCGCCGCGAGATATTCAATGTCATCGGAATTTACCGGGAACGATAAATTCATTTCATCGAAATATGCAACGCCTCTCTCGAGCCTGAAGAGCCCTTCGAGGGACTTGTTCGAAAGGGCTCCTGAATAGGGCAATTCTCCGAACACTTTCTCAACATAATTGAACTCATAGGGCCTATGAAGGAACCCTGTCTCAAAAAATGCTAGGAAGGGCGCATTTGCATCCTTTAGCTTTCCGAGGGAGAGGATGAACGAATCAACCTGGGCGGGAAGAATGTCCTTATCCCGCGAAAGATACTTGAAATACTCCTCCCTTCCTGCGCCCCGGACAAACCCCCTATTGTCAGTAACCGAGGAAGGGAGAAGCCCGTTAGTTGAAATAAACGTCGAATATCCAGAATCCGAAAAAAGCTCGAAAATGGTTGTTTCGACCGGGGGAACTTCACTTTCAAACCCGAAGACAACGAACGAGCCGTGCTCAGAGAGCCGTTTTCCTGAGAGAACCGATACTGAAGAGTCAAATGTGCTTATTGCTGGGGAGAACGCTTTTGTGAATACAATTGACTTGTCCGCAAACAAGTCGAGATTTGGGGTTGTGTTCCTCCCACTCCCCCCAAATCCAGCCCTTGTCGGAGAAAAGACATCGGCAGTTATTATTATAACATTACATCCAGGACAGCGGAAACGCTCCTGCAGACTCACAAGACCAGCTGCCCTTTCAGAGGCAGGGATTGAAGAAAAAACCAGCGCGATGAGTACCAAAGAGGAAAATGCAATTGCGAAAGTTTTCCTAGCAGTCATTCCTCCAAGTTTCCTCCACGAAGGCACCGGACAACTGTCCGGAAATCGGCATCAGTCCTAAAGCCGGTTTCCGAAAAGTGCGTTCTTTCTGCTAGCTTCCCCTCCCTGCGGAGCCTAGAGAGGAATTTCTCAAGATTCTCCGGACCGAATCCCCTATAGCTTGAAAGGGCGTGGTGGTCGTAGTGGAATCCCGGAAGCCGGGATTCCTTTGATATTTTGGAAAGAAGGCTTGCCGCTCCCAAAAAGCCCCTCTTCTCCGCCTGCGAAAGAGCCTCCTCACAAACGGATGAATCAAAAAGATGGCCGACATAGAGGGGGCCTATTTCCTTCATCCCGCCAGTTCCGCAAAAAGGGCACTTTTCAGGGGAGCCCCCCGCAGTTTCAGACCTGAAAGTGCACTCTGGGCACCATGAGAGAAAGCCAACCTGCGAGAGCGAATTGTCCGTTCGTGAGGCTCCCCTCTTTTTCTCGAAATAAACGCGGTAGTAGTGGTTCGAGGAGTGGCAGACAAGGGGCCTCAGGGCGCACTCGTATTTCGCGGCCATCCTCACTGCGAATCCTACAAGGACGCGGATTCCGATCTCGTGATAGAACTCTGTCTTGACAGTTCTTGAGAGATATTTCCTGAATGAGACTCTCGGATAGACTCCGCATAGGGAGGCAGGGTCGGTGGCAGTTATTGCTAGGAACTTGCCTGCGGACTGCGCTGCCAGGTCGAGGAAAGGGGCCGGCGAACCAAACGGGTCAATGTCGACAGCATCCCAGAATCTCTTCGACAGGAGGGCGTTTGCATTCTCGCAGACAACCTCGACAGATATTCCTCCCGAAGACCGCTCCTCAACAAGGAGGCCGTTTAGCCTGGCGTTCCTCCTTGTTGAATCGCACGCCAGCTTGTTTCTGTCCCCGCATGTGACCGCGACTCCAACAACCTCCTTTGCAATTCTTATCCCCCGAGCGCCAGTCCCGGAGAAGGGATCGCAAAAAGTACTCGGTCCAAGAGCCGAATAAACGCAAATTGAGAAATCCCGGGAGAGGGACTGGACTGGATTGTAAAATACTCCCCCTTTCATTGGTGATGATACGTTCGGGACAACTAGCCGGGTAGCTCCCTCGAGAATTTCCTTTTCCCCGAAAACACCCCCTTCCTCAGCCAAGGATTCGTCCGACCCCCTTCGGGACGAGCCTCTTCCAGGGGAGCCCCATTTTCATCCTTTTGCGCAGAATTGTGCCGGAATATTCCTTCCTTTTGAAGAACTTGTTCCTGAATACCGAAAATCCGGCCCCCCTGAAAAGCTTTCTGACAAGTAGGTTTCCGGAGACTGCGTAATCGAAATATCCGGATTTCCCGAGGAGAATTATTAGCCATTTCCGGTCATTACTAACATCCGGGACAGGAAAAACGGAAAAATTACATAGCCCTGAAGAGCCAAGCAAGCGGACCATTTCAGCCCTTTTCCAATATGTGTAGGGGTTCTTTCCGGTTCCGGCCCTGTTGCTCGAGCCTATTGCAACTTTGAGGAAATTTTCGCCGTTTCGGGAGAGATTCTTTAGGAGGAATTCATGCCCCTTGTGGACGGGCTGGAAACGGCCTATTACTAGGATTGTCGCCACGAACAGCCAACTTTGCCCGACAGCGTTTTAAACCTTTCTCAAAATCGATTTTTCTGGAAAGGCTCGGGTTTTGGCCGGATTGATGCACTCCCCAATATTTTCAGGGAAGTCAGGACGATAAAACTGTTCTGGAATACCAACTGAGCTAAGCGTGCGACTTGTTTTTAAAGCTCCTTTTCAATTTGGCAGTAATCCGAGAGATGGCAAAGAGAATAGCAATTGTCCGCCTTGAGAAATGCAAGGCGCCAAAGGACTGCCAGCATCTCTGCATACGGGTCTGCCCTCCTGTCCGCGCAGGGAAGAGCACAATTGTTGAGAACAATGAGACTGGCAAAATAATAATTGAGGAGGATACCTGCATTGGATGCGGGCTCTGCGTCAAAAAGTGCCCGTTTGACGCAATAACAATAATCAACCTTCCCGAAGCGCTTTCTGAACCCCTCCACCGGTTCGGGAGAAACAGCTTTGCCCTCTACGGGAAAACCCTGCCCTATCCGGAAAAAGGCAAGGTTACCGGGTTCCTAGGACCCAACGGATGCGGGAAGACAACAGTTGTCTCAATACTTGCAGGGTGGCTTGTCCCAAACTTTGGGGAAGAGGGCGGCCTTGGGGAACTGGACCGCGCAATAAAGAAATTCTCCGGGCAGGAGATACAAAAGCACTTCAAGTCCCTAAAGGACGGGGGCGCGAAAATATCTGTCAAGCCCCAACAAATAGCAGTCCCCTCAGGGGCGAGGGAAATGACTGTCATGGAGGCGACCTCTAAAATCGACAGGACTGTTTTCAACGAGTTCAACCTCGCGCCAATTTCAGGACGGAAGCTCTCAGAACTTTCGGGAGGGGAAATCCAGAGAATTGCAATTGCGCTTGCATATTCCAAAATAGATGCCGAGATTTATTTTTTCGACGAGCCCTCCTCCTTCCTTGACATAAAAGAGAGGATACGTTCAGCCAAAAGGCTGCGGGCTCTTGCTGAATCGGGAGAAGGGAAAAAATCTGTCTTCCTAGTGGAACACGATCTGACCTTCCTTGACAGCGCCTCTGATAACGTCATATTGTTCTACGGAGAGCCTTCAATATATGGCGTAGTCTCAATCCCGAAAACCCAAAGGGTCGGGATAAACACATATCTCTCCGGATTCTCAAGGGACGAGAACATACGCTTCCGGGCGGGGGAAATAAAGTTCTCAGAGAGGGCGCCAATAGAGGGGCTGTCGAGCAAAAAGGGAATTGTCCAAGAGTTCTCGAAAATAGAGAAGAGGATGGCCGGCTTTTCCCTCTCAGTTGAAGGGGGGAAAATACGCAAGGGAGAGGTTGTTGGCGTTGTCGGGGAGAACGGGACAGGGAAGACAACATTTGTCCGGATTCTTGCCGGGGAACTTGCCCCCGACTCTGGGGAGCTAATGAAAAAGTCCGCAAAGCTCTCCTACAAACCCCAGCAGATAACTGTACGGGGGATTTCCGAAGAAACTGTCCACGGATACCTGCTTCCTTCAATTTCAGAGGCTGATGATCTCAATTTCGAAAGCGAGGTCGCAGAGCCTCTGAACCTGAGAATACTCCTCCAGAAGAAAATGGGCGAGCTTTCGGGAGGAGAGCTCCAGAGAGTGTTTGTTGCCGGAGCAATGATGAAGAAAGCGGAAATATATCTCCTGGACGAGCCTTCAGCATTCCTCGACGTTGAGCAGAGATTAGAGATTGCGAAATTCATAAAGAGGATAAACGAAAAGAGAGGGGCCGGCGTCCTTGTTGTTGACCACGACATACTCTTCATTGACTATCTCTCTGACAGCCTGGTTGTTTTCAAGGGCGAGCCGGCAGTCTCGACAACCGCAGTCGGCCCCCTTCCAATGAGGGAAGGGATGAACCTGTTCCTCTCTGACCTCTCAGTCACTTTCAGGAGGGACCCAGACTCGAAGAGACCTAGGGCGAACAAGCCAGAGAGCAGGCTTGACCGGGAGCAAAAGGGGGCCGGGGAGTATTACTACTCGCCAATATAGCCCTCACAATTCCCGGAACATCAGAGCAGTCCGAAAATAAATGTTTTAAACTTGCCAATAAACATCTCCTGAAATGAGGGCTTCTGAGCTTTTTTTGCCGTTAATTGTTCTTGCATTAAGTCTTTCCGGATGCGTCGTTTCCCTTGGTGACAGAACGGGCTTTCTGGAAGCGAAGGAACGGCTTTTTTCCGGAGGAATTGGGAACATTACCGAGGCGTATGAGGAGATAATTGCAAACGCCCACATTCTTCCGAACGGGACAATGCTTTACAATCAGAAGACATCCTCATTGACTGCCCGCACAGCAGCTTTCCACATAATCAAACTGATAGAACCCCTTTATTCCTGCGTCTGGCTTGATGAAACCGAGGAAGTGTGCCCACATAATTTCAAGGATTTTTCCGATTTCGAGAGGAGGAAATTCGCGGTTTCCATAGTCCGCAAGCCGGAGCAGGTCGAAAACTTTGCCGGGACTCCCTTCCTTTCCGTCGGATGGAAAAGGGGGAAAATATTGGATTTCTCCTTTTCGTCCAACCCCGACAGGGAAACTCTTATGAAAATAGGGGCAAATCCGAAAAATGTATTCAATTACAACGAGTCCCGGAAAGAAATCAATTCTTCAGTGGATTTTGGCGCAAATGAGGACGGCTTTTGCGCATATCTCGGAATAATCCCAAGAAGAAGGACCTCTTACATAATTTCTTCCGATCTCCCTCTCTCAAATTTTTCCCTCTCTAGCACAGAAGGGATCTCTGCTTTTGGGGAGGAAAAGGCTCTGCGCGTTTTATCCGATGCGGGAGACCCGGCTGGCGATCTTCAGGTTGTTGAGGCATGTTTTTCTAGGAAACCGAAAACCGAGGAGGACTGAAATTCCCTGGGGCGAAACTCCTCTGCAAAAGGGAAGAGAATCCTCCTAGTAAACCCCCCTGCCGGAAAAGTGTTCATACGGGAGGGAAGGTGCATGAACAGGCAGTCAACCTGGGACTCTGTCTGGCCACCCCTAACACTTATGTACATTTCCGCAGCCCTCAAGGAAACAGGCTTTAGGACAATGATACTTGACGCAAACGTTCTACCGGAAGACGAGCTTGAGAGGAGCGCGAGAGAATTTTCCCCCAATCTCTCAATTGTCAACACAGCAACCCCGACTTTCGGGGCTGATCTCGAATTCTCGGGGAAGCTGAAAAAAATGGGATCCCTAATTGCTCTTGTAGGAGTTCATCCGACAGCCCTCCACAAGGAGGTTTCAAAGGACTCGAGAGTTGACTTTATTGTCAGGGGGGAGCCGGAGGAGACTTCGCGGGAGCTCGCGCTCGCGCTCTTTTCTGGAAAGGACCTCTCAAAAGTCAGGGGGCTATCATGGAAAAGGGAATCTGGAAAGGCTGTCCATAACAAGGAGAGGCCCCTCATTAAGAATCTCGACTCCCTGCCTTGGCCGGACAGGGAAGGGGTTGACAATTCCCGCTATAAAATGCCATTTTCAGGGGAACCCTTTGCAATAATCAACCCTTCTAGGGGATGCCCATATAGCTGCACTTTCTGCACAGCCTCAATTTTCTACGGAAAGTCCTTCCGCAAGCGCTCCCCTGTCTCAGTCTGCAACGAAATATCAGAGTGTGTCTCGAAATACGGGATACGGACATTCCTTTTCTGGTCTGACGAATTCACGCTCGACAGAAAATTCGTCCTCGCCCTGTGCCGGGAAATACGGAAGAGGGCGTGGCTTGGAATAAAATGGTTCGCGAACAGCAGGATTGACACCTGCGATTCCGAGCTTTTCAGGGAAATGAGGCTGGCTGGCTGCTTCCTTGTTTCATTCGGAATAGAATCTTCCGACCAGAGAATACTCGACCTTGCCCGGAAAGGGACATCCGTTTCAATTGCCAAAAAAGCCGTTCTTGCCGCAAAAGGGGCTGGGATGGAGACAATTGGCCATTTCATTTTCGGCCTTCCCGGGGAGACTGCCGAGACTGCGAAAAACACAATAGAGTTCTCAAAAGGGCTCGGGCTCGACTATGCCCAGTTCTACATTGCAACTCCGTATCCGGGAACCCCTTTCCACGGGCATTGCGTCAAAAACGGCCTGATAGAATCGCCCGACTATTCCAAAATGGAAATAAGCAACGCCGCAATAAGGCAAGGGAACCTCTCCGCTCAAGATCTTCTGAGAATAAGGAGGGCTGCATACAGGGAATTCTATTCAAGACCCCTTTTCGCCCTGAAAAAAGTAATAAGTGTCCTAACGAAAGGCGGGCTCTTTGGAGCTCGCTCGGCATTCAGGTATCTCTCCGACTGGGGCGAAATGTGGAAATGATTTGGATAGGGCGGATTTATCGCTTCTCGGACATTCTCCCAATTCTCGCCCTCTCCCTTCTGCCATTTGCGTATTCTCCCGAAAGGGAAATCGGAACGCTCGCAATAGACATCCCGATATCTTTTTTCGCCCTATCTTTCGCATTTTCAATAAACGATTTGTTCGACAGCAGGATAACAGGGGAATCTAACAATATCGGGAGGTTTTCCGGAAAATACGGGAGACTCCCCGGAATCTCACTTTCAGCGCTTCCTGCATTCCTCTCAATATTATTGGCAACGCTTTTCGGAATCCCCACTCCTGCAATTGGGGCTCTCCTCGCATTCCTACTAGTTTTCTTCCTGTATTCCGCCGAATTCCCGAGAGCGAGGGATTATCCGGGGCCGGATTTCGTTTTCAACATTCTCGGATATTTCCTGCTTCTTGCGAAATCCCATCTGATGCATTTCAAAGAGCTTTCGGACGGCCTGCCGGGGCTACTCGCATCTTCAGTTTTCCTAATTTCCTTTTGCGCAGTTGCCGAGGCAATCCACGAGCTCGCGCATGAGCGAGAAGACAGGGCTTCCGGAAGAAAAACCCTTTTCGCCCTCCTTGGACGTAAGGGGGCTGTTATACTCGGGATTGTTCTCGTCCCACTGCCAATCATTTTCCTCCCGGTTTACGGGTTTTGGCATACCGGGACGTGCGTTCTTTTCTCAGCGCTCCGTCTCTCAAGAGTAATTTCCTGCAAGGGTGTTGGCAGGGATTATTCCTCTCTGAGAAAACGGCTCTTTGGGCGAGAAGAACTGCTTGCCCATCTTGCCCTTTTCCTCATCGGAGGATAAATATCTCCCAGTCGGGAATAGTTATTAAACAAGGAAAGCGCCCTTCCATCGGGAAAAAGAGAATGCTTGCAAAAATTTCCAGAATTGTTCTCGGGGGGGTTCGCCTCGCTCTCGGAAAAAAAGCCCCTCTGTTCGTCAGCCATTATGTCAATTTCAGGTGCAACCTGTCGTGCAGTTACTGCGGTACTTGGAAGGAACGCCCAAAGGAGCTCTCGACCCGGCGGATAAAGGAGATTATGTCAGAATTCTCCCGGGCCGGGACTATTTCCTGGAACATTTCCGGAGGGGAGCCCTTCCTCAGGAAAGACATTGGCGAACTGGTGTCAAATGCGAAATCAAGGGGAATGGCTGTTTCAATAAACACGAACGGGACGCTTCTTGAAGAACGGGCGAAGGAGCTAATGGGAATTGACCTGATATCAGTCTCCCTTGACGGAGGGGAAAAACTCCATGACGGAATACGGGGCAAGGGCGTTTTCAAAAAAGCGGTATCCGGAATAAAAAAGGCGAAATCCCTCGGGATAAAGATATCAATAATGGCTGTCCTCTCGCCAATTACTCTGGCCGACAACTGCCGGGAGGTGTCCGGGATAATTGCCCTTGCCAAATTGCTTAGAGTCCAGGTCGCTTTCCAGCCAATGCACTCTGACCGCTACAACAAAATGTCAGAGGAACTTGACTATTCGCCAATAGCATTCACCCACAAGAACTACCTGAAGGCGGTCGGGATAATAGAGCGCGAGAAGAAGAAAAATCCCTGGCTAATAAGAATGTCTCCAGACTATATAGAGAAACTGAAGAGCGCGAGGCCCCATCCCTGCTTTGCCGGAAAGAATTTCTGCATAATAATGCCTGACGGGCGGATTGCTCCCTGCTTTGTCAAGGAGGGGGAAAGCTCGTTCCCTTCCGCTAGCGTCAGGAATTTCAAAAAGCTCCGGGAATATCCAAAATGCTTCTGCCACTTCAACTGCTATTCTGAATGGAACTTTGCTCTCTCTCTTAACCAGAAGAGCGTTCCGCACTATTTCTCAAACTACCTCTTCAGGGCCAAAGGGCGTGGAAAGCGGGGCGACTAGGCTGTGGAGAAAAAATTCGGCGCCCTCTTGCTTTTCATAATTGCACTCTCAATTCTCGCGAGAATATTCTTCTTCCTCTCGCCGACATACTATGCGGAGGAGAACATCGGGATTGCGAGCTCAATTGCAATTAGGGCGGACGGTCTCCGCCCGTATGCCGATTTCATCAATTCCCACCCCCCTTTCCACCTCTATCTCTTGTCAACATTCTCAGAAATCTCCGGGCTCAATGACCCGATATTTTCTGCGAAACTCCTCTCACTTATTCTCTCCGCCGGAATGCTTGTTCTGATATACATGGCAGGCGGCCTTGTTCCGGCCTCAATATTTTCAGCATCTCTGCCGTTTTTCCACTGGTATTCTCTCTCAATCCCCCTTCTCCCCACTGCCTTTTTCCTTCTGGCTTTCCACGTTATCCAAAAAAGGCAGGGAACGCAGGAGCTCTCCTCCCTCAAGGCAGTTGTGGCTGTCGGGGCAATCTTCTCAGAGCTCTCCGCAATTCCGGCATTAATCCTCCTGACAATTCTCTTCGGAACTCCCGGGGCCAGGGGCAAATGGAAGCTTGCCATAAAAGCGCTTTTCGGCACAGCATTGTTGGGGTTTGCATTCTTCATTCTTGCGGGAAAGCCCTTCCTTGAAAACGTAATCCTTGGCCAGCTCGAGGGGAGGGCGCCAATAATTCTCCTTGACCTTGCGGGCTCATTTGCAAGGAATTCAGGGGAAATCCTGATTTCAATTGTTTCCGCATCGTTCCCCCTTGTTGCTCTTGCCTCAATTTCCCGCGACAGGAAAGGTCTCCTGTTTTTCGCCATTTCCCTTGCGCTCTTTGCAATATTCCTCCCGAACCTCTCAAACAACACACTCCAGTTCCTTGTCCCTTTCCTCGCGCTCTCCGCCGGAAAGGCAATTGAGGCCCGCCCCGGAGCGTTCGCAATAATTCCGGCAATTCTCGCCTTTTCCGCAATCCTAGCCATTTCCGCAGAAGGAGGGTTGATTGGCCGGACTCATGAGCTGGAAAGAATGTCTTCTTTGCTAATTAACGGGAAGCGGGGAATTTCCGACCCGACAATATGGGGGAGTCCTGAGGCGTCCCTCCTATCAGTCAAGACCGGAATACCAGTTGCGGAGAATTTTTTCGAATCAACCCCGACAATGCTAGGAATTCTGTCCTCCAAAAATTTCACGGATTTCCCCCGCCCGACTTTTCTTGTAGTGTCCGAATATTACGGGGCAATCGACTTTTACGGGGAAAAGCTCGAATATGAGGAAATCAGTTCCAACAGAGAACCTGCGGTCGGAACAATAAAGGTTTATAAAAGAAAAGAATAAAAAAGGCTGGACGCCTGAAAATGTCAATGAAAAGGGGGCTTTTGGCTAGAGGGGGCTTTTCCCTTGTTTTCTTCTCCCTTTTCTCAGTTGTTGCGACTTCCCTCGCCCTTTTCGCAGTTCCGAACCAGAAAATACTTCTCGGAGGAGCGCTTCTTCTTTTTGCCGGGATATTGGTTGGCGCATATTACAGGGTTCCGAGGAGGAGGAGGATTAGGAGGAAACAGGTCACAAAATTCGTTTCTAAGAATGCGGACATTCTTGCAATAACCGGGGCAATGCTTGCTGTTGGGATATACTTTATTGTCTTCAAGTTCCCCTTCGCTGCCGGGACAATAAACAACACCCCTGCGGTAGTAGTTTCAATAGATTCCGGCGACCCCTATACTGCCTTCCAAGGAGGGCACACAATCGGGATTTCCTCTGTTCCTAACTCAAACACAGGGAACGCAATAACCTGCTATGCGGACAACGACACTTCCTGGGTCGGCGCCCAGTCCTGCACAGCTTGCGCCTCCTCCTGCACGGCAGGCCCCTATTCCTGCACCATCGGGAGCTTCACTCTTGCCGGTTGCGGGTCAACGCAGACAGTATATGTGAGGTGCTCAGATTCCCAGGCTCCGACAACATACACAACAACGCAGTCAGACACAATTGTCTGCGACAACACTGCTCCTGTTGCAGGGACAATTTCATCACCCGCAACAGGGACATATGACGCTGACGGCTCATTCAACATTGTCTGGGCGGGAGGCTCAGACGCCCAATCCGGAGTAGCGTCCAATACCCTTTACAGAAGGATCGGGACCCTTTCCAACGGAGCCTGCTTAGGCTATGGCTCATATTCTTCTATTTCAACAACGCCCGGGACAACTGCCCAGAGCGGGCTTGGGACAGGATGCTATGAATACAAGGTGACCACTTGCAACAATGTCTGAATTGCTGAAAAGGAAAATGGGCTTTCTCTTCCTCACCTTCCTATTTTTGGCTCTCCTGACTCTTTTCCAGGAGGCTGTTCCCGGATATTCGGATTCGTGCTCAATAACAGGGACAGTAGACTATGGAACAAGACGTTGCGACGGATGGAGCGGATGCTCTCCGACTTCTCCTGTCGGAGCTCCCTGCACCTGCTGGTTCTACGGAGACTCCTGCCCCTGCGGATGCCAGTCCGGCTACAGCCTTCCTTGCGGGGACTTGTGCGCTTCCGGACGATGCAACCCCTGCTCAACCACAACAACCTCTTCAACAACTTCCACAACAGTCACAACAACAACAACCTCTTCAACAACTTCCACAACAGTCACAACAACAATCCCAATCTGCTCAGAGTCCTCAACAGTTGTAGTTAAGGTAGACACCTCCGCCCCGACAGGTTCCAGCATTTCCTCCCCCGAATATTCCGGAATAATCACACAAATCACTCTCACTAACGGAACTGACGCCCATTCGGGCCTTGCCTCAACCCAGCTAGCGTATGAGACCGCAACCCTTTCGAACAACGTTTGCGGAAGCTTTTCTGGAGCAACTGTAATCGGGAACAACCCGGGCTCTCCATACTACCATTCCACAATTTTGGACGGAACCTGCTACAGGTACAATTTCACGAACACTAACTTGGCTGGAAGAACCTCCCTAGTAAGTTCAACTACAAAAGTCGACATGACACCTCCGAATTCCACAATATCCTACCCGGTTTCCGGAATGCATCTGAAGGGCTCGATAACAGTTTCCGGAACTGCCCAGGATTTGCCCCTCTATTCTGGGGTTAAAAACGTAACATTCTGGAACGGGACCAACTGGACATCAGTCACTGGCACAACTTCCTGGACAAAAGGAGTAGATACTGCGACAGTAGCCGACGGAGTCTACTATTTTGTGAGCGATTCTTATGACAATGGCGAAGTCTCAGAAACCGTCCCGAACGAGGGAATTCTTAACCTTGATTTCGAGACTGGAACACCTCCAGCTCCCCCGACATACTGGACAAGCAACTTAGTAGGGAATTGGAACCTCACAACTGGAGACAGGATTCCCGGACCCGGAACAAAGTCAATTAACGGCTCGACAACTGGCACTAGCAGTTGGATATGCACAGATGCCAAGGACTATGGGACATCGGTTGCTGGATATACATTCAACCTGACTGGATATCTAAAGCCTGTCGGAATGTCCGCATTGGCCAATATACTGATTATTTTCCAAAATTCCACCCAGGCGGAAATCGGAAGGAAAGTCGCCCAGACAGTTACCGGAAACTCCAACTGGACATTCGTATATGCGAGCATGGCCGCTCCTGCCGGAACCACAAGAGTAGTTGTCTGCATTGATCGCTTTGCCGGAACAGGATATGTCCTTGCCGACAATCTGGCAATAACCAGGAGCGACAGGAAGAACACAGCAACCTCAGAAACCGTCCCGAACGAGGGAATTCTTAACCTTGATTTCGAGACTGGAACACCTCCAGCTCCCCCGACATACTGGACAAGCAACTTAGTAGGGAATTGGAACCTCACAACTGGAGACAGGATTCCCGGACCCGGAACAAAGTCAATTAACGGCTCGACAACTGGCACTAGCAGTTGGATATGCACAGATGCCAAGGACTATGGGACATCGGTTGCTGGATATACATTCAACCTGACTGGATATCTAAAGCCTGTCGGAATGTCCGCATTGGCCAATATACTGATTATTTTCCAAAATTCCACCCAGGCGGAAATCGGAAGGAAAGTCGCCCAGACAGTTACCGGAAACTCCAACTGGACATTCGTATATGCGAGCATGGCCGCTCCTGCCGGAACCACAAGAGTAGTTGTCTGCATTGATCGCTTTGCCGGAACAGGATATGTCCTTGCCGACAATCTGGCAATAACCAGGAGCGACAGGAAGAACACAGTAACTGTCACCTTCGACAACTCCGCCCCTTCCGCCGGAACTGTCTCAGTCCCAGCCTACAACCTATCGAACTGGATAATTGCGACAATTACGAACGGAACTGACGCACTCTCGGGAGTTTCGAACACTACCCTATGGGTCAACGAGACAACATATTCCTCCGGAGTCTGCGGGGCAGTCGGAACTGTCTCAATTAACTCCACAAATCCAACCGGCTCATACAACCACACCGGCCTAACAACCGGATGCTACGGCTACATTCTGACAACAACTGACCGTTCGGGAAATTCAGCTAACTCGACTCAGGTATATTCGAGAATTGACCTCTCAGCTCCCTCCGAGGCAACAGCTCCCTCCTGCCCCTCCTATGACGGGGACGGAAACTTTTCATTAACATGGGGAACCGGAACTGACCCTGATTCTGGAGTTTCCGAAAATCGCCTGTGGGTCAGGAACTATACGAGCCTTACCGGGGACTTGTGCGGATCCGCCCAGTCCTGGGAATCCGTCTCAACTAGCACAGGAACAACTGCAATAAACTTCAGGACCTCCGGATGCTACGAGTACAAAATCCAGACAACTAACAACGTCGGAAAGGATGCGAACTCGACTACCTGCATAACGAAGGTTGACACGAGCGCGCCATCGCAGGGGACTCTTGGGCTGTCCGCATATTCAAACTCAACTGCGTATGGCATTACAATAACAAACGGAACTGACGGAAACACGAGCATTGCGAACACTACCCTTGAGCGGGCTGAAGGTACTCTTTCAGGGGATGTCTGCTCATCCTATTCTGTGTGGTCTGTCATTGCAACCAGTCCGGCAAACCCCTATTCAGAATCCGGCCGGACGACCAAGTGCTACAAATACAGGCTAAACATTACTAACGCCGCAGGCCTTGTCAATTCCTCCGTCGAATACGAAATAAAAGTTGACACAACAGCTCCGACGGGAGTCTCCCTCACAACACCCACAGGATACATCAAGGGGACGACCATCAAGCTTATTGTAAACAACGGAACTGATGCCCAGACACCGATTTCGACAGTCCGGCTCTGGTATAAGACGGCAACCCTTTCCGCAGGATCCTGCGGAAGCTACGGGAGCCAGACTCTCTTCCCTTCAGTACTGAACGCAACGAGCTATATTTCAGCTTCAGACTTGACGTGCTACAATCTGACGCTCGAATCAGTCAATGTGGCGGGCCTCGGGACGAACGCGACTGGCTCAAACATTGCCATAATTGACGCAACTCCTCCGAAAACCCAGATAACCTCCCCAACCGAGGGCGCGACTGTAAATTCAGAATATTTCTCAATCACAGGAACTGCATCTGACGCAGGTTCCGGAGTCTCAAAAGTCTGGGTATCTTACAACGGCGGAGAATCTTGGGCAATTGCGACAGGCACAACTGCCTGGACATACACAAGCCCGGACGGAGTTGTTCCCAAGGGCTCTGCGACAATTGTCGCAATTGCCGAGGACAACGCGGGAAACAACTATACTGAGCAGATATCCGGGTCCGCCGAGAGCTTCGCCGCAGGGATACCAGACGACGGACTGCCTGACTCGGTAACAAACTGGACGTCCGAATACGCAACCGCCCTCCACTTGACAGAGGACCCGACACACGGAGCATATGCAATAAAGTATTATTCCAACTCATCCTCGACCAATCCATATGTCCATCACGGATATCCGACATTCGCATCCCCGATTGCCGGAAAGACTTTTTATTTCTCCGCGGACATGAAGGCAACAAGCGCATTGTCTGCTCCAATAAGAATGAGTTGCTGGAACGGGACCGCAAACACCGACTTTTCCCCCGCCATTTCCGCCGGACTGACAACTAGCTATCAAAGGTTCAAGGGGACGAAAACGCAGGGAGAATTGTGCATAGACAGGCCCCAAATAATGATTTACTCAACTACCTCGGCCAACATCACAGTTGACAACATAATCCTCGCTCAGGCAGTGAACGTAACCGGGCAAGGAACCGCCCCGACAGCAGCGCCCAGCAACGTCACTTTCAACGGGGACGGCTCGAACATCTCAAGCAGCCTTTCATTCCCATTCAATGTGACTGTCTCCGACCTTGACGGAGGCGCTGACCTTGACTGCGACGGCACAATAACCAAATGCAACGTTACCTGCTGGTCGAATTCCCTCTCAAGCGAGGGGGCTCCCCTCAACTGGGACAAGCTGACTACTGCCCTCCAAAACCACACTCTTCCGAGCGGGAACTATCTCAACATCTCCGCAAGCGTCCAGCCCTATGTGTATTCAAAGCCGGGAGACTGGACCTGCAAGGCATATTTCACTGACAAGGCGTCCAAGATCGGAACTGTGAACACTACAGTCAACTTTAGCATTTCCCCCGGAGAGCCAATAACATACGGAGGATGCGGCTTCGCCGGAGCCCCCGGAGCGACGAACGTGCCCGGAAACTGCCCCGGAAACTCTTCCCACATAAACATAACAATAGCCTCGCCAATTGACCAGGTTTTGTGGATAAAGGCGTCACGAGCGAACTGGACAACTCTTCCCGAGCCCGGAAGCACTTTTGGAATAGGGAACATGACATTCGGCATCTCTACCTGCCCGAACTCGCTCAAGGTCAACGAGACATGGCAGAAGCTCTCAGAAAGCCCGACAACAAGAGGGACATATCCGAACCCGAACAACTTTACAATGCACCTCTGCCTGTCCCTTCCGGACGGAATTCCTGCCGGGACTTATTACACGAACTTTACAATAATGGCAAGGCTCCCGACAGACCCTGCCCCAGAATAAATTGAAAAGGAGAAGAAGACGAACGGAAAAGAAAATGAAAAACGCGCCAGTGACATTCGCCATTTTCCTGCTTTTACTCTCAACTCCCGCTTTTTCCGGGTCAAGCATATCTCCATTCAGGGCCGATTATAACGTCACTGTTGGCAAGCCCTTTGATATCGAGTTCATAATTGCAAACACAGGAAAGGATGCGAATTTCGCCCTAACTCTTGCCGGAACAGCAAAGGAGTATGGAGTCCTCCTTGACGGAACATCTGTCAATATACCAGAGAAAAGCTCAAAGAGAATGAAGCTCCGGGTAATCCTTCCGACAGAGGGCAATGCGACCGAATATTATGCGGAAATTATTGCAAAGAGAGATGGCGCGTTCTCCGGAGTTGGCTCGACTGGCGGAGTCGGGATTGAGACAAGCATTAGCGCAATATACAAGCTCAACCCAGTTGCCAAGGTCGGCCGTCAGAACATTCTCACACAGCCAGTAACATATTTCGGAGGATTGGTAATACTTGTCCTTGTTGGAGTAGTTTTCGTTCTTCTACGGGTTTTCCGCTAAAACCATTTTAGCCCAATTGCCAGAAAATCCTCCCCTATAAAATAGGCCAGAAACTCCCAAAAGACAACCTTTTTTATAGTGCTGACATCTAGTACAATTGGAAAATGGCCAAATATCAGTCAAAAATCAGTTTTGCGCTTGTTTTCGCGCTATTAATAATCGGAATCGGCTTTTCAGATGTTGGCGCAAACGTAAGCGTAACAAATGAAGCTCCTTATCAACCAACAACCGCCGATCCCCCAATAATCTATGTCCATTCCCTGAATGTTCCAAGCTATGTATTCACAAGGGGAGTTGATCTCAACGGCGACACTGTCAAGACAATTTTCGACATTGGGACAAGCGCATACGGGGGGACTGAATGCGCGAACGCGGCAACTGAAAACAGCTATGCTACACAAGGGTCGGCGACAAACCTTAACTTGATGGACACAACGCCACCATTTTGCACATACACTTACAGCGCATCTACAGGCTCAAACGTGACGAAGAACTATTACTATACATTGAAATCAATCGACTTTCCCGGAACGCAGAACAACACACATCCCCTGAACTTTACGGTAACTCTCTATAACGCGCAACCGGGAGCCCCGTCCGCCCTGAATGTCTCCGAATCCTCGCCAGCCCCTGTCGCCCCCCCAACAGTATCCTTCACCGGAGTGACCGATCCTGACGGAGACTCTGTCACATATTATGCGACTGTCGGAACAACCTCAGGAGCGTCAAACGTCCTCCCAAAGACGGCTGTCGCGCCCTCGGGATTCTCAATACCGAACGCCCTTCTCTACGGGCCGGGAGAGAGCAGAAACACGACAACGCGCTCCGAAACAAGATATTATGTAAGGATCTATACGAGCGACGGGACATATGCGAACGGGGCAGGGAACTCGAACTCCTCGAACTATGACGCCTCATTCAACATAACTAACAACAGGCCCAACATAACAATGACTGCGAACAATGCGTCAACCTCGTCAACTGCAGCGGCGCTCGGAGCAAAAGTAAAATTCAACGTGACCTTTACGGACGCCGACTCTGCCGACTCTTCGGGAACATTCACTCTCAGGGTCTGCTCCTCAAACTCGGCAACATCCTCAGGGTGCTCGGAATACCAGTTCTGCACTTCGACTAGAACCGGGGCCGGGACAGTTGACTGCAACTATACTACCCAGGAATCTGACGGGAATTCGAACACAACCTATGCTTTCATCTGGGACCAGAGAGGCCTTCCTGTTGACACATCGAACACAACTGCCTCGACATTCTACGTTGACCAAGGTATAACTTTCTCAGGAATGAGCTTTGGTAGGAACGGCGGATACGGAACGTTCGTCAACGGCGACACAATAAACTGCACAGGAACAGTCTCCTCAGGGGACGGAGTAGTTACTGATGTCAGGGCAATAGTTTACGGGCCCCTCGGCTCTGCATCAGACCCCAACTACATCAGCGCGAACCTTTCCGGAAGCTGTTCAGGAGCCTCATGGTCCGGAGCGGGAAAGAGCTGCAGCGCAACTTTTGTCCTTGCTACAACCGGAACAGACCAGTTCTCAGACACCTGCCAGCACAGAATTGGAACTTGGACTTGCTTCCTCAATGCAACAAACATTTTCGGGGTAAATAAGACCGGGAACCCATCAGTTACCGGAACGAACACTCTTGTCAATTCCGCTCCCTCAATTGCCGGGGGAATGGTTGCTTGGACCGGGGACACAACAATTTCCCTTGTTTCGACATCCGGAATCTGGACAAGGACTCCGAAAGGAATGAACGCGACATATTCCGATTTGGACGGCTATAACGACGTGAACGCATCCACCTGCGCCTCCAACGCATGCAGGATTTATTGCAGGAACCTTGGGACTGTTGACAACGCAACCGCCCTCGACTCGTTCTGGAATTTTTCAATAAAGAACTTCAGTACTGGTGACGGGGACAACTTTGTCGGAGGGACCGGATGCCAGTACGGAGGGACAGGAACCCGGACAATCGGGTTGCTTCCGACCTTTGAATCGGCCTCAAACAACGGGAGCTGGGCTTGCTATCTCAGGATTGCCGACAACGGAGGACTATATGACTGGACGAGCGCAGGGACAACATTCACAGTAAACGAGCATGTTGCTTTCAATGTCGATGACTCCGGGGACACCTGGCCAGCCCTCTCAACGCTCTCCTACGTCTTTTCAGGCTCTCCCGGAGCCAGATATACAGCGACAATTCCCAACACTAACGGGCAATATGCAGTATACCACTACATATCCAACTCAATAGGGAATGTCAGGTATTCTGGACCAGCATTCACAAGGGGGGCTGACGGGGCAGTAACAATAGGAATAGCGAATCTTACTGTCGGGGCGTCTTCTGCAACGACAATTGACTGCGCGAGCGAGACATATAACTCGACATGCAGGCAGATGAACGCCAATTACCGGCTAATTTGGGGGCTGAACAACACCTACCAGAATCCGGTAACAAGCTATCCAATTGGCGAGAAGAGGTATATTGACGCGGCTCTGATAATTCCCGTCGGGACGCCGACTGGAAGCTATAACACAACGTTCTCGTTCGACTATTGCCTGACGGGAAATCCGCTATGTGTTGACGAATAATAAAAGAATATAAATGAGGGAAACTTAGATGGAAAAGAAAATGACACGGACAGGCGCATATGCAACTGTTGCCTTTTTGTTCGCAGTGGCATTCGTGCTATCCGCGGGATTCTCTGGGATGGGCCTCACTCCAGCATCAGGGACATACAATTTCACAAAGCAAGGCGGAACAATCCAATTCGTTGTCTCGAACCTGAACAATTATGAAACGGAGTTCTCGATAAAGCCCTATGGCACTGCGTCTGACGGAAACAGGTATATTTCGAAAATAACTCCCGGAGACAAAGTAACTGTCAAGCCGAACGATTTCAAGGTATTTTATCTTCATGTGACGCCAGACGAGACAGTTGAATACGGGCGCAGGTATATTATCGGAATACAGGTGAAGAACACAGGAGCGCTTGGGCCCGGCGGAGCCGGAGAGGGAATTGGCGTCTCCGGCCTTGAGAGCGCGTCCGCAGGCTTCTACATTCATTTCGAGAACAAGGGGACAACCATTAACTACGGCGGGTTCGAGGAGGAGTCGACAAGGCGCCTTCATGAGAGAATGAACCAAAAGCCCAACCATCTCCCCCTAATTCTTTCAATAATCCTAGTAGCCTTGCTCTTGGGTCTGCTCGTCTTCTTCCTCGTAAAGAGGAAAAAGGACAGCGATGACGGAGGAGAGGAAATTGTATATTCCGGGGGAAAGGGACCGAATTAGGAACCTCTCCGTCCGGATTGACTCAAGAGGCGCGGCAATTATTTTCTGTGCCCTCGGAGCGTTTCTTTTTCTCTCACATTTCCTCGCAGTTCTTGGCTTTTCGGACAATTCAACTGACTTTGGACATGGGAACAAGAAAGGCGTCCTGAACGTACCGCCGAAAATAATAGAGATTTTCTCGACAGCATCCTCGGCAGGCAAGGAAACCCTGTTCACAATAACCGCGTTCGACGGGAACAGCGGATATGACATTTGCACCAAGGGCGCGTTATGCAATGCCAGCTGTTCCTTTGCAGAGATCTTCTCGCCCGAGAGCCAGGGAAGGGCAATTCTCGAATGCGATGAGTCCTCCTGCAAAGTCTTCGGCCAGTTCGTTGCAACTGACAGCACCCCTGCCTGGGACCCGAAAACATCCCAGCTTGTTGCAAAAGTCCCGTTTTCCCGGAACGCAAAAGTTGGCAGATGGAACTGCGAAATAGCGATTTCCGACAATTCCGGGGAACTCGACACGAAGAGCTATTCAATATACCTGCGCCCGGAGAACGATTCTTCCAGATTACTGAATTTCTATCAGAAAATATTCTTCTCGGTAATTGTCCCCCTAATAGCCCTGTTCGCAATAGCCCACCAACTCTTCAGGATTGCGTCAAGGAGGCTCTCAGTTGTCGACTGGGAAGAGGAGATTCGTAGCTATATTGAGGCAAAGGCGCACATCTCATTCATTGAAAGGGAGTTTGAAAACGAGCTTGAGCGGAGGAAGGCTGAGAGAATATACGGGCTACTTTCGGGCGCAAAGGCATCATTCTCAAAAGGAGACTATTCCGGGACGCTATGGCTCTCCAGGTCAATTGAGGGGGAACTGGCGCGCGACTCGGAGAAAATACACATACCAAAGCGCCTCCTTTCCTTCCCCGAGAAGCTAAAAGTCTTTTCAAACGCCCTCTTCAGGCGAAATTAACGGGAAAAAAGACGACCAACAGAAAACTTTTATAATATGGCGGATTATGGGGAAACCAATGGCCGACAAAATTGCATATTCGAGAATCACGACAATTGCCATAATCTTCATTGCAATTCTACTCGTTCCAGCATTCTCTTCAGCTGGAATCTCGATAACGCCAGCTTCCGGAGAATACTCAATAAGAAAGTCCGGAGGCAGGATGGATTTCCTTGTTACAAACTATGCAGATTATACAGAGACCTTCACATTCACCCTTTCTGGAGATGGCGCTGCATACTCATCTGTGACTCCGACATTCGAGACAATAGGCCCGGGAGAGACTAAAAAATTCACAGTAATAATAAGCCCGTCCAACTCGGAATACAACCGCAGGTATTCGCTTGTCGCGTCAGCCGAATCAGAATCTAGCAGGGCTTCAGGAACAGTATCAATTGTTTTCAAGGACGAGGTAGGGGAGAGCAAATACACTCTCTCGGAAATTCCTCCAAACTCCCTCAAAGGAGAAACCAGCTTGACAAACCGCCTCTTCACGTTCTTTGCAGCAACGCTCCTTGTGGGAATAGGAATTTACCTGATAAAATCAAGGGGCCCTTGGAAGGACTAGACATTTTTCGGATTGGACCGATGAAAGGCGAGCTTCCAGTTTCAAAACATTGGGTTTTTTCACACACCAATTGAGACGCTCGCAGTGTTTCTTATACCCGGCCCGAGGCCAACCAAGAGCATTGCGACATAGAGGATTTTCTTCTCGCTTTTCGAGAATCCTTTGTAGCTCTCCGAGAACAAAACCAAGGCTGAAATTCCTACAATCTTCACAATGAAAAAGAGGGCAGGTCCCCCAATTGACATCAAAAGCCTTGCGAAAACGTGCTCCTCGAAATACCCGAAATAGCTGACTGCGACAAAAGTCGATGAAGCGTCGAAAACATGCGCCAAGACTATTGCCTTGGCCTCCCGGGAAAGCTTCCTCTTCAGGAGGGGAAGGAGGATTTTTATTAGCACTAACGAAGATAGCCCGGCAAGACAGAGAATAAGTAAGAGCCCAAAGAAATTGGAGAGTTTCAAAAATGCGAAAAGCCCCGCCGGAGCGAAAAGGAGCCACCCGAAAACCCGGGCTTTTTCGGAAAGAATCTTTCCTGAGAGAAAGAAGAGGGAGAACACGAGAATCCAAATCCCGGGAGTAATGAAAAGGAGCCTTATTGGCCATGAGCAGGGGAGAAAACAGCCGTCCTCAAGGCTTCTTGAGACTGCCCCGAGAAGAACAAAAGGGAGGATGTCTTTGAAAATTTCGGAAACCTTTGTTTTCCTGAAATAACCGGTCTTCATTGCAAGAAACGAGAAAAACGCCAGGAGAACGGCAATCAGAACTGTTGTTGGTATTGTGTATCCGGTTCCGTCCCTCATCGGGGCAATCAGACCCTCTTCCAGAAATCCCGCCATTTTCGCAAGGGAGCCTCCGGCGAGTTAGTGCATTTTCCTTCTCTCAAGCTCCCAGACAACAGATACTTGCTGGGCCATCAGGTCAATTTTGTCGGAGAGGACCTTCAATTTTTCCTCAATTCTCGCTAGCCGGTCTTCTGACGGGTTTATTTGCTGGGGAGAGAACTGCGGGCCCCCCGGCAGATTGTTAAAAGGAAAACCGGGCTGGGCGAAAATTGGCCTGTCAATTTGCTGGCTGTCTTGGGGCCTTGCAAAAGGAGGGGGAGAAGTTGAGCCGAAATTGTCATTTGAGGAGAATTTGGGAGCCATCGGGTTTCCCTGACCAAAGCTAGGACCTCCATCCGGTCGGCCCACCGGGTTTCCAACCGGCGGAGGCTCCGGCCCCATTTGCGGCGCATCCTGATTAATTGGCTGGACTGGCTGTTTTGGCTGGACAAATTTTGCAAGAAGGTCTTCAAGAGTCATTTCAAAAGCCCAACACTTTCCTCAATTATATCCTTTTGCCAAAAAAAGGTTTTAGGACTTGGTTGTCACAATAAAGAAGAAAAAAGTTGCGACAATAACGAACGCAAATGTTTCGGCTGACACTCCGAAAAGCGAAATCATTTCAGGAAATTTTACTGAAATTTGGTATAAAAAACTTTTCTATCATATAAAGCAATACAAAAAGAGAGAAATTGGGAGGGGTTCGCCCGAAATAATCCCCCAAGACCAGCTCACTAGCTAAATTTCAATATCAGAATACTTGATATTGACAGGTATCGGAACCCCTGACGCGACGAAATCCCAATTCCTGAGTATTCCAATCCGCATTTCTCCTCCGACAAGGCCTATTACTCGGAGGAGAACTTCATCCTCTGCAGGAACCTCGGCATAAGGGCAGCGATTCCGGTCAAGAAGAACGTAAAAACGGGCATGCGCGCGTCTCCTTGCCCTGCAGGGCAAGCAAACCTTCCGGCGGGAGAAGGTCAAGAGGAATTTCATAGAATCGATCAATTCTGCCGTCAAGAAGAAGTTCGGCGAGAATGTCCGGGCCAGCAGGCCCGAGATGCAGGAGAAGAGGTCCTTCCCAAGCTCCTTGCTTTCAACTTAGAAAAGGTCAGGATTGCGGATTTTTTGCTAATCTTTGTCAAGGGTTTCAACAGTCCAGTGGCTAGCTGGCGCGATCAGTAGAGGTCCGGAGGTGACGAGAGAATAGAGGAGCCTCAAGTGGCCGAGCAACAATACAAAGACAGACGCGAGGTCCGGAGGTGACGAGAGAATAGAGGAGCCTCAAGTGGGATTTGAACCCACGGCCTCGTCCTTACCAAGGACGCGCTCTACCGCTGAGCTATTGAGGCGCACGCCCAGCCACCAAAATTTCCAGTCCTTTTTAATCCTTGCTAGGAGCCCCTGCCAAAGAAAACCGGGAACGCGATTTGCCTGGCAGAGCCAGTATATTTTTGAATATGTCTAAAATTAGATAGATATAAAAATAAGACCTCTCCCATCATCGGCATGGAAAAGTTCTCCCTGAATGTGAAGGGAATGCACTGCAATTCCTGCGCAACTCTTGTAACTGACGCACTCTCCGAAATCGGCGCAAAGGAAATCAGCGTAAAAGTCGTCAAGGGAGGGCTCTCAGAAGTAAATTTCTCCGGGGACAGGCCAGCAAAGGAGTTCTTGAAAGCAATTGAAGCGGAGGGATATGAGGTAAAATGAAAAAGGCAGAATTCACTGTAGCTGATCTTGAATGCGTCTCCTGCGAGAGGGTTGTCGAGCGCGCCCTTCTAAAAGCAGGGGCAACGGGCGCGGAGTTTTCAGGAACAACCGTTTCCGTCACTGCCCCCGACTCTATTGCAGAGGGAAAATTAATGTCCGCAGTCTCAGGAGCCGGGCACACAATTTCACTGAGAAAGACAGCATCCGGAAAGGCGGAAAAGCGGACCATTATTTATTCGGCAATCTTGCTTTTCGTGTTCACTCTCATAGAATTCGGAATTTTTCTCGGGCTTTTCGGGGCGGAGTGGCTGGGAAAGAGGGCTCCTTGGCTCTTCATATTGAATGTCTCGGCAATACTCCCGGTTTCAACCCTTGCCAACCTCTCCGCATACAAGGGGAAAATTTCCTGCATGACCGGAATGATGCTTGGGATGACTGCCGGAATGCAAGGTGGGCTTCTTTCAGGATATGTCCTCGGAGTTACCAACGGATTTTTCACCGGAGCGCTTGTTTCGACCGGGTTCGGAATGCTTTTCGGCCACCTTGCCGGAAAACGAGGGGGTCTAATGGCTTCCCTTCAGGGGCTTATGGCGGGGTTCATGGGAGGAGCAATGGGCGCAATGACATCTGTTATGATGGTTGGCTGGGGATTTGAGGCATTCACAGCATTTTTCGCAATTGCCAATTCGGCGATTTTCGCCCTGATTTTCCCAATTGTTTCCGAACATGTCGGAGCCGGGGCAATTTCTGAAGGAGAAATTCCCGTCGGAAAAATGGCAGTTCAGTTCGCTATTGTGGCAATCTTTCTTGCAACAGTGCTAATCCTTGGCCCAGAGGGGCTTTTGGGATTTTAAGAGCGTTAATTAAAATGGGAAAAGACAAAATCAAAGAGGGCGGACCAAATGGGAATGACAAGGAATTCAGAATACTTATCGGAATTCTCGCAGTCCTCCTGGTCGCGGTAGTTTTCGTGACAAGTTATTTCTTTTTCGTGACAGGCTTCCCTGCCTTGGACGGGAGCAGGAACGCCTCCTTGACAACTATGCCAGTTCAGACTGACCTTCCCGTGAAAATCCTTTCGGAAAAACCAGAAGGGCAAGTGCAGAAGGTCGAACTCTCAGCTTCCGGCCTAACATACCTTCCAAACCCTGTCGAGCTGAAAGTCGGTGTCCCCGTCGAGCTTTCAGTTTCCCCGAGAGTTTCGTCCTGCATGGCGACAATGGTAGCATCCAACCTCGGAATCCGGGCATCATCGAGAGGCGGGCCAGTCTATTTCATTCCGGAAAAGGCAGGGGAATATCATTTCACCTGCTGGATGAACATGGGAAGGGGCAAATTCGTATTCACAGATTGAGAATCCACAATGGGGAAAAAAATAGAACTAAAGGTAACCGGGATGCACTGCGCATCCTGCGCAATTGTAATCGGCCGGGCCCTGAAAAAAACTCCCGGAGTAATTGATGCGAACGTAAACATTGCAACGAATCGGGCGACAGTGGAGATTTCCAGCGCAACTCTTGACGCCTGCGTAAAGGCAGTCGAATCCAAGGGATATGGGGCTAGGAGAATAGACCAAAACTGCCCAGAGAGCGATTCCAGCGGGGAACTTTATGAGAAAAAGACAAAGGAACTCCTAGTTTTCTCGGCAATATTTACAATCCCGGTTTTCATTATAGGGATGTTTCTGATGCAGGAAGCCCCGCTCTTCCTCGGCTGGGAGCTGCCCTATGGAATGGCAATACTCGCAATTCTTACAACATTCGTCCAGTTCGTCGGGGGAAGCCAGTTCTATTCGGGGGCGCTGAAGGCTGCGCGCCAATTCAACAGCAACATGGACACCCTGGTTGTCCTAGGGACAAGCGTCGCATATTTCTACAGTTTGGCAGTTTTCCTGTTTTTCCCAGGAAACCCCCAGTATTTCGAGGCAGCGGCAGTCCTGATAACATTGATTCTCCTCGGAAAATATCTCGAGGCAAGGGCGAAGAAGAAAACCAGCCGGGCAATCGGGAAGTTAATTGAGCTCTCGCCAGAAACCGCCCGAATCGAGAAAGAGGGAACCGAAATTGAAGTTTCATTATCGGAAGTGGAGGCTGGGGCAATCTGCATTGTAAAACCCGGAGAAAAGGTTCCGGTCGACGGAACAATTGTCAGCGGAAAATCCGCCTTCAACGAGAGCCTTGTGACTGGCGAAAGCATGCCAGTTGACAAGGGCCCGGGAGACGCAGTTCTTGCCGGGACAACCTCAATTGCGGGATATGTCAAGTTCAGGGCGGAGCGGGTCGGAGGGGACACGACTCTTGCCAGGATAATCAAGCTTGTAGAGGATGCCCAAGGAAGGAGGGCTCCAATACAGCGGTTCGCTGACGAAGTGTCCGCCCATTTCGTTCCGGCAGTCCTCGCAATTGCTCTCATAACATTCTTTTCCCAGAAATTCCTTTTCAACGAGCCGATAGGCTTTGCAGTGAAAGCGACTGTGGCGGTTCTTGTAATTGCCTGCCCCTGCGCGCTCGGCCTTGCAACCCCGACTGCAATAATGGTTGGGACCGGAAAATCCGCGAAAGCGGGGATTCTTTTCAAGGGAGGGGATTCATTGGAGGCAATAAGCAAGGCGAAATACGTTGTTTTCGACAAGACGGGAACTCTCACAAAAGGGGCTCCCGGGGTTACTGACATAATTTCCCTTGAAGGATTTTCGGAAAAGGACATACTGGAGTATTCCCTTGCCGCCGAAAGCGGGTCTGAGCACCATCTGGCAACCGCAGTTGTTGACAAGGCGAAAAGCTCAGGAACAACCCTCTCATCCGAACCATCTGACTTTTCAGCAGTCTCGGGAAAAGGCGTCTCTGCAAAATACAATGGGCGGAAAATTCTTGTCGGAAAACCGGATTTTGCGGCGGACAAGCTTCCCCTCCCCAAGGAAATATCGGAGAAAATCGCCCTCCTGGAAAGCCAGGCGAAGACAACAGTCCTCGTTTCAGTTGATTCAATTCCGGCGGGGATAATCGCAATTGCAGATGCTGTTCGGGAGACGTCAAAGCCCGCAATAGCTGAACTAAAGTCAATGAGGACAACTCCTGTTCTCCTGACCGGGGATAACGAGCGGACTGCGAACGCAATTGCAAATAGCCTCGGAATCGAGCGCGTCTTCTCAGGCGTCCTTCCTGAGGAGAAGCTCAAGAAAATAAAAGAGCTCCAAAAGGAGGGGATTGTCGCAATGGTCGGGGACGGGATAAACGACGCCCCCGCCCTTGCGCAGGCGGACATTGGGATTGCAATGGGATCCGGAACCGATGTTGCAGTGGAAGCTGGCGGGGTGATTCTAATGAGAAACGACCCGGAAGATGTTCCAAGGGCCCTGGAAATCGGTCGAAGCACTCTCCGGAAAATAAAGGAGAACCTGTTCTGGGCGTTCTTCTACAATGTTGTCGGAATTCCTGTCGCGGCTTTTGGACTGCTGACACCTGAACTGGCCGGGGGAGCGATGGCTCTCTCGTCAGTCAGCGTTGTTCTAAACACAATAAGGCCATCTGCGCGGGAAATTCTCTTAATGGACGGCAAAAAATGAAAAAACTGTTGGAGTTTCTTTCGGAAAACAGGAAATCCTTGCTTTTGGCTGTCGTTTTTTCAGTTGCAGTGCTTTCTGTTGGAGGTTATTTCGGCCGGCTCGTTCCCTATATGGCCGACCAAAGACCCGGAATTGTTTTTGATGGAGCGGAAATTAAAGTAAGGTTCCTCGGGAATGTTCCGAAGCTTTTTGTCATTTCCGAAAGTATGCCCTATCGCGCGAAAGAAGGGAAAGCGCGCCCGGGCGGGCCCGGAGAAATTGTCCTTGGATTCTCCGAAGCGGAAATTATGCGAGAAGAGAAACTTTTCTCCTCAATTAGGGATGGAATCAGTGGATTCTTCGGCCTTGACATCGAAATTGCCGGGATATTGGAAAGAACCGGAACAATACTTGATTATGCCCATTTCTTCGGTTCTGCGGAGGATTTCGGGAGGATTTCCCCCGGGAAGTACAAATCCTTCCATACAAAGACTCAGATGGGGGAAGTCAAATTCTTCCTCCAAGTGCCCGAAGGGGAGGCGCTGCCAGAGATTGCCTCCGCTTCCGAGGGGGAGCTCCTCCACTATTTCTGGAAAGACGGCCAATACGAACCAATAATAATCGGGAGCGAGGAGGCTGAAATGATGAGGAAGGAAGGGCTTTTCTCGAATGTCGGGGACACAATTGAGGGTTTCTTTGGAAAAGACGTCCGCATTGTCGCAGTCCTTGAGAGGACGAACTCGAGCCTCGACATTATGCATATTGTCCCGTTCGGAAAAGAGCAAAATTCAAAATAAAGGGACGAAAGAAAAAAGGGGAGAATAAAAAGGAATGGAAATACAGAGCATAACGAAACTGAGAATACTTTTGGCAATAAGGGAGGCGCCCCGGTCAGGATACGACTTGATGAGGCTCCTTGACACCGGAAAGAAGAGGCCCTCCCCGAGCCAGATATACCCTTTCCTCTCAGTTCTCAGGCGCGAAGGGCTGGTCTTGGCAGGCAGGGCGGAAGCAAGGGAGAAGACGCGCTATTCCCTCTCTTCAAAGGGCCGAAAGCTCGTCCTCCGCCTATCCGAAAAACTCGGGGCAATTGTCGAATTCTCCCTGAAAGAGAAGATGAAAACATGCTACCACTGCGGGGCCGAGGTATATTCGGGCGAGTTCAAGATGGGCAAGAACTTTTTCTGCTGTCCGCATTGCGCGGACGACTACAAGGAGAACGGCGGGGTCTGCGAGCGGTGCAAGTGAGGGAAAGCACCAAAGCCGTGTTGCTTCCAAATTTCCGTTCCTATGCAGTCGCGGATTTCTCCCTCTTGGGTTCAACCTAGGAATTACCGAAGACGTATTGCTTCCAAATTTCTTGGGGCAACTGTCTCCGCCCGGAAAGCCTTGTGGATTGAGCGCATCAAATCCGCGCACTTGGAATTCTCGCCGTGCTGGACAATTACAAGGCCAGGCTTTGTTCTCATGTCCCCGATGTAGTTCATCAACTGGTTTCGGTCGGCATGGGCAGAGAATCCGTCAACAGTGTGAATTGAGAGCCTGACAGGAATTCCTTCCTTCCTTTTTCCAGGAACGCTTGGGACGGGTATTTCCTTCAATCCCCTCTGGAGCTTCTTTCCAAGCGAGCCCTCACCTTGGTAGTTGATAAACATTATCCCGTTCAGCTCGCTGTCGGCCAAGTTCCTAAGATATTCGACCGAGGGACCGCCAGTAAGCATCCCGCTTGTTGCCATTATTACGCAAGGTGGCCCCGTTAGCACAGCATCCATTTCCTTCTTCCCGGCAACCCTCCTGAAGACCTTTGACATCAGGGGATTCTCGTCCCTTGAAGCCATCTGTGTTCTCACCTTTTCTGAAAGGAACTCTGGGTAAGTAGTGTAGATTGCGGTCGCATCCCACATCATCCCTTGGAGATAAATTGGCATTTCAGGCAAGTCCCCCTTTCTCACAAGTTCCTCAATTAGGAGCATAATTTCCTGGCTTCTTCCCACTCCAAGAGAGGGTATCAGGAGCTTTCCTCCGCGCCCGATAACGTCCTTTATTATTTTTACAACTTCTGCCTCTGCCTTTGCAAGAGGGGGCTGGAAATCGGTAGCTCCCCCATACGTTGATTCAATTATCAACGCCTCGCATCTCGGGAACTGGTTCCAAGCCGGGTCAAGAAGCCGGGTTTTCGCATATTTCATGTCCCCTGTATAGACAAGGTTGTATAGGCCGTCTCCCACATGGACATGCGTTACTGCGGAGCCTATAATGTGCCCAGCTTCGTAGAAAGTTATCCTGATGTCTGGCGTGATGTCAGTCACCTCCCCGTAATCGAGGAGTATTGTGTGGAGAATTTCCTCGTGGATTTCGTTCGACGAGAACGGGACCTTCTTCCCCTCGCTTTGCATTATGTCAATAGAGTCCAACTGGAGGAGCGCCATCAGAGCCCTTGTGGGAGCAGTGCAGTAAATAGGGCCCTTGTAGCCGTATTTGTAGAGCAGCGGGACAAGGCCCATATGGTCCATATGCGCATGGGAGATCACAACCGCATCGAGCTTCGATATGTCGAAATCGGGGGCCTCGAGATGGGGAAAGGCGTCCTCCCCGTCCGCCGCAATATTGATTCCGCAATCGAGGAGAACTCTTGATTCCGGGGTCTGGACAAGCATGCAGCTCCTGCCGACCTCCCTGAACCCGCCGAACGAGGAGAGCCTGACCCATTTTGTCTCCCTTGTCCCGTTGTAAATCCTCTCTCCGACCGCGTTCAGAATTTGGCTCCTTTCCTTCGAGCGCTTGACAAGTATTTTCCGAATTGTCGAGACAATGTCGCTTTTCAGGGGAGGGGTTCTCAGGACCTCGGGCGTCCAGAAAGTCTCCTCCTTTATTCTAAGGAGACCCTCTCCGTTCTTCCCAATAACCGCCGAAGGCTTGTCCGCCTCAATTATCACTTTCGAGCCACCGGAATCAAAATCAATTGAGCTTATTTCCGACAATTCCCCGACAATTTTCTTTATTCTCTTTTCCGCTTCAGCCGGAGGGAGGACTAGGGAAGAGGAACCCCTGACCTCAATACGCTTCTTGACCTCTTTTGCGATTTTTTTTATCAGGTCAAGGGAGCCTGTCACGAACTTGGGGTTGGACGAGAAAATCACGACATTCGCGCCCTCGAACCTTTGGTCAGTTATTTTCGCGTCCTTTGGTAGGCTGCTTTTCAGTTTTTCAAACAGTTCGTCCTTTGTTATCATTCATTCCACGCACGCATTTTTTTCAATCCCAAAAGGAAAAAGAGGTTTTAGATTGGCCCCCTATTCCAAAAGCCTGAAACCAAAAGCCGATTTTTCTAGTTATTTTCAATCAGCCTTTTTACTTCGTCCTGCGGATATTCCTTCAGGCCGTCCTTTGTTATTGAGATTATGTCGAAGCTTGCTCCGCCGGTGTACATGTCCCTCTCCCGGGCGGCTTTGAGCGCCTTGACTGCAACATTGACAGCCTCAGAGACAGTCATCCCTTCCTTGTAGAGGGAATCAAGGATTCCCAGTGCAATCGGGCCCCCGGAACCGGTTGAGAAAACCTTCTCGCCAGTGACCATTCCGCCTATCGGGTCAATTGAGTAGAGCGCCGGAGATTCGTCATATCCTGCGACAAGAATCATCACGAGGTAGGGATAGAACTTGCTTCCCTGAAGAATGTTTGAGAGGAGCGTTCCCAATGATTTAGTTGTCATTTCCCCTCCCCTTGTCTCCTGAAGGGAGGCCTCCGCCCGAAGAACCCTTGTAAGGTATTGGAGGTCTCCGACGGAACCGGCAGTCGTTATTGCTGTCTTGCTGTTTATTGCGAACACTTTTGTCTCATAGCGGTTCTCAATATATCCCGCAGTCGCCTTTTTGTCAGCGGCAAGAATTACCCCGTCAGAGCAGACGAGGCCGACAGTTGTTGTCCCTTTCCTGACATTCTTCATTGCCGCTTCGATTATTTCCGCTGAATTCGTTGTCATTTTGTTTACCTTCCTTTCACCAGTTTTTAAGGGTTTTTGGGCAGTCAAAAAACAATGCAACTGGCAGTGCGAGGTTTTTAAATGTTTTCAACTGGGCTATAGCAAGGGTTTTCCAAATTTTTCCGTAGAGAAAAAGCCAAAAGAGCAGACCACAACAAATAGCAGAAACCCCCGAACTGCCCTGAATGTTCAATCAGACTGCCACACTTTTCCGATTGGAATGAAAACATCTTCCCAGCCTAACCCTATTACGGGAAAAGTTAAAAACAGCCTTCCGAGGAAATTGCTGAGATGTCAGAGGACGAGGGAATTAAGGTCAAAAGAGCGGACAATTTCTCCGAATGGTTCGTGGAGGTTGTCAGGAAGGGAGAGTTTGCAGACTATTCCTCTGTCAAGGGATGCATGGTAGTGAAGCCGAACGGCTATTTCATCTGGCAGCAGATACAGGATTTTTTGAACTCAATGATTGCAAAGGACGGGGTCAGGAACGCATATTTTCCGCTTTTCATCCCGGAATCTCTCCTGAAAAAAGAGTCCACGCATTTCGAGGGATTCACTCCTGAGGTTGCATGGACTGGCGGGAAGACTGATGAGGAGGGAAGCGAGCGCCTCGCAATCCGGCCGACAAGCGAGACAATAATCTGCTCTGAGGTTGCAGGTTGGGTGAGGAGCCACAGGGACTTTCCTGTCCGCCTTAATCAATGGTGTTCAGTTGTCCGCTGGGAGACAAAGACAACCCGCCTTTTCCTGAGGACGAGAGAGTTTCTCTGGCAGGAGGGCCACACTTTCTGGGCTGAAAAGAAGGGAGCTGAGGAGGAAGTGCTGAGAATTCTAGACTATTACCGCAGGGTTGCAGAGGAACTCTTGGCAGTCCCGGTTGTGAAGGGAATGAAGACGGAGACTGAGAAATTCGCCGGAGCGGAATACACTATGACAATAGAAGCCTTGATGCCTGACGGAAAAGCCTTGCAGTCAGGAACTAGCCACTACCTTGGGACAGGATTCTCAAAAGCTTTCGGAGTAAAGTTCCTAGATGAGGACAACACCGAAAAGCTCGCATATTACAACACATGGGGCATTTCAACTAGGCTAATTGGAGGCCTTTTGATGACGCATTCCGACGACAAAGGGGCTGTAATTCCCCCAAGAGTTGCCGAAACGCAGGTCGTTGTAATCCCGATTTACTTCAGGGAGAGCCAGGCAGAGAGCATATTGGCAGAAGCCAGGAGAATTTCGTCCGAACTTTCGAACGCGGGAATACGGGCGAAAATCGACGAGAGGACTGACAAGACGCCCGGCTGGAAGTTCAACCACTATGAACTGATAGGAGTCCCCCTGAGAATCGAGATAGGACCAAAGGATGTTGAAGGAAAGACCGCAATGTGCGCAAGAAGGGACACCGGGGAGAAATCAAAAATTCCCTTCTCCTCAATAACAACTGATGTGAAAGACTTCCTCGACAAAATCCAGTTGGAAATGTTCCAGCGGGCGAAGAAGAGGGCAGAAGAGATGACAATTAATCCCAAAACGAAAGAGGAGTTCGACTCTGCAATTGAGGGCCAGAAGGGATTTGTAGTTGCTCCCTGGTGCGGGGAAGCTTTGTGCGAAAAGGAATTCGGCAAGAGAACCGGGGCGTCAATCCGGCTAGTTCCCCTTGGAAAAGAAGGGGAGGGGAGCGGACACTGCCTTGCCTGCGGAAAGGAAGCTAAGAAGACCGCCTATTTCGCGAAAGCTTACTAGTCAGAAATTACCGGAAGCGCGCAATCCATTTTTCCCCAATAACGGATTCAGCAGTTCCCGCAACTGCCATTTCACTCGCCTTGCACCCGGAAAATGGACAGTTTTAGGAAAGGCGCGGAGGAAAAGGCTCTCCGCCTTTTTCAATTTGAGCTTTCCGGAAGCAATCAACGTTCCAATTCTCGCTTCCTCAATTTTTGCATGCACAACAACTCTTTCGTTACTAGAGTTCGGCAAGCCTTCCCAACCCCCCATTTTCCCGACAATTGTCCTTGTTTAAGCCCCCCTTTTCGAGGAGATTGCTTTCAGAGGGCTTTTTCCCGGAGGCCTACTGAAAAGGTTCGGGAGAAAAATACGCAATTGTTTTGCGGTTCATCCAAATAAAGTCGCCCTTTTCACTCTATGGAATATGAGAGCAACCTCAATTCTTCCGACATTCATTTTTCGGAAGCATTCTTGTACTTTTGTTTTTTCAAAAAAAGAATCTCCACTTCCCCAATAGCATCAATCTAGGGCATAACCTATATGTCCCCGTGTTATTCTTCTCCTCAAAGATAATCTAGACACTCAGGCTCTTTTTTATTTCTTCCATCCTGTTAGCGACAGCCCTTTTCTTAACGGAGGAAATCCTCTCCAGACCATAACCTTCCTTCTTGAATGACGAAAGCGCTTCCCCCCAGACAACAGCTCTTTTGGCAGTGTCAAAGTCTAGCCTTCCCTTGGAAGCAAGATAGCCCGAGAACGCGCCCGCGAAAACCTCCCATGTTCCGGAGGGGTCGACCGGATTTTTGACCGGATATGCGGGAGAGGAGAACCTTTTTCCTTCTGAATATAGGAGAACGCCTCCCTCCGCCTGCCTGACAACAACCAGTTTTGGGCCGAGAGCTGAGAGCTTTTCGACAGCCTTCGCCAAGTTCCTCTCCTTTGTCAGGGAGCGCGCTTCCTTCACAGTCAGGAGAACTGCATCAGATTTTTTGATGACGGATTCAACAAGACCCTTTTTCTTACCTAGCCACTGACTTCCTGTCTGGAATATTATTGCTCTCGGACGCCTGCCGAATTTTGAGAGGAAGGCCAATTGGCTTTCCGGGGAAGAATTCCCGAGGAAGAGGACCTGCGAGCCCCTCTCAAACCTTCTTGTCGGGATTGCATCCAGTTCGGCAGAGTTCATTCTCACTGCCGGAGCAAGGGACACTGAAGATGATTTGGAATGCTTCCAAAGAGTGACCGGGGATGCCCTGTCCCTCGCTCTGTCAAGGGAACTCTTCTCAACTCCCCTTAACTCGGCCGGAATGGAATAGTCTTTTCCAACAGTTCCGGCAACAGATACTCTCCCGAAAAAGCGGGCTCCGATGGCTGAATATGCTCCGGGGCCTCCCGCAATTTCCCGTTCCTCTCCAGAGACGTTACGTATCTTGTCAGTCCCGAAAATACCGAAAATCCCTAGGGGAAGCTTTCGGGAAACTTTCCTTCTTTTTTTGGCTGATAGCCTTATTTTTTTATTTGGACGAACGTAAGCATTTTTTCTCATTGGTTTAGCCGCCTGCTTTGCCCTTTTCGGCTTTGGTGCCTTGACCGGAGTTTCTCTCACTTCCGGGAGCCTTTTTGCGGGCATTATTACGGAGGGGCCTGGGATGAAGACCCGTTTCCTTTTCTTTCTGGCCGACCTTTTCTTTGCAGGAGACTCTGGCGCGAGAGCAAAGACCTTTACCTGAGAATCCTTTTTTTCCTCCTCTTTCTTCTCCGGCGCCGGATTCGTTATGTTCACAGTAACATTAACCGGAGTTGCCTCCTGCTTTCTCTCTTCCGCCTTTTCAGGGACATTCACAACAAAGGAATCCTTTGGCTCGTCCTCACGCCTTTCGCTTTTCGGAAGCTCAACAATAGTCACCCGGTGCTTGGATGATGGACCCTCCCTTTCAGAGAACCCGTCTCCCACGACCTTCACCCTGTATTTCCGGGCATAATCTAGGAGCTCAATTACTTTGAATTTCCTCGAGGCAATTTCAAATTCTGGATATAATCTCTCAAGGGTTCCAGGGGAGTGGACAGAGAAAATCCGCCTTGCCGGTGGATTCGGATGCTTGAGATCAGTGAAGAACGTGTCGTGCCCTGTGCAGAGATAGATGAACCTCAACGGCTCCTCCCTATCAGTTGAACTCGCGAGGAATTCTGTGTATCTGGAGAACGAGAGAACGTCCCTTTCGCTCTCCCCGAAAACGACAAGGCCTATCGGGAAGCCGTTGACGAAGAGAAGATAGTCAGCGACAGTGCTTTTCAGGGGAACTTCCCGCACTGCAACCCCTTTGTGGGAAAAATCAATGTAATCGATTTCCTGGACAGCCCAGCCGGCATCCTTGAGAGTTTTCTCAATTTTCGAGCGCATATCCTTCCTCACTGCTGGAATCCTAGACATTCTTTGATTGGCACCTTTTCGGCGATAAAGGCGCCCTGATTTATCTAGTTTCCCACTTGTTCGGGGCAGGCCCGGTCGTTTAGCGGAAAAACCTCCCAATTGTATTAAAAGGGATTTTTCTGAGGTTCCCCTGAAGAATGCGAATAGGGATAATTGGGGATACCCATTTCGGCTTTTCGTTCGGGACTGGGCGTGGAGAGGATTCCTACAGGGAGGCGGAGAGGGCGATTTCCGCTCTGTTGGAGAACTCCCCCGACGTTGTAATTTTCCCCGGAGATGTGTTCGATTCGGCTGTTCCGAGGCAGGAAGTTCTTGCGAAAACGGCAGAACTGCTTGTCAAGTCATTTTCAAAAAGGAGGAAGAACCCGTCCCTTGGAATACGGATTTCCGAGAAACCGCACGAGTTTCAGGGAATCCCAGTTCTCGCAATACACGGAACGCACGAGAGGAGACCCAAGGGGCTGACAAACCCCCTGCATGTCCTTGCAAAAGCAGGGGTTCTAGGATATTTCCATGCGGAGAGGGCTGAGATAACTCTCGGAGCTGAAAATGTCTCGATTTTCGGAATCGGGGGTGTTCCTGAGGAATATTTCCCGGAAATACTGAAAAAACTGTCCCCGGCGCCGACTGAGGAGGCATCTTGCAACATTTTCGTATTCCACCAAAACGTCGCACCTTTCATATACGGGGCGGAAGGAATAACCCTATCAGACCTCCCAAAAGGCTTTGACTATTATGTTGACGGGCATATCCACTGGGGATTTCTCGAAAAGACCGTTCCCGAAGGAAAACCAGTGATATTCTCCGGCTCTACAATAACAACGCAAGTAAGGAAGAACGAGAGCGGGATGAAAAAGTCGGTGTGGATTATTGACACCGGAAAAGGGGAGATTGAGGAAATAAAGTTCCCGCCAGTCAGGGAAACCCTTCTTGTCGATGCCGGCTCAGGAAAGGAGGCCATCTCAATCCTTTCAGAACTGCCAATCCAGAAGGAGCGACCTGTCCTGCGCCTGAAGATTTCCGGCGAATGCGCCGAATCAGAGATAATCGAGATTTCCTCGAAATTCTCGGAGAGTTTCCTCCTCTCAATCGAGACCGCCCGGCCAACAGGGCCCGGCGAAGCGCTTCCTCCAGGAAGTTTCTGGGAGCCAAGAAAGGATGCCGGAAGCGATGAGCGGGTCCCGAAGATTGTCAGATCAATTCTCGAGAGCAAGGGAATAGGGAGGACTCTTGAGGAAATAGAGGGGATTTATTCAAAGCTCCTCTCCGGAAAAGAGGAGGAAGCTACTGAGGAGGTAATTTCGCTTGGAAAGGCTTGAACTTTCGCGCTTGGCCCTTTCGAACTGGAAGAGCCACCTGAAAACGGAAATAGTTTTCTCCCTAGGAAACAATGTCCTAATCGGGGCAATGGGCGCCGGGAAAAGCAGCATTGTCTCTGCAATTGTTTTCGCGCTCTTCGGGGAGCTCCCAGAGACAAGGACGCGGCGCGCAAAACTCGATGACCTGATTTACGAGGTGGCTGATACTGCGGAAATAGCGCTCGATTTCATAGTCGGAGGGAGGAAGCACTCGATTATCAGGAGAATAAAGAGGGGAGGGGGCTCGACCCTTTCCGAACTCCGGGACGGGAACGGGAAGCTCCTCGAGGGGCCAATGAGCGAGAAGGTCACTGCGCAAGCGGAGAGGGTTATCGGAGCAGACTATTCGCTATTCAACAGGGCAATATATCTCGAACAAAACGAGATAGATTCCTTCCTATGGGAAGGGAAGGGAAAGAGAAGGGAGGGAATTGACGGGATTCTCGGAATCGGAAAAGTCGAGGATGCAAGGAAGACCTTGCTCTCGATAATAGCTGGCCTGCGGGCGGAGGCGGAGAGCCGGTCCCAGGAAGATTACCCGAAGAAAATAGGGGCTCTTGAGCGCGCCCTTGCGGATAATGAGAAGGAGCGCTCAGAAAAGGCTGACGAGCTTGAGCGCGCGGCCGGACGGGCGGAACGCACAAGCGAACTCCTCTCGGAGAAAAGGGAGCTAATAGCAAGGCTTGAAAACTCGAGGGATTCCCTGAGAAAAGCTTCCGAGCGGGAACGCATTTTTTCGGACAAGGCCCGCGAGATTTCAAAAAAGCTCGACAACTACGGGAAAATAGGGGATGCGAAATCAGGCGAGACTCTCAGGCTCCTTGAAACGGAAAGAAAAGGGCTTGAAAAAACCCTTCAGGAAATCTCCTCCGTCCAAGGGAGGCTGTCCGAGAAGGAAAATAGGAGGGTTTCCCTGAAAGAGGCGCTTTCAAAGTCAACCATCTCGGGAAGAGGGGTTGACGCCCTTTCAAAGGAGCTTGAGGATTCCACAAGGGAAGCATTATCAATTTCAGCGAGCCTGGCAGTCATAACCGAAGGCATTCTCTCCTCGAGGAGGGCGGAGGCGAGAATTGCAAATCTGAAAATCCCCCTTTCGAAAATTTCCGGAGCAACTCTCAGGGAGGAGGGCGCCCGCAAAAGGCTTGAGGAAATTTCCTCAAAACTCTCCGCCCTGACGGCTGAACTAGATGAATTGGGAACTTCGGCAAAAGCTCTCCGGCTCCATTCAAAGGAGGTGCATCAGTTTCCCTGCCCTGTCTGCGAATCCCCGCTCGACTCTGCGCGGACGGCCGCCCTCTTGTCCGAGAAGGAGTCCAAAATATCGGAAAAATCCGCCCTTGCCGGAAAACTGTTGGATGAAAAGGCCCGTGCCGAAATTGAGCTGAAAAAAATACTGGCTGATTCGAAGGAGGAAAACCAGATTTCCCACGAAATAGCCCTGCTCTCGGAAGAAGCTGGAAAACTGCGCTTTCTTGAAGAGTCCTTGCGAGAGGGACAGGCACGCGAGCGGACGGCAAAGGAGCGGGTAAGGGGAATTGAGCTGGCAATCAGGACTGAGCGCGAGCACGCAGTTATTTCAAAGGAGCTATCCGAAACTGAGCGTGGAATAGGAAAGGAGCTAGAGAAGTTAGCAGTACTTGAGGAGGCTTCCCGCGGAAGAACCCTTGAATCAATTGACGCAAAGATTTCAGAGGCGAGAGCGCTCAATGAAGGATATTGCCTTTTCCTCGAGAAAAAGGTCGCGCTAGAGAACGCGCAAACTGCGCGCTTGGAAATAGAGAGATTCTCAAAAGAGTTCAACGAGGAGGAATTTTTCCGGGAAAAGGGCGCGTTAGAAGCCCTTTCAAAGGAAAAAGGGATGTTAGAGGAAATGCAAAGGCGCCTTCCAGAGGAGCTGGCTAAATGCGACAAAAGGAATGCGGAACTAACAGAGGAGATTCTGTCAGAGAAACGCAAGGCTGAGAGGAAAGAACTCGTTTCAAAAGCCCTCGAATTTTCAAAAGCCCTAGATTCAGCCCTGAAGGAGGCAATGGCGGAACTCAGAACAGAACTTGTCTTGGAAATAAACGGGACGCTTTCCCAATACTGGCAAGTTCTTTATCCGTATTCGAACTATTCGGATATCCGGCTAGTCTCCCGGGAGAATGACTATGTCCTTGAATTGAAGACTGGGCTCTTCGGCGCCTGGGTGGAGGCGGAAAGAGTCGCCTCCGGAGGGGAGAAATCCCTCGCTTGCCTCGCCCTCCGGATAGCATTCGCAAGAACGCTTGCGCCCGGCTTTGGGCTTCTTCTCCTCGACGAACCGACTCACAACCTAGATTCCAACGCAGTCAATCTACTCGCCTCAGTTTTCAGGGAGAGGGTTTCAGCAATTGCCCCCCAGACAATATTAATTACCCATGACGAATCCCTTGAAGGGGCTGCGACCGGGAACTGCTACCGGATAGCGAGGGATGGCGCGGGGACAAGCGAAATAACCCAATTAAGCTGAACTTGCGCGTTATTTAGCCAAGAACATCCAAAATGCGCTCTGCAAATTTCTTTGCGGATTCCGGACCGTTTCCCGTGACAATAATTCCGTCGCGGACAACATCTGTTGGGAGATATGTTGCCCCTGAAGCCTTTAGAGTATCAATTCCCCTCTTGTCAAGGGCGCTTGACCAGACAGTCGCCTTCCTTCCAGAGAGGACGCCGGCTTTTGCGAGAACAACTGGCGCAAGGCAGATTGCTGAAGTCAATTTCTTTTCCGAGAAGAACTCCCTGACAAGACCCAAGACCTCCTCAGACTCCCAAAGGGAAGGCGCGCCTTGCCCCCCGGCAATAACTATCCCGTCATAGAAAAAGGGCTTTACCTCGCTTATTTTAAGGGCGGGCATTACTTCCGCCCCGAACATCCCCCTACAGAGCTTCCCATCAAGGGAGGCGGTCACTATGGAATTTCCCGCTGACTCGAGAATCCCTTTCGGAACAAGATATTCCTCGTCCCTGAAATCCTTCTGGGCAATCAAATAGATGAGTTTTTTTCCGGCCATGCGAATATTGGCAATTTCCAAGAATATAAACAAGAGCGTTTTTTAAGGAACTCTCAATGGTCCCCAGACTAATGGATGAAAGAAAGCTCTCAGAACTCCACCGCCTCTCAATCAAGGCCGCGAAAAAGGCGGGCCAGGTTCTCCTCAGGATGTACGGAAGGCATGGCGGAGTCGAGGTGAAAGACGGCGCAATAGCCTCAATAGTTACAGAAGCTGATAAGAAGGCGGATCTGGAATGCATACGGGCGCTCTCAAAAGGGAAAATACCGATAATAACTGAGGAGACTCCCAGCCGTTCCGGAGTTCCCGACGGATTCTCATATCTGGTCGATCCCCTCGACGGGACAATAAACTATGCAATGCACAACCCCTTCTTCTGCGTTTCAATAGGAATTGCTTTTGATGGTTTGCCTGTTGCCGGGACAATATACAATCCAATTACAAAGGAGATTTTCACCGCAATTGCCGGAAAAGGCGCGTTCCTAAACGGCAAGAGGATTTATGTTTCCAAAAACACCGACCTTTCAAAGACCCCGGTCACCTTCGGATACGGATATGAGAAATGGATGAAGAAGTTTGCAATCTCCAAATACTGGGAGGTTAGCGAGAACGCCCGTCATTATTTCTGCCCGGGCGCATTGGCTCTTCAGCTATGCTATGTTGCCGCAGGAAGAAACGATTGCTTTTTCACTAATGGGTATGGCGGGCCGTGGGATGTGTGCGCAGGTATAATAATTGCAAAGGAAGCTGGAGCGATTGTCGGGGACTTTTCCGGAAAGGAATGGAAAATAGGGGAGCCTCAGGTACTTTGCGCGAATTCAAAGGAGATATTTTCAAAAACATCCCGGATTCTCGCAAAAAGCGAGCTGCAGTCTCTAGAGCGTTCCACCAATAATATTTAGCTTCCTCAAGACGGGGTGGCTTTTCCTCAGAAAAGCTATTTCGGAAACCGAGCTGTTGTCAATCCAAAATGCCCTTGAGAGCTCAGGGGAAATTCCCAGAATCCTTGAAATCAAAGTCCGCCCGGTAACAAGATGGGTGACAAGTGCGACAGTCACATCCTCTTTTTTTCTTTTCTCAAGTTTTTTCGCAAGTGAACCGAGACGCGAATAGAGTTCAGAATAGCTTTCTCCCCCATGTCCAGAATAATCCGCGTCCGCCGGATGTACGAACAGCTTTCCAATGTGCTTTTTCGGGAATTCCTCATAACTCTTCCCTTCAAGCTCCCCGAAATCAAACTCCCGAAGAGCGCTCTCGACTCTCACTTTCGCGCCAGTTTCCTTTGATATTTCCCAAGCAGTCTCGCGAGCCCTAAGAGCAGGGGACGAAAATATTTCTACAATTCCCTCTTTTTTCAATAACCTTGCAAGAGAGCGAGCTTCCCTTTTCCCCCCCGCCGAGAGAGGCGAATCCTTCTTGCCAATAGCGAGGCCTTTAGCGTTTTCCTCCGTTTTCGCATGACGGATTATCAATATTCTCATTTCACCCAACAGATTTTCTCGAGGGATAAAAGTGTTTTTCTTTCCGAAAGAAAAAATCGGTTCTGGAGCCACCAGTGGGATTTTGGCCCTCAGACCATCCGTGCTTCAGCACGGAGAACCCACTTATGCAAATCCCTCTGGACAATCAAAAAACAAAGAGCCACCAGTGGGATTTGAACCCACGACCTGCGGTTTACAAAACCGCCGCTCTGCCGGCTGAGCTATGGTGGCAATTTTCCTTTGGATGCGGCTTGCTCAAGCCCCCACCACCCATTTTAAAAACTCTCCTTTTTCAATATTCCCGAAATGGTCGAACTTGGCGAGCCCTTCCTGATTATTGACGAGAAAACCCAGGATTCTTTCCTAGGGAAGCTCTCGGAGAAAACACTTGTTCAGACGGGCCATGGATATGTAGATTCCCTCCACCTGAAGAACAGCTCGTTTGGGGAGCTTATCCAATCCTCAACACGGGACAATTTCCTACTCCTGAAGCCCGAACTCCCCGATTTCATCGAGAAATTGAAGAGGGGGCCCCAGATAATAACAATAAAAGATATTGCTTCTATCGCAGGATATTGCGGAATCTCTCCAGGAAAAACTGTTGTTGAAGGCGGAGGGGGTTCGGGAGCTGCGACAATTTTCCTTGCAAACCTCGTCGGAGAGTCCGGGAAAATCCACACATATGAAATAAGGGAAGATTTCATGAAACTCGTGTCTGACAATCTCTCCAAAGCAGGTCTCCTTGATAGGGTTGATTTGAAAAACGCCGACATTTACGAGGGAATCCGCGAAGAGGGTGTCGACGCAATTGTCCTCGATGTTCCGGAGCCTTGGCGCGTCTGCGCTCACGCAAAAGGAGCCCTGAAACAAGGGGGATTTCTCGCATGCTATATCCCGACGGCAAACCAAGTCGAGCGCTTGATGACTGAGCAAGAATCATTTCAGAATTTCAGGGTTTATACTGTAATAGAATACGAGTGGCAGGCAAAGGCAGGAGCAACTCGACCGAAGAACACCGGCCTAATTCACACAGGATTCATCTGCATTTCAAGGAAACTCTGAAACAGGATTTCTCCGGCCGAATCTGGAGATTTTATAAAGCGCCCTCTGACAAGTTCCTTTACCGAAGAAGGCAAGGCCTCAAAAAACAACTACCCCATAAAAAAGCCGAAGTAGCTCAGGGGTAGAGCGCGAGACTCATAATCTTGAGGCCGGGGGTTCGAGTCCCCCCTTCGGCACTCCCTCTTCCTTCGCTTCCGGGGATTTCGCTTCCGACTCAACCCCCTTCGGCACTC
>JBBIPP010000002.1:110462-172798 GCA_037442745.1 archaeon
GCTCCTCTAATTGCGCATAACTATTGGCCAGTGCCTCAGATTTCAGCCAACCTTCATTGCCTCAACCTTCGGCACTCGCTCCTCTAATTGCGCATAACTATTGGCCAGTGCCTCAGATTTCAGCCAACCTTCGGCACCCTTCTTCATTTCCCAGAGAAAAACCTTTATCAACTACGCAAGCGAGCCTTCCCAGATGTTCGATATTTCGGAAACGTTCAGGCCTTCCTACGGAAAACTGATTCTTACTGCAGTGATTTTTCTCCTATTCGCTCCTACAATAAACATTGACACCGGAATAAGGTGCATAGATGTTCCCTGCCCCCCAATCGGCCAGGCGTCTTTCGCATTCGCGCTTGCATTCGGAAAGCCGATAATCGGCTTTGACCCGTTCGGCATTTTTTTCTGGTTCGGAATCTCCTACGTGTTCTTGGCGTCCATTTTGTCGTTCTTCTCAGAAATAAAGAAAACAAGGCTTATTAGGAGGTCTTGAAAAACGACGACATGCCTGAGAAAATAGAGCTTGATTTCACGGAGAACGGCCCGATTCTTGCAAAAAGGGGGCTGACCCTTGTCGGCGCATTCTGCAGGTGCGGGCAATCCAAATCGAAACCCAATTGCGACGGAAGCCATAGGGCATGCGGTTTCAAGGCTGAGAAAGCCAGAGCCCAACTGTCCGATTAGAAAACGAGGAGAATCGCGAGACCAAAGATCGCTCCAGCAACTACAAAGATTTTTTTCCAGTCAAGCTCGTCCAGGAAAACCGGGGAAGAGGCCAATGTCAGGATTGCAATTTCCCCGAGTTTGCGGAGCTAACGAATCCCGGGTTCTGAGAGCGGAGATAGCAGAGGTTCATTGACCAATTGAAAGAGAACGCGAAAATCCCGGCTGAGAGGAAGAAGGGCGCGCTTTTCCGGAAAAAAAGCCACCTTCAATCCTTGTTTTCTTCTGGAAGATTTCCCCGAAAATCAAGAGGGGTGTAGTCCTAATTTTCCAAAAAAGCAGGACTGAGACATCATAACCAATTTTCACAAGATATTTTGAGAAGAGAGCGAGGAAACCAAATATTAAGAAGCAAGAAATTGTCAGGGGAATCCAATCCGTCCGGTTTGGAGAGAAAACCCACTTTAAAACGCAATCTGGGATTGTGCAGAAACCCAATTATTGTCCTTGAACCCCTCTTCCAAAATGCTGTCAATTTCCGAGAAAATCTCCTCCAAAAAAGTCTGCCGTTTTTCCATAACTGCTTGACTCGTTTCAGATATTAAGGGGTGTGGAGAGAGCGCTTTTCCGGTAATTTGCTAGGAATGTATTCTCAAAGCCTCCTTAAGGAGTTCTTTGCCGAAAATTTCCCTTTCATAAATGCAAAGGGCGTTTAAGCGCGGCTTTCCCCTAAAAATGCCATTTACCATTGCCTCATATTCAAAAAACCTGTTCGCTCCGGGAACGCCCTTTTCCGGAAGGATGAACGAGGCTGTCCCGAAAAAAAATGTCCCGGAGAAGCCACTCTTTATGGAGCGCCCGTGAATTAATTCAATTCGCCTCAGCAGTTCCGCGGGGACGAACTTTCCCGAGGGGAAATACGCCTCGCTAGGGATCCTTACAGCCAACTGGTTTCGCCCAATTGCCCGCTCAAGAAGGGATTTTCCGGATTTCGTTTTGCCGAGAGCGGAGAAAAACTGGACGAAATCCTCCGATTCCAAGGATCCGAAAACGAACGCCCCGGAGGCGAGCCCTTTGAGAGAGAACAAAGCAGCCTCTCTTGCCAGCTCCCCTTTCCCTTCGGGGAATGTGCATCTATGATTTTTCATTCTTAACGGGATATTTAACTGCCCCAACTTTTTATTTTTTCCGCAAGGTCACGGGCAGTATCCTTAGCGCTTCCTCCATCTTGGCTTCCGGGAAAGCGAATCTCGCGTATTTTCAGAGAATTTTGATTCTTCGGTCGGCACTTGAGAGTTGTTAATCCCCGATTCAAAGCCGAATTGGCAACAATATCCAGAGGACCTCTCAATTATGAATGTCGCGTTCCAGAACGCACGGAATTTTCCAAATTCCCCTTCATTTGCACAGGAATAAGATTTGCCAATTGATTCAAATGCAGTCTGCGCCGAAAAACGCCCGTCCGAAAAAAAGCACTCCGAATGCCCCCTTATTGAAAGGTTTCCCTTCGATATTGCCCTTTCAAAAAGTCCTTCTCCCTCCCCCCTCCGTTTATCAATAATTGCGAAGAATTTTTGGATTTCCCCTTCCCTGAGCAAGCCGAGAACGAATTCCTTCTCATCGATTCCCACAAGAGCGAAGGAAGCCAAATTTTCAAGAACCTCCTAATTCGAATCGGCAACAACGCACAAGCGATTTTTCATTCAGCAAGGCAAGAACCGAAACGCCAACAATATATTTCTTTTCAAAGGAATCGTAAATCTTACAGAAAAAACATCATTTCTTCTGTGTTGGAAGCCATTCCATTTCATAGTATTTCTTCAGGCTTCCATATCCTTTCATTTTCCGTATCATTGATGCTAGAACGTCGCGCCTTCCGACATGCGTTTCCCGAAACTCCTTTGCCGCCTTCCTGTATGCAGAGTCAGTCATTCTCGCAGTTTTCCTCTTGTCGTTTTTCTCGGCAACCTTCCTTGCAATTGCCCCCATTTTTCTTGAGAGGCGGGAATCGGAGAGGAGCCGAAGAACATTCTCAATGAATCCGGAGCAAGTCTTTGCAACAAGACCGCTCGACTTGTCTGAGACCAGTTCGCTCGTTGCCCCCTCGAAAACAACTACCGGAACGCCTGACGCCATTGCCTCTAGGACAACCAACCCCTGCGTCTCAGTCCTTGACGGAAGGGCGAAGACATCCGCGCAGTTGTAGAATCCGGATAGTTCGGAATCCCCCAAATACCCGGCAAAAATCGTTTTTTCCAGGACTCCGAGGTTGCTCGCCCTCTTCCTCAGGAACTCTTCAGCTGGGCCCCTTCCACCAATAACAAGGACGGAATTTTCCGAGGATTTTATTGTTTCGAAGAGAAGCTGGATGTTCTTTTCGAAGCCAATGCGCCCGAGATAGAGAAGAACGCGCTTTCCCTCCGGTATTCCGAACCTTTTCCTGAACCTCTCCTTCTTTTCCGTGGACATTGGGAGGAATTTTTCCGTGTTCACCCCTCCCGGGACATAGTGCACCTTTTCGAACCCCCGTTTTTCAAGTTCAGTTTTGACATATTTCGAGGGGGCGATTATTGCGTCCGCATGGGAATGGAAATAGCGCATATGCGCCCAAAGATATGCCCTTATAGGGGCTCTGAGTAAAGGCTCAAGAGTTTTTCCCGAAACATATGCGTTGTACTGGTCCCAGAAAGTGTGGAATGTCGAGACGCAGGGGATTTTCAAGACCTTTTGAACATAGAGGCCGTTGAAACCGTTAGTTGACTCAAGGTGGACATGCACGAGCTCAGCATTCCTTTCCCTGCAATGATTGAGAAGCTTGTTCAGGCTTATTGTGTTTATGAAATAGCCCTTGTAGAGGAAATCCACAGGAATTCCTCTGAAAAGGGAGATTTCAACCCCGTCCCGGAAATAGTTCCGGGTTTCGTCGCTTCCGGAAATTATGAACGGCCTGTGCCCGAGGCCGACCTGCGCGACCGCGAGATCGGTCAATGCTGTTGATATTCCGTTTGCAGTAAGAGCATAGGAATCGTGGAAATGCGCTATTGAGTCAATAGTCATTTTTCCCGGCGTTTTCCGCATTTCTTTATATAAATGGGGTTGATTTCCTGAAAAGGGAAAAATGTCAGAAAAGAAAGCCCCCCTGATATCGGTGGTAATACCTGCCTGGAACGAGGAGAAATACATTGGCAGGACTGTCCGCTCACTCCTCAACCAATCTCTCGACCGGGAGGAGTACGAGATAATTGTTGTTGACGGGCGCTCGACTGACAGGACTGTCCGGATTGCAAGAAGCCTTGGAGCGAAAGTTTTCTATGAGAACGAAAAGTCGATAGGGGAGGCAAGGAACGTCGGGGCGAAAAAAGCAAAGGGGAAATATGTCGCGTTCGTCGATGCCGACTGCATTGCTCCCCGTGGCTGGCTTCTCCGGATAAAGAAGACTTTTGAGCGAAAAGGCGAGAAATTGAAGGGAATGGGCGGGTTCGGAGTCCCGATAAACCCGAGGTGGCAAGACCGGCTCACATTTTTCATACTAGATTATTACTGGAAGGCAACTTCCTGGCTCGGGATATACCATTTCGTCGGGTTCAACTGCGTTTATTCGAGGAAGGAATTCCTCAATCTCGGCGGGTTCAATAAGAAGATAAAGTTTATGGAGGATGTTGATATGTCTTTCCGCTTCAGGAGGGCCGGCCACCCCTGCAAAGTCTCCAGAAGGCTGAAAATGATGACATCTCCAAGACGATTCTCACAGATGGGCCTCCTAAAGATCCTCGGAATTGTCGTTGTCGGCTATTACTGCCTGTTTTTCGACAAACCTTTCCCCTGGGAATACGGGCGCCTCCTGAAAAAGCACGGGGCAATTGACAGGTGAGCAGTCAAATGGACAAGGAAAAAAAACCAATAATTTCCGTAATAATCCCTGCCCTAAACGAGGAGAAATACATTGGCCGGACCATTCACTCCCTGCTGAAACAGAGCCTTCCAAGGAAAGAGTACGAGATAATAGTTGTTGACGGGAACTCGAAAGACGGGACTGTGAAGGTTGCAGAAAGGCTTGCTGACCTTGTCATAATAGAGAAGAAAAAATCCATAGGATATGCCAGGAACATCGGAGCGAATCTTTCAAGAGGGAAAATCGTCGCATTCGTTGATGCGGACTGCGCCGTCCCAAAAGGCTGGCTGAAAGCTGTAAAACGCTTTTTGATTTTCCAAGGGTTCTCAGGAGCCGGGGGGCCTGTCCTTCCAATCGGGGGGAAACTCCAGGAAAAAGGCTATTTCACAATATCCAACAGCTTAATGGCTGCTAGCGCGAAAACTGGGCTCTGTGTGTTCATAGGCTCGAATTGCGCATATGACAGAAGGAAATTCCTAGCTCTCGGTGGTTTTGACAAATCCCTGAAATATCTGGAGGACGCGGAATTCTCAATGAGGTTCGGGGAGAAGCACAGCTGTATTTTCTCGAAGAAGATGACGCTTCGGACATCCGTTAGGAGGATACTGCAGAACGGCGTCCTCAAACACACCACCCAGACTCTTGTTGGCTTTTTCTGCCTTGCGACAGGCGCAGACTTTCCGTGGGATTACTCAGGAGAACTGGCAAAGGACGGAACATTTTCAGGAACAAGGAAGCCCTGGAAGAAGCAGAACTTCAGGACCTTTTTCCGGCAATTGTCCTCAAAAACAAGCCCCAAGGCAAAGTCCCTACGAATCAAAATAGGGAGATATTTCTCGGCAACCGGCCGGGCCCTCGGAAAAAGAACAGGGAAAATATCCTAATTATAAACAAGAAAAGACATCAAAAGAAAACCCGCGAATTCCTTCGGATTATAAACAAGAGAAATGTCCTGTCCTTGAAAACCAAAAAAAACAACGTGGGAATATGCTAGCCTATGCCAACCCGCGGGGCTAGTCGCCCCCCAGTTCTGGGTTTCTCCTGACCCCGACAGATTGACAGCTCCCTCAAACCTTTTATAAAAAGAAACTTTCATTTTTCCAACAACCCAAACGGGGGAATATGCTAGCTTGGTCCAGGCTTCGAGGTTTGGGGCCTCGCGACCCGAGTTCAAATCTCGGTTCCCCCACCAAACGCATTCCAATTTTAATTGCGTTTGGTGTGGATTTTTCTTCGTACCTTTCTCAACCCCCTCATTTGCTTTCGCCCAGTCGTGCGACATCCTTTCAGTCATCCCCACCAACTTCAAGCTCCCTTTCTTCTCCCGAAAGCATCCGCGCCGGTGTTGACCTCGCTCGGCCCAGAGATCTTTTCCAACCAAAGTTTTCCCAAAAAACAACCGAAAACCCCCCTAAACAAGCCTTTCCCCTGAAAACACCCCCGTTTCAGAAAACCATTTTATACTACGGGCGTTTTTTTACCGGAGAGAGTGACATCCGAAATGACTAAACAAACACGCTTTTTAGTTTTCCTTGCAATAGTGTTGCTTCTGACTCAATTTTCCTCCGTATTTTCCGCTAACCAGCCTATTTCTGTTTCAGTCGAGAACGTTGTTCCATCAATAAAGGAAGGGGGAATTGCCGAGTTCAACGCGGTAATTTTCAACGAGCATTCGGATGAGGTTTCGGCAGTTCTCACAATCTCGGGACCCTCGTCAGATTCTTGGGTTCTTCCGTACGACTATTCAGTCAAAATACCTTCCGGCGAATATCTGAAAATCCCTTTGAAAATAAAGCCCCTCCCAAATTCTCCGGGAGGAAACTATGCATACAGCCTCCTTGTCCAATACAAGATAGGGGAAAATGTCTGGGAGAATCTCAATGTCGCTCCGACCATGATAATGAACCTTGTCCAAGAAAAGACTGATTTCGTTGACCCGGCAAAAATCATTGTCTCGATTTTCGATGAAAAAGCCAGCTATTCTCCCGGGGAAAGCGTCCAGACACAGGTTCAAATACACTCAATTAAGCAAATATTCCCCGAGCTCGATATTACTCTCCAGCTCCTTGATTCCCAGGAAAGGCCAGTATACAGCTACACTTCCCCAGTAACAAGCCAAAAGGAGCCGATAAAACCCCTCTCCCAGACAATTCCCCTTGGCCAAAAGCTCATCCCCGGGACATATCATATTGTAGCTACTCTGTCCTCACCCGATATTGGGAAAATAGCGTCCGCACGAAAAACAATAGGAGTCTCGGAAGTTAGGAAACTAGACGAGAAAAAAGCGACCTCAAGAGGGCTTTTCTCGAGAAAGACCACAATACACTATGAGAATGTCGGGAACGTTCCAGTTGGCGGGACAATATCTGAAAAAATCTACTGGTATGAGAAATATCTCCTGACAGCTGACCCAGCCCCGAACATTGTTCCGGCGGAAGGCGGAATGCTCTCCCTGATATGGACTTTTGACGGGCTGAAAGCGGGGGAGAAAACCCGGCTCTTTACATATTCAGTTTCCTACCTTCCGGCAGTCCTTTTGACAATACTCGTAGCAATCCTGATTCTTCTTGCCTGGCAAAGGATAAGGGCAGTCTCAGTATCAAAAGAAGTGATAAAGCAGAGGATTTCCCAAGATGTTCTTGAGGCAACAATTTCAATTCACATTCGGAACAACACTGAAAAGGAGCTCTCAAAAGTCGTGCTGACTGACTATGTCCCGAAGCTTGCAAAGCCGGTCGAATTCGGGACAATGAAGCCGAGCGAAACCCGGGCGGACAAAGTCGAGAGCGCGCTCATCTGGCCCCTTGAGACCCTGAAAGGAGGGGAAGAGAGGGTAATAACTTACAAAATACGGACAACTGTTGGCGTTCTCGGCTCAATTGACCTTCCTGCGGCGAATGTCCGCTTCCTTTCCCCGAATGGCAGGGAAGGGTTCGTGAGATCGAACACTGCTGAATGCGGAAGGAACGTCTGAAGCTGAATTGGGCGCGCCCTCCTCATTGGAAACTGGTTCAGCTGAGAACAGCCCAGCGAAATTGGCTCCGATTTCAAGAGGAATCCTCCTATTTTACCTGCTTTTTGCCCTGATTGTCGCCCTCATTGCTTTCGCCCTAATCCGGGCGAACCCATATCGGGAAATGCTTTCCTCAAACCCCGTCTATTCAGGATTCCTAGTTGTCTCCGAATGCGGGTAATATGTCGGAATTGAATGCAATTCGGATTCGGACGGCGCCGGACATTATGCGAACAAGACTGACGGCGCGATTATCTGCGGTTTCTTCGGTCCCGCGAATTCGGAAAAGACCGCCGTGTCCAGAAGGAATTTTGTCCTGCTTGGAAGACCCCCTTATCAGGATAACGAATTATCTTGTCTCAGGATGAGGAGCGGGGAAAAATAATGTTTTTAAAGGGCGGAGAAGGGTTCCCTCCCGTCAACCCCTGGTAACTCAATCTGGCAGAGTGGTCGACTGTAGAGCCGTCCTATCCTCCAAAAAAGGGAGAGAGGGCAGCTTGGTTAGGAGCCATTCTCACAAAGAAGGTGGTTTTGGGCCCAAGGCGGCGCAGCCATCGACTTGTTGCAGGTTCAAATCCTGCCCAGGGGACCAGTTCTAATTCTTGAGGAAAACACATCCGAACTGTTCCCCCGGACTTGCAGACAATGAAATTATTGGCTCAGCCAAGGGGACAACAACTATTTGCCCAAAAAATTCCTTCCCCTGAATTCCCGTTCAATCTCCTTCCATCTTGGACAGGAAACCAAATGGTCATTCACAATTCCCACTGCCTGCATATATGCATACACAATTGTCGGGCCTACGAAATTCATTCCCCTCTTTTTCAGGTCCTTTGAGATTTTTTCAGAGATGGACGTTTTTGCGGGAATTTCCTTCAGGGAACGAAACCTGTTAACAATCCGCTTCCCTCCGGAAAAACCCCAGAAATATTTGGAAAAGCTCCCGAACTCTTCCCTTATGCGGATGAACGCTTTCGCGTTAGAGACTGCCGAACTTATTTTCAGGCGGTTACGAATAATGCCAGGATTCCTCATTAGCTTCTCGACCTCCCATTTCCCGAATCCGGCAACCTTGTTGAAATCAAATCCAGAGAACGCTGTTTTGTAATTCTTCCGCCTGTTCAGTATTGTCTCCCAAGAGAGACCAGCCTGCGCGCCCTCGAGAAGGAGGAACTCAAAGAGCTTTTTGTCATCAACCAAGGGTATGCCCCATTCTGAATTGTGATAAGAAAGATAGAGCGGGTTTCCTGTTCTTGTTGCCCAAGGGCAGATTTTCCGTTTCATTGGGACTATGTAGAGGAATAATAATAGCCGGAGAGCGGGATTATTGTAGCCTTTGCCCGTTCCTCGTCTCCAACCCGAGAGCAGAGGTCGTAGTTGTCCTCGCCCTTTTCCGTCTCAATCAGGAGAATTTCATTGTAGGAATTGGCGTCGTTCTTCGGACCATAGTAATATCTCGAGTCAAGGAGGAGTTGAACTGTCTTCTTCTCGCTTGCCGAGAGCTCGACCGCTCCGTATGCCGGGCCGGAAGAATAGCCATATCCAATCGATTTCATTGAAACGCTGTCTGAGAGGACTTCTCCGAGGGCAGGCTCACTGAAAGGAGATGCCGTTTTCACAAAGGAGCTGTAGGAGATGCCAATAGACTGGCCCTTCATTTTCCCGGTCGAATCGTAGAGACAGGCCGAGACTCTCGGAAGCTCAAACGACCGCGGAAGGAAATAGCTGTTAGTAACAGTTATCTCCTGGATAACCACCCGCCTATTCGCGGAAGTCGAATAGTCTCTGTAGAAAATGTCCTGCCGAAGGAGCCCCTCCACCGATTTCTTTTCGACAACAAAGGCCGGGCCGAAGGAGCTCACCGCAAAGACGAGCGCAAAGGCAATTCCGAAGAAAAAGAGTATTTTCAGGGATTTTTCCATCTCACTTCACAACGGGCATTTTTCCCGATTTGCCGCTGAACTTCTTCATGAAATAGTATCCGAGGCCCATCATCAGGACCGAGGAGAGCGCAAGGAGCCCGAGTATCCCGTTTTTCCCAAGATTGAAAGCCTCAATAACATATCCGACAGTGAAAACATAGACGCAGATAGAGACGAGATAGAGGAGGTGGTTGAACTTGCGAAAGTTCGCATAGAGTATTATTGCGGCAATCAGTCCAATCCAGAAAACAATTCCCCCTGTAAGTTCAGTCAGCATTTTTCTTCACAACCCCTTCTCCCTCAGATATTCCCCGCCAAAGAAGAACGCCCCCGCTAGGAGGACTAGGAGGAGAGTCTTTATTTCCTTTGCGAATCCGAGAATATATCCGTATGTGAAATAGCCTATTGTAATGAAAAGGAAGATTATCCCCATTATGAAAAACGCGTGCTCTATTTTCATGCCTCCCTGACAGCAAGGCATTTATTTAAACAATTCGTGTTTTTATCCGATATGGCGCCTGATTTTTTCCAACAAATCGCCCTTCTCGCCTCAAATCCCTCTGAGCTTTTCCGGCAGGTGAAGGGCAAAGAGAACGGGGGATTTTGGAAAACATTCATTTTCCTCGCGACAATAGTTCTTGTCTCGGGGGTTCTCTCGGGATTCTCCGGTTTCTTTTACGGGGGAGGATATTCTTCCTTTTCGCCAATTTCATTCATTGCGTTAAACCTTGTAGCTCTTCTCTATTCATCAGTTGTCCTAATAGTGATATCGAAGCTCTTCATCGGAAAGAACGGCTGGAAGGAGACTTTCAAGGCTGTCGCATATTCGGCAGCAATACCAATTTTCGTCAGGGCCCTGCCAATCGGCAAGATATCCACTTTTCTCCTTCCAATAGACCTCCTTGCGTTCGGATATTCCCTCGTTCTCCTAGCAAAGGGGCTGATAATACTAAACGAGCTCTCCCTAGGAAAAGCGATTGGCGCAATAATAGTGTTTGTCCTCTTCACTCTAGGGATTTTTGCGTTCCTCCTTCTAGGAGTAATCCTCCCAAGCATCAGGGGAGTATTCTAGAATATTTGAGGCAAGCGCAGAAAGGAGCCCGAATGCTTAGGAGAACCCAACCAAAAGTCTTATAAAGCAATTTTTCGGCTTCCCCGATGTGTCAGTGGTCCCTTTTCCCCCGGAAGCGCGTTCATCTATAGCAAGAGGATGCGAACAAGTGCTTTCGAGGGACAGGGAAAAGCTGTCCCGGTGGTGTAGTGGTCTAGCATATGAGCCTGTCACGCTTATGACTCGGGTTCGAATCCCGACCGGGACGCCACTCGAACAAGCAACGAAGACAATGGAGATAATTCTCCCGTCTTCCGCCCTTTTTTCGGAGAAACTGGCAAAAGAAGGGCCGGTAGCTCAGCATGGTAGAGCATCTGGCTTTTATTTTCAGGGGGGAGAAATCTCCCCTGGAGGAAGAAACCAGGTGGTCGTGGGTCCAAATCCCACCCGGCCCACCACGAAACCGCAGGGACCAATTGCCCCTGCAGTTTTACGCTCCTCCTTTGCCCCAACAGCCGGCTTTCGGACGGTTAATGCGACATTCAATCAGCTCAACAGTTCGAGGATTGCTGGCGGAGAAAAATCGCAGAACTTCAAACTTCTTCATTTCGGAGGGAGGCATCTTCCGGAATTTCTGGGAAAAAAAATTTCAAAGGAGCTGTGAAAAAGGAAAATGAACGATCTCGGGGAAGAACTTGTAAAGGCATTTTTGGAAGAATACGGAACTGTCCGCCACCATATCGACTCATTCAACAGCTTCATGACCCGCGGAATGCAGGCAGTAGTTGACGAGACAGGAGAGCTTCTCCCAGCAATAATACCTCACGGGGCCAAGGAATACAGAATCCGCTTTGGGAATGTCTCTGTAGGAAACCCGGTTGTGAAGGAAGCTGACGGCTCAATGAACAAAATCCTCCCGTTCGAGGCTCGGATAAGGCAGATAACATACGAGGCTCCCATAACTCTAGAGCTCTTCGTTGAGCAGGACGGGATAAGGAAGGATCCGGTAATTGCCGAACTCGGAAGCCTTCCAATTATGCTCAAGAGCAACGCGTGCTATCTCTCGAAAATGGGCGTGCGTGATCTAATTGAGAACGGGGAGGACCCGACAGACCCGGGCGGATATTTCGTAATTAACGGGACTGAGCGCGTCCTAATTGCAATAGAGGATTTGGGACCGAACACACCCCTTCTTGAGGAGAAGAAGAACGGGCCGGTCACCCACGCCGCTAGGCTTTTTTCCGAGGCTCCCGGAATAAGGATACCACATCTTTTCGAGCGCCTTCAGGACGGGACAGTCAGGGTCAGTTTCGGAAGAATTGCAAAGCTCCCTGTCGGGGTACTGGTGATGGCTCTCGGCCTTGAGAGCGATGAGGAAATAGGGAACTCGATATCCGAAAATCCAGATTTGATGGAGGACGTTATGGTCAACCTCGAGACAATTGAGGAATCAAAGAACGTTGAGGACGCCCTCGACTGGATAGGACGCCAATTGAAAATCGGGCAGGGCAAGGAATACCGCGTCCAAAGAGTCCAGGAACTGATTGACCAGTATCTGCTCCCCCACATAGGAAGGGGCCCGTCCTCCCGCAGAGAAAAAGCAATATATCTAGGGAAAATAACGGAGCGCCTGATAAAACTCCACTACGGCTTCCTGAAAGAGGACGACAAGGACCATTATTCGAACAAGCGCCTGAAGCTCGCGGGGGAACTAATGGAACAGCTTTTCCGCGCATCCTTCAAGGCAATTGTCAACGACATGAAATACTCTTTTGAGCGTATAACAAAGAGGGGAAGGGAGCCACCGATAGAGACAATTGTCAGAAGCCAGCTCCTCACAGGACGCCTTCGAAGCGCTCTTGCAACAGGATACTGGGTCGGCTCAAGAACCGGAGTTTCCCAGCATCTCCAAAGGCTCAATTACTTGGACACTCTTTCCCATTTGAGAAGGGTTCTTTCCCCCCTGACAACGTCCCAACCACATTTCGAGGCAAGGGAACTACATCCAACCCACTGGGGAAAGCTCTGCGCGTCAGAGACTCCTGAAGGACAGAACATCGGCCTCAGGAAGAACTTGGCGCTCACTGCAAGGGTTACCCACGGGACTGACGAGAGCGAAGTTAGGAAATTCCTCGCATCTAACGGAGTGGAACTCGCGGAAAATTCTGGCAAGAAATAATTCCAAAGGAACAAGACAAAAAGGAGACAGAGAATCATATGGCTAAAATATCGGAAAATCAGAAATTCGAAAAGGCGGACGTTTTCCTGAACGGGCGGTTTGTCGGACGGCACGAGGACGGGCGCGCGCTTGTTGAACGGCTGAAGGAAGAGAGGCGAAGCGGACGGATATTGCCTGAAACAACAATTGCATATCTCGCCCATTTGGGAGAGGTCAGGGTATTCACGGATGCCGGAAGAGTTGTCCGGCCCCTGATAATTGTCTCGGATGGCAATCCATTGGTAGGAAAGGAGGAATTGGCAAAACTCCGAAAGAAGGAGATTTCCTGGAAAGACCTCCTTAGTGAGGGAAAAGTTGAATTTCTTGACGCTGACGAGGAAGAAGAGGCACTGGTAGCGCTCACCCCAAAGGAGCTCACCAAAAAGCACACGCACATGGAAATAGACCCTGTGACAATACTCGGGCTTCCGGCAAGCCTTGTTCCCTTTGCCAATTTCTCAAGGGGAGACCGCGTGAACTACGGAGCGTCAAAAGGGGTGAAGCAGGCGCTCGGAATATACACTGCGAACTATCTTACCCGCTTCGACACTTATTCGAACATTCTCCACTATCCCCAAAAGCCGATTGTCAGGAGCAGGCTAACAGGAGTAATCGGCTTTGACAACCATGCGGCTGGGCAGAACTTCATTGTCGCTCTAATGCCCTGGGAAGGGTATAACATGGAAGACGCGGTTGTTATTAACAAGGGCTCAATTGAGCGGGGACTCGGGCGGAGCACATTTTACCGGCCCTATGTCACGCAGGAGCAGAGGCATCCTTCGGGGCAGGAGGACACTATTGAAGTCCCCCAGAAGGATGTTGTCGGATACAGAATGGAGCACCTCTACAGGAATTTGGGAGAGGACGGGCTAGTTGAGCTTGAAACAAGGGTAGATAGCGACGACGTTATTATCGGGCGCACAAGTCCCCCAAGGTTCCTTGGCGCAGTCGACATATTCAGGAGAGGGACGGAGTCGAGAAGGGAGAGCTCAATTGTTGTCCGGCACGGAGAGGGCGGATGGGTTGACACTGTCCTGATAACCGAGGATCAAGAAGGCCACAAAATGGCGAAAATCCGGGTGAGGGACGATAGGATTCCGGAACTCGGTGACAAATTCTCCTCAAGGCACGGCCAGAAAGGAGTAGTCGGAATGCTAGTTGAGCAGACAGATATGCCATATTCCGAGAACGGAATAGTTCCCGACATGATAGCGAATCCCCACGGAATACCCTCAAGAATGACAGTTTCCCAGCTAATGGAAATACTGACAGGCAAGGGCGCGAGCGTTTCCGGAAAATATGTTGACGGGACAGCATTCTCAGAGAACCCGGTCGATGGGATGAAGCAAGTCCTCCTAGAGAACGGCTTTAGGCCTGACGGAAAAGAGGTCTTCTATGACGGAATTACCGGCAAGCGCTTCGAGGCCGACATATTCGTCGGAGTAATCTACTACCACAAACTCAGGCATATGGTGCTAAACAAGCTCCACGCAAGGTCAAGGGGGCCTGTGCAGATACTGACAAGGCAACCGACAGAAGGGCGTTCGAAGAAAGGCGGTCTTCGTATGGGGGAAATGGAAAAGGACTGCCTTGTTGCCCACGGAGCGTCGCTTCTCCTGAAAGAGAGGTTCGACTCGGACAAGACCACAGTTCCAATATGCCTGTCCTGCGGAGTCGCGGCAGTATATGACAAGCAAAAGGAGAAGAGCCACTGCCCAATGTGCGGTGAGAGCGCGAAAATCGAGTTCGTCGAAGTCTCCTACGCTTTCCACCTTCTATTGCACGAACTGATGAGCATCGGGGTTTTCCCGAAATTGAGGCTTGAGAACAAGAGTTAGGAAAGGAGAGGAAAAAATGGCACAACCAATAATCAAGAAAAGAATAGGCTCAATAGATTTCGGGCTTCTAGGTCCACAGGCAATAAGGAAACTTTCCACCCTTGAAGTGACGGTGTCCGAACTATACGACCAGGACGGCTTTCCCGTGGAAGGGGGACTAATGGACCCCCGTATGGGAATTGTCGACCCAGGTCTTCGGTGCAGGACGTGCGGGTCAAGGGTCGGGGAATGCCCGGGCCATTTCGGGTATATTGAGCTAGCAAGACCGGTAATCCACATAAAATTCTCGGAAATAATATACCGGATACTCTCCGCAACCTGCCACGAATGCGGGCGGATAAAGATTGATGAGAAAGCCAACCAGAAATACAAAAAGCTCTACGACAATATTGATCGCGAGCAGACAGACATTTCCAAATGGAAGCTTGTCCCTGAAATCTACAGGCTCGCTGCAAGGGGGAAGAATTGCCCGCACTGCGGGAAGAAGACCCTTCCGATAAAGTTCGAAAAGCCGACAACATACTATCGGGACAAGGATAAGCTGACGCCAATTGACGTCAGGGACCAATTGGAAAAAGTCCCGAATTCAGACCTCCTGCTTCTCGGAATTGACCAGAAATCGGCAAGGCCGGAATGGATGGTAACGACCGCATTGGCAGTGCCTCCAGTTACAGTTAGACCTTCAATTACTCTTGACTCGTCAGAGCGGGCGGAAGACGACCTGACCCACAAGCTAGTCGATATTATGAGAATTAACCTAAGGCTGAAGGAGAACATGGGAGCAGGAGCTCCGTCAGTAATCATCGAGGATTTGTGGGAACTCCTGCAGTACCACGTCACCACATTCACAGACAACGAGGTCGCGTCAATCCCCCCGGCAAGGCACAGGGCAGGACGCGTTCTCAAGGGAATTGCCCAGAGAATAAAGAGCAAGGAAGGGCGCTTTAGATACAACCTGGCCGGAAAGCGCGTCAACTTCTCAGCAAGAACGGTTATTTCCCCTGACTCGAAGCTATCAATTGAGGAAGTTGGAATCCCGAGCGAAGTCGCAAAGGAACTCACAGTCCCCGAAATTGTCACTGAGCGTAACCTTGACTGGCTGAAGAAGCTCATACTTAACGGACCTTCCAAGGTCGGAGGGGCGAACTATGTCCTTCTCCCGGACGGCCGGAAGAAGAGAATTACCGAGGATGACAAGGAACAGGTAGCTGAAGAATTGAAGCCGGGAATGGTTGTAGAACGCCATGTTGTTGACGGGGACATTGTCCTTTTCAACAGGCAGCCCTCCCTTCACAGGCTCTCGATAATGGCGCACAGGGCCCGGGTGCTTCCCTACCACTCTTTCAGGCTGAACCCAGCGGTCTGCCCTCCTTATAACGCGGACTTTGACGGGGACGAAATGAACCTGCACGTTCCGCAGACCCTTGAAGCGTCAATAGAGGCCGAGGAACTGATGACTGTCTCAAAACAGATAAGGTCTCCTAGGTACGGAGGACCGATTGTCGGAGGCCATCAGGACCATATAACTGCTCTGTATCTGATGACTCTTCCGGAAACTGAGGTTTCGAGGAACGAGGCTAACCAGCTTCTCTTCGAAGCCGGGATTGAGGATGTCTCAATTGAGGGCGAGAAAATCTCCGGAAAAGAGCTTTTCTCCATGATTATTCCAAAGGACGCGACCCTCTCATTCAGGAGCAAGGCATGCAAGTTCTACGGATGCAGGAACTGCACGCCCGAGACTTGCGCAACAAAGACCCATGTACTGATTGAAAAGGGGGTTCTAAAGACCGGCGTAATTGACGGAGCGGCAATAGGATCTGGGGAGGGAAAGCTCCTTGACTATTTCACCCAGAAATACGGCCCGATAGCCTCGAAGAAATTCATTGACAAGTTCACGCAGCTCGGCCTCGCCTATTTCAGGAAGACCGGCTTTTCCGTAGGAATTGAGGATTTCGAAATATCGGAATCAGCCAAAGCTTCAGTAGCCCAAGTGCTGTCTGAAGGGGAAGCGGAATCCCTTAACCTTATTGAGGAATACAAGGCAGATAGATTGGAAGCCCTTCCGGGAATGACCGCAAGGCAGACATTGGAAATGGAGATAATGGGTGCCTTGAACAGGGCAAGGGACAAGGCTGTCGAAATTGTCAGGCAGTTTGTCAAGCCGACCAATCCGGCAATAATAATGGCAATCTGCGGGGCGCGAGGCAAGGTGCTAAACGTCGCCCAGATGGCGGCCTGCTTGGGCCAGCAGGCAATCAGCGGAGGGCGTGTCAAGCGCGGATACTATGAGAGGACGCTCCCCCATTTTGTGAAAGGGGACATTGGAGCGGCTTCAAAAGGATTCGTCAAGAATTCCTATGGAAGCGGACTCGACCCGTTCGAATTCTACTGGGTCGCAATGGCCGGAAGGGAAGGGTTGACCGACACCTCTATGAGAACGCCGAAATCAGGATACATGTACAGGCGTCTTTCGAACGCTCTACAGGACCTATTTGTCGATTATGACCTCTCAGTCAGGGACTCGAGAGGGGGAATAGTCCAGTTCAAGTACGGGGAGGACGGCCTTGACCCGTCGAAGACTGACCAGGGCCTTCTTTCAATAAAGAAAACAAGGGCGCTCCAGGGAAAGAAGGGGGTTTAGATAAAAATGGCAAAATCATCTGAAAAGAAAACGGGAAAGGGCGCATCGCCTTCGTCGCAGGCAGTCGCGCACGCGCAGAGGCCGGAGCATTTCACCAAGAGCCTATCAAGAAGACTGGAATCCTTCGCTGAATCGGAAGGAATGTCTGACTCTGACATGCAGGCGCTCTCCCAGGCAATTGAAGCAAGGGCCGGGAAAATGTCAATTGAGCCCGGGGAAGCGATAGGGATACTCACAGCGCAGTCAATCGGAGAGCCAGGAACCCAGCTAACTATGCGGACATACCACTATGCGGGAATCCTTGAAATGAACGTAACGCACGGGCTTCCGCGGGTAATAGAGATTCTTGACGCGCGAAAAGAGCCCTCAACCCCGAGCATGACAATAAAACTTTTGGAAGAGATACGGAACAACGAGGAAGAGGCGAGAAAAGTCGCGGCAAGAATACAGGAAGTGTCTCTTCGCCAGATTGTGGAATCAACTACAACGGATCTCGCGAACCTTGAAATTATTGTAAAGTTCAAGGCGCAGGCTCTCCAGAACTACAGCCTCGACCATGAGACTCTTGCCAAATCCCTGAAGAAGAACGTCCGCGGGATGAAGTTTGATCTCTCCGGAAACCAGGCTGTCTTCAAGCCCAAGAAGAAGAACTATGGGGCGAGATACATCTACAAAATAAAGGAAAAGCTCCTTGATACGAAAATTCAGGGAATTCCCGGAATCAGCTATGCCTTGGTCAGAAAGGAGAAGGACAGCTATGTAATACAGACTGAAGGGTCGAACTTGGCAAAAGTGCTCAAAGTCGAGGGCGTTGACCCGACAAGCACGACAACTAACGACATCCACGAGGTCGAAAAAGTCCTCGGAATAGAGGCTGCACGGAACGCAATAATCTATGAATTGAGGGGGACTCTTGAAAAGGCGGGAGTGAACGACGTTGACATTAGGCACCTGATGCTCGCGGCCGACGCAATGACCTCTGACGGGACAATCCGGGCAATCGGAAGGTACGGACTATCAGGCCAGAAGGGCTCGATTCTCGCAAGAGCGTCATTCGAAACTCCGCTAAAGCACCTCCTGTCCGCCTCAATCCACGGGGAGAAGGACGACTTGACAAGCGTTGTGGAAAATGTGATGGTAGGCCAGCCTGTGAAGGTCGGGACCGGAATTGTGAAGCTTGTCGTCAAAGCCAAAAAGTAGGTTTTAAAAAAGAGGAAAAAAGGGGAAAAGGAACAAAATGGAACAGAAAGAATTCGTCAAAGCCCTCTCCAAGGCAATCTCAGAGAACAAGCTCGTCTTAGGAACAGAAACAAACCTGAAAATGCTCTCGGCTGGAAAGCTTGAGATAATTGCATATTCCGAGAACACCCCTGAAAAGGTGAAGAAGGCAATAGCGGAAAAGCTCGGAGGAGCAAAGGAACATCCGTTCTCCGGAAACAACATAGAGCTTGGCGAGCTCTCGAAGAGGCCCCACAGGGTTTCAGTAGTCGGAATTGCAAAAACCGAGAAGAAAAAAGCTAACTAGTCCGGAAAAAATGGGGGAGAAAAAGTGGGAATTACTCTGAAAATATCCTCCTCTTCAGGCTCTCCCGGAAAATCCGTCAAAATGGGGATGGACCATTTCAAGTTCATCAACCTTTTTGAGTCAATGACGAACGCGCATGTCAAGGACTGCGTAATTCTCCCAGACAGGCTTGTCTTCATTATTAACGAGGGGGAAATCGGCCTTGCAATAGGAAAAGGCGGGGCGAACGTAAAGAAGGTTGAGACAGCGCTCCAAGGGAAGAAAGTCGACCTGATTGAGTATTCAAAGGACCCGATCCAGTACCTGAAGAACATCCTCTATCCGATGAAAATAAAGAGCGCCTACAATTCGGAAAAGTCCGACGGGAAGAAGGTCTTGAATATTGACCTAGATTCCCATGACAAGAAGAAGCTCCTTTCAAACGGGAAGAAGAGGCTGACTGAGGCCAAGGGATATTTCCTCAGGCACCATAAGGTGGACGACATTGAGGTTGTTTAGGGCGCCTTGTTTTTGGGTTTCTTCAATAAATCTCGAAAACATATTTAATTGGATTTTAATTGTTTGAGCTAATGGAAAAGTTTACATTTGTAGATTTAATTAATCGAGTTTTCAAAGAATCTAAAACACCTTTATCACCAAAAGAAATTTGGGAAAAAGCAATTCAGTTAGATTTAGTTTCTCGATTAAATTCAAAATGAAAAACTCCTTGGGAGGCCATCAATTCATACATTTATGACGATGTTTCAAAAAGCGTAACTCCGCATTTCAAGAAATTCGGAACAAGACCAACAAGATTTCATTTTGCTAATTTTGCAGGAAACGTGCTTGACTTACCAGAAAAAAATTTCACCGGGAAGTTCAATGAAAGAGATTCACATACCTTGTGAATTTTGCTGGTCGCAATAACAAATTCGGTGTGCTAATAAAACAATACATCACGAAAATTCCAGAAAGACAAGAATCTGGAAGTCGTCTTGGTTACATTCCGATCTCGTTTGGTGTATTTTCCTTTTCAAGAAGATGAATACACATCTTCCTTTATAGACTTACAAAAAGAAGTATCAATTTCTTTAGTAAGATTTTTTTCTTTTGAAATGAAAATAAATCTAAACTTTAGCAGTATAAGAGAATCATATTTTCAGGCAGTTTCAAATTCAAGCTGGGCAAACGAGGGCTATTTAGTTGCGTTGAACATAAATAAAGAATCCGACTTTCTTCAAGAACCTCACAGGTTGGCGGATGCATTTGGAATTGGTATAATAGAATTAGACGCAGAGAATGTTGCTGAAAGTAAGATATTAATTCGTGCAAAAGAGAACAAAGAATTAGATTGGAATACGTTAAATCGCCTAGCAGAAAAAAATGGCGATTTTGGTGTCTTTCTCAAAGATATAGTTAAGGACTTGAGTGTCTGTTGTTACTGGAAGATACGATTCAATTCTTTCTATCGAAGAGTTATTTGCTTGGATAAAAGAGAAGAAAATAACGAAAGAACTTCTCTAACTTTTCTCAAAAACAAACACATATTCGTGCGCGAGAAGCAGGAAATTATACTTTATGCTCTGGGGATACCAAAAGCCTGTCGCTCGGCAGTTGTGTTGTTCTTTGATTATTATCTCCTTTAGGGAAAAACCAGCCTCCAGAAACTTTTCCATTGTCCTGAATCCCAAAGGAACCACTTTTCCCCGTTTACGGGTGTCTCCCATCATTACTGCGCAGAACTTGCTTTGTTTGAGGACAGAGTAAAATTCTTTTGCAATCATCCCTATTTCTTTTATGAATTCTTCGACTGAAAGAGAGGACAAATCACTTTCATCCTCATCACTATACGAGATGATGTTCGCATAATGAGGATGGGCACAGACAAAGTCAACGCTTTCCTTTCCGAAATAAGCTACGACTTTCTTGGCGTCCCCGATCTTTAGTACCGGATCGAACGAATCCGGAAACTCAAAAGAGCTTCTTGCTTTCGAGAGTTTTATTGCATCTGAGCTTAGGTCAATTCCTATTCCTCTCCTGCCGAGAAGTTTCGCCTCTATTGCAGTTGTCCCGCTTCCAATGAACGGATCAAGAACAACATCTCCTTTTTTCGAATAGCGGAGTATGAGGTTTCTCGGAATTTCGGGCGCCCAATTCCCGCGATAATCTCCCTTGTGGGTTGCCCAACTGCCCCTCCTAGGAAAACTCCAATTGGTGGTTGCCTGCATCTTGAATTCATTCGGCTCAGTAGCTAAAGCACTTTTTTTCTTTTCAAAAGGGCTAGAAACCAATTTATTAGTTTTCAACAAAGGTTTCTCTTTAGATTGTACCAATTTTGTTCCTTCTGCCATTTTAGAAGATTTCTTTTTTTCTCATTTATACTTGGACACAGTCTTTCCGTTATTAATTTTAGAGAAATTTAAAAGGGGCCTTTTCACTCCGGAAATGTGCCGACTGAGAAGTTCCAATTGCCAGTTTTCCTCAAATGGGCGGGAGGAAAGCGCCAGCTTCTGCCGGAACTAACGAAGAGGTTTCCCAAAAGTTTTTCAGGTTATGTAGAGCCTTTCTTGGGCGGGGGAACCGTTTTCTTTCAGGTGAAAAAAGACAGATCACCGAAAAAGGTGTTTCTTTCAGACATAAACGAGTATCTTGTAAATTGTTTCATCTAAGTAAGGGATTCTCCTGAAAAACTCTCAGATCTTTTGGAAGAACACCGGAAAAACCACTCGAAAGAGCATTATTACAAAGTAAGAGCACTTAACGGTGGCCTAGACAAGGCAGAAAGCGCAGCAAGGTTGATTTACCTTAACAAAACCTGTTTCAACGGCCTTTATAGGGTTAATTCCCAAAACGAGTTCAATGTCCCGTACGGAAAACACAAGCACCCGGCAATTCCATCTAGAGATTTGATTCTTTCCGCCAGTTATTTCCTCAAAGACGCGAAAATAAAGAAAATGTCTTTCGATAAGCTCGATTGGATTGCCAAGAATGGCGATTTTGTTTATTTTGACCCTCCTTATTATCCGATGTCAAAAACAGCCAATTTCACGGCATATTCGACCGGAGGATTCGCGGAGGAGGATCAAATTAAACTATCTGAGATTTTCAAGAAACTTTCAGAAAGGGGCTGTTTTGTTATGCTCTCAAACAGCGACCATCCCAAAATAAAGGAAATTTATTCAGAATTCAAAATAGCTTCGGTTCTCGCTAGAAGGTCGATAAATTCCGTTTCCTCTGGTAGGGGCCCAGTAAAAGAACTGATAATAACGAACTATTGACTTTCTTCGGGAAGACCGAAATACTCAAGAGGTATTTCGTTGAAGAAATAACCACACCCAACAGATTTTACATATTCCAAAGTGTCCTTATATTCCGGCTTTTGGAACCAGTTATTCAGAACATATACATATTTTACCTGCGTTTTCAAGGAAGAGAATAGTTTTTTGTATTGTTTCAGCTTAAAGTCGCATGTTTGGAGTTTTTCATCAACTGATCTAGGGCTGTGCTGGAACTTCATCTCAACAATATGCACGACATTTCTCCTTAATATGAAAACTGCCTCGTCCGGAACAAGTTTTTTCGAGAGTATTTTTTTGTAGTCAATTCCTTTAGGAGCAAGGAATCCTTTGTAAAGGACGTGCTTTCAATAAAGTTCCGCAACAACTTCTTTGTTGAAAAATATCTTGTTTCCAGAAACAGAATAACCTTTCAGTTTCCTGAATAAATCAGCTATTTTTACCCTATCCTCGAAAAGCAAGCCAACCACTGTATTTGCGCCACCAAAACCACCCTTTTTCATAATCCCAAAAATATGATACGCAAATAAAATACCTTGCCTTGATTTTCCTCCAATCTAGCCAAAATCCCTTGCTTCAATTAGAAAACCCCTAAAATTACCTCCAAATACTTTAAATTCCGGCAACTCTTTCCCTTCCAAGAAATGTTCCAAAAGCCCAAAAATTCCCCCCCTTGCCCTAGGAAGAAAATCGAGTCACTGAACCTGTCAGCGAAAAGGGCGTCTGAGGGCTTCTCGCTTCTTTTCCTCGGAAAAACAATCCTTCTCTCAATATTCTTCGGATATTTCCTCCTCTACCACTCGCTCGGCTTTCCGGCAGGCCTCTCAATTCTCCTGATTTCATTCCCTCTGTTCTCGACAATTCTTTCCAAATACAGGGAATACCTGAAAATTAGGGAGATTTCCGGATTTTCCCGCCCGGACGAATTCCACACACTTTTCGTTGAAATCGAGCGCCAGAGACTTTTTTCAAAAATATCGCTTTTCCTTTCGGGCGGGCTCTCCCTAGCGTTCGGGCACATACTTTTTCCGCAATTCATCTCTGGATATCTCGACCTCTTCTCAGTCGAGGCTTCCGCATCCGCCTTCCTCGTTTTCTCCCTAGTTTTCCTCGGAACATTCATTGTCCCGGCATTCGCAAGATATTCCCTAGCAACGAAGACCAAAGGGACTGGCAGGCACGAGGAACTAGAAGAGACCCTCGGCCTTGTCGAACTGAAAACGCGGGCGCTCTCCCTTTTCCCGGCAATTTATTTCCTGATTTTCCTCCTCTTCCTCCTTGGAGGGGACAAAAAAATTCTTGTCTGGTTAATTGCAGTCTCATCACTCTTAATGGCAGGGGCAATAATTTCATTTTACCTGGAGTCAGAGCTTCTAATAAGAAAAAGACTGGCAAAGGAAGGGGTTCTTCCGGCAAAAGACGAAAGAATTGTGGCTACCTTCTTCGGAATAACCAGTTTGGGAACTTATCCGAATTTCCACCTGCCGTTCTCAACTGAGCGGGAGAATTCCCTTCTCCTTACAAACAGGAGGATAGTTTTCCTCAAAATCCCCGGGAACAAAAAGACTGCTCCTGAGATTGCGCGGGTTGGGAAGGAAATTGAGAGAAAGGGATTATCCGAACTCTTGAAACTGGGGAAAAATTCCCTTGAATATTTCGAGATTTCCCGGGCAGAACTCAAGGGAAAAGGGCTTGAGCTAGACATTGAGGCAAAGGACGGGCGGAAATACCGCCACCTTCTCCTAGATAGGGAGGATTCCGGGCGCCTCAGCGCCCACCTGAAAACGCAGATTTCCCACAAATTCACTGCCTGAACTTGCTGATTTTCCCTAGTTGAAAACTCTTAAAAAGGCTGGAACCCGCGGATATTTCCGAAAAATGGCAAAAAAACCGAAAGGCCTATTCGCAGCAGCAAAGCTCACAAAGAGAAGGAAGAAATTCCGGCTCTCCCAGAAGGGTTTCAGGCAGGTATTCTACGGAACGCGCCTCAAAGCAGACCCCCTGAAAAAGGCGCCACAGGCAAAGGGAATTGTCCTAGAAAAAGTCGGAGTTGAAGCGAAACAGCCCCACTCCGGAATCAGGAAGTGCGTCCGGGTACAGCTTTTGAAGAACGGAAAGCAGATTACAGCAATGACCCCGGGCGACAAGGCAATAACTTTCATTGACGAGCACGACGAAGTCGAAGTCGAGGGAATCGGAGGGGCAATGGGCCGCGCAATGGGAGATATTCCGGGAGTGCGCTGGATTGTCACAAAGGTCAACGGAATCGCGGTCCTCGAGCTCAGACGCGGAAAGAAGGAGAAGAAGAGGCGCTAGGAAAATGGAAGCACCAAAACTTTTCGGGAAATACGATTACTCTGTCGAAGTCAGGGAGCCGGGTCTCTCTGAATACATTAACCTTAGGCCGGTGATTGTCCCGCACTCGGGCGGAAAGCATGTCAAGAAGCGGTTCTGGAAGAACAAAATTAACATTGTCGAGAGGCTTGTGAACAAGATTTCAGTCACAGGCCACTCGTCGCTCTCAAGAAAGCACATATTCACTTCAGCTCGGAACACCGGGAAGAAGCAAAAGGCAATTGCGACAGTCGAAGCAGCATTCGCCCAGATTTACGCGAAATCAGGGAAAAACCCGGTCGAAGTTCTTGTCAGGGCAATCGAGAACGCTGCTCCGAAAGGGGAGACAACTGCGGTAATGATGGGCGGAACAAGAAGGCCCGTTGCAGTCGATGTCAGCCCGCAGAGAAGGGTTGATTTGGCTCTTGCAATAATAACAAAAGGGTGCTTCAACAAATCTAGGGGATCTTCAAAGGACCTCACAGCAGTATTGGTAGATGAACTGATATCTGCGGCTGAGAACGACCCAAAGAGCTTTGCAGTTGAAAAGAAAGTCAACACCGAAAGGCAAGCCGAGTCGGCCAAATAGGCAGACGAAGTCTCCGGCTCCTGCCGGAGGCCGAATCAGTCAAATAAACCTCCTTTCCCTCCTGATAATCTTTTTTATCCTAGCCCCTGCCATGTTCCGAATGGCATTCGGGAAGCTTCTTACAACAATTGCATCCAAAATAAGCTCTCAATCCGGGAAATACTGAAACCGGCGAAAGCGCTTGAGAAAACCGGGATGAGAATGCGCTATTTCAACATCTGAGATCCTAACAAGTTCGATTTCAACACGCCAATTCACCGGAGAACCTCCCAGAAAAAGGAGATTTAGGACGCTTTCAATTCCCTGAAGAAATACATTGAAAAGTTCAGATAATTCCCCTACTCAAAAAAGGACTGCCGGAAAAAAGTTGACTGGACAATTATGTGCATTTTTCTCCAAAGAGCATATAACCAAAAATGTTTTACTATTGCAGAGAGGGGAAGAATGCGAATGTCTTCTAGCAGAAAAGGGGAAATAAGGATATTTTACTCGTTTTCCGGGGAGAAAAACGAGGGGTTCCTTCCAAAGGAGCTTCTTCATCCAGACAAGGACGCGTGCTTCCAAGGCAATTACACTGGAAAGGGGATAGGGAAGCTTGAAGATGTTTTCCTCCCAATTGAGCTCCAAATATACAGGGAGGATTCCGAAGAGACTGATTTTTCCGGGGAAGTTTCCTTAGACTTCCTAAATCCATTGGGCTCGGAAGAGCTCTTCCTCCGGCTCTCCGAAGGACGGACAATCCCTGAGAAAAACCTCAGGGAATATTTCGAGACAAGGCTCAGGAGGGCAGTCAAGAGGAATGTGTCGAAGACTACCAACTTTTTCTTGGACATTCGATATGGGAACTTGGAAACGGTTTCAATTACGACAAATTTCTCAGGAGTCTCTCAAGGACAAATCCCAAATCTTGTGACAAGCCTTCTTGACGAATATACTTTAATTGTCGGGGACGTTTCAGCTTCCCTCGGAGTTGCCCCGAAAAGCAGGACAATTCACATTGTCTTCAAGAAGACCGACTATTTCGGCAAGACTTCAGTTGAGCCGGCCGACCTTGAGACCGAGAGCGCGATCGGGGAGACGAGGAAACTGCCTCCGGGGAATTCAGGAGACAAAAAATGGAAAGGGTCGAACCAGATATTCCCCCACCTTCCATTCGAGGCAATTGCGCTCTCTGGCCTTTCGGAAGAAATTGACGAGACATATCCGAGGGATGAGACTTTCTATATAGGACCTGTCCTTGAGGCGGAATATTCCCTTTCGGGGACGAATTCCCCGAGAGTTTCTGTTTCAGACACGTCCGGCTGGATGGACGTTCCAGTGAAGAAAATATCACTGGTCGGACGGCCTTCCGCCGGAGGCTATTCAATTGACGCCAGTTTCGAGCTTTCCGCGAATCTTGACAAACATTGTGTCCAAAGACTCCGGAACAGGATGGACGATTGCGGAATAAAGTATTCCCAAGCCGGGCGGGAATTCTCCATTGTCGGATATTCCGCAAATTCAAAGGAATCTGCAAAGGAAGAGCTTTTCAGGGCAGCGGTTGACATGAAGACCGCGCTATCAGAGCTTTTCCCCCGAGAAGAGGGGCGTTTCTGGTTCGTTCCTGTCGGAATCCCCCTCGACAGGGGAAATCTCGGAAAGGAGATTGAAAGTGTCCTCTCCGGAAGGGCGGACTATGCCTGGAATATGAAAAGGAGCGCGAGAGGTAAATGACCGCAAGAGTGAATGTATTTTTCCCGGAGAGATTGGAGGAAATCGCGAGAACTGCGCTGGAGACCGGAAAAAAGCAGGAATATCTCGCGCCCGAAGGGCGGGTTCTAGAGAGCTTCAAATTGGACGTCTCCTGCAAAGTCCCGGATGGAAAAGGAAAAGACGCTGTATATACGGGAAAAGTCGGGATCGCCTTCCCAGACACATTCGACCCCGACAAGGTTTCGGGATATTATCTTCAGATGGCAATGGAAGCAGTCCCCCAGATTCTCGGGAGAGATCTGAATAAATCGAAGGAGGGTTTCGAATCCTGCGAGGACGGCTCTTTCCTTTATTCCAAATACTGCTTCGCTTCAGACAATGAAGCCGAGTTTGCGGAATTCGCAAGGAAGCTTGTCAGGACATATTCCATCATTTGCGAGGAAATTCTCAAGGACGCCGGGTTTGACGGAAAAATTAACCTGAATTTTTCAAAGAAAAAGGATGCTTCTTCCGGAACCACCTCTCTTCCTGCGCCCAAATCCGAAAGAAAGAATTCAAAAGTCCTCCACCCTCCCCGCATTGTCCCCTTTGCAATCTACAGCTCGTCTGAAATTGAGAGGAGCCTTTCTTCAGGGGAACCGATGCACTTTTTCCTCGGAACTCCCACCCTCTACGAGATTGACCCTGTCAGGAACTGCGCGAAAGAGGTTTCCTTCGGCTGGAAGCTCCTCGATTCGAAAGTCAACGCAAGCCTCTCAATTTTCCCCGGAAAATGCGGAATGTATTCGGAGGAAATTTCTCTCTCGTTTCCTGACGGAGATTGCCCGGAAATTTTCAGGAACGAATACGAGGAGCTCGGCTATTCGGCCGTTGCAAATGGTAACCGGTTAATTCTGAAAAGAGATTCCCTCTTTCCGGTTGATGCGAAAGGGGTTGCCAAAGGAATTGCCGACTCTGCACTCAAAATAGCCTCAACAGTTTCCAATTTCTCAGTTCCCCAGGAAAGGGAAGGGCTTTATCTCGCCCTCCCGATTGCCGACTATCAGCCGGAGAAGCACATTCTCAGGGGGGCTGTTGCAGATTTCGTGCAAAAAGGAAAGGCATACGGTCTTGAATAGGCTGGGCCGAAAGCCCCTTGCTCGGAGAAAAAATTAGTGCCGAAAAACCTTAAAAAGACCAATTCTGGGCGATTTCCTGAAAAATCATGGCAACGCAGGAAGAAATCAAACAGAAAACGCTTGAATTGATGGCCAAGCCAACATTCATCAGAAACATCGGGATTGTGGCTCATGTTGACCACGGAAAGACTACTTGCACTGACAACCTCCTTGCGGGAGCGGGGATAATTTCGGACGAGCTCGCAGGCGACCAGACATGGACCGACTATGACGAGATTGAACAGCAAAGGGGAATTACAATAAAGTCCGCGAACGTCTCAATGGTCCAGGAATATGGCAAGGATTTCTATCTGATAAACCTGATTGACACTCCCGGTCATGTCGATTTCGGAGGAGAGGTCACAAGGGCTCTTCGCGCAGTGGATGGCGCAGTCGTTATGTGCGATGCAGTGGAGGGCGTAATGCCCCAGACGGAAGCCGTCCTCAGGCAGGCCCTGAAAGAGCGGGCAAAGCCAGTCCTCTTCATTAACAAGGTAGACAGGTATGTGAAGGAGCTGAAGCTCACGCCAGAGATGATGCAAAAACAGTTCGTGAAAATAATCCAGAACGTCAACGAAATAATCTACAAGTTCGCGGCCGACGAATACAAGACAAAGTGGAGGGTATCAATTGAGGACGGCTCCGTCTCATTCGGATCGGCATACCAGAAATGGGCAATAAACGTCCCGATAATGAAGGAATCAGGAATTGGGTTCGCCCAGATAATAAAGGCTGTCGAAGACGGGAACTCGAAGGAACTCAACAAAAAAATCCCCCTAACAAGGACACTTCTCCAGATGGTAATAAAGCACCTCCCAGACCCGGTCACAGCCCAGGCATACAGGATTCCTAGGATTTGGCATGGGGATATGGAGAGCCCCGTTGCAAAAGGCCTCCTTGCCTGCGACCCGAACGCCCAAACAATAGGAGTTGTGACAAAAGTCATAAGCGATCCGCACGCGGGAACAGTTGCGGCAGTAAGGCTCTACTCAGGGACAATCCGGGCAGGGCAGACAGTCGAACTGATTGGCGAAAAGCAGAGGGAAGTTGTCCAGCAAGTCGGAATTTACAAAGGGCCTTTCAGGCTCCTAGTCGACGCAATCCCTTGCGGAAACCTCGTTGCCCTGATCGGAATGAAGAGCGCGCGGGCAGGGGAGACAATTGCGACAGAGAAAATAGAGCCCTTTGAGGCAATCAAGCACGCGTTCGACCCGGTCGTTACAAAGGCAATTGAGCCGAAAAGCCCCCAGGATCTTCCAAAGTTAATTGAGGCGCTGAAATCAATTGCAAGGGAGGACACAACCCTCAAGGTCACAATCGACCAGGAGACCGGGGAATATCTCTGGAGCGGTCTTGGAGAGCTCCACCTCGATGTCTGGCAGACAAGGCTTGAACGTGACTGGAAAGTCCAGGTCAACGTTTCTCAGCCAATAGTTGTCTACAGGGAGACTGTTGCGGGAATAGGGCCTGAAGCCGAAGGCAAGTCGCCGAACAAGCACAACAAATTCTACATGATTGTAGAGCCTCTTCCTGAGAAAATCTTCAAGGCATACGAGGAAGGGGATGTTTATGACACGCGAGTCAAGAGCAAAGACCTTCCGCTTGTAAACAAGCTAATTGAGCTCGGAATGGAAAAGGATGTTGCGAAAAAGGTCCTTGAAATCTACAAGGGCAACTTCTTTATTGAATTGACCAGGGGACAGGTGCATCTGCCCGAGGTAATTGACACTGTTCTCGAAGGGTGGAGGAATGTAATTGACCAGGGGCCCCTTGCAAAGGAAAAGTGCCAAGGACTGGTTGTGAAACTGATGGACGCAACTCTCCACGAGGACGGAATCCACAGGGGACCTGCCCAGGTAATCCCGGCAGTTCGGGACGGAATAAGGGAATCTATGGCGGGAGCGCAACCAAGGCTTCTTGAACCAATACAGAAGGTAAGGATCGACATACCCCACGAGGCAATGGGGTCGGCTTCGGGCCTTGTGCAGTCAAGGAGAGGGAAAATAATAGAAATAATTGATGAGGGAGGAAGCGCGGTGATAATGGCGGACGTCCCGGTCTCCGGAATGTTCGGATTCACGACAGACCTGAGGAGCGCAACCCAGGGAAGGGGATTTTGGAGCCTTGTTGATTCTAGGTTCGAGATGCTCCCCAAGGGCTTGACAGAGTCGACAGTAATGGAGATTCGGAAGAGAAAGGGCCTCAAGACCGAAGAAGAGAAGAAGGAATAATTGGCAAGAATGGACGGGGCGCATGAGCGCCCCGGTTTCTTCGAAATACAGTTACCTGCGCCTGAGAATAATTGCAAGTCTTTGGCGTTCCAATCAATTCGGCAGAGACCTAGTCGCTTCCCTTTCCGACTTTCTCAACAAGAGAAACAGGCTCCTTCCAGTCGTCCCCCTTCCAACCACGTTCAACATAGAAAACAACCATTTTCCCACATTTTCCCCGAAAACAACCATTGAGAAATTTAGATGGTTACGCCCCCCGTCAACCGCGCCATCTTCCGGAGAGTGCCGAAACTGCCGACACAAGGGTGAATGCAATGTCGAGCGCCTAACTAACCTCCGGAAAATTGCTGTTGAGACGAGGAAGTAGGAAGGCCGAAAAGGGCCAACCAGACAACCATAACCTTTCCAACAATTGTCGGCGCACGAATAATTTGCCGGAATAGCTTTGCGGAAAGGCCCGAGAGTTTCTCCTCAACCGGAAGGAATTCCTTCGTTGAAAAGGAGAATTGACGAAAACCGTGAATATTCCTGCTGTTGCGAGGAGCGAAATCAAACAATCCCCCCTCTTTCCGAGTATCCCTTTCAGGACAAACTTTTCCAATAACTCCGTTTTAATAGGACTTGATCGGAAAGAACGACCTTTTTCTGCGTCAGCGCTCCCCTTCCAATAGGAACCCAAAATTGCGGGAGAACGCCCTATTTCTCGGATGCAGGGGCATTCCCCTTTCCCGCTTTGCCCCAATTTCCCCACGGTGGCCGTATTTTCGCAATCAGGCCATTCTTCCCCTCAATGAAAATGTCAATTATGAGGAGGAGGACTAGGAACGAGAAGACCCAAAGGACAGGGAAACTCCAGATCCCATAGTCTTTGATAACACTCCCGGCAAGTGTGTCGAGGACAGTTTTCGGAATTGCGCCAATTGCAGTGAAAACAATGAATTCGAAAAAGTCCCCATTCGTGAACGAAGCAACGAAAACCGTTACCGTGTCGCCAGGAACCATTGGTGCCGCCCGTGTAAGCAGGTATGCCTTTCTCCGGGAGCGAGCTTTCCTGAAAAAATCCCTCACATACCCGATTTCCGCCTGGACAATCCCGGAATACCCGAAGAACTTGCTCGCCTTTCTTGCGAGGAAGAAAAGTATTGCGGTGCCAAGAAGGCTTCCGAAATAATTGAGGAAAACTGCGTTCCAAAAACCGAACAGGTAGCCCGAGGCGACTGTTACAACGCTTCCGGGAAGGAAAAAAACAACTGCCTGGACAATGTAGAGGAGGACGACTATTACCGGGCCCAAAAGACCGCTCTCATCAACAACGTTTATCATTTTCTGGCGGTTGAGGAAGAGTTCATAGAGGAGGAAGAAGAGGCCGAAAAACAGAGCGCTTCCGAGCACTCCGAATATAATCTTTTTTTTGTCCACGCAGATTTCCAGAAATACTCTTTTTAAGACTCGTGTAGGGCTCACGAAACCCCCAACAAAATCTTTTTAAATGCACTTCATTGCCACTTACCAACCAAAAAGGTGAACAAAAAAATGGCAAACAAAGCACACATGAACCTGATTTTTATCGGGCACGTTGACCACGGAAAGAGCACGACAGTCGGACGGGTGCTCTTTGACACCGGGGCAATCTCGGAAGGAGACATGAAGAAGCTCCAGGACAAGGCGAAGGAGTTCGGAATGGAAGGAACTGAGCTCGCATATGTAATGGACAACCTGAAAGAGGAAAGGCAGAGAGGGATGACAATTGACTTGTCCCACAAAAAGTTCGAATCCCAGAAATACTATTACACAATAATCGACGCACCGGGGCACAGGGACTTTGTAAAGAACATGATTACAGGAGTGTCCCAGGCGGACGCGGCAGTCCTCGTAGTCTCCTGCGTTGAAGGACCACAGGCCCAGACAAAGGAGCACATTTTCCTCGCTAGAACCTTGGGAATCAAGCAGTTGATAATTGCAGTCAACAAGATGGACAGGGAAAACTATTCCGAGGAAGCCTTCAAGAGGACGAAGGAAGCAGTAACAGAGTTCCTAAAGCAGATAGGCTACAAGATTGACGAGATAAAGTTCATCCCAATATCAGGGCTAAAGGGAGACAACGTTGTAAAGAAATCGACAAACACGCCCTGGTACAACGGACCCGCTCTCTTGGAAGCGTGCGACCAGTTCGCGCCTCCTGAAAAGCCCGTTGACAAGCCCCTTAGACTCCCAATCCAAGAAGCATACACAATCACAGGAATTGGAACAGTTCCGGTTGGCAGAGTTGAAACCGGGAAAATGAAGCCGAACGACACAATTGTCTTCATGCCCTCAGGAATTAAGGCAGAGGTAAAATCAATTGAAATGCACCACGAGCAGCTGACTGAAGCACTTCCGGGAGACAACGTCGGATTCTCAGTAAAGGGAATAGGAAAGAACGATGTCCACAGGGGAGATGTTGCAGGAAGCCCGTCTAACCCGCCGACTGTTGTCTCGGAATTCACGGCCCAGATTGTTGTACTTAACCATCCGACGGTAATTGCGAAAGGATACACTCCGGTGTTCCACGCCCACACCGCGCAGGTTGCGTGCACATTCACAGAGCTCCTGAAGAAAATTGACCCCAAGACCGGACAGGTTTCTCAGGAGAACCCCGACTTTATCAAGACGGGAGACGTCGCAGTTGTCAAATGCGTTCCCCTAAAGCCCCTATGCCTTGAGCGGGCAAAGGACTTCCCGCCACTCGGAAGGTTCGCAATCAGGGACATGGGTCAGACAGTTGCCGCAGGAATGGTAATTGACCTTGTCCCCAAGACGAACTAATTGAGTAAAAAGGCGAGACGTGAAAAGACAATGCAAAAAGCCAGGATAAAGCTGTCAGGGGCAGATTCAAAGGTTCTTGACAGCCTTGGCTCCCAGATAAAGGACATTGCCCTGAAGACAGGAGTGAAGGTCTCTGGCCCAGTTCCGCTTCCGACAAAGAAGCTGAAAATCACTACACTGAAATCCCCTGATGGGGAAGGGACAATGACCTGGGAGCGCTGGGAGATGCGCGTCCACAAACGGCTCGTTGATCTCGGAGTCGACGACCGGGCAATGAGGCAGATAATGCGCCTCAACGTCCCAGAGGGCGTCAACATCGAGATTGAACTCAGGGAAGCCAAGTGAGTCCGAAAGAACGAACGCTGTCCGGACTGACCAAAACAGGCAAATCCGGTTGATTTGTTTTCCGGAATTTTTCTTTTATTTTTCAGCTAAACCTTCTGCCCAGGGCTCAAGTCGTGCTCGGCAACGAAATCAACCACTTTCTGGAAGAGCGCGTGGTTCTCAATTCCTTCGATTTTCTTCGAGAGCCATTCCAATGTCTCGTCTTTTCTCGTACCCTCAATGTCTAAACGTTCCCGAAACCCCTTGGCAAAATCCTCGGCAGATTCCTTGTCCCCCCGATCAATTGCCTTGACAAATTCGGAGAACTCGGAATCAAGGAGCTCCTCTTCCAGCCCAGAGAACGGAACCATCTATAGCTTCGCCTTCCCAAGGAGCCAGAGAATTATTGCCATCTCTGTCCAGAGCCGGTTCTCCGCCTCGTCAAAAACAACCGATTGCTTTCCGTCAATCACTTCTGCCGTCACTTCCATCCCCCTTTTCGCCGGAAGGCAGTGGAGGAAAATAGCGTCCTTCTTCGCAAGAGACATTTTTCCAAGGTCAACCTGATAGGGGGAGAGTATTTTCACTCTCTCTTCCTGTGAGTCCTTTGGAATATGATAGCTCATCCAGCTGTCAGTCACAACAAGGTCGGCTTCCCTTAGCGCTTCCTCAGGGTCATTTGTCACGGAGACTTTGGCGCCCGTTTTCCCCCCCTCATAGGAGGCAATGTGGAGAACCTCCTTTTTCGGGGAATATTCCACCATTTCCGGACAGGCAACCGAGACAGATATCCCCATTTTTGCGCACCCGACAAGGAGGGAATGAGTAACGTTGTTGTTCCCGTCCCCGAGATAGCAGAGCTTCAGTCCCTTCAGCCTCCCTTTCTTTTCCTTGATTGCCATTAAATCCGCCACAATCTGGCAAGGGTGAGAATAGTTTGTTAGCGCATTAATTACCGGAACAGTCGAATTTTTCGCGAACTCCAAAATATCCTCGTGCCTGTAGAGACGGGCCAAAATTATGTCAACGTAGCGGGAAGCCGTTTTCGCAGTGTCGGCAATTGTCTCCCCTTTGCCAATGGGGGAATTCGCAACGTCATAGTAAATCGCGTGCCCGCCCATTTTCTCCATCCCGACCTCGAAACTAACCCTTGTCCGAAGGGAGGGCTTTTCAAAGAACATGAGAAGGGTCTTTCCGGAGAGCTTGCGGGAATATCTTGCCGGGGCTCTTTTGATTTTTCCGGCAAGGGAAATTAGCCCGGAAAGCTCCCTTCCGGACAAGTCAGACAAATCAACGAAATCCCTTTTCTTTGCCATTGGGGAATCCGCGCGAATCTTGTTTTTATCAGTTGTCCTTTGTGCGAGAGTTAAAAAGGGCCCCGAAGAGCAAAACTACGAATGGAAGACTCTTCAATAAAATTCCAGAATTTCCTGACTAATGACGAATTGGAGGAAATCGCGGGCGCGGTGAAGTCGTCTCCCAAGGGGAAGCTCCTGATAAACTGCCTCTATCTTCTATCGGGAAACGGCCATTACCGGGGCGCATCATCAGTTGCCCGGGCGGCGGAGATTGTGAATGCGGAGCTCCATGAGCGTAAACTACTCTCAGAGTCAGAACAGATTGTCCCAAAACTCATTTATTTCCCCTCCCTAATTTCCGGCCCCTCAGCACGCTTCTTTGAGTGGGGCGCAAGGGACCTCTACGAAACCCTCTCGAAAATGCTCTTTTTCCAGTACAGCTGGAACGACGCTTCAAGGGAAATGGCGGAGAGCTCGCGTCTGGACGCGCTTTCCTTTTTCACGAGGAAACTTATGGAGGCGTCAAAGCTGAAAAGCCCGCTTGAGGGCGTTATTCTCTCCTTCCATTTCGCCCCCGGAGATGTTTTTTCAAAATATCCGGAATATTCCAACAGGTTCGCAATAGTGCCCCTAGACGACCTAGTTTACCCTAGCTTTGTCCGGAAGGAGACTCAGAACTATTTCGCGGGGTCTGAGCGGTGCAAGGACGACATAATAAGGGCGCTCTCCTCGGACGGAATCCCCTCCGCAAATGCGTCATTTAGGGTGAAAGTCACCGGCCAACCCGTTAATCCGGATTCAATAAGGGGCGCTCCTTGGATTGAAGGAAATGAAGACAAGAAAAAGGAAGATTCGCAAGACAAGCCGAAACGTTATCTGATTGCAATGGGGGGTGCTGGAGCCCAGCTTCCAGAAATGAAAAAACTCCTCTCCTCCTTCTCAAAATATCCCGGGAAACGCCCGGAAATAGTCTTCTATGTAGGGCATCACCAAGATGCGGCAAAGGAGTTGGAGAAACTTTCCGGTCCTGAAGGGACAATAATTTCCAAGAACTCAAACAGGCTCGAGGCAATTGACAAGTTGTCCTCAGAGATACGGAAATGCGACGCTTTCATAACGAAACCGAGCGAACTCGCATTCTATCCGGCGCCAATATACTCCCTTCCCCCAATAGGATACCACGAATCTAGGAACCTTGCGACAATAATCTCTGAAAAGCGCGGGCGCGTTATCCACTCTCTCTGGAAGGGTGAAATGATCCCTTTGGATCCTCTTGAGGAAATACTTAACTATGAGGACGGTCTTGAGAAACTTTCAAAGGGAGCGCTCCTCAAGAACCCGAACACTCCCGGAGCTTTCCGAATGGTCAGAGAAGCGTGCAAAATAGCCCCGGCCCAAACAAAGGAGAAATAGTCACCTTTTTTTCCGGAGAATAAACTCCAAAGTTTTCCTGTTCAGGAAATCCTTGGCGTTTGCCAAATGAGGGTGCGAGAAAACACCGAATCCTATCGAGACTGTCAGGCTGTTTGCCGAGACCTTTTCAAGGACAATTGAGACCTTTTCCCGCTTTATTCCCGCAAAATCCCTTGCCTCCTTCGAGAGTACTGCCGCGTTCAGGTGTTTTTCGAGCGCCTTGAGGTCGGTTTCCTTCGGAGTTTCCACAAGTATTGACGAGCCGAACTCGTCAGTGGGTCTTGAGAGGTTAGTCACCCTCTGTTTTGCGAGCTCGCTATTCGATATCATTATCAAGTTTCCGTTCAGGTCCTCCAAGCGCGAGCTACGGAGGCCTATTTTCACGAGGCGCGCGACCTCCCCATTGGAGCTGAATTTAAGGTACTCTCCGTACGCTAAGGGCCTGTCGAGCTGGAGAGCCAACCCTGCGAAAATGTTCGCAAGAGTCTCCTGGCTTGCGAGCCCGATGACGACGCCCACAACGCTAGCAATTGCAAAGAGCCCGGTTACGTTTATCCCGATAAATGAAAGCGCGATTGTCGTCCCGACAGACACAATCACAATTTTCGATAGCTTCCTGACAAAAGGCAGGAGGGAGACATCAACTTTTATGTTCTTTACGTAGCTCTTCTGCCTCCCCTCAAGATAATACCATCTGAGGATTGCCCCAACAACCTCAGCCACGGAATATGCCAAAAGGAAAACCGTTATTGAGATTGAATATCTAGAAATAATCTCCCGAAGGCCGGATAGGTTCACCATGTGGCGGGAGAGCTCGTAGATTACTAGTGAAATCGAAATCGCGACAATAGGCCCGTCCAATTCCTCAATAATAAAGTCGTCAAGCTTTGTATTTGTCCGCCGAGCAATCTTCTTTATCGCCGTCTGGAGGAGAATGTGGGCGGTCTTTCCGACAAGAAAGCCACCGACAAAAAGCCAGACAATTTCGAGCAAGACAACAACGAAAACCGGGATTTCCATTGGAATTAGCAAGCCCTCTTTTCTTTATAACTCCTTTCCCGTTTAACCGGATTTACTCAACAGCTTTTTTTCAAACCACTCAATCACTGCCGTGACAATTAACGGCCGGGCACCTGTTGCGTCCGAATAGACCTCTACTTGGCGGGCCCTCATCAGACTGGGGAACGAACTTGCCCTAGGAAACCACTTTTGAATATGTGCATCCGGAGAGGCTCCTCCAATTGACTGGCTCCGGGAACACCCGGACCGCATAGTGGAAGCGTTTGAAAGCCCCCATTTTCCAATCCTTTTGTTTATTGTGTCAAGATACGGCCCGACCCGCTCCGCCCAATTCCTAGGGACGCCTCCTCCAACAGTGAATATGCCTAGTTTTTTCTGACTAATTTACCTTCGCAGTATAGTCTTCGAGATCAAGGAAGCGATTATATATTGCCGGTTTTTCCAAGAATTTTCATTCTACGGCAACATATTCCGAAATCCGGCCAGAACTCTGAACCGCTGAAAGCAGGGATATAGACAGGAACGTTCTTCAGATATTCGCCTTTCAGGACTCCTCAGGCTTTTTTAGAGGCGTTTTTGGCAAAATATTTTCCGGACATTGAATCATCTCCATGCTGCAAGTCTCGCTTCCGGCAGGAAGAGTCATGTAAATTACGCTAATTATTTCTTCAGAGATGTCCAAGTTTCTCTCAAGTTCAGGAGTGCAATATCCCCATTAATAGAGCTCGACATTGTTCATTTTGTTGGGCTCTTACTTGAGTAATTCCTGCTGCCTCTCCGATTCCCTGAATAGCTCTTTCGGACAGTTGCGTCCACCATCCCCTCCTCGATTATTTCGCAGACAACAAGGCCAATTTTGGCATCAGTCATTGCGCCGGAGAGGGTCTTGACTCTAGAGAACTTGGACAGGTCGAGGGATTTCAGAGAGGGCCTGAAGCCGCAGGCAAACCCCCTCCGGCAGTTCTTGAGCTTCCTTCGAGTGTCCTTTTTCAGGCATTTCGAAACTCCCCGGGAGATTGTCCTAGCTCTTTAAATTATTTCCGAGAAAATAAAATTTGCGTGGACTTCTCACCCCGCGCAAAAAACTATCCTAAAATATCCGACTCGAACTCGTCGGCAACAAAGAACGAGTCGTTACCTTCCAGACCAGCAAGTTCGCTTTCCAGACTCGAAAAGTCGTCCTGGGAAATTCCCCCATGCGAACCAGTTCCTGAGACTGAAGCTACGTCTGATTGGAGGCTTCCTCCCGATGCCTGAGAATTCGCCGACTTTCCAACACAGCCCGCAAGGAGAACGAGCGATGCCAGAAGAACTGCGAAAGCCGCGATTGTTCCCTTCCCCATCTTCATTCAACCTCAGTCGAGTTGGAGTTGCCAAGACCTTTCGCTATTTTCAGGTACTCGGTATATGCTTCCCTCAAAAGCTTCATTGCGGTAGAGAGTTCCTGCTTTGATTCCCTCATCAGACGGTTGCCTTCCACAATATTGTCCCCGCCGAAAGCGATTTTTGCAGAGCCAAAAAGGGAATTGGCCAAGTCTAGATGAGAATCCGCTTCATGGAGTTTTGCCGAGACTAATGATGTGTCTTTTCCGAGACTTGCGAGTTCTTCGGTCTTATTCTCCAATCTTTCCGACACTGAGACCGCCTTCCTATAAAGGACAAACCCTTTCTCAACCCTTGCTAGATAGTATATCCTATGGGAGAGCGCCTTTACATTGTTCCAGACGCCTTTCATTTCTCTTGAAGCTTCCGCAAGAGAAGTCCTGTTAGCTGCGACGGATATTTTCTCTTTCACTGAAGCAACTGACGCGTTCGCCGAATCGAGTTCAGAGAGCCATTTTTCCTGAAGAGCCTCAAGAGCCTCCCCATCAGTCGAGTTGAAGGAAGCGACGAGGATTGCCTCGTTCCTGACAATGCTTATCAGGCTAGTCAGTTTGTCGGCAGACCTTATCATATAGTCTTTAGCCTTTTCCAGAAGGGCTTCCTGGGAGACTTTCCTCTCCGATGCCTGATTCCTAAGACCTTGAGAATAACCGAGCCTAGCAGTCAAAAAGTCGTTCCTCGCTTCCCTGTATTCGGAAACAGACTCCCTGTAACTCTCCGCAACCTGCTTCATTTCGCCTCTGGCTTTCTCCCTCGCCTCCTTTACGGACCCGGCATACTGGCCCGCTGCGAAAGCTCCGGAGAAGAGTATGAGCATTGCCACTGCGATTCCAAGAACCGCGAACGCTCCGCCACTTGCCATTTTTCTTTCCATGAATAGCCGGCCTCGGATTTTCCTTAAATAAACTCTTTCGAAAGCTTTACGAAGCTTCAGCTAAAGCTTTATATCCCCGTTTTACAGGCATATTGGATAATGGGGAAAAGCTCCCGGATTTTGGCACTTTTGTTCATTTTCCTAATTCTCTGTTCTTCCCCAGTCTTCCCAGCATCCATTTCCGGGAGCGCGCATTACTGGGACACTCTTGAGCCAGCAAGCCAGATGGTTTTCTCGATAAACACTACCCCTGTTCAGACAATAGTCTCCCTTGAAGGAGCGTATTCGTTCACTGTCGGCCCTGGAACTTATGCAGTTTCCGCTAAAAAAATGGAGAAAGGGCAAGTCTCTTTCGAGGACTCGTCAGAGATAACTGTTCTTTCGGATGTCGGAGAATACAGAATAGATTTTATCCTGTTTCCTTCGGACGATTACTTTTCCGAGGAACTAGACTTTTCCGGGGAAAACGAGGGGTTAGTCGAGCTTCCCAAAGAGGGCGCTCCCGAAAATTCTTCCCTTGCAATAATCCCAGCGCTTCTTGCTGGAGCTTTTCTCATCGCCTTTATCGCAAACAGGAAAAATTCACAGGCATTTTCCAAAGGGGCTACAAAGCGCAGTCCCAAAGGCAAGCAAACAAAAAAAAGGCTCCCAAGGGAATCCCCCAAAGGCACCCCAAAAGAAGCCGAGGAAATTCTCAGAATTATCAGGGAGGCTGGAGGAAGAATGTCCCAGAGGGATTTGAGGAAAGCCCTCCCTTATTCCGAAGCGAAAGCAAGCCTGATTGTCTCTGAACTAGACGCAAGGGGAATTGTGAAGAAATACAAAAGGGGAAGGACGAACCTCCTCGTATTGTCAGAAGCCTACCGGTAAAATTCGGGCGAGAGAATTACTAGTTTCTTTTCCGGGATGAGCTTTCCGGACTTGTCGAAAACGAACCTCCAATAAACCCTCTTCCCAGAGAGGACTTTTGTAAGCCAGACTTTATCGTCCGCCCACGTCTCCCCGCAAGGGATGTTATTTTCATCAAACCAAAAAGGGCCCTGCTTACTGGGTTTCTAGAGGAGTTCCAGAAAATTTCTCGGAGAAATATGCGAAAACCCTCATGAACGGCCGGCCCTTTCTTATCGGAAACATCTCGACAGTTAGGGGCATTTCTCAGGAAAGCCTCCAAGAGAAATGGATTAAATATGTTTATGGTTGTTTTCCCCCAAAATGAAACTTGACTTGTGGGGAAAGCTCGCCTTTCTGACGTGTTCCTTGACTTTTATAATGTCCTTCATAGCCTATCCGATACTCCCCGATAAGATTGCCACCCATTGGAACATTTCCGGAGAACCCGATCAATATTCCGGAAGGGCGTTCGGCGCATTCCTCCTGCCAGCAATTCTCTTTGGGCTTTTGGCTCTGCTGGAATTCCTCCCGAAAATAGATCCGGCGAACAAAGGAGCAGGGGAGGGGTTTTCCAAAGCATACGGGATTGTCAAGCTTTCCCTAGCGTTGTTCCTTTCCGGGCTACATGCCTTTGTCCTTTTCTTCCAAAGCCTGGGAAATCCTGACATAAGGCCGTTCATGGCATACTTTATGTTCTTTCTGTTCCTTTCAATCGGGCTCGCCCTTCCCAAAACCAAGAGGAACTATTTTCTCGGCATAAGGACTCCTTGGACCCTTGAGAGCGAAGCGGTCTGGGAGAGGACGCACGCTGAAGGCGGACGGGTTTTCCGTTTTGCTTCTGCAATCCTATTCGCCGGAGTTTTCCTCCCTGAACTTTTCTTCACATCAATTTTCCTCATACTCGGAGCCTCGGCATATCTTGTTGTTTTCTCCTATTTCGCCTTTAGAAATAGCCGGAAACAGTAGTCCTTTTCTGGCTGATTCCTAGAACGGGCGCAAGAAGGCGGTCAAGCGAGCCGAGTTCTCCCGGCAAAACTTCAATTACTTCCGCGCCCAGTTTCTTGTAGAGCGCCCTTTTCAGCGGAGTTTTGACAAACGTGTAATATGCGATTGCGCGCTCGTGGCGTTTTCTCAGGGATTTGGCCGAGAACTTTTTACTTGGAAAATAGAGCCCGAGATATTCGATATGAATCTTCCTCGGCTTTCCGGAAGGAACCTCTTCCCCTTCAACTGAAAAATCGCATCTGAATAGTTCCGGCCTAGCCTTTTCAATCGAAAAGCTTTTTCGAAGCGACTTCGCTACCGATTCGTCCGCCTCCGAGAGGGCGCGGGCGACAATCTCCCATTTCTCTTTTTCAGGGAATTTTATTGGCGCCTTCCCAGCAATTCTCCCGTGAATCCTGAAACTGATCCCCTTTTCCGAGAGCCACAGCGCAATTCTCTCCTCAGCTGAGCTTCCGGTTTTTCTTTCCGGAGAGAATGCCTTTCTGAAGAGAAAGCCCTTCCGTCCGGCGGTTTTTCCGAAGAGATCAGCCTGCCTAGATTTCGCCATTTTCCCAAACTCAAATGAGCCTTTTTTTGCGGGCAGTGTCAACAATGTGGATGCAGTTAACCGGGCAGGACTCGGCGGCAAGCATCTCTTTGCCAAGCTTTCCCAAGTCAGTTTTTTTCGGAACGAACTTTTCCCCCTTTGCCTTCCAGTTTGTTGAAATCGATGCGCACGCCCCGCAACCAATGCAGTCCTTCAGTACATGGACAATCTTGAACAACGAAGCTTTCCCTCCCGTTCCCTTGGGCTTGCCCTTTGGCTTTCCGCTACGCCTTTTCGCCATCCAGTTCCCCTCCCCCCATTTTCCTCCTTTTTTTGTAGAGGATGTTTATTGCCCTTGAGAGGTCCTCCAAGTCGCGCATCATTCTCTTCATTATCCCGCTGTGCTTTTTTGTAATTGCCTTGTATTCTTCCTGACTTATTGTGAATGAGAACTTGAGGGTAGCTAGGTAAGGGGGTTCGTCTTTTGTCTCGCACACTTCCACCCGTATCTTGCCAGTAGGTTCCTTGCTGAAGAGAACTCTCAAGTTCTTCAAATCAAGCAAGTGGAGGAATTTCGAATCCTGCTTTCCTTCCCCCAATTTTATCAGTTTCATTGCCAGAGGGACTGGCTGAAACTAGGATTTAATCTTTTTCATTGACCGCCAAGCCTAACAACATTTAATAAGGGGATTTGGTTGTTTCCAAGGGATGGCTGATTTCTCAACCGAACTGCTAAAGGACCCTGTTTTCATAATAACAATTGCAATACTTCTCGTATATGCGTGGGGCTTGAAGGGCTTGGCGGAGAATATCCTGAAAAGAATAACAGTGTCCGAGCGCTATCTTGTCCTCTCGAAGAAAGAGACATTTCTAATAACGCTCGCGTTCGCATTCTCATCAATATATATCGGCCTCGTGATGATAGGAATTTACGAGGCAATCTCGGGGCTTATCCGCCCGACAGGTGCCCTGCGATACATTTCCCTCGGGTTCTTCGGTCTTGGAGCAATCCTTATTGTCCTTGGCGCCAAATGGGGAAAAGAGCTCCGGGAATTGTTCTAGAAAACCTCCTTGATTTCGGCAGAGTCGACAATCCCGTCTCCGTTCAGGTCAATTCCTTCGACAACAAGTCCCGATTTAGCGGAGCGCACGCGCTCCCCCATTAAAAGAAGGGCTAGGAGGGCTGAGCGGGTTCCCGAGAACCTTTTTCCGGCAACAACGACAATCTCCTTTTCAGGGCTCCAGGGGTTCTTCGTCCTTGCGACAATTCCACAGTCCTCCTCCGAATAATACTTTCCGCTCCGTTCAGACAGTATGTCCCAATTGTGCTCCCTCTCGAAGCGAACGGGAAGACTCTCGTTCACAAGCCCAACAAGCATGTTCGTTATCGGGCCCCCCAATAGGACCAGGTTCTCTTTCCTTTCGCTCTCCCGTAGCTCGGTGTCTGTTCGCACAATAGGCCTTCCGATTGACGCGAACCCGGAGATTACCGAAGCCATTTCCCCCGAATAATGCCCGTCCCTTGCCCGCGCCCTGTTCGGGCCGTGGGAATCGGGAGAGCCGACAACAAGGAGACCGTCGAAATCCCCCTCCTTTCCAACAAAGCCCTCAAACATTTCAGGGACATTCCTCGCACCGCCCTTTGACTTGAGAGCGAGCGCGAAATCCTTTCCCCCGGGAAGCTTCACAGCAAACGCAGTTCCTGTGACGCTGAAATAGTTCGCAATCCCCCCGCGTCGCTCCTCCCGTTTTTCCACCTTCACAAACCCCCCTGCCCTTAGAGCCCGCATGTGATAGAAGACCTTTTGCTCGGGGATTCTCAGTTTCTCCGCTAGCTTTGTCGGATAAGAGGGCTCCTTTGAGAGCTCAGAGAGAATCTGCATTCTCATTGGATTCAGAAGATAATGGAATTTCTCCTCCGAGACAAGAACACCCTTCCTTGCGAGGTATTTTCCGCGATCCTCTTCTACCACCAACACCATTTCAATACCCTTTGTGTCAAATTTATAATACTTGTTGAAAGAACTGTACAATTGGCGCCAGAAATACCCCCGACCACCGGGAGTTTCCCCAGAACGCTTGATTATTTTCTGCAGAATCCTTATTAAAGAAAACGCGGTTCCGAAAAAAGCTGGAAAATGTGCGGAATAATAGGATATGTTGGCGAGAAGAACTGCTCGAAGATTCTAATTGACGGCCTGAAAAGCCTTGAATACAGAGGGTATGACTCTGCGGGGATTGTTGTCCTGAACAACGGGAGCCGATGGATGAAAGTTATGAAGGTGGTCGGAAGGGTCTTTAGCCTGGAAGAGCGGATAGACAAAGAGTCCTTTCTCGGAAAGACTGGGCTCGCCCACACAAGATGGGCAACCCATGGAAAGCCATCAGTTTCAAACAGCCATCCCCATTTCGACAATGCTGGAGAGGTGGGGGTTGTCCACAACGGGATAATAGAGAACTTCTCCGAACTAAAGAGCGGGCTAATTTCCCGGGGAGTCTCCTTTGCGTCAGAGACTGACACAGAAGTGATTGCCCATCTGATAGCCGAAGAGCTCGCGAAAAAACCTTCTTCCTCCGGCAAAAAAAGGGAAAAGACACTTGAGGAGGCGGTTGCAAAAGTGCTTCCCCTCCTCCAGGGCTCCTATGCTCTCGGGGTAGTCTACCAAAAAGAGCCGGGGAAAATTGTCGCTGCTAGGAAATCAAGCCCATTGGTAATAGGGATTGGAAAGGGAGAGAATTTTCTGGCTTCAGATGTTCCCGCTTTCCTCGCCCACACGAACAGGGCGCTCGTCATGGATGACGGGGAATTGGCAGTCCTCACAGGAAAGCAAGTCTCACTTTATAGGGACGGAAAAAGCGTCAAAAAAGCTGTCTGGAAAATAGACTGGACGCCCGAGGCCGCGAAACTTAACGGATATCCGCACTATACGCTAAAGGAGATAGAGGAACAGCCAGAGACTGTTCCCAAGGCAACGGTCCAGGAAAAAGGGATTATTGAGAGGCTGGCTAGGGACATCAAAAAGTCTGACAGGGCAGTCTTCGTTGCCTGCGGAACCTCACGGCATGCTGCGCTCATCGGAAGGTATCTCATGATGAATGAAGCGAAGAAGTACTGCGACGTTGTGTTGGCATCCGAGTTTTCCCATTTCGCGGAATCCCTCGGGAAAGGTTCCGTTGTCCTCGCAGTTTCCCAGTCGGGAGAGACCGCGGACGTAATGGAATCTGTCCGAATGGCGAAGAAGTCCGGCGCCAAAATATATTCAATAGCAAACGTGCTCGGATCAACGTTGACCAGGGAATCAATTGGGACTCTCTACATGCGGGCAGGTCAGGAGGTGGGAGTTGCCGCAACGAAATCCTTCTCGGCAACACTTGCCTGCTTCTACCTTCTCTCAAAGGCAATGAAGGGGAAGAAGGAATATCAGAAAGCTGTCCTTGATGTAAAGGCGTGGGCCCCTTTGATAAAGAGGACAATTGAGGACAACCGCGAGGCAATACAGAAAATCTCAATGGAGATAAAGGATGCGCCTTCAGTTTATTTCATTGGAAGGGGGATAAACTTCGCTTCGGCAATTGAGGGCTCTCTTAAGCTCAAGGAAATTGCGTATATGCACTCTGAAGGGATGCCTGCCGGGGAGCTGAAGCACGGCTCAATTGCCCTGGTTGAAAAGGGGGTTCCAATTGTTTCAATTAACCCGACGGACGAGACTTACGAGGAGACAATATCGAACACAATGGAGGTCAGAGCAAGGGAAGGTTTTGTCATAGGAATCTCGAACAGGGAGAACCCAATATATGACAGGCTGATAAAGCTCCCAGATGCGGAAAAGAGCGCATATCCGTTGCTTTCCGTAATACCGCTCCAGATGCTCGCATATTATACGGGAGTTCTAAGAGGGAACGACGTTGACAAGCCCCGCAACCTCGCAAAAAGCGTTACAGTCAAATAATAGGTTTCGGGAGGCCGGTAATTGCGCAAAAGCGTTTAATACTACGCGGGCGGGAAGGGAATTCAATGGTTGCGGAAGCTTACCTTGGGGGAATTTTTGGAAAGCTCCTCGAAATTATTACCGAACCTTTCATGATAGGGGGTCTGTTCATTTCGGGAATCATTCTCCACAAATTCTTCCACAGGAAAGATGCGCTTTTCGCGCTATTCATTTTCATTGTCCTGATTGTCTCCGTCTCAGGAGGCGCCTCCCTCGCCCTGAAGGAACATTTCGGAATTGAGAGGCCGTGCGCCGGAAAGACCCTTTCCTGCCCTACCGACAAGTCCTTCCCGTCAGGGCATGCGACAGTCTCCTTTGCAGTGTTCTCCTTTCTCTTTTTCCTTAACGGCAGGTGGGTTGCATCAGAGACAATTCTCGCATTCCCGTTCATAATATCCCTTGCAAGGGTCCTCCAAGGAGTGCACACAATTGCAGACATTTCATTCGGGGCAATTCTTGGGACACTGACAGGACTAATTTTCTCAAGAATTCACATTTTCTCCAATTCCCTTGCGGAAAAGAAGTTCAGAAGGGATTCGGAACCTATCAACGGCAAAGACCAGCTCTGGAAAAAAAGCGAGGGCGTCCTGAGAAAGGAGAGCCAGAAAGGTAGAAACTTGTAGATACTCTTTGCAAGTTTATTAAAGTTTCCAACGGATTGGTTTTTGTTACTATTCAGTAATCGGTCTTTGTTATATAGAAAAGAGTCCCTTTAGTAAGCATGGGCAGGGGAAATGGCAGTTTCGCAGTTTTATCGGAAAAGCCGGATATGCAGATAGGGATTGTGGGTCCGACCGGAGTTGGCTCGGTATACTATGCCCCCGGGACTTTTGACCGCATTGCCAGCTATTTCGGAGAGGTGGCTCCCGATGCCGACGCAATTGTAATGTCCGGTCTCGTTGCGCAAGTTCCAAGCGAACATACCAAAAGGCTAACTGCCAGAGCACTTGAACCAAATGTCGACGTTGTTGATGACATTTCCGCCGACTTTGGCGCGGAATTAGGGGGCTTTTCACAATATCTTGGAGTTCCAAAGAACGGGGAAGATGAGCCTGCAAGAAAGCCGAAAAAATCAGACGTTATTCCGGTCTATTACGCGCTTGACCCGAACGATTTTCGGAACATTTACGAAATTGCCAACTGCAAATTCAACCAGTTAAAGCAGATCCAGAACACCGAAAAGGAGAAACGCCACCGCCTTGAAAAGGGAAGGGAAGCCTGCCTTGCAATAAGCATGGCTCTCCAGATGCAAACTGAGGTTGCAGAAGAGCTAAAGGCGCTCCTAGCGTCAGACGCCGAAAAATATGCTCAGGAATTGGCTGAAATAGAGTCGAGAGCGAGGCGTGCTGGAAGGGCACTCGAAAATTACCGCGAAAGGATAGAGAACATAACGATGGCAATTGCCGAGATAAAAAAGAAGCTCAAGAATTCCCCTGCCGGAAAGGCGGAGGAATTGGAGGAGAAGATTGAAGGAGCCCTCAAGAAAATAAAGAAATCAAAGACCGAAATCGCAAAACAACAGGCTCGCCTCGAGAAATTGAAGGGAACTGATGCGGAAGGTTTGGTGGAAGCCCTCACAACATATGACAACATTTCCGCGACAATTGCCGCAATAACAACTGAAGAGGCGAGAGCGGTAAAGGAACTCAGTTCAGCTGACAAGAAGCTGGAAGAACTGACTGACAGCATGACTGGCTTCAAGCAGGCAATAGAATATTTCACAAAGAGAGCGCGGGCGCTCCCGTCAGTCCAGCAGGATGTTGACGACGAATCGGTCATACATTATAAAAAGCTTCTCGAGGACCTCCTCGAGATAAAGATAAAGCTGGTCACGTCTTCTGAGACTGTAAAAATAGGGAAAAAGAACGTCAATATTGCCGGAAGGCGGGCTAGCGCACTATCAAGCCAGAGCGCGACTGCAGGCGACCTTGCCGCAAGCGTCAATTATGCAAGGGTCAAGCTCCAGGAAGGAACGCCCCAGGCGGACTTTTACATTACTGTTGCTCCCGGAACAAGCAACCTTGCGATTACAACCGACATGAACACTGCCGAACGAGAGCCAATCTACCACTTCAAGGCGCCCAAGGCAATGAAAAAGGACGGCATTAAGGCGGCCGCAAAGAAGCTTGTCAGGTCGCTTGAAACCGATGCGGCATCTGGGAGATATCCTTATACTGACGGAGTAAGCGTTCTTGAGGGATACCGCGATGGAAGCGTTGTAGTGAGATACGCTTCCCTTGAAAGCATTGAAGGGAAAAAGGAAAAGTTCGGAAAAGCGGTAAGGGTCCTGAACCTGACAGATACCCACCTTAACTCATCGACGCCTATTGGAATTGACACTCCCGAGACACTCCTTGACGCTGTCGAGAAATTCACACTAAAATACTGCAAAGACGCAAGGAATGCGGGAGACGTTGTTGTGATAAATGTCGGAGGGGACCTTGCTCAGTGGGGGCACTACCCGACCGCGCCAACCGAAGGGTGGAGGGCAACCGAGGCCGAGAAGAAGAAGCTCGATCGGGCATACCGTGACAGTGCAGTGACAAAGGAGGATGTCCTCAACTCGATTGCTAAACTGGACGGAGCCCTTGGTGAGAAAAACATGACTGTTCAGGAAGCGAACATCCAAGCGCGCTTCGGCCGGCTGATGAACGCAGTCCTAAGGAACCCGAACGTCACGGTTTTCATTGCCGGAGGGAACCACAGCCTCCACAAAGACCCTGACAGGACTGAAGCCCAGTTCCTATACGAGGGTATTGATGAAAAGCTACGCTACAGGGCTTTCCACGAGGAACAAATCGGAGCGCCATCGGAAGTTGTCGGAGCTCTAGGTCTCATAAAACCAGACGAGCCCGAAATTTTCAGGCGGGGCACTGACGGGGCATACGTCCTGAGAGTGAACGAAGGAGGGGCGTCTAGGGACATACCTTTCTGGTCAAGCCACTACAACAGTCCAAGTCCCACCGCAGTCGAGTCTTCAATTGCTAGGGCAGTGAATGAAAATAGAGCCGTCCTATTCACCGCAAGGGGGGATATGCATGTCGGGGGAGCGGCAGTTGCCGGAAAAGCCCTTCACTTGGCGGGCCTTGCGCTTCAGCCAAGGAACGACTATACTGACACAAAGTCACTAGGGGAATCAATGCGCGGAATACAGGCGGCGACAATCTACGGGGAGGGGTGCTATGACATTGCGTTCGTTCCGGAAAAGGCCCTCCTTGGCTCTGTGAAAAGCTATGCGCAAAGGGAAGTGCATTCAATAGCAAGGCTGAACGCCTAGGGCAGTTAAATGGAGGGTTTCTCCCACTCTCACTTTCAATTACTGCCCGAAAATTTCCTTCCTATTGGTGCCGTTTCCATGTCAACCTCTTCAGAGGTGGGTGTTGTCGAGACAATTGAGACTCTGTATTTCCCGGAGAGCTTCTTTGCGAGGGATTTTGGGAACTCGACCCTTTTTTTCTTTTTGTTATGGAACTGGAGATCTTTTGGAATTTCAGGAACAGCTTTTCTTCCTTCAATAACCGCCTTCACAAGGAGGCCGTCCGAATCAATTTCCTCGAAACTTTTCCTGATTCTCCCGGCAGTCCGAAGGAACCTCTTCCTTATCTGGACTGCGTCCTTTGTCCTGCTAGAGCAGTAGTGGACAGGCATTCCGGGAGTGTTTTCCTTCGCCCAGGAAACTATTTTCAACGCGAATTCCTCGCTTCCCCTGACAGCATAACTTTCCCTGTTTTTTATCTTGAATCCACTTTTCCTGAATGCCTCAAAGTTCTGCTCGCTCCAATCGAGCTCGTTCAAGTTGCAGAACCCGGCATTGTTTTTATGGAGGAATTCCAAATAATCAGTTGTCGCCTTCCAGTTCCCCGGAATTGCAGGAATTTCCCCTCCAACAACCCAGGGCAATTTCAGAGCATCAAGAATCTCATTTTTGTTGAAATGAAACCTTATTTCGTCAACTCCCGCGCGAAAGAGCTTTTTGAACTTGTCGGGCGTTCCCAGTTCCCCTGTTGTATAGAGGTGGATATGGAAAGATTTTCCGAACCTCCTTTTCAGGGCGCGGACATATTCGATTGTCCGCGAGAGCCGGTAGAGCGGGTCCCCCCCAGTCACTCCAGCCCCCTTTGCTCCCATTCTCTCCGCCTCGAAAAGAAGATCTTTTGTCCCAATTATCCGCCTCTCGTTCGCAAACGGAGAATCAACCATTTTCCTTCTCTGAGAAATCGGGCAATAGAAGCACTTCATTTTGCAGATTCCCGTAGCGAATACGACAATTTTCTCGCCCTTTAGGCACTGGACGCAGCCTTTCGGAAGGGGGCCTGTTGTCGCATCCTTGTACATCTGGGATGGGGACTCTGGGAACGCCGTTTAAAAGCAATTCTCTAGCTGTAAAAATTCTTCCTGTGCTCGAGCATTGCAAGGACCGCATGCCGGTTATTGTCAACCCTTTTTATCTGGGTTTCGAACGAATTCCCGAAGCCTCCAAGAACATTTTCCGCAAGTCCATTTTCAATTCTTTCGGGTTCAAAATATTGGAGGGATTTTAAAAATTCAATTGACGAGAACAGGACTTTTTTGTATCGGGCAACTCTGGCCGAGTCTCCCATTTCCTTTGCAAGGAAATATGCGTCTTCCATCCATTCAATATAGACTGCGGTAGAAATTCCACCTGGAACCGAGAACGCGCCAGTTGTTAGGTTTTCCTTGATTTCCGAAAGATAGTAACCCATTTCAAAGACAACTTCTTAATAGTCTTTCCGCGGTTCAACGCGGTAAAGGAGAGCGTATGCCTGGATACGCCTGTGTGTAAATGCAATTGATTTGTTTACCTCCAATAGTCCCTGTAATAAAGTCCCTTCCTGACTGAGTCAAGACATCTGGGATCGCCAGTTTCCTGATGGAGGGAAACAAGGGAAAGAAGGGATTCGCCCGGATAATAATTGCTCCCTTTTCTATTCCGTTCTCCTCGAAAAGTGTCCTGAACGCTCAATCCTCCCTCTGCCTTTCAAGGAGGCCGTCTCCCACCAGAATTAAGGTGATGTTTCTTTCAGGGAAATCATCAGCTTCGACGATGGAAAGAATAATGAAAGCGGAATGCGCAATCTTCCCGTCTGGAACCGGAACATAGGAGATATTTCTCGACGGAAGGTAGATTATGCCTTTCCTGAAAAAAGAAAAGCCTTTTTGAAAAAGCCCATTCAGGCGCAAATCCCCAGTTTCCCCATACGACTTGGATATTGCCCAGATGGTTGCAAGCTTCCTGACTTTATTGTCCTCGTGAGAACAACACCCCGCTCAGGATGGTAAGAGTAATGGATGAAATCCGAGTTTTCATTCCTCAGGAACCATTCAATTCCTTCGGAAATTGACCCGTTAAGAGTTATCTCCTATTTAGCTTCCAAACAGGCGGAGCACAAGCGTCCTTTTTCGGAATTCGCCTGATTGAAAAAGAGAGGCAAATCAAGGACTGCCAAGGCTGCCGCAAGAATAATCAGTAATCCAGAGAACTTTTCTTTCATTTTATTACCTTGTATGCGCAGACTTCCTAGCATATTTCGGCGGAGACATCAAGCAGTTCCTCTTTGAATGGGAATAGCCGGAAAAATACACACCAATTTTTCTTTTCGCTCAATTGCCGTCAAAGTCGGCTGAAAGAAGCCTCTCGTGCCTGCCCGCGGGAATCTCAATCGAGGTAGCATACCCGATATAGGGCTAACCCTTGTCAGTATTCGCCTTAATCAAATGGCTCGCTTCAGCCGGCCAGTGCCTTCCAACAACAAGGGTATTTTTTTCAAGAAGCTCTTTCGGGAAATGGCCCTCGTATTTCCAGCCTTCGAGCGCATTCTCAGGCAGAGCTATTGATATTCCTGTGACCTCTCCTACAACTCCAACGGATTTTTTCTTTCCAATTGCCCGGATAGTTATTTCCCCATTGGAAACTTCTATTCCTCCCGTGATGAGGTTATTGTATTCCGAAATCCCATCCTTTTCGGGAAAATTAATTCTATGGCGAGCATGGTCTGAAACCAATCAAATCGCGCTCGTTGACTCGAGCCCTTCAAGATATTAATATGTCTTTTCAATTTATTTTCCAATATCTTCTTATCTTGGAATTAAGAAAACTACCTCCCGAGCCTTATTATTATTGAGGAAACGTTGAACCTTTCCTTCCGCTCGTTCTCGACAGTCTCAGTCCCAATTTCTATTGAATTGACCTTGATGTCCGAGAGGAAGCGGTTCCTGACAATCTCGGCGACATCGACTGCAACCGAGATTGCCCGCCCCCTAGCTTTGAGAACAACCTCAGAGCTTCCGTTGTGGAACTGGGTAATTGCTGCCATTACATAGTTCATTGGCGGGCGGTTCCCAATGAAAATAGTGCTGTCCGTTCCTTGATGTGTTTGTTGGTGCCCCTGTGGGTGCCTCTGTTGGTTGGTCTGTCTGTCTCCGTCTGACATTTAGGGACTACGCAACCCCCATTTTTTAAAGCTTTTTTGTGTCGAGGCTGGAAAAGGAGGAAAAGACGCAGTCGGCCCTGCCGGAGAGTTCGGAACGAGAGTGGCTTGTTGTTATTGCGAAAACGCGCATTCCGGCCAATTTTCCAGCCTCAATTCCGGAGAGGGAATCCTCAAAAACCACGCAATTTTCAGGGAGGACCCCCATTTCTCTTGCGCATTTCAGGAAAATGTCCGGGAATGGCTTTTTTCTCTGGACGCTTTTTGCAGTGAGAATTGACAAGAATCTTCCCAAAAACCCCCTGCCATAGAGCTTCTCAAGAATCGAGAGCTTGTATTCCCTTGCGGAACTTGCAATTCCCAGGGCAAAGCCCTTCCGCTCAAGAGCGGAGATTATCCGAAGAATTCCCGCGGGCTTTTTCAACTTCCCGGAGAGCTCAATGAAAAATTCCGTTTTTTTCGCGAAAATTTCCTCAAGTTCCCCCCTGCCAGAAATCCCCGGATAAAAGAATTTGGCAGTCTCTTCAAAACCCCTGCCATTGAGCCTTGAGAAGAATTCCTTTTTCGAGATTTTCCCGATTTTCGGTTCATTAAAGCCGGTTTTCATCAGGGCTTTCCAGGAAAGGTAGTCAATTTCCTCGCTGTTCTCAATAAGGACCCCATCAATGTCGAATATTGCGCCCCTTTTCAAAATACCCCAAGCCTCCTGCCGAGAAGGAAGACCAGATGGCGCAGGCCGTCCCTGACTGGGTTCAGTTTCGCCCGGCCCTTCCTCTTCGAGTAGACAATAGGAACTTCTATTCGCGTGAGTCCGAGGCGCCTGCCTTCGCAATTCAGTTCGCTTGCGAATTCCATTCCCCCGGAGGAGAGGCGCATTCTTTCCAAATCGGATTTCCGGTAAATCCTAAAGCCCGACTGGGAATCCGAGAGGGTGTCTGAAAACAGGAAATTGGTGAGTGCGGTTAGGATGAAATTCCCAAAGCGGTTGGCTGGGCCCATTGCGCCCGGGAGTATTTTCCCGGAGAACCTTGATGCAAGAAGGAAATTTTTCCCGGATTTTCTCAGTTCCCAGAAAAAGGGGCCGATTTTCCCCGCCGGATATGTTCCGTCACCGTCAATTAATGCAACATATTCCCCGCGGGAGATTGAAATCCCCCGTTTGTAAGCGTTACCGTATCCCCTTCTACTCTCGACAACAACTCTTGCCCCTGCCCTTCTAGAAACTTCCCGCGTACTGTCCGAGGACTTTCCATCAACAACAATTATTTCGCTTTGCGTTCCCCCAAGGGATTTCTTCGCAAGGAGTATGACTTTTCCAATAGACCCCTCCTCGTCAATGGCAGGGATTATTACCGAAAGCATTTTTCAGGGAGAGTTTTTCACGAACATATTAAATAACTGCCATTTTCCGCTGGGCAAAGGCATGAGAACAATCTTCGGCGTGTTCGCCCTAAACGAGAGAAGAGCTCTTGGAAGGATGGAAAAATCCGTACCGAGAAACGCGGTATTCGTTGTTGACTGCGACGACGGCTCCAAGGAATTCCTACTGTCGAAAGGAAGAAAGGTTCTCTATTCAGATTCTCGGAGGGGAAAGGCCGGAGCAGTTTCTGACTTCCTCAACTATTGCCGGAGGGAACGGGCCGAATTCGCGGTTCTTGTCCAGGCGGACACAATGCCGAACGCAAAATTCTTCTCAGAGATCCAAAAGCCCCTTGAGGAAAACGCCCGCGCGGGAATTGTTGTCGCAAGAGTCGATCCGGTCGGCCCGGACTCGTTCTGCGGATTCTTCGGGAAGCTCAATTGGGAAATGCACAACAGGTTCTGCGAGAGGGGGCGCCCGAAAGCTGGGGAAATATGCCTGAGAGTGTCTGCCGTAACTAACCTCCCGCGCGAGATAATAAACGAGGATGCCTTCCTCCAAACAGAGTCGGAAATGCGGGGATATGAGACAACATATTTCCCCAAGGCTGTTGTGAGAATCGGCACTCCTGAGAACCTCCCGGAACTAGTTTCCCAGAGAAGGAGGATTGCGTCTGGGCATTTTCAGCTCGCAAGAATTGGGAGGAAAGTTCCGACAGCGGACCTCTTTGAGAGGATTTCGGTTTTCCTTGAGACTGCTCCAGAAATATCCAATTCCCAGAGGGAAGTTTTCTATTCGGCAGTCGCCCCATTTGTCGAGCTTTTAGCGACAATACTGGGGGTTTTCGATTCAGCATTCGGGCTGGCAAGCCCGGCATGGGAACCCCTGGAATCAACAAAGAAAGACTTGAAATCTTGTCCAAAGTACAATAAGTTTAAAAAGAATTGACCACCACATAAAAGTAAAAAGGTGCACTTGAGAAGAGGCCCTTTTTGGGTATATAATATAAGTTGTTAAATATTAGAAAAGGAAAAGGAGGGAAAGAATGGGCGTTATTGTATACAAGGCCAATATCGGGACCTCAATAACCGGTCCTGATGGCAAGCAACGCCTTCTCCTCGCATTCGCCCGGTTAATGTCAATATTCTATTCCGGGTCAATAAAGTCAATTAACATGGAAGCAGTTGCCCCGATTGAGGTTGTCTATAAAATTCCAAACCGGGCGCAAATTGCCCTGAAAACGAAGGATTTCACTGAAGCGCTGATAAAGGATCTTGTCCAGGCGGAGACATTCGAAATTTCCGTTTTCGTAAGCGTTGTCCAGATGAAAATAACGCACAACAAAAAAGTGCACAACGACAATGCTGTGAACATTGAATACAGGGCTGAATACACCGAATACATGTCAAAGGCGGCTCTCGGAATTGTCCTCCACAAGAACATTGTTGCAACAACTGTTTTTTATGAGCGTGCGCACAACAGGATTGAGCGAGTCTATGACCTCTCAATGACGCTTCTACGGAAATTCCTCGGGGACACTCTGATTTCCGGGCTCCAGAGGATAAACGTTGAGAAATTCAACAGGGATTTCATTTACTTCAACCTGTTCGGGTTCGCATTCGTGATAAAGAGGAGGTTCCTTTAGGGAAAAGGGGCCCGCAATTAAAAAGGGAGAATAATCAAAAGAGGAAGAAAAGGAAATGTCGAAATACAAGACAATCAAGGAATATGTGACTGAAAAGATTGAGCTGACAATTCTTGCGCTAGTAATGGTCGCAATATCCGCGTATTTCTTCCCCGAAATAAGGATTTCTGCATATGTCGCCCTTGCGCTAGTTCTCCTCTATTTCATTTTCCAGCTCCTCTTCAACGCTGGGTTCATTCTCGAGGTGACTGAATACAACCGGGCAATAGTTTTCCGGATGGGTCATTTCCACAGGGTTGCCGGGCCCGGCTGGGTAATACTGATACCTTTCCTCGAGAACACTGTTGTAATTGACCTTCGCGTCCAATCGTTCGACCTCCCGCCACAGGAAGTAATAACAACCGACGAAATAAGGACTGCAATTGACACAATTGTCTACTACCAGATACTCGACCCGAAGAAGGCAGTCCTCAAGGTGAAGGAGTTCGAAAAGACAGCGTCAGGATTCGTTTACGGCGCGCTCCGAGACATTGCATCCGATCTCACATTAAACGAGCTATTCGGCGAACTTGAAAAGGTGAACGACCTGGTCAAGGTGAAAATGGAGCCACTTGTGTCCGAATGGGGAATAACAATAATCGATGTCCAGATAACGAACGTCACAATCCCAGAAAACATCCAGTACGCAATGCATGCGAGGAGGCGGGCGAAAGAGGAATGGGCGGCAGCGCAGTACCAGGCGCGCGCTCAAAAGACAATGATAGAATCGTTGGGGGACGCATCCAAGAAGCTTGACCAGAATGCGCTCAACTACCTATACATCAAGGAAGGTCTTCCAAGAATTGCGGAAGGCAAGTCGACAAAGCTCTTCTTCCCGACGCAATTCACTGACCTGGCAAAGGCGTTCTCAAACACCCAGAACCCGAATCCGTCAGCCCTCGGGGCTGCAGCGGCAGCGCTCTATCCTGTCGGTCTTCGGGCTGTCGGGGGTGGAATGAGTGCGGAAGGGGCGGGAGAGCCGGATGTTACAGCTGATTCAGGCGAGGAAGCCACTGCAAGCGCGCCAGAAGAAGGAAAATAAACTTAAATCACCTGTTCTTTCCCATTTCGGAAAAAGAGCCACATTAATATAGTAGCTTATTCTCAAAACTTTTGGGATGGTGTTGGAGAAGGGATATGTGTTTTCACATTCCCATCAGATTTCTAAACGAAGAAAGGGCGCTGCCCTGACAGGGGAGATGATTTCCCTAATAATTGTCTCAATACTCCTTGTTGCGGCAATTGGGGGAATTGCCTCCGAAATAGCCTTTCTTGCAACAACCGCACATTTCCTCGAAGCCAAAATAATTGCAGGAGCAGTTGCCGGAGCTCTCACATCAGTCTCCTCCGCCCCCCAGAACGGGGTCTATTGCATCACTCTTCCGGGAACCTTCCAATACAAGGTCGCTTTCGGAATTGGGACTGAAAAGGCATCAGTCGGACCCGCCCTTGTCGATCCTCCGGAACTGGGAGAATATTGCCCGGTAACCCCCCCGAGCTATTCTGCATACGAAAAATACCTGACAGGGCCCTACAAGGAGTTCTTCGATTCGGCTTCCGAGAAGTATGCTGTCCCGCTTCCTTATATTCTTGCAATTGCATATACTGAATCGGGAATTGAGCACTATGACACTTCCGGGAATGTGAAGGATTCGGGCTCTGGGTATATCGGGATAATGATGGTATCAGACGACAACCCGGAAAACCGCGAGCCGGAAGGGAACATTAATTCCGGAGTTGCCGAGCTACGAAACAAGCTCGACTATTTCGGAGGCGACTTTCAGGCGGCAGCCGCGGCATATAGCGGGGGGACTGCCGGGGCTGTCGAATATATCAGAGCTCTCGGAGGGGCGGGTTCCTGGGTCAAAAACCTCCAGGCCGCGGAATTCATGGAACTTGAAATTTACGAGGACATAAACCCCCTTCTAGCCAATCTGCATTTCCCGGACGGCTCAGAATATACAGTAGAAAAGCAGAACGCATGCGGAGTCGCAAGGAACACTGCGAACGCGCGCTTCTTCGAGTCAATGGGCCTTGGGACAGCAAAGTACGGGTTCGTTGCAGTTGTCCGGGAAACCGACAAATCCGGGGCTATCTCATATGTACCTGTCACAACATTCGAGCCCGGCGTTTTCAAAATACCGTCCGGCGGGAAATACACTCTTGTGATGAAAAAGTCACTCTTCAGAATGCCCCATGGCGGATATAAGGAGGCAATACGGTTCGCTGTCCGGGAAGGGGGACTTCGGGAAGCCGGGTGCCAGGCCGAGACTCCGGCAATCTGCGGGTTTTAGGAGGAGTGAGAAAGGGAATGACTGAAAGGAAAATGAAAGGGAGGAAAGCGCAGCAGCCCTCAATCCTTCTTCTCGCCCTGATTTTCCTCGTCACCTTGGTGGGGCTTGCGGTAATAGTCCTCCTTGCGAACGCAGACCTTCTCTCAACAATTGAGCGGCATAACGAGAACAGGATGGCAATACTCGTTGCAACAAGGATAACTGGCGCTCCCAATTTCGTTATGGACACAGGATACTTGGGCCTCCACAAGAACGTCCTTGACACAAGGCGCCTTGACATTTATTCCAAGAGCTTCATGCGCTCGCTCTCCAACTATGCGAATTCCGGGGGCGCGACAAACCTCCTTCCCCAAACTCCCTATGAGCTCAGGTCAAGCTGCTATTCCTGGATTGCCGTTATCCGCAACCCTCAGGAGGACAGGCTCTGGGTTTTTGGAGAGTATGAAATTCTCCAAGAGCCCCTGAAAACGGAAATAAGGGAAGCAGCCCTCGATGCATATGCAAGTAAGCGGAACTATTATGCCGGAGCGGGCTCGACATCCTATTCCCGGGCACAGCAAATGAACACAATGTTAGAATCAATGGGCGGATACACAATCCCTGTCACAATTGCTCTCTACGAAGGGGACCAGATAAAGAAGTTCGACCTTGGAACGCTCCAGGTTTTCGTCAGAAAGACCCCTGCCTGCACTGACTCGGACAAGCAAGAGGAGGAGTATATAAAGGCAATGACATTGGTTGAGAAATACTATGATTTTCCGCAGGTGTCCCGCTCATTCAGGAACACCCCCCTCCCCCACATTCCGAGATTCGACCATTCAGGAGGAGCAGGGAGATATTTGAGATGCGAGGAACTTCCAATAGAGGAGATTTCAAAACACTTCACTTTCGAGGAGGCTGAGCTTGTGGCCGGAATGACTTCATTGACTGAGAGAATTGAATCCGCAGGCGAGGCTTCCGGAGTTGACCAGAATTTCCTCCGGGCAGTGCTCTTCCATGAGACTGGCCTTGATCCGGAAATTCTCGCATACACTGACATCGAAGCAATGGCAGGTTCAATCAGGCAGGAAGCGGACTATTTCGCGGACAAGGTCTCTGCATCCCAATGCGCTCCCAATTATGTCGCAATATCGAGGCTTGTTGGGCCGACAGAGACTGATGAATACATTACCGGGACATTGGCTCCCCTTCCGGAGACAAGAAGGTCGGCCGAACGAATTATTTATTATTATACTGCGTTTTCGTCCTGCTTTGGAGTTGAGGGAAGATGAAACTCGTGAGAAACACGGCAGGTTGCCGGAGCCGAAAATCGCTTGTTGCAGGAACCCTTCTTGTAGTTCTCCTGACCGCAATACTAATTGGAGGAGGGATTTTCCTCCTTGTTTCGACCCGCCTAAAAGTACAACTCAACATTCTTGAGGAATTGGCCGAGCGCGATCAAAAGCCGACTCTTCAGGCTCTCTCATATTCGACTGTCGGGTTCATGCAGAACAGTCCGATTTCGTTCTATGATCTTGTCTCGCTTTCAGCAGTCCTAGGAAGGGACGACTATATTCTCGGGGGGAACCAAGTATCTGCTGAGGAGACTGTTGACAGGCAGATTGACTATTTCTCGGAAACAAGCCTCGCAGCATATCCAATTTCCTGCTTTGACTATGCGCTCTCCGGGGAAGACGGAACAATAATTTTCAACAGAGTAATATCGTCCGGAACGCTTCCCGCCGAGACCGAATCCTGCGACGAGATTGTGGCAAAGCTGGGTGATGCGGGACTGGTTGCAACAGCGAAAAGGGGATATTCTTATCTTATACCTCTTCCTCCTTTCAAGAGCGGTTCAGCTAGGCTAACTGCCCAGTTCATATACGATTTGGAGGCTTCTGAAGGCGCGTCAAAAATCCCTGACTCTGAGAGGCCCTTCTGCAAGGAGGAAGGAGTTGAAGCGGGAGTTGCTGAAGAGTGCTGTAGCGGAAGAATTGAGAAAGGGAGGTGCACAAGGGGATGAGCGCCAAGGTAAGGAAGGGAATCGGTGCCGTAGCAATAATAGGTATCCTGGTAATTCTTGTAGCTGTCGGAACTATCGGATATCTCTGGGTTCTTTTCAACAGGCCAATTGACCTCTATTCAACAATGGAGACTTCCGAGAACAAGTTCATCAGGGCAATACACGTGATGGAGGAAGCGCGCCTCTATATCAAAAAGGCAATGGACTATTCGCTCCAACTCGCTGTAATTGAGGTCTCGGACAACGGAGGATTCCTGCGGGCGTCGAAAACAACTGCATCCGGAAAGCCGTATTTGACAACCCTGAAAGACGATTCAACATTCCCCGACTATTGCCCTGACGAGGACAAGCGCTTTGAGATGATAATTAATCCGAACGATGTTACTGGAGCGCTTGAACCAGTAATTACAAGGGTTCTCGAGAACATCAAGGCGAACATCCCCGAAAAACTGAACGAATACGCCGACCTCTTCACAGAGTTCGAGGTCTCAAACAAGGTGAATATTTCAATATATGACAAGGCAGTTGGCGAAGAAGGCTTCAAGAAGCACTGCCTTTTCATGAATTCCCTATCATCCGACCTGACAATTGCTTCCGAAGCCGGAGCGTCCTGGGTGAAGGTTCCTGTCAGGTGGAAGGACATTGAGATAGTTCCCAATTCAAACGTCTATGACTGGAGCGCCCTTGACCTCTTCTATGAGAAAGCGGAGGCTGAAAACATTGAGGTAATCCCGGTTCTCGGGTGGGCTCCGGAATGGGCGCTCTCTGAGAAGGACAAGCCGGCGGACCCTTCCTATAACTACGGGCCTGACCCAAGGTATTTCACCAATTTCGCGAAATTCGCGGAGGCAATGGTTGCGCATATTGAAGGCAAGGGCTGGAATGTCAATTATTTGATCCCCTGGCTTGCGCCGAATGTCGGGCGGAACTGGTCTCCCAAGGGAATTGAGCCAATAGAGTTCGCGCGCCTCTTCAAGCAGACATCCCTATATGTCCGGGACGCGAACCCGTCAGTAAAGATAATTTTCCCGGCAACTCTTGAGGTTCCCACCTGCGGATATGACAGATATCCTTCAGACCCCCGGCCGTTCTCAACATATCTTGACAATTCCCAAGCGTGCGAAACTGTCGAGTGCGGAACCAACAACTGCCTCGGCCTCCGGTATGTCGAGAGATGCGGAACGAGCTATTCCACCCGAGAGAACTTGGAATGCCTCCCGACGCTTGATGTCGATTGCCCGAACAACGACGCAATAAAAAAGATTGGCGAACCTGCCTGCAAATCATCCGACTATTGGCAGCCATATATGTATGATGTTTCTCTCCGGCCGGAGTCCCCGACAAGATTCAGGTATTTCACTCTCTCGGACCTTGACTTTTTGCGGGAAATGTATTTCCACGGCCTATCTGACTATTTCGACATATTGGAATTCCAGGCAACAGGGACTGAAGCCCCCCAAGAAGAGCTCGAGGACTGCGACACTGAAAATCCTTCCACATGTAAGGGAGTCGGGCGCCTGAAGCTCTACTATGACCTTCTCTGGGACAACCGCGATGAGGACAAGGAGATTTTCGTCAATGCCGAGTGGCCCGGTTTGACTCCGGCCTCTAAAAGCGAAGGGTTCGCAAGGAATTTCTACATACTTTCAGCAGATCCTGTGAGCGGAGTTAACACAGGCCCAATATGCGTTCCTGAGAGCTATTCAGAGGTTGTCCGTACTCAAGTGAAGGACGAGACATTCTCTCCTTGGGGAGGGATTTCCGCCTCCGCCAACCACACAACAAAGGTCTCGACAATAAGGCGGGCGAATCAGGAAATGTTCGCAACCGGTTTCGGAATGGTCACTGCTGACGACAATTCGACCGGAAAGCTCGGTTTCTCAATTACCGAGATTATCAAGGAGGCCCGACTAATTGCAAAGGATCCCGAGAGGGCAATAATGTCTTTGGGCGCAACCTGCTCAGCTGTCGAGGGCGGAGAGAAATGCCCTTCGGGATTCTTCAAGAGGTCGGATACCGCTTCCTGCGACACAGGAACTTTCATCTGCCCTGACGGGCTGACTGGGAGCGGAAGCGGGGACGAATTCACCTGCGTTGCCGAACTCTCAGCTCCCTATACCTTGGACTGCAAGGTGAAGACAGCTGTCTACAACTATTCATGCGCAGTCGACTCTGCCGAATATCCGGGAAGCGACCTTGACAGGGAGGAGGTCAGGCCGAACTCTTGCTATATTGACGATGAAACAGGGGCAATGGGAATATGCACAGCAACTCCATCCAGGAACGAGTACGCTTCCTGCGAGGAAATGAACCCAGTGTCAAGGACAAAGGGGCCAACTGAATTCATCTGGTGCCGAAACATTGACGACAACTGCTGTCAATGGGCTTTCTCCCAATCGGGCGGAGGGCCTCTCGGATTCGAGATGGAAGAGAGCGTTGCTGCCGCTACTCCCGACGCGCAGTGCAGGTGCATAAAACTCTCAGAAATAATGAGTCCGGACATCAAAGACTGGGGCCCAGTTCTTCCAGATGGACAGCTTCCTCCGGGAAGCCCTGACACTTTTTGGCCTCAATATGCAGTCGAATGCCCGAAAGAATCAGGAATTTCCGCGCCAAAGCCTGAAGGAATGAACTGCTGTGAAACTGGTGGAACTGGATATGTTGATGACCCGATAGTTGGAACTGGGCACATAGGTTGCAATTGGCGCCTAGGAGCGGAGATGTGGGCGGCAAACGACCTGACTGCATTTGACCTTGGGACAACATACCAATTGGGAAACGTTGTTCCCGGTTCCGCCTACTATTCCGGATGCAGGAACGACAAGCTACAAGGACATATTGAAATATGCAAAAAAGCCGATTCAGTTGGAGACGACCCCAAGGTATGCCCCGGATTTAAAGAAGTTCTTAATGACAACTCCGCTGTTCAGGAATGGATTGATTATTGTCAGGGAACTGCTGGAGCTAATTGTGAGAAGCTG
>JBBIPP010000003.1:0-102691 GCA_037442745.1 archaeon
GTCTTTATATAGTTTTTGTCATTTGGGAATTTTTGGAAACTCGCAATTTTTGCCATGGCCAACATTTTTTTACTTCATTGGGCTGTTGAAACCCTCCTAGAAAATGACCGAAAGGAATATCAGGCCAGAGCCCCGGATATTTGTTCATTTTGTGACAAACAAACCTTTGTTTAACCTGTTCAGGAAGTATTTATTGAAAGCGGGCATCCCGGAGAGAAATTCCCAGTTCTCGAACAAAATCTATTCCAACAACGCCCACCTCTTCTACCTCGTCAAGACAACGGAACGCTCGTTCCGGAGAAAGGCGAGCAGCAGCCTTTTCATTGACTGGACGGGATTCTCCCAGAATTACCAAGTATTACGCCATCAGGATAGACAGCTTAATCTCCCGCAATTCCTTCGTTAAAGCGGTCATTGCGGCAAACGAACGGGGTTTTGTTGTCGGGGCGGCGTTCGTTCGGGGATGCGAATCCCCAGCTTTCCACAAAGTGCTGATGACTGGCGTGAAAGCAGACGCGGGAAAGGGAAAAGTCCAGCCGGGAACGGAGGAAATGCTGCTGTTTCTCGGAAAATCTTGATGCCTGGATTTTTCTGCTGATAATGCTTATTAAGCCAAAAACGCCCAGAGCCCTATGGCTGGGAAACTGACCGCTCCTTCCAAGGCTAGATTCCTGGCGGTAATTTTCCTCTCCTTCCTCTCGGGAGCGGGAATAATGATTCTTGAAATCTGCGCATCCCGCCTTCTCTCGCCATATTTCGGAAACAGCATTTTCGTCTGGGGGAGCCTGATAGGAGTTGTCCTCCTCGCACTTTCATTGGGCTATCTTCTTGGGGGATATTTCGCTGACAGGTTTCCGTCCGAGAGGATTGTCCCGGCAATTGTCGCCCTCTCCGGACTCTTGGTTTTCCTAGTCCCGGTTTTCTCGGGAGCGGTTTTCTCCTTTGCCCGCGGATTCGGCTTTGTTTTCGGCCCCCTCTTTTCGGCATCGGTTCTCCTTATTCCTGCAAGCGTTCTTCTGGGCGCAGTCTCCCCGTATTCAATGAAGCTTCTCGGGAAGGGGAATGGGCTCGGAAAATCCTCCGGGATTCTTTACGCAGTCTCGACTGCGGGGAGCCTTGTTGGGACGTTTCTCGCAACTTTTGTCCTAGCACCTTTCATTGGGACAAGGGAAACGGTTCTCGGTCTCGGTATTCTCCTTCTCTTTTCCGGACTGGCGTCCCTTTTATTTTTCTCGCGGAGGGGCTCTTTTGCGCTCCTGCTCATGCTCCTGCCAATGGCAGCCCTCTTTGTTCCTTTCCTCGGGGCAGTCCCCTCTTTCGGGGAGGCTGATTTCGTTCCTTCGGGAGCGCAAATAATTCACTCGGAAGATTCCCTATACCAGAGAATAATTATAGCGGATCGCCCGTTCTGGGGCAATTCATCAGAGGTTGTGCGCCTCCTTATGACTGACGGCCAGCTGTCGGGGGCAATCTATCGGGATCGCCCGTGGGAGTCGCCATTCCCGCTGGTTGATTATTTCGGCCTCGCATATACAATAAAGCCCGACATTGCGAGCGCCCTTTTTGTCGGGGGCGGGGCGTTCTCCCTCCCGAGGAGATTCCTCCAAGGAAACCCGTCAATTAGAATTGATGTTGTTGAGATAGACCCTGCCGTTGTAATGGTCTCGAGGGAATATCTGAACCTGAGTGACGACCCCGGCTTTGGGATTTCTGTCGGGGACGGGAGGGCGTTCCTGAATTCAGCTGAAGGAAAATACGACCTTGTGGGTATTAACGCGTACTCGGGCTGGACAATTCCTGCACATATGCTGACTGTTGAATTTTTTGAATTGGTCTCGTCAAGGCTCGCGGACGACGGCGTTCTTGCAGTGAATTTGATAGGCGCGACCGAAGGGCGTCTTGCCAAAGTAACTGAAATTGTCCACAACACACTTTCGGAAGTCTTTCCCGCAGTTTACGTAATCCCGGTCGGGGGGCCATTGCCCGAAAACCGGGTTGCAAACATCCTTATTTTCGCCTCGAAAAACCCTTCAATTATCCCCCCGGAAACTCTCAAAAAAAGGGCAGTTTCCCTTTCAGCTACCTTGGGAATAGTCGGGTTCCCTGAGTATTTGAACGGCTACGACCCCTACTGGCCAAGGAATTCATCGGGTGGAGGGATATTCACTGACAATTATTCCCCGGTAAACAACCTAATTGACTCGGAGCTCTCCAGCTTTTTCCTGCTTGGATAATTTTCTTAGGGAGAACGCCTCGGTTTACTTTTTCTTCTTTTTTTGGAGGAAGCCGGCCTTTTGACAGGGGCTTTCCTTTTCGCTTTTGGCAGTTCCTCGTCAATGCAACAACGGTCTTCTTCAGAGTGCTTCTCGGGATGGCTCCCGCAGCATTCGTGCCCTTTTTCCATGTCGAAAACCTCTGAAAGTAGTATATAAAATATGCTTGTCCTGGAAAACTCTTTTATTTGAATTCTCCCGACTACTTGCATGAAAAACCCTGTCTATTTCTCCGTTCTTGGAGCGGCAATCCTCGTTCTTTCCCTCATTGTCCATCCGTTCACAATATCGTTTGCCGATTTTGAGAGTTTTGAAACAACCATTTCCCTCTGCGAGTCGGGTGTCGGAGTGTCGGGCGAACTCCTCTCGAAGGAATTCTCGTTTGAATGCACGCAGATTGGGAAAATGAGGGCAATTGTCCTTGGCGCCCGGACTGGTTGGATTGCCGGGGTTGGTCTGATTGCCCTCGGGCTTTTCCTCAGTTACTGGAAGAATTCTCCAAAGAAAAAGAAATAAAAAGCTGGTTTTTCTCATTGGGCGCATGGTATTCGACTATCGGGCTTTCCTCGCAATTGAGTTTTTTGGAAACGCTCTCCAATCTTACCTAGTCTCCCTCGGAATTTTTCTCGGGAGCCTGATTCTCCTCTGGATTTTCAAGAACATTGTAGTAAAGCATCTGGAAAATCTGGCTGAAAGGACGGAGACGGATCTTGACGATGCGATAATTTCGGCAATCAAGGCGTTCGGAATTGTCCCCCTCTCCTTCCTCGCGCTCCAGATTGCTACGGAGTTTCTAGCCCTTCCAGAACGGTTCCCGGACATTCTTGACAAGGCAACGCTTGTTGTCGCCGCGTTCTACGGGGTAAAGTCGGGAATACTACTCCTCGACTATCTCCTGAAGAAATACGGGGAGAAAAGGGGGGATGTTGACTCCAGTTCCCTTGACTTAATGCGCCTCATCCTGAAAATCCTCTTTTGGAGCATTGCGGGCCTCTTCATAATCTCTCTTCTTGGGTTCAACATCTCCGCCCTTCTGACCGGCCTGGGTATTGGGGGGATCGCGATTGCGTTCGCCCTCCAAAACATCCTCTCCGACATTTTCGCATCATTCTCTATTTATTTCGACAGGCCGTTTAAGGTCGGGGACTATATTGTCGTCGGGACTGACAAGGGCACTGTCAAGAAGATTGGAATAAAGACAACGAGGGTCACGACAACTGAGGGGGATGAGCTCGTAATATCGAACAAGGAATTGACGAGCGTCCGTGTCCGGAACTATAAGAAAATGTCCGAGAGACGGGTGAGCTTCGACCTCGGGGTCGCCTACCAGACTCCGAACGAGAAAATGGAGAAAATCCCGGAGATTGTAAAGGAGGTTGTTGGAAAAACAAAGAACACCCGCTTCGACAGGTGCTATTTCACCCGCTTTGCGGACTCTTCCCTGCTCTTTGAAATTGTCTATTTCATCGGCGACTCGGACATTGTTCTGTTCAGAAAAGTCCACCATGAAATTTCCCTCGGAATAAAGGGCGCGTTCGAAAAGGAAGGGATTGAGATAGCATATCCGACCCGGACAGTTTTCCTGAAAAAGGACTAGGTAAAATTGGCAGTCCGTCTGAGGGGAATTTCCGGGCGCCTGAGGCTCGCCCTTATCCTCGGGGCAGTTGCCTTGGCAGTCGGGATCTGGGCCCTCGGGTTCGGGGAAAAGATATCGGGATATCTCTCTGGTCTTGGGATCCTCGGGGCAGTTGTTGCGGGATTCTTCTATTCTAGCGGGATAACCACTCCGTTCGCCCTCTTGGCCCTAAAGGATCTACTAGCGTCGGGCAACGGCTTTCTTGTGGCAGTTGTCGCCTCCCTCTCGGCAGCCCTTGCGGACTCCCTGATGCTCTCGTCGGGAAGTGGTTTGATAGGGGAAATGAGGCTCTCTTCCCTGAGAAAGCGCATGGGAAGGTTCTCATTCCTCCTTGTCTTTTTGGGATTCCTGGTCTTTGGCTCCCCTGCCCCTGACGAGACGGGAATTGCGCTAATGGGCCTTGCCGGAATTGGCCGGATGCGCTTTTTCGCAATTGTTTTCCTCGCCAAATTCGCGACTCTTCTCGGAATCCTGATTGTCCTCCTTTGAACCTAGATAATGATTTTTAAAAGGGGCTGCTGCCTGCATGCCCGATGGAAATCTGGCAGTTGATTTTCGCAATTGTCCCGGGACTCGCGCTCTTCCTCTACGGAATTGAGAGCTTCAGCAAGGAGATTGAAAATATTGCCGGGGAGAATTTCAAGCGCATTATCCAGAGGGCAACTGACAACCCCCTCGGGGGGACTTTTCTTGGAGCAATTGTGACTGCAGTAATACAGTCGAGCAGCGCAACAACAACAATAACCGTAGGGCTCGTGAACGCCGGGATTCTCTCTTTCACACAGAGCCTCGGGATAATTTTCGGGGCGAACATCGGGACAACAATAACAGCCCAGTTGGTGGCGTTGAAGCTCACTTTCATTGCCCCCCTGTTCATAGGGGTCGGTTTCGCCCTAGACCTCTTCTCGAAGAAGCACAAAGTCCTCGGAAAAACCATTTTCTATTTCGGCCTCGTTTTTTTCGGCCTGAATCTGATCTCCTCAGCAGTCGCCCCGATAAAGAACGACCCACAGATAATGGAGCTCTTCCTCCGGCTTGATAACGTTTTCCTTGGGCTTGCCGCGGGAATAATCCTGACAACTATTGTTCAGTCAAGTTCGGTAACTACTGGGTTGGTGGTTCTCTTGGCAGGGGAAGGCCTAATAAGCCTCGGGAGCGCGCTCCCTATCCTTCTTGGAGCCAATATCGGGAGCACGACAACTTCCCTTTTCGCCGCATCCTCAATGGACCTCTATTCGAAGAGGGCTGCGGCAGCCCACACGCTGTTCAATTTATTCGGAGCGGTTCTTTTCCTGCCATTCCTCCCGGCCTTTGCATCAGCAATAGCATCTCTTGGAGGGGAGCCCGCAAGGCAGGTCGCAAACGCGCATTTGGCATTCAACTTTGTGTGCGCGGCAATCTTCCTTGTTTTTCTTCCCCAATTCAGGAGGCTCGTTGTTCTGGCAGTCCCGGGGGAGGACGAGCAGATAATACTGAAGACGCGGAACCTGAAGGAAAATTATTCCGACATAGGAGCCCTTCTTTCAGATTCGTGGCTCGAAATACGGCATTCTTTCGAGGTTTCCAAAAAGGCGTTCGATTATGCAATACTTTGCTCGAAAAGCGTGGATTCCGCAAAGGCCAACCGTGTGAGGAGGCTAGAGCAGCTGTCGGACTTTTTGAACGAGCGGATAAACAACGCAATCCTCTCATTTTCAAAGGAGACTGAAGGGGCCCTTTCTGAGAGGGAGGCAGAGCTCCTGATATTCACAACAAGAATCTCTAACGGCGTCGAGAACTTTGCAGACGAGGCGGTGAACATTCTCGAGACTGCTGAGAGGGCTCAGTTCGCTGGGGCTTCGATGTCTGAGGAGGCAATAAAGGAGCTCGACTCCATCTATTCAGTATTCGGGGAGAACCTCGGGATACTGATTTCGTCGGAAGATTTTTCCGGGAAAGTGCGCCTGAAAATAAAGAAAAACGACTGGATTCTCCGGGAGAGGATAAGCGCATCCTATCTCAAGCAGTTGAAGAGGATTTCTGGCAAGGGCTCGAAGGACCTCCTCGTCTCGAGAAAAGCACATGCCGGGAGCGGTTTCATTGAAACCCTCTCTACAATAGAATCGGCGAACTCTAGGTTAGGAGAGCTCCGGCGGATATCCGTTCAGTATACACGGCTCAAGGGGATGAGAGCTTCAAAGTAGAGCTATTATTTGCCCTCTACAGGCTTGGGCGGATAGGGGCATTGATATTTCGGCAAAAGCTGACTTGCCCGGCCTTGCGCCCGAAAGCTCGTTGAAAACTTGGCAATAGTGCGCATGTATCGACATGCCAAGATCCCCGGGATGTGCCAAGTCGGTAATTTCATAGCCCCCTTCAGTGGAAAAGACCTTCGAGACGCGTTCCTGATCGTCCTTCCCGGATATTGGCATTTTGGGAGGAGTCTTCCCGGGAGTGCCAGAACTGAGAAAAAAAGTCCGAAAATAGCTGGGAGATTACTATCTCAATAATGCCCGGAAAACCCGAAAAGAGAAAGTTGGCCCCATTCCGAGGGCTTCTGCAACCCCCCGGAGTCTTTTGGATTGTCCTCCAGAAAGTGAAAATCCCCTGAATGCAACAGGCTTCTGTCACTCGGACGAGCCTTATACGCCCGGGATGTGCCAAGTCGAGAGCGCTGTCGGGGATTGTGGAAATTGTTGGTTAGTGCTGCTGAGGGAAGGTTCTTGAGACAATTTTTTCGGGGCCAATTATCAGAGAATTCCTTCCATTTTTCCGACATCGTCCGGCCAGACGGATGACTGCACCTCGCCAATGTGCTTCTTCTGGAGAAGGAGCTTGCAGAGGCGGGACTGGCCGATTCCGCCACCTATTGTCAGTGGAATTGTCCCGTCAAGTATTCCTTTGTGGAAGGGCAGATTCTTCCTCTCTGAGAGGGAGGTCCTCTCAAGCTGGTAGAGGAGCGCCTTTCTGTCAACACGGATTCCCATTGAAGAAAGTTCAAGGGGTTTTCCCCTAACACCGTCAAATACAATTATGTCCCCGTTCAATCCCCTCCGTCTCCCGAAAGTCTCGGTGCTCCAGTCGTCATAGTCAGACGCCCTGAGATCGTGGGGTTTCCCGTCCCTGAGGGAATGCCCAATCCCGATTATGAATACTGCGCCAAGTCTCTTTGTTATTTCGTGCTCCCGTTCCGCGGGAGTCTTCTCAGGATACGTTCTTTCAAGATCCTCCGAATGCACAAATCGTATTTTCTTCGCGAGACTTGGCTTGAGATGTGGGAATTCCGAATGGACAGCTTTTTCAGTCTCGAGGATTGCCGAGTATATTTTCCGGACAACCCCTTTAAGGAAAGAGAGCGTCCTTTCTTCGGGGCCGATAACCAGTTCCCAGTCCCATTGGTCAACATAAATGCTGTGGATTTCGGAGACGTCCTCGTCTTTCCTTATTGCGTCCATGTCCGTATAGAGACCGGTTCCCTTTGGAAACCCGTACTTTCCTAGTGTGTGCCTCTTCCATTTGGCTAGGCTGTGGACAACCTCTATCTCCTTGTCGGTGAATTTCGCCCTAAACGAGACGGGGACTTGCGTACCTGCGAGATCGTCTTGCAAGCCAGTTCCGGTAACAAGGAACCTTGGCGCAGTCACCCTTAGAAGGGAGAGCTTTTCTGACAGCTTCCTCTCGAACACGTCCTTCACGAGTTTTATTCCTTTTTGGGTTTCAATGAAATCCGATTCCCTTGTCTTTGTTCTTGATTTCATCTTGTCTTGCCTGCCTTTTGGTTTGTTTTCTGGAAAATAGAAAAAACGGGCGAACTTGCTCTCTTAGAATTTCTTGTTGTCAATTATTGGAAAGCCCGTTAAGTTTTTCCATTCCCGCATCTTTCCGTTCCTCCCTATTATCCCTTGTTGATAAAAATTGATAGAATAGTAATAAAAAGTAAGTATTATAAACTAAAAAACGACTAAATGACGGATATTGGTTGGCAAGTTCCGCCTCCGGTGGAGGAAAATGTTGAAAATGGAGAAATTGAAAGTAAAGGAGAAGGACGCGAAAATACTGGCCGAACTGAAGAAGGACGCTAGGCAGTCGACTGCTGAAATAGGGAGAAAGCTCTCGATTCCGAGGGTGACTGTGCACGAGAGAATTCAGCGCCTTGTTGCAACGGGCGTCGTAAAGCGCTTCACGCTCGAGCCGGACTATGCTCTCCTCGGAAAGCCGGTGAAGGCGTTCATACTTGTGAGCTATTCCACGAACGCGAAAAACACCCAAAGGCAGCTCGCGCTAGAGCTCTCGAGGATTTCCGAAGTCTCCGAAGTCTCGATTCTTGCTGGGGATTGGGACATTCTTGTGAAAGTGCGCTCGGAATCTATTGAGGCACTCGGCCGGCTTGTTGTTGACAAAATCCGCTCAATTCCCGGTGTCGGGAAATCTGTGACAATGCCCGCCCTTGCAACCGAGAAAGAGGAGCTTTGAGGGGAAAAATGACTTAAAGCAGGGGGTCGGGTTTCGGCAATGGAAAAATTCGTAGACTCTGCGCCTGCGTACGAACTGAATTCAAAGGATTTGACTCCGGGAGTCCTTTTGGGAAGCCTTTTTGGGTCAGTTACACAAGGGGTGCTCGCAAAGAAGAGCTTCTCCAAGCGCTTGGCGCACCTGAAATACTACAAAGTCAGGATACCTTTCGGCCTTTTCGCCAAGTTCCCTTCCGCGCGGGAGGCGTATCAGGAGGGAATCTATGCCTATTTCTTCGGGCTACATTCCCTCTCCCGCCTTGCAATGATAAACACGCTCAAGCTCGCCCTCCGGAAGAAGAGGGGGGAGGGAAAATATTTTTCGGGAAAGATCGGGGACCTTGTGAATTGGAGCGCTCGCCAAAGGGGGAGCGAGCACCAGTCAGCCGTTGCAAAGGGGTTGCTCGTCAGGAACGTGGGAGAGGAGAACAATCTGGACATAATAAGGTATTTCTCCGAGATAATTAACAGTTTCTATCCCTATAAAACTGGTGACATAAGCGTCTTCTGCCCTTCCTGCGGAAAGCTCGAGAGCTATGAGATCCCCGTAGAAGACCTCTTCCTCGGCAACTCCGTTTCAGTAAAGTGCAGGAGTTGCACGAACTCATTCTCCCTTTTCCTTGTGGGCTGATTTTCCCTTTGCTAAAAGTCTCTATTGTCTCGAAGCTTTCCGGGGAAGCAAAGGCGCTTGCGGAGAGGGTTGCCCTTGAGCCCGGGATGAAAATTGTCGGCAGGGGGGCGGATGTGATTGTCGCGCTCGGAGGGGACGGGACTCTTCTTCTGGCTGAGCGGGCGTTTCCGGGAATACCGAAACTTCCGGCAAGAGCGGGAGGGAGTCTTTGCCTTGGATGCGCTGAGGAGGACGTTGTTCTAATTCTTCGCAGACATTCCCTTGGGAAAACAAAGATGGTAGGAGTGAGGAAACTGCGCTCGGAAATTTTTAGGGGAGGGCGGAGAATTGCCTCGTTTGTTGGCGCAAACGATGTTGTTATACGGAACGCCGAACCGTATCAGGCAATCAGGTTCTCCCTTTCAGTCGGCAAATCGGGCGGACTATTCATAGGGGATGGGATTGTGGCGTCAACCGTTTTTGGGTCAACCGGATATTTCAGGTCAGTTTCCGGAAAGTCATTCAGCGGGGGATTCGGGTTCGCACTTAACAACCCGACAAAAAGAAGAGGGCCGTTCTATTCTGACACGGGCTCTGCAAGATTTGAGCTCCTCCGCAATTCTGCGGTAGTCTGCGCGGACAATTGGACAAGGCTTTTCCTCATGAAAGCGGGGGATTTGGCGGTTTTTTCCCGGGCAGTGGGAAAAATGTTTCTCCTGAGGTAATCCATCGGCTCTGCCTCACAGATCGGATGTGCAGTTCTGGCATCTGGTTGCCTTGATTGGGATTTTGGAGAGGCATTTCGGGCAGTCTTTTGTTGTCGGTTCCGCAATCTCTTTCACAGCGTCGTTCTTTCTTATCCTGTTTATCTGGGATATTATTACGAATATTGCGAGAGCAACCAGGGTGAAGTCGATTATTGTTGTTATGAAATTCCCGTAATTGATGGTCACTGCGCCAGCTGCCTTGGCATCGGCTAGGGTCGGAAAGTTCCCCCCGGAGAGCACAACGAACATGTTCGTGAAATCCATTTTGCCGAGAAGGAGCCCTATGGGAGGCATTAAAATGTCCGAGACGAATGAGCTAACTATTTTCCCGAATGACGCCCCTATTATCACTCCGACTGCGAGATCGACGACATTTCCCCTCATTGCGAATTCCTTGAATTCCTTTGCGAATCCCATTGGTTTTTCGAAAAGAGTCCCGGTTTTTAAGCATAATGCTGAAACTTTGGGAATTAGATAGATATAAAAAGGATATTAACTATATTATTGATAGGGATGGGGACCGCAGTTCAGCGAGTTCTCTTTGCCATCCCCCTTTCGAGCAAGCGGAACTGCAGTCCATTCAATCCCGAATTAGATTTTCGGTTTTCGGGATTTCGCTCTTTTTTTCTGCCCCGAAGACTGCTCGGACTCTTGCAAAGAATGCGCGCGAAAAAGCGTTCTGTGGAAAGGGATTGTTGGGAACAGTCGGCAGGAGGCAGACAATTGGAAGGTATTACTGGGGGAGGGGATTGGAGGGGGCCCAGGGAGGGAATCGAACCCACGTTTGGGGATCCACAGTCCCCCAGTCTACCACTGACTTACCCGGGCCATTGGCAAGAACATTAATTGGAGCAAAGAAGTTTATAAAGATTCAAGTTCCGGCGTTTCCTTGTGAAAGATCTGATTCCTCTCGGCTTTGATGCCCTGCGCTCGAATTTCGCAAGACCCCCTAGTCCTTTCAAGCTGACGTTTGCAGTAACATACAACTGCAACTCTCGGTGCAAGACCTGCTCGATTTGGAAAAAGAAAAGCGTGGGAGAGCTCTCGCTTTCCGAAATTAGGAAATTCTTCGCGAATAACAGGAGTTTCAGGTGGATTGCAATAACCGGGGGTGAGCCTTTCCTGAGGCAAGACCTCTATGGAATTGTCAGGGCGGCAGTTGACACGAACCAAGTTTCCGTTCTGACAATTACGACAAACGGCCTAATTCCGTCAAGGGTTGTCTCGGACGTGAAGAAAATGCTTGGCTTGAAAATCCCCCGCCTGATTCTCACCCTCTCATGCGACGGGCCTGGGAAAATCCACGATTCTGTCAGGGGCGTTCCGGGAAATTTCGAGAAAATATGTGGGATTTATTCTTCCTTGAAGGGATGCCAATCGGAAAACTTCAAGATTTTCTTCGGTTTCACTCTCTCATCTTTCAATTCAGACCAGTTCGAGCCCCTTTACAGGGAGCTTAACCGGCGGTTCCCTGAAATCGGCTATGACTATATTCATGTCAACGTTTTCCACTATTCCCCCCATTTCTACTCGAACAATAGGGTCTCGGGCTGGGAGGCTCGTGCCAAGGGGGAGATTTCAAAAATACTTTCCAAGAGAAAATACTCCCCTATTGACCCTCTTGGCTTTCTGGAGCGGAAATACCTTGAAGGTGCGCGGGAATTCTTGGGAACGGGAAAGAGCCCGCTCCCTTGCAAGGCGGCATCATCGTCAGTTTTCCTCGACCCGCACGGGAACGTCTATCCTTGCACAATCTGGAACACTATCTTTGGGAACGTCAGAAAAACTCCGTCCCTGTCCTCTTTTTGGAACTCTGAAGAAACTGCCCTGACTGCGAAAATGGCGTCTTCCCTGAAATGCCCCCAGTGCTGGACTCCCTGCGAAGCATACCAGACAATTGCCGGAAACTTGGGAAAATCCCTCTTTTTGGGAAAATAATCCAAGTTGTTCTTGGAGCCGGGGATTTTTCCTAGAGCTGTTTTTTCGCATATTCCCAGGAGAGGTATATCAGGAAAACGAGGAATGCGGTCGTAGCAATTCCGACGGGTATTGCGACAGCGACAATCCGATACCTGTCCGAAAAAATCCCGAATAGGAAAAGGAAGAGGACCATTACGAGGACCACCACTCCGAGAATTCCTGAGATGTTGTCTGACACAAGCGAGCTTTTCTTTCCGTCGTCTTTCTCCCGTGATTTCCCCTGAATTTCCTGCTTCCTTGCCATTGTTCTTTGGCGTTTTCTGCGAAATCTAATTAAAAAGGGTTGCTGAAATTCCGCGATAAATGCTCTCAGAAGTCAAGAACTCTGCCTTGAGAACGCTCATAAGGGCGAGCCTTGAAACAAAAAAGATCCTGACATTCTCAGACCTCTTCATAATTTCCGGGGTTCCACCCTCGGAACTGAAGGAAGTCCTCTTCAAAATGGAGCTTGAAGGGATAATTGAGGAACCGATTGTGAATTCCTACAGGCTGAAGAAGTGAAGTGGAAACGCGCCTTCTTCTTTTCAGGGGTTTGCATGCAAACCTCTTTTTTGGTCAAACTTTCGTAAAGTTTGTTGAGGAACCGATTGTGAATTCCTACAGGCTGAAAAAATAAACACGTTTTCTCTCTTCTCGGGAACCGGCGAAGCTTTCGTTTTCTTTCCCCTCAAGGGCGTTCCCGGGTTGTTCGCTAGCGAACCCCGCTCTCTGGTAAATTTTTTGGTGCAGGAGGCCGGATTTGAACCAGCGAACCCTCTAGGGGACCAGATCTTGAGTCTGGCGCGTTTGGCCCCAAACCTTACGGCGGATGTTCGGCGCGAGAGTCTGGATTGACCACTCCGCCACCCCTGCGTCGGTATATTGCTATTGCTAACAGGGGGGTTTAAAATGTTTTTTTGCCGGGGAACTTGTCCGGAATGAATCCTAGTTCCGGTTGAGCTTTGAGATCTCTTCCCGGATTTTCCTTATTCTCTCCTCAATGTCGCCCATGTTTTCCGGGGAAGCCTTCTTCACATTCTCGTATCGGGAGCCTTTTACCCTCTCCTCAATGTCCTCGAGGCGCCCCAGAATCTTGTCAAGCTTCACCTGGCTTCGCTCCAATTCCTTCATTAGCCCATCGAGAATGCCGATTGAATCGAGCTGGACTTCCCTTACAAGTCCGAAAACTTCCGTGAGGTTCTTCACGTTCTGTATTGTTGCTTTCATGTCGGAGAGTTCCGTCAGAATCTCCTCGTATTTGTCAATCTTTATGAAAACGGGGGCGTTCGGGTCGGTCGCAACAACTGTCGGTTGCGTCTCGACTTGCTCCACTGTCTGGGCCATAAATGGCTCCCTTGAGTAATCCGGATATGCCTGGGGCATTTGTTGGGGTTGTTGCTGGGGGGTTGCTTGTGTATGGACCTGAACAACGACGGGCTGGCTTGTGACAATTGGCTGCTGCTGAGGTTGGGGTTGCTGTGAGAACTGGGGCCTTATTGCGTCCTGGGGAACCGGGGGGCTGTAATTCGGGGGAAGCTGCGACCCTTTGGGGGGAATCCATTGGGGTGGCTGGGCTCCGGTAGAGGAGAAGGGTATTGTCTGTGGCTGGAATCCCGCGTCTTTTTCCTTTAGGGGTTTTGGTGTAAAGAGTCCCATTCTTGATTTTGCACCTTTTGGGGAATTACATAGCCTCCGCTTTAAAAAGGTTCTTTAGTGATTTTATTTTACTTTGGAAAAATCCCCTACTGGAATGCGCCCCTCGCCTTTTTGTGGTTGAATGCCTTTATGCCCTCGTATATCACGAATATTGAGGATGCTGCAACGAAGGACACCAGCCAATCGAACGCGCCCAGAGGAACTGTCCCGAATATTGTCTGGAAAAATGGCACATAGAGAATCAATATGTGCGAAACTCCCAAGGCAACAATTGAGTATGTCGTTATTTTGTTCGAGAGAATCCCTATTTTGAATGCGGATTCCTCAAAAGACCTGCAGTTCATTACGTTGAACACTTGGAAGAGGGCAAAGGTCGTGAAGGCGAGTGTCTGGGCCTTGGGAACCGAATACGCCAGTTTGTCTAGTGCGAAATAGAATATGCCGAGGGTGACTGTCGCCATTATTGCGCCAGAGAAGAGAATGTTCTTTAGCATCCCCCCAGATATCAGGGGTTCGTCCGAGCCTCTCGGCTTCTTTGACATCAGTTCGCCTGATCGCGTTGGTTCAAGGCCTAGGGAAAGCGCGGGAGGCCCGTCAATTGAGATGTTCACCCACAGGAGCTGGACTGGCAGAAGCGGGAGTGGCAAGTTTATTACAACGCTTGACAATATCATTAGTATTGCCCCGACATTCGTTGATATCTGGTATCTGATGAACTTCCTGATGTTCTCGTATATCCCTCTCCCCTCCTCGACTGCGGAGACAATGCTTGAGAAATTGTCGTCCAAGAGTATCATTGAGGAGGCCTCTTTTGAGACATCCGTTCCGGCAATCCCCATTGCAATCCCAATGTTCGCTTTTTTCAGGGCAGGGGCGTCGTTTACTCCGTCCCCAGTCATTGCAACAATATACCCCTTGGATTGGAGGGCTTTCACGATTTTTAGTTTGTGGTCGGGCGAGACTCTTGCGTAAATGACAACGTCCTCGACTATTCTCTCGAATTGGGTGAGAGCGTCGAGCTCCCGTCCGGTTATTACCTTCGGCTCGAGCCCGAGCGAGCGGGCGATTGCAACAGCAGTCCCCGCATGATCCCCGGTTATCATTACAACCCGTATTCCGGCAGTCCTGCACTTCTCAAGGGCGCCTTTCACTTCTTCCCTTGGGGGGTCGATCATTCCCTGGAGCCCGACGAAAATTAGGGATTCTTCAGCCGGCTTATCCTCGTCCCGGTAGAGTGGCCGGTATGCGAATCCGAGAACCCGCAGTGCCTCCTTTGAGAAAACGTCGTTCGCTTCGAGTATTTCCCGGCGCTTGGCGTCAGATAGAGGCGATTCCTTGCCGTTCTCAAGAATCCTTGTGCAACGCCGGACTATCTCGTCTGGTGCGCCCTTGACAAGGAGAGTGGGGTTGACGCCAATAAGGTTGACTGTGCTCATGAGCTTCCTTTCGCTCGTGAACTCGAATTCGTCAATCCTTCTGAAGACCTTCTCTAGCTCCTCTTTCTTTATTCCCCCTTTCGAAGCAGAGGAAATTAGCGCAATCTCTGTCGGGTCGCCAGACACCTTGTCGTGGAAAAGGCTTGCGTTGTTGCATAGCGCCCCTATTTGGAGGAGCATCTCAAGCGCAGTGGTCTTCTCCCCGAGTATTGTCCCGTGGACCGAATACCCCTCTCCGGTTACCTCCACAACTTTGCCGTCATAGAAGAGCCGGACAACGGTCATCTGGTTCTTTGTGAGAGTCCCTGTCTTGTCTGTGCAGATTACGGAAACGCATCCGAGAGTCTCGACTGCGGAGAGGCGCCTTACGAGGACGTGCCTTTTCACCATTCTCCTGACTCCGACTGCGGAAGTTATTGTCATCACAATTGGCAGACCTTCTGGGAGGGCCGCAACAATCATTGCTATTGAGAGGAGGAGTATTTCCATCCACGGCCTCCCGAAGAAGAGGACAAGCACTGTGAACATTATTATTGAGAGGCCTATTACGGAATAGGAGAGGTTCTTTGCCATCTCCTCAACGCTCTTCTGGAGGGGCGTGTCCTCAAAGCTCATTTCGTCTATTGATTTGGCGATTTTTCCTATTTCAGTGGAATTGCCTGTCGCGGCAACAACTGCTGTTGCCCGGCCCGAAGAGACTATTGTCCCGGAATATACCATGTTCTTCCTTTCTGCCAAGGGAGTCTCATTGTGAAGTGAGTCTGCGTGCTTCCTTGAAGGGAGGGACTCTCCTGTCAGGGCTGCTTCAACTGTTGAGAAAGAGTGGTGCTCTATTACCCGGGCGTCCGCAGGTATCTTGTCTCCGGTCTCGAGGAATATAATGTCCCCGCGAACGAGATGTTGGGAATCGATGAGTTGCTTTGTTCCGTCCCTGAGGACTTTTACTTTCAGGGCAGAGAGTTTCTTTAGGGCAGCTATTGCCTTCTCGGCCCCCCTCTCCTGGAAGAATCCGATTATTGCGTTTATTGTTATTATCAGCACAATTGCAATTCCTTCGGGCGAAAAATGGGGAGATATTGAGAGGTCTTGTTCGCTCACTAGGAATGAGAATGTGGCGGCAATTATCAGGAGTATTATCGGGAGGCTTTTGAACTGGTTCAGGAAAACTATTATTGCGTGGACCTTTTTCCCTTCTGATATTGCGTTCTTTCCCTCTATGGAAATTCTCCTCTGGGCCTCGTGGTTCGAAAGCCCATCTTTGCTTGTTCCGAGCTCCGAGAGAACGGCCTCGGTGTCCTTTGCGTGGTGGGTATGCGCGTGGTGAGAGGGGTGAAGGGGCTTTTGATGGGAATTCTCGGAAGCGTGCTTTTCGGAATGATGTGTTGGTTGCGCCATTTCAGCCGGTGCTGACTCTTTTGGGGTTAATAATGTTTGTTTCGGTCCTATCGGAGCTGGACGGATTGTGGAGGAGTGGGCTGGGTAGTATGCCGAGGCATCAGAAATCGGCCGAGGTCTAGGAGCCCATGACTGAACGAAAGGAAAGGAGTGGGGTCGTAGGCTGAATGAAATGAAGTCTAGGACAAGGGAAGGAGTGGGGTCGTAGGGATTTGAACCCTAATAAGCAGGTTTCTCCGAACCGTTTGCAATAAGCATTACTCGGCAGGTTTCTTTCTCTCAAACCCGCTTTCCTGGTTTTTCAGTCATCTCCGGGAGGGTCTGTGGGAGCTTCCCGAATCTTCGCTCCAAAGTTTTAGTTCTCTGGAGCCTGCCGTAATGCCTAGTTATACGACGACCCCTTGCTTTCGGGAGATTCTGGGAACTTATTATATAAAACTTGGCACTTTCTACTCTTGTTGAAAATGTCTAGTGAATTTGGCGAATCTCCCGGTTCAGTCAGCGGGTTCTTCTCTGCGAACAGTGTCGCGGTTGTCGGAGTCTCATCAACTGACGAGGAGGGGCCCGGCAGGGCGATTTTCCGAAACCTAATCTCTGGATTCTCTGGAAAAGTCTTCCCGGTCAATCCCAAAGCGGGGGAAATAGAGGGACGCCCCTGCTATCCTTCGGTTTCGGCAATTCCGGAAGAGATAGGTCTGGTTGTTGTTGCGACTCCCGCGGCAACGGTCCATTCGGTCCTTGAGGATTGCGCGAAAAAAGGAGTCGGGCATGTGGTAATAATTTCTGGGGGATTTTCGGAGATCGGAAACCGTGACCTTGAGAATTCCCTTCTCGCAATTGCCCGGGAGAATTCGATGAGAATAATTGGACCGAACTGCCTCGGGTTATATGACGCTCACAGGGGAATGAACGCCTTCTTCCTCCCGAACTATCGGATAAAGGCGCCGAAAGCTGGAAACGTCGCGTTCGTCTCCCAAAGCGGGGCGGTTGCTGGAGGGGGACTCGATTGGGCGGCGTCCGAGAACATCGGAATATCGAAAATCGTCTCCTACGGGAACAAGCTAGATGTTGACGAGGTTGATGTGCTTGAATTCCTTGAAAACGACCCTCAAACGAAGGTGATTATGCTCTATATTGAGGGCTTGAAGAACGGGAAAAGGTTCATTGAGGTTGCAAAAAGAGTTTCCGGGAAAAAGCCTATTGTCGCATTCAAGGTTGGAAACAGCGAAAGGGGCGCAAGAGCCGTTATGAGCCATACAGGCTCCCTTGCGGGCGACTCGAAAGTCTATTCGGGGGCTCTCCGGCAGGCGGGAATTGTCCAGGCGAAGACGTTAGAAGAGCTCTTTGATTTCGCAAAAGCGTTCTCCCTCCAGCAGGCTGGGGGAAAGAGGGTTCAGATAATAACATCGGGCGGGGGGTTTGGCGTAATGGCAACGGATGCCCTTGAAGAGGGCGGGCTTTCCCTTGCGGAAATGTCAAGGGAGAGGCGGAGGGCTCTCGAGGAAAAGTTCCCGTCCCACTGCGTTGTCAAAAACCCTATTGACCTGACGGGCGACGCTGACCCCGGGAGATATCTCTTGGCAATCGAGGCGTCAATAGAGGATGAAAATGTTGACGCAATACTTGTTATTTTCCTCTTCCAGCTGCCGAAACTCTCAACCGAAATAGTTCAAATGGTTGCTGCCGCCGACAGGAAAACTGACAAGCCTATTGTCGCGGTTGCTATTGGGTCGGACTTTACCCACATGCACAAGATTGCAATAGAGGCATCGGGAACCCCTGTATATGACACGCCGGAGAGGGCTGCAAGGGTGTTAAAGGCGCTCTCGGACTTTTGGGGAGAGTGACTTCATCGCCTGTCCCAGTTAGAATTATTAATTAGTCAGTCCTACACCTGAAAATGGAACAGAAATTCCCTCTCCGGCTGTTCAACACAATTTCAAGGGAAATTGAGGTCTTCCGGCCAATTGGCGAGACGGTGTCCCTTTACACGTGCGGGCCGACAATCTACAATTTCGCGCATATCGGAAATTTCAGGGCATATGTTGCGCAAGACATTCTCAAGCGCTATCTGAAATACAAGGGATTCTCAGTCAAGCATGTGATGAACCTGACCGACGTTGACGACAAGACAATTCGGGATTCGAAAAAGCAAGGCCTGCCCCTCTCAGCATTCACTGCGAAATACAGGGAAGCATTCTTTCAGGACTGCTCAACGTTGAACCTCGACCCGGCGGACAGCTATCCGGAGGCAACTAAATATATCGAGGAAATTATTGACTTGATATCGGTTCTGATTGAAAAGGGCCTTGCATACCGGGGGGAGGACGGGTCAATTTACTATTCTGTCTTCAAGTTCCCCGGATACGGCAAGCTCTCGAAAATCCCGATGGATTCCCTAAAAGCGGGAGCGCGCGTAAAGACTGATGAGTATTCCAAGGAGGAAGCGAAGGATTTCGCCCTCTGGAAAGCCCGGGACGAGGGGGACGGGGACGTCTTCTGGGAGTCCCCTTTCGGACGGGGCCGGCCCGGCTGGCACATTGAATGCTCCGCAATGGCAATGGCAAACCTCGGAGAGACAATTGACATCCATGCAGGGGGAATTGACCTCGTCTTTCCCCATCACGAGGACGAGATTGCGCAGTCGGAAGGCGTTACCGGAAAGCCGTTTGCGAACTATTGGGTGCACAACGAATACCTGATGGTTGACGGAAAAAAGATGTCAAAATCTCTCGGAAACTTTTACACCTTAAGGGACGTTCTTGCAAAAGGATATTCCGGAAGGGAGGTGAGATATCTCCTCCTCTCTACACACTACCGTTCCCCTCTGAACTTTACTTTCCGTGCCCTTGACGGCGCAAGGGGCGCTCTTGCGAAATTGCATGAATTTATCCAAAACCTTCGCCAAATTGAGCTTTGGGGTCCAGAAAAAGAAAGTGGGGGAGTTCAGGCCATTTCTGACATTTCAAGGAGAAACTTCGAAAAGGCTTTGGATGCAGATCTCGGAATGCCTGAAGCGCTTTCCGCCGTTTTTGAATTCGTAAAAGAGATCAATAGAATTAGAGAAACTTTGAGCAAGAAGGACGCCTCTAGCATTCTTAATGTTATGCGTGACTTTGATCTGGTTCTGGGCGTTCTTGGGGAATATTTCACTTTGCTTAGTTCTGACATTCCTCCTGAGATTGAGGATTTGGCGAATGCGCGTGTATTGGCAAGAGAACGAAAGAATTGGGAAGAGTCTGACAGATTGAGGGATGAAATAGAAAAAAGAGGTTATTTGGTTCAGGACACGAAGAACGGGCAAATAATCCGGATTTGTGTTGGAAAATATTAGCGCTTGCCCGGAAATACTATTCTCACGGAATAGTTCGGCCTCTCCTTTAGTTTAGCCATTTCCTCCTCGATTTTCGAGAGGATTTTCCCTAGCTCCGGAGAATTCTCAAGCTCTGCGGAAAATCCGGTCGGGGAGAACTCGGCTGAAAAGAGGGACTCTTTCCCGATTGAATCGGCCCAGATAATCCGCTCAATGAACTTCTCCGGGCTCTCAGAAGCCATCTGCTCGGAATATGTCTCAAGGAGAGCTTCCTTCTCAATCGGAGATTTTGGGTCCCGATAGTGGACGAATTTCGTGTACTGGGGATAGAACACAAACCCCTCCTTTTTTTCTGAGAGAATGTCTGGCTGGAAAAGCGAGATTTCTATTCTTTCCGGTTCGCCGAATAGGTCGATTAGGGCTGATAGGAAGGATGCTGGCCAGACAGTTGTCAGGAACCTCAAGGCTTTGTATATTCACCCGCGCGCGCTTTTTTGCTCCACATTCTGGGATATGTGCCGGACTGCATCACTACACGCAGTGGCTTGGCAACGAATCCTCTCTTAATTGATATTGCGTCCTCTGCAAAGACGAAAGAGGTTGCGACTGCAACTAGCTCGTCTTTTCCGGAAAATATGGAGATTGTGTCCCCGGGAGCTATTCCGGAATCTATTTTCGTTACTCCGACAGCTGCCAATGGCGCCCCTGAACAGACTGCCTCAATTGCCCCGTCTTGTATCCATAGCTTGGGAAGGTTGCTGACTGCCGACTCTATTGGAAGAATTACTTTCCTTATTTCTCTTTCATCCGCAGTCTCCTTGAAATCCTCGAAAGCGTCCTTCAGGTCGTGGAGGGTTACTGAATCCTTCTCTGAGAAAGGCCCTGCTCTGGTTCTTCGAAGCTCAGTCATGTTCCCTCCTCCGAGTTTTTCTCCCAAATCGTGGCAGAGTTTCCTTATGTATGTCCCGGCCTCCACGGAGGTCCTGAAAAGGACTGTCCTGCCTTCGGTTTCTATTATCTCGAGGGAATATACGTTCCTCGGCCTTGTCTGCCTCTTTACCGCCGACCTCACTGGGGGCTTTTGCATTATTGTGCCAACGAACTCTTCTGCGGCAGCCTTCAGGTCCCCTTCCGAAAAGTCCTTGTGGACCCTCATTGTTCCGACATATTCCTTTCCTGCAAGGAGAAGGGTCCGGAGGACCTTTGTCCCCGAACTGAGCGCGGTCGGAAGAACCCCTGTGACGTTCGGGTCCAGTGTTCCCGAATGCCCTGCCTTTTTCGCCCCGGTTATTTTCTTCACCCAGTCCGCAACCTGGTGGCTTGTCGGCCCAGCCGGCTTGTCAACGTTTATTACACCCAATTCAAGATGCCTTGATAGCGCCCGTTCCTCTGGCCGGCATCCGTATTTCTCAGAGGTCTCGTCCTCTCTCCTGACAAGAATCTCTCCTGTTAGCGGGGCCATTTGTTCTTCGGGGCGCCTGCTGTCTTTAAAATCTTGACTCTCCTCCTGAAAGGGAGCTGATTGTTCGGTCAATAAGACACGCCCAGATTTGCGCTATCCGGAAGCGGAAAGCCGGATTCTCGGGGAATTCAGACATCGATCTCGAGGACTTGCCTGACAATAATGCTAGCAACAATTGCAATATAGAAATACCACCAGAACCAGGTGAGTTCGCTGACTATTGCGAAAGGAGGCATTGCCCATTTTGTTATCAGTAGGGGAATCGGAAGCTTCACTAGCAAGTCCTTGTATGTTGTCTGGACGAATCCGAATATCAGAATGAATACGAGGGAGGAAAGTAGGTTCGGTTTCAGGGTCAGCTTCATCCTCCTCATTGAGAGCTCGTTGATTTTCGAAAGCTCCTTTTCAATTCTTTGGGTGTCCTTTGCCTTCTGCGCCTCCTTCATCCTCTTCTGGGCGGTTTCGACCTGCTTTTTGACCTCTTTCAACTGAGCCTGGTCTGAGAGCTTCTTGAAGAGGAGGTTCTGCACAATTACGGCAACAATTGATATTACTGCCAGTTGAAGCGCGGGGTTCTCTATTATCTGGACTGCCATTTCTTTCCCTATCTTTTCGCAACGAAAGTTTTTAGCATTGGCGCCATGTCTGCAATGTGCTCGCGGACAACGCTCTCATACATCTTGTAGACAATCATTACTGCAAGGAGGATTCCCGTTCCTCCGCCTACTGCGTTCGTGAAATCGGCAAAGGCGGCAAGCATTCCGACTGATGCGCCCCCGATAACTGTGAGATAAGGAATATACCTGTCAAGGACCATTTCTATTACCCTCGGGTCGCTCCTGAATCCCCGGACCTGCATTCCGGCCTTGTTTATCTGCTTGGCAACGGATTTTGTGTCCTGCCCGCTCGTCTTCACCCAGAAAATGGAGAACAGAACAGAACCAACAACCATGAAAAGCGTGTATGTGAAAGCCCGGATAATCATTGTGAGATATGTGAGGTTGTAAAAGTTGGTTGCCCCGAGCGCGCTTTGGCTTATTCCGAAGAGGAGGGAGAAATCCCGGGCCAGGCCAGAGAAGAAGGCGATTGGATTGAGTAGATAGATTATCAGGTCCCTTGGCGGAGTAAGGAAAAATATGAGACCGGTCAAGGGCTCGCTCGCTGAGTTCACTGTCCCGAAAATTGAGAACCCTGCGTTCTGGGCGAGGCGCGCCCATAGCTGGATGTTCATTACGAGCGCGGCAACGAGGATTACCGGCATTACTCCTGTGTAGAAGAGGTTGAGGGGCCACCTTGTTGACATTCCGGAAATTCTTCCGAATGCGAGGGGTATTTCGACGTTAATTGACTGGGCATAAACCACTATGAAGAAAACAACTAGAGTGAAAATAATTGGAATCAAGATGTACAGGGCCTGCATTGGGTCGCCCTGGCCCAAGAACTGGAGAGCTGCCGGTATTCTTCCCGCGGAAATTGAGGGGTTCTGCGGGTTCGGGAGAGGGTTTAGGGCCGCGACGAATATTTCGGTTGCAACCCCAGCCGCAATGAAAAGGCTTATTCCGGAGACGAATCCCCATTTCTGGGAGACTTCGTCAAGGAGGACTATTAGTATTGTTCCGAGGAACAGCTGGGCGACAATTAGCATTTTCAGGTTGGGGTCGTTATTCAGCGCCGGAAGCCCCCCCATATAGACATATACAATTGCCTCGAAAATTGCAACAATCAAGGTCAATAGCTGGGAGAGGCCCTGGAAAGTGTGCTTGTCTTCGGCCTTTGAGAGATCGAGCGGCAAGATCTTCACTCCAACAAGGAGTTGAAGGATTATTCCGGCAGTGACTATTGGTCCTATTCCCAAGGTTATTATTGACCCGAATTTGCCGGCAATTATTGCCCGGACTGCCTCGAAATAGTCTGTCTCCCAAGTTGGATCAAGGCCCCAGAGAGGAATCATTCCGAGGATATAGTATATCAGCAGGACTATTGCAGTCCATTTGAGCTTCTCGTTGAACCCGAGGCGCGTTTTCGGCTTGCCAACTGCAGGAAGGTATTTCACGATCCCCGCAATTGAGAAAGCCATTCTGACTCCCCCTTATTCTTCCGACCCGGCTTTGGGGGAAACGAGGAGAGTGACCTTCCCTCCGGCAGCCTCTATTTTCCGTATTGCCTGCTCTGTTGCATATTTGCAGGTCAGGAAGAGTTTCTTTCCGACTTTTCCTGAGCCAAGTAGCTTGTCAATACTGAGCTTCCCTAGGTCAATTGAATATGCGCCGGCCTTTTCCTCGGCAAACTTTCTTGAGACGAGCGTCTCCGCAGTCGCGTCAATTAGCCCGACATTTATTGTGACAATCCTGTCTGCTTTCTGCCAGGGGGACGAGAATCCGTGCTTGCCGAAATGTCCCGGCTTGTATTTGAGGGTATATACCCACAAGTGCTTGTCCCAGGCGAATCCCTTGCCTCCCTTGTTTCCTTTTCCTCTGTGCTTCTTACCTGCGCCATATCCGTGGGAGCGGTGCGCCCTTTCCTTTCTTGACCGTTTCTTGAATCGCCTGACCATGTTGGGATGAAGGTGGGAAATTCGCTTTATAAATTTTGGTTTTCAACATGTCCGGACGATTTTCGAGTGGTTAGATTTCCTTTTATATGGGCTCCGGAAATTGTCCTTAAATGGGATACGGGGACGACGATCTGTCGAGCTTTGAAAAGTCTCTCCTAGGAATAAATCCTGCCCATTCAGTCTATCTTGTGAGAAATTCCCTAGGGGACGTTGTGTCAATAAAGACTGTCGACCATGTCGGGAACAGGGAGAACGTGATTGACCTAAGGTCCCCGATGCACAGGGAAGGGCAGTCTTCGGTCATTGAGGCTGTGAAAATGGTTTATGGTGGTCTCTCGAAACTCCCCCAGAATTACATTGTTGTAATGGATCCTTCCGGCCAGTTGAGCAGGGGAACACTCTCCGGGGCGTCCGGATATTCCCCGGGAGAATCGAAAAGCAGGAATGCGGAAAGAGTTACGGGTTCGGTAATGGGAAACAATTCCACTCTAGAGTCATTCAAGGGCGGAGAAAGGAGAAGGGTTGCTTCCGACGCGTACGGGCCTGGAGAGAGTTCGGCGCCATATTTTCAGGACAAGTCTGAATATGGCAAGAAAACTCTTCCCGAGGAAATGGGGACTGTCGAAAAAACAATGCCGGAAAAGTCGATTGACGAACTTATGGCTGACTTTGCTTTTGCGGAGCAAAAAAGGATTATGAATGAAGCTCTCTCTTTGAAAAGAAGGAAGGCAAGAGTCAATTGCTCCGACACATATGCCAAGGACCTCTCGGACACTTGGGAATTCTCGGTATTTTAGGAACGGAGCGCCAAATATTGAGAGATTCGCTCCGGCCTAGCGCTCCCGGTTTTTCAGATCATTCTTCCGACAAGATCCGCTATTTTCTCTTTCCGGTCACCTGCCTCTCCGCGCTGGGTGAGGGGCCTCTTCAAGGTTCCCTTGAATCCGCCTTTCGGGGGATGGAGATGAACGTCCTTTTTCACGCCAATTTCAGAGAGCTTGCCTTCGGAAACAACTACCTCGACAGCTTTCTTCGCTAGTTCAGGGGTGAGTTTCTTCCCTCCGAACGTCTTTCCGCGCTTGAGGAAAACCTCTTCCGCAAACTCTGGAGTAACGGTTCCCCAGGTAACATAGTCTTTGACCTTCTGGAGCATTGACCTGTTCCTAGGGCTGTCGAAAAGGAGACGGGCAGTGTTTATCTGCAACAATCCAAGAAGGAAGAGGGTCTTCTTCGCGTCAGGCTTTGCGCCTATCGGGGACTTTATCATTGCAACGGCAATTATCCCTTTGCCATGTGCCGGTGTTGATGTTTTTGCTTTTTCCATTTTGTCTCTTTCTCCCTTGTCCTACTTCAATCCCCATTTCCCGGCGAATTCTTCCGGAACGGAGAGGACGCTTGTCTTCCTGAGCGCATCGAAAACTGCGTATCCTAGGTTTATCCTGTTCCTGGTTTCCCCAAAAGTCCTTGACCATGCGTCAGTTATTCCCGCAATTGTGAGGAGCCTTTTCGCCTCCGGATGGACAACGAGTCCCGTTCCTCTGGGCGCCGGGAAAAGCTGAACGGCTACCGAGGACGACTTGCCTTCAACTTGGAACGGAACGCTGTGGGGCTTTCCGCAACCGCATTCCCACGAGCCGCATGCCCGGAGAACCTTTATCATTGAGAGCTTCGCCGCCTTTATTGAGGATTCCTTCGCAGGAAGGGATTCCCTTGAGGACCCTTTTCCGACGCCGATATATCCGTCGCCGTTTCCTACAATTGCGATGTAGGAGAACTTTGTCCTTGAGCCTTCCCTGATTTTCTTCTGGGTAGTCTTATACGCCCTTCTCGCTCCGCCCCCGAATTTCCCCTTGGATTGGCCGATCATCACGAAATCGGCCTGGAGCTCCGGAAAGAAATAGTCAACAATCTCTGTTTCCATTATTTTTATTCCGGTCGAGAGAACCTCGTCAAAGGTCTTGAGCTTCCCTGCCAGAACGTCTCGCCCTAGCTTAGTTTTTGGAACCCAGAGTTTCGGCTCTTTTTGGGCGTCGTCATAGCGTTCCCGGCCACCTCTTCCGGCGCCGGGCTTGCCCAGTCCACTTGGAGGGCCCCTTCTGAAGCCTCCCCCTCTTCCCCGTCTTCCAGCATTCTGTTGTGGTTGTTGTCCTTCTGCCATTGTTATTCTCAACTACTCCTTTTTGGATGATATTTTCTCCTTTACTGCTTTGAAGCTTTGCGGAAGAGACTTGGGGTCAATCCCGCTCTTTTTGTACATTGAGAATGTTGAGGGCGCTCCTGAGATGTGCGCTCCGGTTATTCTCTCTTCAGTCGGCATTGCTTCCTCATCGAAGGGAATTTGCATCCCCCCGTCAACAGCCCCTTTCAGGACTGCGAAAATCTTTCCTCCCTTGGCAGGCTTTTGCATGCCAATATCGAGGATCGCTTCCTTGACAGGCGTCCTCTTTGCGAGAAGGTATCCGACAAGATATGCTGAAGGGATGTTTCCGAGGGACGGGGTCTTCCACCCGAACTCTGCCAAGTCTTTTCCGTTTGCGCTGGCAACTGTCCTGTCTCCTGTTGGCGAGAACTCGACTATTTGCGCATAGACGTTGGAATTGCTTCTCCTCACAACAAGCCGGGCCTTTCCAGACCGTACGAGGGCGAGCCTTTTCACGTAGTTTGTCTTCTTTTCCCGTCTTCTTTTGAAGGGAACTTTGTGCGTTGGTGATTTTGCCATTTTATTTCTTCCTAATGCCTTCCTTTTGCATATGCAGCTTCAGGTGCGTCTTGCTCCTGAAGAATCCGCCTCCAGCCTTTGCATAGAGGTCCTTGTAATCCTCCTTTGTTATCTCGTCCTTCTCAAGGAGCGCCGAGAGCACGCGCCTTATCGGCCTTATTGTGTTTATCCACTCTCGCTTTCCGGCTTTTGTCTTGCCCTTGACTTTTCCCGCGCCCCTTGGCCGGCCCTTTTTCCTCTTCTCGTGCTTGTCTCGTGCGCGCCCTCTAGAAGTTCCGATTTCCGGCTTCTTTCCTATTATTCCCTTGGAAATGAGCCTTCTTACATCTTCCCTAGTTATTGCGCCTTCGACTTTTTTCGCGTCTTCTGGGGAAATCCAGACACGGTTAACTCCGACTTTGAGGAGTTCTGACGCAATCCTCCTCTGTGAGCTTGTGTTTGTCATTTATTTCTTCTCCTCCTTTGGCTCTGCTTTTTCCCGTGGCTTGCCCTCGGGCTTGCCCTCGGGCTTGCCCTCAGGCTTTTTCTTCTTCTCCCTTGCGGGGTTGAAGACAGTTATTCCGAGCTCCTTCGCCTTGCCTGTGAGAGCTAGCTTGGATCTTGCGGAAAGCTTGGAACAGAGCCTTGCTCCCGAATCCTTCTTTCCTTTCAGGAGAACCAGTTCCTTCTCAGTCCTCACTAGGACGTCGATTAGACCGGACGGGTGGAGGAATCTTTCGCTTGCATCCTTCCCGTATCCAGCGTCGACAACCGGGGGGTTGCCTTTCCTGTGCTCCCTCATTTTGCTGTGCCGGCCCCTTGGCTTTCTCCAGACATCGTTCTTGCCAACCCGCTTGTAGCGATGGTATTCCTGTTTCTTGAAATTCTTTGACATTCTGTCTAGGCCCCTCCCCTGATTTTCCTTTCCATTATGTATATCCCGTCCTGGAACGTCCTTCTGTCCTTCCTCTTTATTTTCGTCCCGTCCTCGAGCTTTTGTGCGCTTTTCGCTACCAGTTCTAGGTCAGCTCCGGAGAGGAAAACGTCCTTTCCTTCTACTTTTATCTTGACCCCTTTTTCGAGCTTCACTATCCGGGCGTCCTTTTCGCCGTTGAAGTTCTCGACTTTTATAGTGTTCCCGGAGGCCGTGACCTTGGAGGGGAAGTGGCTTTGGACAATTTCCATCCTGTATGTGAACCCCTCAGTTACCCCGATTAGCATGTTAGTCGTGTGCGCAACATATGTCTCAATTAGCGCCTTGGCCTTTCTCTTTGGGTTCGTTGTCTCGAAGTTCACGCTACCGTTCTCAAGGGACATCCGGATGAGCGCGTTTGAGAAATTCCGGGTGACTTGGCCCTTGGCGCCCTTTGCAGTCAGGATTTGCCCTGAGATTGTCGCTTCCGCGCCCTTGAACTGGGCAAGCGCAACTTGCCTCTTTATTGTTTCGTTTTCCATTTTTTCCGTTCTCCCTTCAATTAGTAGACGAAAGCAATGAGCTTTCCTCCGAAATGCTTCTTCTTCGCCTCAATGTGTGTCATTACTCCGGCGGAAGTCGTGACCAATAGGAGGCCGAAACCCTGTGCTGGAAGGTATCTCTTCTCCCATTTCTCGAGTTCGGACGCCTTGACGGGCATCCGGGGGCTTATTGCCCCGCAGTTGTTTATTGTGTGGGAGAGCTTTATTTTGTAGACTTTTCCACGTCCGTCGTCAATTGTCTCGAACTCTCCTACATATCCCTTCTCCTGCATTAGTTTCAGGACATGGGTTGATATCCCGGAGGTCTGCCTGACGAATATCTCAGTCTTTCCGACCTTCGCCGCGTTCTTCACCGACGAAAGCATGTTTGCGAGCGTTTTTGTCATTTTGTTGTTTCATTCTCCTATTCGTATTGCTTGAACCCGAGGTCTTTTGCCACTTCCCTGAAGCACTGCCGGCAGACGTTCAGGCCGTATTTTCTTATTATTGCCCCATGCTCATTGCAGGTCCTGCAGGTTCTCGATCCTTTCCCGAATTTCCTGACGACTTTTTGGTTCTTGACCATTTTCACTCGTTCTCCCTCTTGCGTATTGCTTCTTCTTCCTCTTCTCGTATCTTGACGGAGAATTCCTTCTTAATGAAGGCAATTGTCTCCTCTTTTCCTATCCTGTGGCTCTTTCCGACCTTGGTCGGTTTGAGGCGCCTCATCTTGACCCTGTAGCCGGGCCTCTTCATTGTGACGCAGACATCCATCCCTATTATCCCGAGAGTTGGGTCGTACTTTACGTCGGGAAGATCTATATGTTCCTTCACTCCGAACGAAAAGTTGCCCATTGTGTCAAAGTTCCTCTCTGAGAGGATGTGTTCGACCGCGTGGAGAGCCCTTTTCAGGAAAGTTTCCGCGTCCTTCCCCCTTAGGGTGAGCTTGCACCCAATTACTGTCAATGGTCTTACCCCGAAATCAGGGATTCTCTTGGATGTCGAGGTCTTGACGGGGGATTTGCCAATTATTTTCTTTAGGACATTTATCGCGTTCTCGAGCTTTGATCCCCCCTCTCCCGCTCCGACGTTCAGTGTTATTTTGTCAATCTTTATTTTCCTCATCGGATTGTCGTTTTTCGGCATTTAGTTGCTTGCCTCCTTTGCGGTTTCTGGAACAGATATCTCGGTCTTTCCATTTTCACCTATTGCTATTACATATTCCCGCAGGGTTTCAAGAGTCTTCTTTCCTGACTCCAGTAGAACCGTTCTCGGGGAATATGCACTCCCCGTCTTCACTTGGGAGATTTCAAGAACGTTTCCGCTGTGTACTCCCGCAAAAACTAGGGCGCTCGCCCCCTTGTCCAAAGCTATTATTTTGTCTATTTTCTTCGTTGCAAGGTCGAAGACTGCCGAGGTTCCGGTCATTATTTTCGCGCCTTCCTCCTTTGAAAAGAGGGCGTTTCTCCCGTCATGGAAGGTGACCTGGATTTTCCCTCCGGAAACTGTTGTCTTCCGTATTACTTTCAGTATTTTTGTTTTGCCCTCTTTCTCCGGGATTTCTGGGAAAATAAGACCCTTCTTCGATGGGAATGCCCGATAGGTCTTCCCTATTGTCTTGACTGACACAACATCCATCAGCCCAATTCCTTGCTTAGTGTCAGAGGCCTTTTCGCCGTCAACAAGAACTGCTCCTGATTTCAGTATTGATTCGGCTTCCCTGGCTGTCCGCGCGAGCTTTAGGACATCTCGGATTACTACAATGAGAGGGACTGCGGCTTCCGCCTTGTGCTTTCCCGGCCTTGGCGAAGCCACCCAGTAGAATTCCTTCTTCCCTGTCTTCCATGACAGGGGCGCTGTTATTCTTTTCATGTGTTGTGCCATTTCTTATCATACGCCCTCCTTCTTCAGCTCTTCCTTGACCTCGGTCTTGGCCTCGGCCTTTTGTCCGGAAAACCTTCTCTTGTCTCCGGTAGCAAGCTCTATTATTATCAAATTTGACGCCTTGAAGGGCTTTTGCACTTTTGCCCCGTTCGCCTTGCTCGTCGCAAGGCCTTCAATGAATATCCGAGCGTCCTTTAGCTCAATTCTGTCTATCTTCCCAATTGACCCTTTGTCATCTCCGCGCATTACCTTCACCTTGTCCCCTTTTCTCAAGGGAACCGCGCGCCTTCCGATTTTTCCAGAAAGCTCTTCTGAGAGGTGGGCTGACACCCCTTTTTGCTTCACGTGGAGGCTTGCGTTATAGAGGTTCTTTCTCTGCTTCCTTCTAAGGGAAGATGTTTTCCTGATTGTTTTAGCCATTTTTCAGATTTCTCTCCTTAGACAACTATTTTTGCCACTTTTGCGAGTTTGTTCCATCGCTCGATAGCCTCTTTCGCAATTGCTGCCTTGACTTCCGACCCCTTGGGCCCTCCTTCGTCATCGACAACAACACAGGTGTTCTCCTCGAACTTTATCCTGGTTCCGTCCGGCCTTCTGAACTCCTTTTTCATCGAAGTTATCACGGCTTTGACGAGCTTTTTTCTGTATTCGGGGGTCCCGGTCTTTACCGCAACGAACACCATATCCCCTATTGTTGCTCTCGGCTGCCTTCCGCGGGTCCCCTTATATCCCTTGATTGCCGCGATTTCGCAGATTTTGGCGCCTGAATTATCAATGCATTTAATCCTGCTTCCAGTGTTTAGCCCCCTGACAGTCCTTATTGTAAGGGGCCGTTTTCCCGAAACCTTTATTCTTCGCTGTCCCATTTATTCTGTCGAACTCTCCTTTTCGCCTGCTTTCCTGATTAGTTTCGTTATAATGAAGTTGACTGTTTTTGAGAGCTTCCTTGTCTCCTCAATCCTGACATAGTCGCCTTCCTTTGCTGAAATTGCTTCGGGGTTTTTCGCCTTTACCCGGCTTGTCAGGCGGTAGAATCTGTTGAATTTCCCTGATTTCACGACCCTCGGCCATTCGACAATTGCAGTCCCCTGCATTCTTGCGGACACTATTGTGCCTTCGAAGAATTTCCCTCGGGTCATTATTTTCTGGGAGCTTTCGCTCTTAGAAGTTTGAGCAGTCTTTTTGTTCTTTCTTCCGGTTTCGCGTGGATTGTCCATCCTTGTATATCGACCTTTTTGACCTGTTTTCGGCGTTGTCCGCATACAGATTCGCAATTGTCCGGAAGCGTGAACCGGAAAGTCGTCCCTACCTTCTGGACGGATACAGTCTTTCCCGTGCGCGTGTTCTTCTTCTTCTTTTTCTTCTTTTTCTTCGGATTGCTTCCCTGTTCGGACAAGCCCTCTTTTTTGACAACTAAAAGGTTCTCGGTCTCGTCGATTACCTTCCCGGAGATTCCCCTCTGGGTCGGATCGCTCGAGAATACAACTTCTACTTTCAGGCCTATTAGCTCGTGGCCTGCGAGGTTTTTCTCCGATATTGGCGCGTTTTCTCGCGCTTTTCTCGTTAGGGCCGAATCTGGCACAATCATCTGCTGGAAGCTTGTGGAATTCCAGAAGACCCTTTTTAAGCTTTTCTTGAAACTGAAAAAGCCCCTTTTCCGGAAACAATTGCGTTAGTTTTGAACAAGTCAGTCCTTGGGGGGCTGTATTCAGTCTCCTTTCCGGTTCTTCTGTCAACTCGGATTGTTGTTATTCCGCAGGTGGCGCAGCACGAGTTCGAGGCAGAAAAGCCATTCTTTGATATCTGCATTGTTGTCCAGGAATACTCGAAAATCCCGGTTTCTTCGTCAAGATTGGAAGAGCAAAGGAAGGGAATTTCTATTGTTTCCCGTCCGGCAACTGACTGGGCTTGGAGATCGCTCCCGGAGACTTTGGATGAATTTATCCCAATTATTGCGAGCGCTGTCGGAACAATGTCTGCCGATGTCCCGAGAACTGGGGTCCTTCCTCCGCTTGCCCTTGGAACATATATGATTAGGGGAATGTTTGAAGCGCTTGCTGAGGGGATCCAGAATCCGAATGGGGAATATGTTGGAAGAGCGGTTTCAATTCCTGACTCGCTGTCTTTCAGGTGTAAAGGCTTTCCTGTAAATGGGAGGGGGTATGTTGAGGTAATCACAATTACTGTCTTTCCGAGTAGCCCCTTTTTTTTGAGAGCTGAGAGTATTTCTGAAATGGATGAATCGAGCAGGTCAAGACCTCTTTTCCTCTCTGAGAAAAGGTCGCCTATTTTCGCATCTTCTCCTTTCAATTCCGATAAGCGGGCTCCGTTGCCCAGAGGGATTTCCCTATATGCTTTGCCGGATTCCGAATCAACCCTTATTGCCCCGGCTCCGAAAGGATATTTCCTGAGGGAATATTTCTGCCAGGCAAGCGCGGATTCGCTTGATCTTGCGAAATAGGCGAACTTTTTGTCGTTGGGAATCTTTTCAATTGATTCCGCCAGATTGGACAATGCATTTCCTTCAAAGTGCACCTTTTCTACCCTTTCAAGGCTGAAGGGGAGCCCGTAAGCCTCTTCGAGGGTATTTGCTGGATAGTCCGAAAAATATTCTGAAGAATATCCAAGTTCAGCAGTCTCGGATATTATGAGCATTCTTGAGAGTGAATAGTTGGCTGGTTTGAGCGTTTCGTCCCCGTAAAACGGTGAGAGAAAAAAACCCCTTTCAGGATCCGGAAGGCTTCCGGATGCAATTGCCTCCTCTTCCGAGAATGCGCCCCCGTATACTGGCGAATATATTTCCTCGAAAATTAGGGAGTTCGGCTCAAGGGGTCTAAGAGAGCGCAACTTTCCAGTCTCGGAGTTGAATCTGTATTGGGCAACCTCCCCTATTGAGAGGCCGTCTATTGCGATTACTATCAGGTTGCAGCCAGGGCAGAGCGCCCGCGGAATGGCTTCTCCGGGAACTGTTCGCCCATCGCTAGATCCTGTGAGGAACCAGACAATGGCAGTCAGGATTATTGCGGAGACAAGTATTGTTATTGCCGGAAGAATCTTCGGATTCTTCCTAATCTCTGAGATTACTTCCGAGAGCATGTCGAACCCGAGAAGAATGATTAAAACAACTCCGACGGCAATGAAAGTGCCTTCAGAAAGCCTTAGGAACTTTTCTTTCGCGCTTAATGCGAAATAGTTGTCGGATCCAAGCCCCCAGTTAGCGCCTGCGAACGCGAGAAATATTAGGGAGAGCAGGAGGCCTGTCAGCATTCCCTTCAGTTCGGGCATTTTTTGCACCTTTTTTTTCCGGGCAGTCGCGAGACATTTTCCGGGATGTTATTTTATCTCAACTGATTCTTCCGGGAATCCGGCCGATACGAGAGCGGAAAGTATCCTTTTCCGATGGTCTCCTTGGAGCTCGACAACTCCCGAGCGGTCAGTCCCCCCGCAGGCGAGCTTTTCCTTCAGCTTCTTTGTTACATCTCCGATATTGACGTCGCGGGGATTCAGGCCCTCTACAAGAGTGACGTTCTTCTTGAACCGCCTCTGCTCGAGCCTCACAATTATTTTCTGGGCTTCCCTAGAAATGCTCTCGCAAACGCAGAAATCCTTTGGCAATCCGCATTTTTTGCAGACATCCGTTCCTATTTCTTTTTCACGCTCGCTTGGGTTTTGGGGGCTCTTGCCTTTTTACCTTTGCCTTTTTTGCCGTTGGTTTTGGCGTTTTGGATTGTCAAAAGCTGGGCAACTGTCCTCCTCAGGTTCTTGATTGTGGAGGGTTTTGTCGGGGCGCCTCCGGTAGCGCGCTTTGACTGCTCCCGCGAAAGCTGGGAGCGCGTCTCCTTGAGCCGTTTTTCTATTTCCTGCCCGTTTCCGGCAAGCTTTGAGAGTTCGTTTGATTTCATTCCTTATTCAACCTCCAGTTTTGTGTCAACTTTGGCTTCTGCCTTGACCTCGGTCTTGATTTCGGCCTTTGGCTTGGGCGATGGAGTCTTGGCAGTAATTAGTATTTCGTCCGGGAACGCGACATTCGGGGGCATTATCCTTACCCTCACTCCGACAACTCCCGGTTTCAATTGGGCGTCGTAATAGCCGACCAACACGTCGTCTTTGACGACCTGCCCGCAGTGCCGGATGTATCCTTTCTTGAATATCCAATCCTTTGCCCTGGAAGAGGGGACTTTTCCGGAAATCCTGACTTCTGCGCCTCTTGCCCCGGATTCCATTATCCTGTCAAGAACCCTGTGGGCGACTTTCTTGAAATAATATCCGCGTTCAAGGAGGTTTCCTATTTTCGCCGCTTGGAGCTGGGCGTCAATGTCCGGCTGTTCTATCTGCTTGACTTCGACCTGCGGATTGTCTATCTTATAGTTGTTCTTGAAAGCGTCTGTGAGATCCTTTATTGCCTCTCCGCCTCTCCCGATTACGAGCCCGGGCCTTGTTGCGTAGATTATTACGCGGGTTCCCATTGGCGTCCGCTTTATCTCGGCATGTGAGTATCCAGCCCGCCTGAGCTTTTCGTTGAGATATTTCTTGACTTCTAGCTCCTTTGCCTTTTCCGTTATGAAAAATCTTTCAACTGTCATTTTTTCTCTTTCCTCGCTCTTTTATCAGGATTTTTTCTCCTCTAAGACCAATTGGATGTTCGCCCTTCTCGACCTTTGGGAAGGCCCCTTTGAGAACACTCTCGCGTTCCCGGGCCTCTTGTGAAACGACCTGTTCGCAACTGCGGACGCGACATAGAGCTTTTGGGTATCCATTCCCTTGGCTTTCGCGTTCGCCTGCGCGTTCTTCAGCAGGAGAAGGAACTCTTTTGCGGCGTTGACCGGATACCTTCCGGGGCCAATCCCGGGCTTGTGGCCGAGTTCTGTGTTGTGCCTCGTGAACTTGACTGGAGTCTCCTTTGCAATCACCCCTTCGAGGATCGCCTGCGCCCTTTTGGCAGTCAGCCCTTTCAGGTTGTGCGCAAGCTCCCTTGCCTCTTTGGGCGAGAGGTGCGTTGCGTCGGCCTTTGCCGCTGCGAACTTTGTCTTCTGCGACTTTGGATTGTATGCGTAGTTTCCTGCCATTTTTTCTTATTCTCCCCTTGTTTTCCCTATTTGAGCGGAATGAACATGCTGCTTTTTGTCGCCCCTATTCCCGGAGCTCCGTGGCTGACCCGCTTCCTTGTCGAAACGAACTCTCCTAGCCTGTGGCCAAGCTGTTCTGGCTGTATTTCGAATGTCACAAACTCCTTTCCGGAATATACCGCAATCAACGCTCCGACCATTTGGGGCGTTATTATAATGTCCCTGCAGTGGGTCCGTATCGGCTTTTTGTTCGAGCCAGTCTTTGCGGCTTCCAGGACCTCGAAAACGAACTTCTTCTCAGTCGGCGAGAACCCCCGGAGAAGCCTTCTCCGTGCGTTTGCGGGAACTAGTTTTGAGAACTCTTGGAGCGTGAGCTTTTGCAGTTCCTCTAGAGTTTTTCCTCGGTATTTGAATATTCTTGCCATTCTTTATTATGCGCTCTCCTTGTTCGTGTTCTTTCTGGACTCGGACTGCTGGGACTGGCCGGAGGCTACTTCCTTCGAGCCCCCACCTACCTGCGCCCGGAGTTTCTTCTTCGAGCCACCGCGACCCATTGACCTTGCGGCAATGCTCCCCACTTTCCTTCCTGGCGGGGCATTGTGGGTAACAGTCTGGGATTTGCCAAGATGCTGGTGCCCTCCCCCTCCGAACGGATGGTCGACCGGGTTCCTTGCGGACGCAGATGAGCGCGGCCATCTGAGGTTCCGTGCGTGCATCTTATAGTGCATTTTGCCCGCTTTTGCGAAAGGCTTGAGCGTCCTTCCTCCGCCCGACGCGACTCCGATCGTTGCCCTTGAAAATGGCGAGAAGGATTTGGTCTCGCCCGAGGGAAGCCTGACATTCACTCCCTTTGAATCCTTTGAGACAATGTATCCGTAGCTCCCGGACGAATGGAGGACTTTTCCTCCGTCACCTGGCCGAAGCTCAATGTTGAAGAGGGGCGTTCCGTCGGAAATCCTTCCCAGAGGGAGGACGTTTCCCGCCTTTATTTCGGACGCTTCCCCTATTGTTATCGAGCTTCCGACAAGGAGGCCGTCGCTTGCCGGGAGAAAGTGTTTCTTCCCTGAGAAATCAACGACTGCGAGCGGAATGTTGTGCCCGATGGAATGTATGAGATCCTCGACTTTTCCGATGAGGGTCTCCTCGCTGATGTCGGGATATGATATTTTCCCGGCATATCTGTGAGAAGGCGCCCGAAATGTCGGAAGGTTCTTTCCTCTTCTTTGTTGCGGTAGTCTTTTTCCCATTTTTTATAGCATCCCCAGTTTAGAAGCGAGATCTGTCGCGGAATAGTCGGCAGTCAGCCTGACAAACGCCTTCTTTTTCCCTGCGGAAAACGAGTTGTTCGTCCTTACTGACGCGACTTTTACGCTGTAGAGAGATTCCACAGCAATCTTTATTGTGCGCTTTGTCGCATTTCTTGCGACAACGAAAGTCATAACGTTGTCTGCAGAGCCCCTGACTGATTTTTCGGTCGAGCTCGGATAGAGAATCACCGTTTCAGGAACGAAATTTTCCGGGAGTTTCTTCCCGGTCGCCTGCTGCCTTTTCGCTGGGGGCTTTTCCTTTGTTTCGGTATTAGCGTTTTCCATTCGTATAGAGTCCTTCCTCCTTGAGTTTTTCGATTGCACCCTCGCTCCAGACAGTCACCCTTCCGGGCACGCCTCCGGGAGCGAGAAGCTCGGCCGAGAGCTTTTTGACTGAGGCAGAATCAATCCCGGGTATTCCAGTCGCGCCCTTGGGTTTTGAATCGGAATAGATGAAGAGGACGGATTTTTTCTTCTTGTAGGGCCTTCCCCTCATCTTTCCCTTGCCCGCCCTCCTTGTCTTCTCTTTCCCCCTCTCAAGCTCTTCTGCTAGACCGAGCTTTTCAAGGAGCGCTATGAAATCTTTGGTCTTTGATATTTTTTCCGAATCTGCTTCGACAATGAAAGGGAGGGCGGTCTTCTCAGAGAGCCTGTGTCCCCTTGCAATCACAGCACCAATGTCTGCTGTCGCGGTTATTGCAGACCTTATTGCGAGCCGTCTTTCCTTTATGTTAATGTCGTTTGAAAAATTCCTGTAAGGTATTGGCGCATGGGCTGCGCGTCCGCCTACTGACTGCGGGACTATTTTAGTCTGGCCCGCTCGCCTTCCGCCCTTCTTGATTAGGAGCCTTGGGAGCCGGGCGCGGCCATAGCTGTACGAGTGTCCCCATCCTTTCCTTGTTCCTTTATATTTGGCGGATGTCCGCTGTCCAGATTCCGGGTCCGGTCCATATCCTTGCCTCCGGTTGTTCTGGGCTGCGATGACTGCCCGCTTTATGACATCGGGCCTCGCGCGTTCCGAGAACTGAACGGGAAGCTCTAAAGTTTTCTGAGTCTTTTCCCCTTTTGCCGAATAAACATGCACGTTTACCATTCTAGATCTTTACCCCCTCTATTGAGACGTTCGCAATTCTCTGCGGATCGAAAACCTTGTCGCGAACCCTTGCCGCGAACCTCATACGGACAAGCCTCTTTGCGGGCCCGGGAATTGAGCCGTGGAGGAGTATTACATCCCCCTCAACTTTTCCGTACCTGTTCGCGGAGCCGTTGAAAGTTGTTATTGAGAGGACGCGCTTGTTATAGTCGCACCTCTGGTGGTATCCCGTCTTCCCCCCCATTGGAGTCTGCCAAAGGACCCTTTTCGGCCTCCAGCTCCCGATGTTGGCTGGCCTTCTCCTTGACCGCTTGGTTTTGACTGACATCAGTGGAACGTTCATTCTTTGAATTGGCCCCAAGAACCCTCTTCCCTTGGATACTGCAAATACGTCCAGATAGTCCCCGACTGCCAGAACATCTGACGCCTTTAGCTCCTTTCCGACAAGCTCAATTGCCTGCTTTTTTTGGGCCTCTGCGTCTCCCGAGAGGGCGACTTCCATTATTTCTGGCTTTTTCTTTCCGAAACCTGCGAGTCTCGGTTGCATTGACATTATTATGACAACGCGGTCGAATTCCTTGACTTCCTTTGGAGCCTTTTCGGCTTTTGGGAGGGGCCTTATTGTTCTTCCGAGATCCTTGTGGAGGTTGGGGGCAAACAACTGGCCGACGGCCTTTTCCTTGAGATAGAACCTCGCTCCAATAACCTTCACCGGGGGGACCTGGATTACTGTCACCGGCTCCTGCCTCGGCTGGTTGACAAGGGCGCTCTTGGGGTTGTTCTCAATGAGTTCGGCGTGCATTGTGGTAACTTTGTATCCGGCGAACCCGAGAACGGTTTTTCCGTCTCTTTCAACCCATGTGCGGATTCTTGGCACTTCGGATTTCGCCCTGTTTCTCGGGGCAAACTGCCTTGACCCGCGTCGAGGATGACTGAATTTTCCCATTTTGCTTCAGGGGCAGGTTTCCTGCCACTCTTTATAAGTATTCGTGGTTTTTAAAGGGTGGCGGGTTGCCTCCCTTTCACGCTTTTTCCTCAGAGACGCTCTCGTCCGCCTTCAGCCAGAGGTGGTAGAAGAACATGTACACCGCACGGAGGAACATTTCTATCAGGATCACTACCATAAGGAAGCTCCAGATTGTCGTTATTCCGGTGACCGCATCAGTTATTCTTGGGAGTGCGTTTGAAAGCAGGTCAAGGTTCGGGTTTGAAAGGAACGTTGCGAGGAGGACTATTGGCAGGATTTTCGCTATTTCCGTCGAGAGCTCTTCTTTGTAATATGCCGCAATCCGAACTGCCGTTATTATTGCAATTGACAGTATGAAAATCTGGGTGGGCGCCTGGTTTGAGAGGACTAGGAGAATTCCCGAAATTGCGGCAAACCAGAGGAAAACAAGGAAGGGGAGGGCAAGCATGAACTTGAATATCCAGAAAAGCAGGCGGACGAACGCGCTTTTATGGGCAGTGTCAATCCTTACGAAATCCCGCTTGGACATTCCGCGGTAGAAATTGAACGCAATGAAGGAATACAGGAAAATCCCGGCAGAAAGAATGCCAATTTGCCTGAAAACCGGGAGAGTTGTCTCTGAGAATATCTGGGAGATTATTTTGGATACTATTGAAATGGATTTCTCAATTGCTATTGCGAATCCTGCGTCCATTTTGTTCTCTTATTTCGGGTGCTTCCGGATTTAAGTTTACTCATCGGGGTTCAGCCTTTGAGAACGCCCATTGGCCGGAGCTTTGCGACAACTCCGGCAATTCCCGCCCCTCCGGAGACTCGGGCGACTTCGTCAACATCCTTGTAGCTCTCCGGCGCCTCTTCGGCTATTGACCTCCGGGAGGCTGATTTGACAATAATCCCCCTGCCTTCAAGGGCTCGGACAATGTCATCCCCTCTGTTCCTCCGGAGAGACTCGCCCCTGCTCATTATTCTTCCTGCGCCGTGGGCGGTCGAGCTGAAGCTCTTCTCATGAGAAGTAGTTTTCCCCACAAGGACGAAGCTTCCGGTTCCCATGCTTCCTGGAAGTATTGCCGGCTGGCCGACCGCGCGGTACTCCTCTGGGAGCTCCTTTCTTCCGGGGCCAAGAGCCCTAGTCGCCCCCTTCCTGTGAAGGTAGCATTTCCGCCCCGAGTGCTCTTCTATTTTCGCAATGTTGTGACAGACGTCGTAGAGGAGGGTCATTCCGAGCTTTTCCGCATCCGCCCTGAAAACTTCGGAGAACGCGTCCCTTATTCCTGACGTTATCTCCTGCCTGTTTGCGAAAGCGAAATTGACTGCTCCCGACATTGCCGAGAAATAACTTTCGCATTCCTTCGAGTGTGCGGGCGCATATGCTAGCTCCCTATCCGGGAGTCTTGAGAGCTCTTCTGGAAATTTCCCCTCAATTGCGCGCAAATAGTCTGAACATGTCTGGTGCCCCAGTCCCCTTGATCCGCAGTGAACCATTATAACTGCCTGGCCTTCTTCGAAGGAGAATGCTTTCGCGCTCTTGGGGTCGAGAATTTCTGATACCCTTTGGATTTCCAGGAAATGGTTTCCTGCCCCTAGTGTCCCTAGCTGGTCTTTTCCCCGCTTTTTCGCATTGTCAGATACCTTGTCTGCGCGGGCGGAGGTCATTCTTCCTCTCTCCTCGCAAAATTTGGAATCCCCGCGAAGCAGGGGCTTGGAGAGTGCTTTTGAAAATATTCCCTCTTCCAGCACGCTGTCAATTTCCTTATTGGAAAGCTTTCTTTTCGATCCTCTTCCTACGCCGGAAGGCACCCTTTTGTTCAGGGCCTCGAGAAGGGGCTTTATTTTCTGGAAAACGTCCTCTGCCCGGAGGCAGGTTCTTATCAGACGGACACCGCAATTGATGTCATAGCCGATTCCTCCGGGGGAAATTCCGCCTGTTTCAATGTCAAGGGCAGCAACACCCCCTATCGGAAACCCGTATCCCTCGTGGGCATCTGGCAGTGCAACAGGGGGCGCTACTAGGCCCGGTAGGGTTGAGATGTTTGAGAGTTGCCGAAGGGTCCGGTCGTTTCTCATTTTCTCTAAAAGAAGCTCGCTTGCAATCAGGCGCGAGTGGGAGTTCATCCCGGCAACGGCTCCTTTGGGAATAATCCATTCGAATTCCGATGCCCGCTCAATTGGAATATCTCTCGAATCGCTTGGAGTTTTCCGGCGGGGTTCCCGGCAGGGTTCCCGGCAGGGTTCTTTTTTGCTTTCGGTTGGGATGTTTGAATCCATTTGTGTTTTCGGACAATGAGGAACGTGGCTATAAGGGTTTCTTTATTCCGTAGCGGTGCGCCCGACCATCAGTCAGATGTCAAGTAACGCTCTGCAGACAACTGACCCGTCCTTTTTGCGAACAACTGACATTCCGTGATATGTGACTGCCTTGACAATGTATATTGCTTCGTGCTTTTTCTCGGAAATCCGCTCGCCGTATGCGATGCAGTCGAACTCGCCAGCTTTTCTTTTCTTGACCGAGAACTTGGAGAAAAACATCCTTTCAGAATCCGCGAGGAAAATGAGCCTGTCCAAAAAGTCGTAGAGAACGGTTATCTCGTCGCCCCTTGGGGAGATTGTGAATTTCCTCTTTTTATTCGGGGAAACGAGCGAGAGATTCGTCATTCCCGAGAATGCCGCGAGCCCCGCGTTTTCAAGGGCAGTTTCAAAGTCTTTTCCGTTCGACTCGAACTCGAGATCGGTAGTGTGCCTGAGGAACCGGAACCTACTTTCTCTTTTTCCTTTTCGGCTTGAGCTTGGCTTTTTCTTCAATTTTTTCCGCCTCCCCTGCAACAACGTCCGCTATTTTTTCAGTATATCTTGAGAGGTGCTTGTAGAACACCTTTCCCGAATCCCAAAAGAGCGAAAGCGAGAAAATCAGGAATGCGAAAAATATTATTGTCGCAAGAGTAGGACCGGCAACTGGTATAAGGGCAATTGTTCCGGGAATTATTGGGGTGAGGACTATCAGGAAAACCGCAATAACAACTTTCTTTATTGCCTTTCTGAAATTCGCTCCCTCGCCTTCGCGCGCAAGCCCGGTTGAGGTGAGTAAAAGTTCGGAGATCCCTTCCGCAAGTGAAACGAGGTCTTTTGAAACGGATATTGCGAAATATCCAATCACAATTATCATTGAGATTATTATCATAAAGCCTGCTGACATGTGGGAACCGGGTATTGCTGCGCCCATGCTCTGGACTGCTGGGGAAATGAGCGTTGCAATGAACCAGATTGAGAACATTACCGCAAGGTTGAGCATTATTCTCGGGAGCTTTTTGCGAAGTTTTTCGGAAAGTTTCTGCATCGGTTGATTGTTGGGGAGAGGATATTTAGAGTTTTCTAGACTCCGCTGGTCCGGGTCCTTATTAGTGGATTGTATAATCGGAAGCTCGGAAGAGAGGGTACGAGGTTCCCTATTGGGGCCCCCTCCCCGTCCGGAGACGCCCCCGAGACAAGGGCGCTCCCCGGAACGGGGAAGAAAGCTGACAAGGGGACTTGGGAGCGCTCGGCTGGGTTTACAATCGAGACTGTCCCGCAAGAGGAGCACTGGTGCACCCTTGTCTTGTTTCGGCTGATTCGTGTTTCCGAACCGCCTCTGCCACATCCAAAGAGGCTTGTGGTTGTGGAGGAACCTCCAACTAGCCAATACTTGCCGCATTTCCTGCAAGACTGGAGTTGGGTTGTTTCCATTCCAGACATTGTCCTGTCCGGGCATATAGGGAATTGGAGGGAGGAGTTTTCCGGTATTCGGCAAGGATTGTTGTTATTTTGCCTGATATTGTGGATCTGTCGTTGAAGTGTGGCAGAGGCGTAGCAGAGGTCTGAACTCGGACGAAGGAAATCTGGCTCAAGTCAGGCAGAATTGAGAAATTAATTTATTCGTTGATTTCTGTTTTCCTGCTGAATGGAAATTCCCGAGCCCGGAGAAATCTACGACCCTTCGGAAGATTCCGCCCTTCTTGTGGGAGAAATCCTCTCCGGAAAATATTCGGGGGAGACTGCGTGCGACATGGGGACTGGCTCAGGAATTGTCGCAAAGGCTCTCGCAAAATTCTTCGGGAGAGTTGTTGCAGTTGACATAAATCCGAGGGCACGGGAATCGTTCTCTTGGGAGGATGCGGAAAAAATCTCCTTTGTTGAAAGCGACATGTTCTCAAAAGTCAGGAAGGAAAAGTTCGACCTGATTGCATTCAATTCCCCATACCTTCCGGGGTTCGAAGACAGGAGGTGGTCTTGCGGGGACGGGGAAGTGCTTGTCCGGTTCCTCTCGGATGCAAAAGAGTTCCTCTCTGAAACAGGCGAAATCCTTTTTCTGGTCTCATCCCTTACGCCGGAAACCGTTCTTTCTGAGGCGAGAAAACTCTACGCAGTGTCAATTGCGTCCGAAATGCGGCTCCCGGGGTTTGAGACGCTCTTCCTCCTGAGGCTTTCCCCTATCAAGTGACGTTATAGAAAACGAACCCCTCGGGCGACCTTGAAACAACCCGGTCAGAGAATGTTTCCGAAATTCTCCTGCATTGGCCCTCCTCGAACGGGGGGACTGTGCACCAAAAACCGTAATCGAATACAATGCAGGGATTTCCCTCACGTATTCTGGCCGAGAGCTCGGGATTTTCAATATACCAGGGCTGCGCTGTCGAATAGCCCTCATTCGCATATAGCGAGGTTACGTGGCTCACAATTAGGCACTCATTCGGAAGGTTCCCCCTTGAAATCTCTAGGAGCGCATAATCCCTGTAATCCCGTGCCATTTTGGCTTCAGCAATTTCCGGGCCCTGTCTTGAAACTTGGGGGAATGCGTAATAGAAGGAGGATACTATCAGGAAGACTGCGAGAATTATTGCGCCGTTTCTGGAAAGAAGTCTCCCAAAGGCTCCTGCGAGGAGGGCGAGAGCCGGATAATATGAGAGGGCATATCTCACGTCCGCCCCGTATTTGACGCTTCCCGCATAGAAAAAGCAATAGAGGAGGAAGAAGGAGAGGAACGCTACTGAAAGGAAAATTGCTTGTTTTGGGAGGAAGAGCCCCTTTTTCGGGACAAGCATTGTCGCAAGCCCGACAAGGGAGAATATTGTTAGGGAAATCGGGTGGACTGATACTTCCGGATAGCCGAAAAGGAGGAATTTCGAATTAACGGGGAATATTTGAAGAAAATTGTCTATTGAGAATTTATCGAGATCTCCTGCTCCCCAATCGCTTCCCTTTCCAGCAATTGATATGTGGATTAGCGCTATTGAGGACAAGGCAAGGGCGAGCGCAATGGAGAGAGAAAGGTGGAGGATGTTCGCCGGAAGGCTGGCCCGCCTCCATGGGTAGAACAGAAGGGCTCCGAGATAGAAAATCGGGAAGAATAGGATTCCTTCCGCCTTTGTCTGGACGAGGAAGGAGAGGGCTGTTGAGAAGAGGAAAAGAGCCCTAAGGGAGCCGGTCTCCCTGAAAAGCATCAGGGTGGCAAGCGAGAGGAGAAAGAAGAAGAGCATTGTCGGTTCGGCCGCGGCAGTCATTGACCATTCGATGAAAACTGGAACTGCGGAGAGCGCTCCGGCCGAGACTATTCCCGCTGACTCTTTTCCGAATAGAAGGGTCCCAGAGACGAACGCGAGAAAAATCGAGAGGGCGGGAAATATTGTCGAGATTATTAGTTGCCCCCTCTCCGCTCCGAACAGGGAGACGGCCCAGCCAAGGACGAACGGATGCGACGATGGCGCCTTGTTCATTATGCAGTCGACGCAGTCGCCCTTCTCGGCATAGTTGCACATGCATGCCTGCATTCTCTCGGCAATGTTCTTTCCGGTGTTCAGATACAAGTCCTCGTCAAAAAATATCCTGCTTGTGAGGGGGACGAATGCCGCCCTGAAGGCAATGAATATCAGGATTATTGCGAATATTGCCGCTGCGCCCTTCCTCGACACTTTTCTCCTCAGAACCTTGTATGCGAGGCCGGAGGAAAGAGTCAGGAGGATGACAGTTATCGCGAGACCGGCATAGAGGAGAATCGGCTCTCCCCGAATTATCAAGGTTTTTTCGAATTCCGTTGCCGGAAAAAGCTCCCCAGTCACCTGCGTTTCCCGGTCCCTTTTAGCTCAATATGTATCCCTTCGGCGAACATATGGCGAGTCTTTGTGCGCTCCTGCATTTCGAGGGCTTCCCTGATATTTGAGACTATCGGGTCCCCGTGGTAGTTGAAGCTAGTGTTAAGGACGGCTCCCGTTCCGGTGGATTTCTTGACTGTTGATATCAGGCGCATGTACTCTGGGTTCTCAGACCCGACCATCTGGGGGCGGGCGGACATATCGACGTGTATTGCGGCCGCAAGCCTTTTCTCCCCGAGGAGGGAGCAGGAATATCCCATTGTCATGAATTTGTCCTCTATTCCGTCATAGTCCGTGAAAAGCTTCTTCGCTTCGGTCGCGAGTATTGACGGACAGAAGGGTTGATACCAATTCCTCTCCTTTATCCTCAGGTTGAGCTTGTTTTTCACGTCAATGGAGTCCGCGGGCGCGACAATGCTCCTGTTGCCAAGCGCCCTTGGGCCGTATTCCATCCTTCCCTGGAAGAGGAAGAAATAATCGTTCTCCTTTGAGAGGATTTCGGAGGCCTCCTTCTGCCACCTTCCCTTGCGGTTGACGGACCAGGAGAATTTGTTCTTGTTTTTCTCGAGGAAATCAATTATTTCGCCCTGTCCGTTTGGGCCGGGCCCGAAATAGACTGATTTCAGTTTTTTCTTCTGGGGATTTCCGGCAACGAAAAGCGCGGCACCCAGGGCTAGCCCGCCGTCCCCCATATGAGGGAAAACGAACCAGTCCTTCAAGGACAGTTCTGAGCGTATTCTCTGGTTGAGCTTGATGTTTGATGCAATCCCTCCCGACCACGAAATTCCCTTCGCGCCAGTCTCCTCCTGCGCATTCGAAAAAAGTCTCAGTATGTTCTTCTCGAGGGTCTCTTGGACCATTCTTGCGAAATCCTCTGGCGGAGTCCTCCATGCTAGGCGCTCTAGGAAATTGTACTGCGCTATCGGGTTCAGCTTGGCCTTGATTGAGAGGCCGTCGACTGAGAAGAGCCCTTCCATCCTGTTCCCTGTCTTGTGGGAATAGTCGGCCAAACTCATCAGTTTCCCCTCGTCTTCGAGTTCCCTCATCCCGAGGACTGTTGTCGCCTGCTCGAAGAAGATTCCTATGGAATTCCCGGCAGAAGTCTCGCCTATTCTGGCGATTTTTCCGTCCGCGCAATAGTTGACAGTTGATGAGACTCCGTCGCCCAAACCGTCCATTGTTATGCAAACTGACTCGTCCATTCCGGAGGTGTGGTATGCCGCGGCTGCGTGGGCAACGTGGTGGTCAACGGAATGGAGCCTGAATTTTTTGAATCCCGCTTTCCTGAGAGTCCTTGTAATGTGCGCCCTGTTGACCGCTTTCAGGACGCCTCTTGGCTCTGTCGGCTGGCCGAGAGTGAACTTGAGATATCTCTGCAAATTGTGGAAACGTGGGCGGTCGATTTTCCTTCTCCTGAAAAGGTAGTATTTGTCGGCAATTATTGGAAAAACCCGGGAGGCTGTCTTTGTCCAGTCAGTTGTCGAGAAAGCAATGTCTGTCACATCCTCTTTTTCCGCGTGCGCGAGTTCTAGGCACGCCCCTATTGATAGGTGGGGGAACCCCGAGTGGAGCTTTTTCCTTGATAGGCGCTCCTCGTTCACTGCCGAGAGTATTTTCCCGCCATAGTCTGTCAGCGCAGCGCCAGCGTCATGCCCGTCCCATATTCCGAGAATTTTTCCTTCCGCCATTTATCTTGAAAACGCCTCCTTTGCAATTGTCCGGAGTATTATAAATCCATCCCTGAAAGTCCGGAGATTCCCTTCCCCGTGGAGCCTGAGCTTTTCATAGCTTGGGACCTCGCAGATTTTCATTCTCTCCTTTGCCGCAAGTATTGATATCTCAGTCTCAATTCCGAACCCCCCGCTAGCGAGCTTTGGAGAAAGGGTTCGGGCCGCTTTGCGGGAGAACGCCCTGTATCCGTAGCAGAGATCTGTGTATTTCGTCCCCCAAATAAGGTTCACGAGGAAAACGAATAACTTGTTTCCGAGAAAGCGAAGGACTGTAATGTCTCCGCTCCCGCCTCCCTGAATGAACCGTGAGCCCATCACGACGTCAAACCCCCGTTTTTCTATCCGCTCGACCATCCTGTTTATTTCTTCCGCTGAATGGGAGAAATCTGCATCCATTATCACTATTGTCCTCCCGCGAGAGGCTTCAAGGCCCTTCTTTATCGCGGCACCCTTGCCAATTGAGTCGTATATTATTCTCGCTCCTTTTTTCCTTGCAAAGGAAACTGTCCCGTCCCTAGAATGTCCGTCGACAACAATTATCTCGCAGTCCTTTTCCTTGACCGATTTCGAGATGTCTTCAAAGACTCTCGGGAGGTTCCTCTCCTCGTTTAGGGTAGGTATTACTATTGAGAGCCGGGGAAGTTTTCGCTTTTTTGCCATATTTTCCATTTTTCTATATCACGTAGAAGCTTTTCGCGAACCCGTTCGAAAACACTTCCCTGAACCTCTCCGTTCCCGCGCCGTCGAGAATGTATGTCCGGGTGAAAATGTTCCTGTCACCGCCTTTTGTTGCGTAAATTGCCGCGCCCGGAATTAGTATTGCGCTTCCGGAATCCAGCTGGGCGCCGGACGAGTTTGTCTCAAAAACCCCGTCATAAGTAGCAATTGAGGAAAGTACTGCTGCGCCCGCCTGTCCGGACACCCCTATTAGCGGGAGGGCAGTCCCGTTCTGGTCAACAATTGCAATGAAATATCCTCCGGAGGAATATATTCTTCCCTTGCCTAGCAGGGTGTCGGAATCCCTCAGATATGGGAACACTGCGTATTGGACGGGACGAAGGCCTATGCTTGAAGCCGCCGACATTTTTCCTATCATTGTGGAATCGTGCGTCATTAGCCTCGGGGGCTTTAGCTTGTTCTCAAAAGGGGAGTATCCGAAAATTAGATTTCCTCCTTCGGCCCGGAGATACGGCTCTATTCTTGTCTTGTCCCCGACCCTCTCAAGGGAGACTTCCCCTTCGTTGAAAGGCGTTGTCAAGCCTATCTGGACTGTGCTAATTTCGCCAGCCTCGGGAACCTGGACTTGCCCTTCCCTGCCGGAATAGACCTCCCTATAATTCACAAGGAGTTTGGCTGAATATTCGCCTTCCGGGAGTTCTGAGAGGTTGACGGAATATCCGGAGCAGGTCTTTTGCCTTGGTCCGGGATTGTCCCCGACGCATTCGCCCTTGATTAATGTCTTTTCGGGAAGGAAGCGGGGATAGAAATCCTCCGCATAAACCTCGTTGGAATATTCGTATGTCTTGTCCCCTTTTGAAAGGGTGAGAGTGACTATTGGATAGTGCATTGTTGTCATCCAGTCGGCCGCCCTGTTCTCGTCAGAATCAGTGAACATTAGCCCGAGCTCTTGGTTCATTTTCAATATCCTGTTTCCGCCGTCGGCAACAGATGGCCTCCTAGCGAAATACTGTATCCAGTAGCCATAGTCCCACCATGCGAGAACCGGGCTCTCTTTTGCGAGGTTCTGGTCGCTCCATTTGAAGTTCTCGAACCATTCGGAATTGACAGATGTCCTTATTCCCGAAGCGGAACTGAGAACAGTTGGATAGAGCTGGACGAATATTGCGAGGACAATGAATGCGGCAGCCCATTTGGGAGCGGATTCGGGAAAATTCCTCGAAATTGCCCCTATTGCAATTGCAACTCCCGCAAGCCCGAGGAAAATATAGACAAGAATAGGCTCTTTCGAGAATCCGGCGAACAGGAATCCTGTTGAGACAAGAATCCCCCCGAAAATCAGGGACAGCGACTTGTTCTTCGAGTTGCGGTATAGTGATGTTATTGCCTGGCCTGCGGCGAACGCGACTATTGGCGCAAGGCTAACGAAAAACCGGACGCCCCTGCTCGCAGAATAGAGGTTGAATGCAAGGAGGCAGGCAGTCAGCAAATCCTCGTCCCTCTTTGAGAAGAAGAGTGCAGGGAAAATCCCTAGGGAGAGCGCGAAAACAAGCCCAAGCTGGAGCCAATATGTGTTCGCGCCCTGGGCGAATGCTGGCTCCCATGGGAATGCCCATGAGGTCGGCTGGTTCTCGCCAACCGTCCCTCCGTGGATCGAGTATCTAAGGGGGTTTGAGAATTGGCGGGTTATTGAGGAGACTGTTTCAACAGGGTTGTTTCCTGTTGCAAGGAGGATTACGAGTCCGGCAAGGAGAGTGGCCACAACCGAAAGCCAGAGGAGGGTGCTGTTGGAAAGCTTTTTTTTCGGGAAAATTCTGTCAGAATATCTGAAGAAAAGATATGCTATTACCGGAAATGCCGTTGCTCCGTATAATGCGAGGTTCAGGGACGATTTCGCGAAAACGAGTCCTCCTGTGTTCCCATACCACAGGCGCATTATTACTGGAAAGATGACAAATGGGATTGTTCCAAGAACATTCGCTTTTGCCCTGTACCTAAATGCCTGGACTGCCGTGAAAAGCAGTACAGGAGCAACATAGAGAACGTATGAGGAAAGGGAGAGGGCGGCGAGCCCCATTGATATTCCGGCAAATGCCCCGAAAATCAGTATTGAGCCGATTCTCTCCTCCTGAATATATCTGTAAACGAAATAAATGGAGATTGTCATTAAGAAGAACGCGGCAGTGTCCTTGTCAGTGAATCCGGCAACTGACCGAAACATTGCGCCCGGAACAATTGCGAAAAGGAGCGCTCCTATGAACCAGTCCTTCCCCGCCCTGTATCCTAGATAGGCGAGAACAATTACAGTCAGTATTGTGAATATTGGCGCATACCATTTGGACGCCGATTTGACTCCCTCGAAGGTTGAAAGGCAAAATGGGTTTATTCTGCAGAGGAATGCGACGGAATATGTCGGGACATGGTAGTCCCCTCCGTCATATATCAGGGGGTAATACCGGTCAGTCTCGGAAGAGGGCAGTTCCCCTGTTCTGATAATTTCCTCCGCCTTGTTATGGAAATACATTGTGTCGAACTCGAGAAGGTGCGGGTCGTCTAGGCTCTGTAGCCTCGTGAATAGTGTGAGAAGTATTGTTGCAAAGACTGCCAGAATCGCGAGTATTCTTGCGAAATTTGCTCTTTTTTTGGGAAACTTGTTTTCGCTCTCTTGCATTTCGTCCGTTTGGCTCTTCTTGGGTGTTTTTTAAAACCTTTTTAGGGGAATTGTGTTTTAAAGCCGGGAAACCCCCCGTTTTCGGCAGATGGGGCGACCGAGTTTCGTTGTTAGTGGTGGGGCGGGGTTCGTTGGTTCCGCGCTTGTCCGGGAGATTTTGGAATCCAGAAAAGGAACGCAAGTCATTGTAATTGACAATCTTTCCTCGGGGAAAAAGGAGAACATCCCTCCGGGAGCCTTCTTTTTGCCGATTGACCTCGCAAAAGAGTCTCCCGGCGAGATTTCCAGAGCAATTTCCGGAGCGGAAACTGTCTTCCATCTTGCCTCAAACGCCTCCGTTCCGAGAGGCGGAATTAACAGGTTCTTTGATTTGAAGAACAATGTCGAAGGGACTGTTAGGCTCCTTGAGGCGTGCGCGCTTTCGGGAAGCGTGAAAAGAATTGTCCTTGCATCGAGCTCCGCAGTATATGGTCTTCGGGCGGGGAGACGTCCCTCAGAGACCGCTCCTTGCGAGCCAATATCAATGTACGGGGCGTCGAAGCTCGCCTGCGAGGGGTATTTGTCCGCGTATTGCAACAATTTCGGGTTCGAAGGAAGCGTTTTCAGGATTGCGAACATTGTAGGAAGGGGGCAGGAGAGAGGCATTCTCCACGACATTTTCTCAAGGAAAGGCGACTTGGCTCTCTTCGGAAATGGCGCTGAGAAAAAATCCTATTTGCACGTGAATGACTGCGTTTCGGGAATTCTTGCGGGCGCCTTTTGGGGAGGCGCTGTTCCGGGGAAGGTGGAAACTTTCAACCTTGGCTCGGATTCGGCAATCTCCGTAAAGGCGCTGTCAGCAATTGCCCTCGGGGAAATCCGCAGGAAGACTGGGCGTTCGCCCGCCCTCTCTTTTTCGGGAAAACCGAGTTGGCCGGGAGACGTCCCTGAAATGCGCCTAAATTGCAGAAAGCTGAAAAGCATCGGCTGGATCCCTGAACTAAAAAAGAGCGCGGATGCTATTGAGCGTGCGGCAGAGGAACTTTCGGACAGGTGGCTTGGAAAATGAAAAGAAAAATATCTGTTATCTGCACTGTCCGAAACGAGGAGAGTGCGCTGAATGCGCTCGTTGATTCCATTCTTTCCCAGAAAAGGTTGCCTGATGAGATAGTGTTCGTTGACGGGGGGTCTGTTGACCGGACGCTTGAAATCCTGAAAAGCTATGGAAAAAAGCTCCGGGTAATCTCGAGCCCCGGGGCGAACATTGCCGAGGGGAGAAACATTGCAATAAGGAGCGCGAAGGGGGAATGGGTTGCCTCAATTGATGGGGGATGCGTTGCGGACAAAGACTGGCTACTGAATCTTGAGAGGAAAATGTCGTTTGCTGATGTTGTCTCTGGCGCATATCTTCCTATTGGAAAAACTCGATTCGAAAGGGTTCAGGGAAGAGTTGTCGTGAAGAACCCGGAGAAGTTGGATTCGAAGAGTTTTCTTCCATCCTCCCGCTCAGTTGCTTTCAAGAAATCCGTCTGGCTTGCTGTCGGGGGCTATCCTGAGAACACATATACTGCGGAGGACACCCTTTTCGACATGAAACTGAAGCGGGCGGGCTTTAGGTTCGCTCTTGCGAGGGACGCGATTGTTTTCTGGAGAATGAGAGCGACCCTTTCAAAATTCGCAAAACAATTCTTCCTTTATGGCAAAGGGGACGGAAAAACCGGGCTCGTTTTCCGGATGCCGTTGAACCTCGCAATGGCAACCTGTTTCCTTCTAGCTTTTGCTCTCTTGTTCCTCGGGAATTTCTGGCTCCTTGGGGCAATTATGGGGGCGCTCGTTCTTGTGGGATTTTCAAAATCCCGGTCAGTTCAAGAATTCCCGATTGCCCTTCTTTTAGTGTCTGTGAAGAGGATTGCATATTCGGTGGGCGTTTTTTGGGGGCTTGTCCAAAAATGAAATTTCCCGGACCATCCTCCTTCGTGGGGAAAAAAAAGGATGCAATATTCCTCTCGGGTGCGAACCTGATGAATTATGCCCTCTCAATGCTTGCGGGGATTGTTGCCGCGGGAATTCTCGGGCCGGAGCAGTACGCAACAAAGGTTCTTGTTTTCTCAATTGTCGGCCTTGTGGCATCGTTCTCCGACCTCGGAATATCCTTTGCCGTAATGAAGGATGGCGGGGGAAAGGGTGGCTCCAGGACGTTCTCATCGGGCTTGTGGCTGTCAATAATTTCCGGCGCAGTGTTTTTCGTACTCTTGTTCCCCGCATTCGTTCTTGTTGGCAGGGGATATGGAATATCTGAACCCTTTCTCTTTGCAATCTATGCGGGAACCGGGCTACTAAAGCAGATCTCGTCAATAGGATATTCCTACCTTGTTTCGAGGGAAAGGGCGGGGGTTGCCGCTAGTCTAAACGCGGTTGCCGGAATTTCCTACTTAATTCTGGTCTTGGCGCTCACGTGGGCTCTTGGGCTTTTCGGATTCTTCCTTGCGGTCTTCCTCTCAAGCCTTCTAGACGCCTCTCTGAAACTTTTTTGGGCTTTCCGCGAACTGGGAAGGGCGCCCATTGCTTTTTCGGGATTCGGCCCTATTGAAAAATCGATTGTTACAACAGGGCTTGCCTCGACAGGAATGAGTTTGCTTTCATATGTCGCGCTGAATTCCTCGAAGTTCGCGCTTGGTCTCCTGTCAGACAGGGCCATTGTCGCATATTTCGCAATAGCGCTCCTTCCAATATATCCCATAATTGTAGTTTCCGGATCAATTGCTTCGAGCATTGTCCCAAGAGTCAGGAGGGCGCGGGGAAATGAAAGAATGAGGCTTGTCGGAAAATCTCTCCGCTATTCCGCTCTTGCCGGATTTGGGATAGCCTCCATTGCAGTGCCCGGCTATTGGATTCTGACAAACGCGTTCCTTCCAAAATACTCGCCTTCGCTTGCGCTCCTCGCGTTTCTTGCGGTTCCGATAGCTATTGAAGGTGGAATTAGCTCTATTTCGGCAACATTCCTATTGGCAATGGGCCGGAACCGGGAGGCGCTTTTTGCAAGGGCTGTCGGAGTTATCCCGATTCTGGTTCTGGGGCCGATCTTGACTTTGCAGTTCGGGGTCTGGGGGACAATTGCCGCTTTTTGGGCAGGCTCCCTTCTTGGGGGGGTTCTCCTCCTGAGAACAGTCCTGAAGAATTAACGCAGTCTGCCAGAGAGGACTTGCTCGTATATTTTCCGGTATTTCTCAATTACGGTTTTTTCCGAATGGAATTTCTCAATATGCTTTCTCGCGGAAATCCTGTCCGAGTGCTTTAGGGACCGGACAGCCGAAAAGAACCCGGCTTTGTCCCTGAACTCCTTTATCGGAGCTCCCTTTTCGCATCCGCAATCTCCTGATACTCCGATAACTGGGACTCCTTCGGCCATTGATTCAAGGCCGTTATATCCAAGCCCCGCGGGCTCAAAAGTCACAATTGCCGACATTTTTGAGACTGCTCTTCTGACCTCTGCCGGGCTGGGGAGCCTGTAGAAAAATATCTTCTTCTCCGCGCCCTCCTTTTTTGCAAGGGCTTTTAGGGAGTTCTCGAGGGGCCCATATCCTATAATGTGAAGTTCCGCTGATTTGTCAATTTCGCGGGAATATTGGGCGAACCAAGACACTAGCGTGTCAAGACGTTTCAAGGGTATGTATCTTGAAACTGAGCACAATCGCGTCCTATCGGGCGCTTTCCCGGGGCTTTTGGCGATTTTTGAGACCGCGTGCTGTATAACGACTTTTTTGTCCGAATATGGATATATTTCTGAGAGCATTTTGGTGTTGAAAACGAGGAGTTCGCTTCGGCAAGCGGCAATTTCCGAGATCTTCCTGGCCAAACTGGATGCAACAATTGATTTTGGGAATTTCCTCCCGGAAAACATTTTTGAGGCATAGTTTAGGCTCCCGTGAACGTGGGTTACTGTCGGCTTTTCGCAATACATTGAGTATATTTCCCCGTTTGCGTGGCAGAGGTCGAACTTCCCCTTCCGGAAAATTGCCCGGATTTTTGGGCGAAGAATCGGGATGTTCAGGAGATGCTCTAGGGACACGGGATCCTTTGACGGATAGAACCGCGTCCTTGTTGCAAAGAGCGCGCGTTTTTCCTTCGCCTGGGCTTCCTGAGCGGGCGAGCAGATGAACGCGTTTTCATGAGATATTTTCGCTCGGGAGAGGGCAGAGTTGTGCCAAGAGAAGAATGTCTCTACTCCTGCAGGCTTGAGGGAGCCATCGGGAAGATAGGGATAATGGGTGAGTGTGAGGAGGTTCATTACAGGTTCCAACTTTTCGCCTAGTATTTAAAATCTGGAGGTGGATTTCCACGGAAATGAGAATACTTCATGTCACGCCCTTTTTTTCTCCCCATATTGGCGGGGTCGAGAGACACGTCCTTGAGGTTTCCCGGTGCCTTGCTGAAAAGGGGCATTCCGTCTCTGTCTTCACTGTCGCCCATGAAAAGGGGCTGTCTGAGAGGGAAACTATCGGACGAGTCAGGATAATCCGCGCCCCTTTCTGGGGAATGGGGTATTTCTCACGTCTCTTTTCGGCTTGGTGGTTTGTCATCAGGAACTGGAAGGAATTTCGGGAGTTCGACATAACCCATCTCCATGATTTTCCTGCTTTCGCCTGGCTCCTCTTTCTTCCGGAAAAAAAGACAATCACTTTCCATGGGTATGAAAGGGACCCTGTGACTCTCAAGCACAAGGTATTGAGGAAGATTGCCGAAAAATTCACCCGCTCGAACTTTTGCGTTGGAACGCATCTTGTCGGGCATTATGGCACGGCCTGCCCGAAAGAGAGGATATTGGTTGGCGGGGTTGATTCCGGAAAAATCAAAAGGCGGGCAGTTCCCTTCCGGAAAAAGGAACGGAAGAAAATATTGTTCCTTACGCGCCTCGCATGGGATACCCAGATAAGGGAATTCGTCCTCGCAATGAGGCACCTTCCCGGGTTTTCCCTCGAAGTTTATGGGGAAGGCCCTTTGAAAGAAGAGCTGACAAAACTCGCGAAAAGCGAGCGCCTTAAAGTTCGGTTCCTTGGAAAATGGCCGGGCGACTCTAACGACCTCTTCAGGAAATACAGGTTCGTCTTTGCCGCGCGACAACTGACAATTCTTGAGGCTCTCGGGAACGGGGCAATTGTCTTCTCAGTCCACACATCGGAAATAATGAAAAATCTCCTTATTGGAATGGGTTCCCCGAGGGAAACCCACATTCTTACGGGCTCGGTCGGGGAGCTGGCAGAGCGCTTTAGAGAAATTGCAGGGGAGCCGGAAAACTCCCTGCTCCTGCGTTCGGAGAAGGGGAAAAAATACGCCCTCTCGTTCGATTGGGAAAAGATTGCAAATAGCTATCTGAGGGAGTATTCCCGGATTCTCTAAGGACAACTTTCACTTCTTTGCAAGGTTCGCGATTGTCTCCGCAATGAATTCCGCGTCCGCTTCCGAGACTGATGCGTGGACAGGAAGAGCCAACACCTCTTTTGCGGCTTTTTCGGCCTGCGGGAGAATCTGGGCGTTCCATTCAGAATAGGATTTCTGCTTGTGAACGGGTATCGGATAGTGGATTCCTGAGCCTATTCCCTTCTCTTTTAGTTTTTCAATAAGGGCGTCCCTGTCAAGGCCGTATTCGTCCGGGAGAACGCGTATAACATACTGGTGGAAAACGTGCTTCCTTCCTGGGAGGACTTTTGGGACAATAATTCCCGGGACTTTGGAGAGGCGGGCGGAGAGTATTTTCGCGTTCCGTCCCCTTGTCCAGTTCCTGTTATCGAGATGAGTGAGCTTCTTTGTCGCGTTCGCGGACCTCGGGATACAGTTCTCCCTTCTAAGAGAGATTGGGAGCAGAAAATCCGAAAAAGCCAGGCGTTTCCTCCTTTCAAGGGGTCTTGCGATAAACTCTCTGACTGTTTTTGTTTTCTACTGGGTCGCCCTCTTGGCGTTCATCCCTATTGGGCGCGCTTATGGAATAGGAAACCCGTTCTTCCTAGTTTCCCTCTCTGCTGCATTCAGCATAAAGCAGATTGCCGCCCTCCTATTCTCATATTCTGCGGGAAAGAGGATGTTCAAACAGCTGTCAGAAGCAATTGTCCTCTCGGCAATTGCGTATTCCGTCCTAGCAATATTTCTGACAATGCTCTTCGGAATAAGAGGACTTTTCTGGGCGATTCTTGCCGGTTCGATAATAGACGCGTTCCTAAAGGCTGGAATGGTGAACTTGCGCACGGCGGACGTCTGGGCCCTTGGAAAATCCTTCTTCAGGTTCGGCTCGCCTGAGGACAGGCTTCTCGTCTCCGGAGGTCTTGTTTTCATGGCATCAACCTGGTTCGCAACTGCGCTTCAGAATTATGACGACCTCATTCTGGGGGCTTTCCATGAAAAAGGGCTTGTGTCGTATTATGCAGTTGCATACCTCCCGATTTTTCCGATGCTTGTTGCAGCAAACTCAATATTCGCAGCACCCCTTCCGGGAATCTCTTCCCTCTCTGGGCCCGAAAAAAGGAGGGTTTTTGGCAAGTCCGTGAAATACGCCTGCCTCGTCTCTTCCGCCTTGGCCATTGCCGGAATTCCCGCATATTTCTTTCTGACTGAATTCTTCCTCGAGAAATACGCGCTCTCAGCGACTCTTCTGACTTTCCTCGCAGTCCCGTTCATAATAGAGTCCGGCGTGAATAACACAACAGTCAATTTCCTGATTGCGTTCGGCATGAACCGCGTGTCCTTTGCAATGAGGGGGATTCAGCTAACCATCTCGGTCATATTCGGCTTCTTCCTGATAAGGGAGTTCTGGATATGGGGAGCGGTCGCCTCCGTCTGGATGAGTTCTCTTTCAGGTCTTGCCCTCTCGGCTTTCTTCTACTTCAAGGGAGAATTTTTCAAATGAGAATACTTCATGTCACGCCCTTTTTTTCTCCCCATATTGGCGGGGTCGAGAGACACGGCCTTGAGGTTTCCCGGTGCCTTGCTGAAAAGGGGCTGTCTGAAAGGGAAACTATCGGACGAGTCAGGATAATCCGCGCCCCTTTCTGGGGAATGGGGTATTTCTCACGTCTCTTTTCGGCTTGGTGGTTTGTCATCAGGAACTGGAAGGAATTTCGGGAGTTCGACATAACCCATCTCCATGATTTTCCTGCTTTCGTATGGGCATTGCCACTCTTCGGGAAGAGAGCAATTACTTTTCATGGTTTTGAGCACGACCCGCCCAAGTTCTATAACAAATTGCTGAGGAAACTCGCGGAAAAGTCTGTCGGCTCCGTTTTCTGCGTGGGAAAATATCTTAGGAGAATTTATGGCACGAGATGTCTTGACAAGAACATAATTGTCGGGGGGGTTGAATGGAAGAGATTCTCGGGCAATAGGAAAAGGATAAGGAATAAGATTGTTTTTCTGAGACGCCTTGAAGGGGACAACCATCCGTTGGAGTGTATTGAGGCGCTTTCCGGAACGGGAATCGGAATAGATTTCTACGGGAAAGGCTCTCTCGTCGCAAAGGCAAGGGCGTTTTCTGTTGAACGGGGGGTTTCGGCGAGATTTTTCGGAGAAACAAAACATCCAGAAAATATCCTTCCCAGATACGAACTGGCTTTTGCGTCAAAACAGCTCGCAATCCTCGAATCCCTTGCTTCCGGATGCGCCGTATTCTCGCTTCACTCTAGCAACCTCCAAAAAGAGCTTTTGAAAGGAATGGGTCTTCCGAGAAAAGTGGTCGCGGATTTCCTGGTTTCTGACATCAAGAAGGCTGGGAGAGAAATTTCCGCGAGAATGATATCAGGTGGCGGGACCGGTTCCGGGATATCTTTCCGGAGAAGGCTTGCGAGAAAGTTCGGCTGGGAGAAAGTTGCCGATACGTACGAGAGGGAATACTTACGTCTGTTCAATGACCTTCCCTGAAAACCTCGATCTTGTTCGTCCGCTCGAGCCATTTCTTGTATTTGGATATTTCCCTTAGATAGTCTGGAAAGATTTCCGAGAGTCTTGAGGGCGCGCGGGAATCTTTTTCTAAGACGAGCGGGTCGAGGAACCTTGCTTTTCTAGAGATTACATAGTCCCATTTTTTGTCGTTGAATTTTATTCTGGTCCTCTTCGATATGAGGGAGAGTTTTTCTCGTATTTTGAAGTTGGAATTCCTGACAAGCTTCGCCATGAACTCCTTTTCGGTCAGCTTCGTCAAGTCCTCCCCAGTTATTATCCCTATCCTCAGGCCTTCGGCGATTGCTTCTGCGAGGAATTTCGAGAAAGTGTTTTGGATCGGGCTCGCCCATTCAGAATAGGAGAGCTGGAGATATTTCTTAGATGCTAATAGGGCATTTCTCATCCCGGAGAACGCGAACATCCACCTTCCCCCGAAATCCAGCATCTTGACAGATGCAAGTATCCTCTCCGCTTGGACCCTTGAGAGCTTACCGACAGTCACCCCGTCCCTGAGGAAATAGTCTATCCTGTCTGCCGAAAGATCTGGGAGCTCTGCCGTGAGAAGGGGGTTCTCCCCCCTGATAACTTCCTTCAAGCTCAATCCGTGCCTTGAGAGTATCCCGGGGATTTCCGACGATTCGAGCGTTGCCTCGAAAATCTTGTCATGGTAGCTCTTCTCATCGCTATCGAATATCTTGTCAATCACGTGGGAGAATACTGTATGGGAAATGTCGTGGAGGAGCCCGGCCAGACACTCTTCCCTCGGGGCTCCGAACAGGACAAGTATGTGATAGACTCCTATCGAATGTTCGAGCCTTGTCGTGTTCTTGTGGGGATCCGAGAGAACGACAGCGCCGTATTGGTTTATCCCAGAGAGTCTCCTCATCGACTTGGACCTTATTATCGCCTCTGCCAGGGGATCGGATATTGAAATCCTTCCATAAACCTTGTCGTTCAGGGAAAGCATTCTCTTCGGAAAGGTTTTCCTGAAAAGGGTTTAATAAACTGTTCCTAGAAGCGTCCCGGTAAGAAGGCATACATAATTGTTTAAAAGGCTGCTACGGTTCTTCTGGGAACATATGACTATTCGCCAAGGATTTTTCAGGAAAAGGGATTTCGTCGCGGTGATTCTTGCGGGCGGAGAGGGTTCAAGGATAGGACTCCCATTTTCCAAATGCCTCCTTCCGGTTGAGGAAGGCAGACCCCTCCTCCTAAAGCACATCAACTATCTCCATAAGGCAGGGATTAAAGAATGGATTTTCGTGATAAATCCTGCGCAGACGGACATATTGAAGTTCATTGCGAAGGAGACTCCGGAGGACACACGCTACCACATCGTCCTTCAGCCGGCTCCGGTCGGGATATCGGAGGCCCTGATGCGCGCGATCCCCTACATTCAGGAAGCGGACAACGCGATGGTCCTCCTTCCGGACACTTACATGAACGGGGAGAACCCCTACGAAAAATTGAAGAAGGCGCATACAGCGGAGAAATCTCCTGGAGGGGTAACGCTCTGCCTCTGGTCGAAGGAGAACAATTTCGGAAGCCTCGATTTCGTGAAAACATCGGGAAATGTCTGGACTGAAATCGACCCGACCTTGAAGCACGACAGCAAGGGTTGGGGCTGGGGAGCGATCGCGTTCTCCGTTGATTCCCTCGCATCGAAGGAGAACCCATTTATACAGAAGGTCTATGGAAGAAACGAGAAAGTGATTGACAACATGGGCCTCCTCTTCACCGAAGTCAGGAAAACTGCGCTCATGCTTCCCTACAAGTATTGCAAGGTGAAAGGGGACCGGATTGACTGCGGGACAATCGAGGGCTTTACAAAGGCAGTCAATTATGTCGGGCGAAGGGTCGGAGCCAAAGGGAAAGCACTAATAAAGAAAAGGAATTAGTTGGAAATCAGTTTTTCCTCTCTGAGACTGCGAGAATTTCCCGCTCGATCTCTCCTGCTATCTTCTCCCATGAAAATTTTCGGGCGAATCCCCTCGAAATCCCGGGAACTCCCTTATTCTTGAGCGCCCTCTTCGCATTTCCTATCTGCTTGAAAAATCCCGCTTTTCCATCGGAGAGGAATCCCGCCGGTAGAGGGGCAGTTACTTCGGGGAGGGACGCGGAATTCAATGTGACTGATATTTTTCCGCATGCGGAGGCCTCGAGGGGAGGGATGCCGAATCCTTCCCAGGAGGACGGATGGAGATAGATGTCTAGGGCGTTGAAGAATCCGTTCAGGTCCTTCTCTGGGAGGTTCTTAAGAAGGATCGCCCTTTTTCCTAGGGAATTTTTCTCGATAAAATCGAGATATTCCTTTTCCAGCTCCCCGCCGCCCGCAATCGCAACAGTTACCGACTTGTCAAGTAAGGCATATTCCAGGAGATACTTGTGGTTCTTGTAGGGGACAAACCTCCCGATTGTTCCGAGGAAGAAGGCCTTCCTCGGCACTCTGTATTTTCTCCGGAAGTTCTCTCCTTCTTTTTTGGATGGCTTCAGCCGTTCGGTGTCAATTCCGCAGTAAATCAAGCCATCCGACTTTCTAAAGTAGATTGCTTTCAGCTGACGCTCCATGTATTCGGAACAACATATGTTTCTTTTCGCGAGGAAAACCGTCGGGAATCCCGAAAGGTAGTTGTCTATCCAGCGGAGGGGATTTTTCAGAAACTCTGAGAAAACCGTGACTTGCCCCCAATAGTAGTTTATAGTCGGGATTCCGGAGAGAACTGCCGAGTTCGAAAGGATTGAGGTGTATGTGAATATGATGTCTGGGGAAATTTCTTTTATTTTATTCGGATAGAGGGAAAATTGCCTTATCCTTCCGAGAAAGGCTCCGCCATAAGGAACTGTTTCCGTTTTTATCCCCTCCTTCCTGATTAAATCAATCATTTCAGGCCGTGTGTTCTCGGAAAAGGTCAGGATTGTGACATCGTGGCCCTTTCTTCTCATTGCCCTCGCTGCCTCAAAAATGAATCTTTGTTGCCCTGTCATAGATTTTGCGCTTGTGAGGGTGAAGAGTATTTTCATTTCGAGACCTTCCTTATTATTGTCGATGCAATTAATTTCGCAGAGTTCGAAACAATGCAAAGAGGCCGTGCGACCGGCGCGAGGAGCCTGCTGGAAAGCGCTGTTTGGAAAAAGGTTCCGCCGAATTCCTTCGTTGAAAATTCCCTTATCTTCTCGGCAATCTCCCGGTTTCCCAAGGCAACGTTCTTCTCATACAGCCTGTCGGCAAGCTGTCGGGAACGGGAGATTATTTCTTCCCTTGACGGGATTTGAAGCCTTTTCGCGTGTTTCAGCGCCTCGAGATAGATCCTGTGGGTTTCCTCGAGATACATCGCATCCCGCCCAAACGAGATATTCGTCTTCCTAATTATGTCGGTTGCCAGAGGCTCTTTTATGTATGCTATTTTCTTCCCTGATAGAACTGTCAAGAGAAAGAAATAGACGTCGAACGCCGCAGGGTATTTTCTGGGAAACCCCCCTATCTCCTTGAAGAGGGATTTCCGGAAAACTAGGGTCGTTATTCCTAATTCGAACCTGTTGCTCCAGCCTTTCACTAGAAGGACTTTGATGAAGTCGTTCTTTCCGAGCCTCTCCGGAATGTCAAAGACCCGCCTCTCTGAATATTTTCCGTCTTCGGTCGCCCTATAAAACCCCGAACAGACAATCCCGACATCCGGTTCCCGCTCCAGGATATCCAATGCCTTGCCGAGAAGCGTTGGCTCGTAGATGTTATCGTCGTGGAAAAGGGCGATGTATTTCCCGCGTGCGCCCTTTGCCGCCTCGTTGAAGTTCTCGAGCTGGAGTATTTTCTTCGGATGTATCTTGAACCGGACACGTGGATTTTTCAGCCCGCGCAGGTATTCCGCAGTGTCGTCATTTGACGCGCTGTCGGAAACAAATATCTCAAAGCTCCGCTCGGGCCTTGCCTCGGAGAGGAAAAATCTTACGTTCTTTTCGAGGAGCTCCCGACGGTTCATTGTCGGGATGCATATGGAGATTTCCGGATGTTTCCTTTCCGGCAAACTGCATCAGTTCTCCTCTAGTGTCCCGCGCTTCACTTTCTCGAAATCGGCAGATACCATTCTTTTCACGAGCTCCTTGAAAGCCACTTTCGGCTTCCAACCGAGCTCTTTTCTCGCCTTTTCAGGGTTCCCTATAAGATGCTCGACTTCTGCCGGCCTCATGTTGTCAGTTGTCGACACTATTAAAATTTGTCCTGTCTTTTCGTCGAATCCTTCCTCTTTTCCGCTCTTGTCCTTCCGCCAGGAGAGCTTCCAGCCGAGCTCCTTCGAGGCCTCTTCCGCGAACTCCCTCACGCTGTGGCACTCGCCGGTCGCAAGAACATAGTCGTCCGGGCTCTTCGCCTGGAGAATCCTCCACATCCCCTCCACATAATCGGGTGCATATCCCCAGTCTCTCTTCGCGTCGAGGTTCCCTAGATCTAGGGGAATCTTCCTCTCGCCCAGTTTTATCCTGGAGAGCTCTATTGTTATTTTCCTTGTAACGAACTGCGGGCCTCTCCTCTCGCTCTCGTGGTTGAATAATATTCCGTTGACAGCGAACATTCCGTAGGACTCGCGGTAGTTCTTCACTGCCCAGAAAGCGAAGAGCTTTGAGAACCCGTATGGCGAACGGGGATAGAACGGGGTTTTCTCTGTTTGGGGAATTTCGACAGCTTTCCCGAATAGTTCCGAGGTCGATGCCTGATAGATTTTCGTCTTCAGGCAGGACTGCCTGACCGCTTCCAGTAGCTTTAAGACTCCAAGGCCAGTCGCTTCGGCAGTCTCTATCGGCATGTCGAAGCTCGCTTTCACATGGGATTGCGCGGCGAGATTGTATATCTCGTCGGGCTTGGTTTTTCTCAGGATTGAGAGTATTGACATTAGGTCCGTCAGGTCCCCGTAATGGAGATGGAAGTCTGGATTGTCCCTTATCGCTCCTATGCGCCAGGAAGTCGTCGCGTCAGACCTCCGGACAAGGCCGTGGACAACGTATCCTTTCGAAAGGAGAAGCTCCGCTAGATAAGAGCCGTCCTGGCCAACAACGCCGGTTATCAATGCGGACTTTTTCTTCGGATTGAGCATGGAAATCCCCCGTCCCCTCTCGTTTTATAATTTGTCCCGCTTTCCGGGGAGAATTCTTCCTATTTCAGCCGCTATCTGGGTGGCAGACCTGCCCTCTCCGAAAGCCAGTCTGGCGTTCCTGGCTATTTTCCATTTCCCGGCTTTTGCCTTCTTCAGGTGATGGGCAATTTCCTCCGGGACAATTGAGCGAACGGACGCCCCTGTTCTCTCAGCCTCCGTCCTCTCGGAATGCCTCCTGAACTGGATTGACGGGACTCCGAGATAGCACGCCTCTTCTGTCTCCCCTCCGGCGTCGGTCAGTATTGCCGTCGCGTTCGAAAGGAGGGAAAGGAACTTTTTCTGTGGGAGGAATCCTTCAGTCCGGGCAGTTTTTGGAATTCTTATTTTGAACTTCTCGGCCTGCCTTTTCAGGTTCTCGGGAAGTATCAGTATTGTCGGAAGGGGCGAGAGCTCAATTGCCCTGAAGAAATTCCTGATCCGCTCCTTGCTCGTTATGTTCTCGTGCCGGTGGAGCTTTGCAATTGCGTATTTGCCCTTGGGAATTTTTGCGGATCCCTTGGATTTCTTCGAGCGCAAGACATCGATATTCGTGTTCCCGGTAACGAATATCCTTGACCTCTGCTTCCCCTCAGAGAGGAGGTTTTGCGCCGAGTGCCGGGTCGGGCAGAAGAAATAGTCTGAGAGGGAATCTGCAAGGCGCCTTGAGAGCTCTTCGGGGAAAGGCTCTCTTGCGCTCCCGGAGCGGAGTCCTGCCTCAATGTGCGCAAGCTTCTTTCCGACAAGTTTCGCACCGATTGCCCCGGCAGTTGTTGTCATTGTGTCTCCGTGGACAAGGACAAGGGAGATTTTCCTGTCTTCCGAGAGTTTTTTCGAAACCCATCCGATTGCCCGAAGAGCCCAAGTCCCCGCCGAGAGCTTGGATGAAAACCTTCCCCTTCCCCGGGCAGAAGAGTCAAAGACGTGCTTTGGCGGGCGCATCTTGTTCTCTTTTAGGGCGTCCTCGATATTGTGCTGGCCTGTGAAGAATATTTCGTATGGAATTCTCCTTTTCTCAAGTTCGGAGACTATTGGGGAGATTTTTATGAGTTCAGCAATTGTTCCTATTACGAATGCGGCTTTTTTGCCGGGGCTCATTCGGAGCCACCTGTGTATCTCAGGACAATTGAGCCCGCCCCTTGGGAATTGACGAACTGCTTTTCAATTGCGAAGAGGTCCGGATATTTCGAGGCAAGGGCGAGGGCATACTTGGGCTGGGCCCAGTCGTAATTGTTCACCTCAAGATATTCCGCCTCCCCTCTCTTGAGTTGCTCGAGAAGAGCCTCTTCTGTTTCCGGAAATGCTCTCACTTGCCCGTTGTGGAAGAGGGAGACAATCCTATATGCCCCTGCGAAAACCCTCTCCCCTTGCGCGTTCCGGGCGAGCCACTCCCCGGAATATTCTATCTCGACATATCCGCCCTTCTTTGAGTTGTGCATTCCTTCGCCGACTGAATAGGAAAAAATCGAGAACCCGATTATTGTGATTGCAAAGAGCGCGCGCCCGGCTCCCTTGTTTTTTAGGAACTTTTCGATCGGAAACATTGCGAGGTTCGCTAGGGAAATTGAGAGAACGGGGAGTATTGACACAAAATATCTCGCATCATAGGGGATTCCCGCAAGGCGCGAAACGGGTGAGAATATTACAAACGCGAGGAGGGGGAAAAACAGCTCGCTCTTCCTGAACAATGCAAGCCCAGAAAGGGAGGCTAGAAAGACAATAATGTGCAGTTGAACAAACCGCATTGACTCCAAGAAATTCCCCAAGTTTGAGAACGCCATTTCAAGATAGTTACTGGAAGCCCCGGAATATACCCCGAGAAGTCCTGTTCCTGAAACAGCAAGCCAGATGCCGACAGGGACAACTACCGAAACCAAAAACGCTCCGAGGGAAAGGAACTCCTTTCGCGCTCTTTTGGATGAAAAATGAGACGCCAGGAAAATTAACGCAAGGCTTGGGAGGTTCGGAAGACGTATCAAGTATCCGAGAGCAGCAATTAGGCCGAAAAGCCCCGCCCTCTTCGGGTTTGGGCTCTCCAAATAATATGACGCAAAGAGAAGCCCTCCTGCGCAAATTGCCGAATCGTAAATGTCTAGTAGCGCTCTCGCGGAATAGAAGAAAAAAATGTGGTTGAACGCTAGGAGGGCCGATGCTCCGAGGGAGACAGTCTCGCTCTTTGAGAGCTTTTTTGCTAGGAAATATGTGAAAACAATTGAGGAGAGCGCGGCAAGAATTGTCGCAAGGTAGAAAGGGGTTTTTGAAAACTCACCGCCTGAGAGAAGAATGATTGCTGATGAAAGCAAAGGCAGGCCCGGAAATATCCCTTTTTCCTCTCCCAATACGAGGCCGTTTCCGGAAAGGAAATTCTTCGTTGCCCCCAGATAGAGCGCTTCATCGGGCCAGAGCCCGTGAGATTCGAGAGCGTTTGGGAGGATAAGAAAAAGGAAAATCGCAAGAATTGCGAGAAAAATTCGGCCGGAGGGGATTTTTCCGGCTACGTCGGGGGGTTCGCTAGATTTCGCGCTGTTTTCTGGGATTTTTCCAGGTTTGTTTGAGTAGGACATTCAGAGCCTTTCCTTTCGGGTGTTTTTTTAAAGTTCCCCATGTTTCGGGCGAAATGGAACTCTTAAACCCCCCGAATGCGAGGGAACTGCTGCCTGTCGAAATAAACATCCGGGTCCTTGAAAGGGAGTGCGCGAAAGGCGACTTTGTCCCCCTTATCGTAACCTCGACCAAGCCGGATTTTTACAAACAGGCTCCTCTCTTCTCCTCTTTCGAAAAGCGGGGGCTCCCTTCAGTCGCCCTCCACACGGGCCAGCATTTTGATTCCCTTCTCGGGCACGGCCTCGACGAGTTCGGGATACGGGAGAGGATTGGAATTGACCTTCGGGTGAGGGGTGGGCTCTCGGAAAAGACCTCTGAGGTTGTGGCAAAGCTCTCCCAAGTCGCGAACTTCCTTTCTGGGAAATTCCCCGGAAAAACATTCCTGCCAATCGTACACGGGGACACCCATTCTGCAGGAATAGTCCCACTTGGCTGGATGTTTGCGACTAACCAGAAATGCGCTCAGAACGAAGCTGGACTTCGCTCAATGCAGCCATCTTTCAGGAACGCCAAAAACAACAGCAAGTTCCTCTCCGACCAGTTGAACGAGAAAAACTGGGTCTTGAACAGAACGGAACCCTTCCCGGAGCAGTTCGACACTTTTATCGGGAGCGCGGCGTGCCACTATCATTTCGCTCCGGTCTCCCTGAACAAGGAAAGCCTTGTAAGGGAAGGGTATCCGGAGAAAAACATTCCGGTTGTCGGGAACTCGGTTGTCGAAGCTTTCAGGCTTGCCGGAAAAAGGCGTCCCGAAAAATCCGTTTTCGAGGATTATCCTGTTCTTGAAAAAGGGGATTGGATTAGGGTCGATATACATAGGAGGGAGAATCTTCTCCCCGGGAGGTTCCTCGCAATAATCGGGGCGGTGAAGCGCCTCGTAAAAAGCGGCAGGAACGTAATTTTCATTGAAATGAATGCGAACAAGTTCGCGATTGACAGGCTCGGACTCTCGGCGGAAATTGGAAAGCTGAAATCTGAGAAGAATTTCCTCTATACCGGACTCTGGCGGGAATATGGCTCGGTTGTCGAGTTCCTAAAGAGTGGGAACTGCCGGGCTGAACTGACTGACAGCGGAAGCATGCAGGAGGAATTGAACGAACTGAAAAAGCCCCTCTCAATAACTTGCAGGTTCTCTACCGACAGGCCCGAGACAATTTTCTCGGCAGGAACGAACATATTGGCCCCGCCAATAAGCGCGGACTATCTCAATTCCTTCGTTTCCTGGATTCTTTCAGGGGAAAGGGCAGACAAGCTGATTTCAAAAGGAAGGCGCCTTTATGGGAAAGCGCCGTCCAAGAAAATTGCCGATTTCCTCTACCGGAGAAGAAAGGATCCCGTTTTCGAATGGGCGCATGAGCGGGCAGGGGCGAAATATCGGGAGACTGCCAGTGGCTATTTCCTCTGACCAGTTAGAAGGACTTTGGGGAAAAAAACAAGGCCAGCAAGAACAACCGGCCAGAAAGCGACAACCCGGTCTATCAGCACTGCTGCGACAGCTTCAGTCCCAGAGATTCCGATTGCCCCGTAAATTGCCGTGGAGGAGAGTTCTACTGCGCCAATTCCCCCGGGAATTGCGGAAATTACCCCTATTATTATTGAGAGGGAGAATGCCTGAGCAATCAAAAAAGGGTTTTGGATTGAGCCGGTTATTAGGGAGAATATCAGGGAAATTCTTGAGAATTCGAGCGCCCAAATCGCCCCCGAATATGCGAGCGCTCCAGGAACCCCTTTCGGCGAGAAAAGCTTGTCCCCTTCCGTCAGGTCCCCTTCAGTTCGGAAAGTTTTCCTGAACGCCCGTGAGAGTATTGCCCTCCTAGTTTTCCTTATGAACAGGAGCCCGGTTATCAGGACAATTGCTCCCGCAAGCCCGATTGCCGGGACTGCGAGGGAAAGCCTGCCTTCTCCGAACCTGGAAAGGAACGCTAGGGCGAATGTTGTGACGAATAAAAAGTCGAAAACCCGCTCATAGAAAAGGAGAAGCATTGCCTTTGCGGAGGGGATGTTTTCAGTCTTCTTGTATATCAGGACTCGGGTGAGCTCCCCTGATTTCGCGGGAGTGACAAGGCCTGCCGCAATTCCGACAAGGAGAGCTTTGGCTTTTCCGAACAAGGTTGTTCTTGTTTTTCCAGAAATTTCCCTTGAGAAATAGTCCCATCTCTTCACCCTGAGAAGGATTGAGAGAAAAGTCAGGGCAGTTAGCCCGGCAAGATAAATTGGGGAGATTCTTCCGGCAATATCGAGGGTTTTTTCCGAATCCCCGAAAAAGAAAAAGGCGCCTATTGACGCAACGAATAGGAGCCCGACTCCTGCTGAAAAGAGGGCTATTTTCCTCCAGGAAACGGGGTTGTTCCTTTCCGCCATTTTTGAAAAGCCCTGTTTAGCCCTTTATTTATAAGTCCATTTTCCGGGAAGAACGCATCCGGACAAGAGCCCTTCCCGCGTCAATTCGGGAAAAACATCAAGCTCAAGGCTTTTTGCCGAGTCGGGTATTTTCGAGAAAATCTCCTGCGTGAACGCGAATATTCCGACGCTAATGAGGTGGCTCTCTGCTTCCCTCGGCTTTTCGTTGAATGAGGTTACTTTCCTTCCGGAAAGGCCGACAACCCCAAACCTGGTTGGTTTGTCAACAGTTGTAAGCGCGGCGGTTCCGAGGGAATTCGTGTTAGTGTGGAAATCTATGAATTCCCCGAGGTCGAACTCGAAGAAATTGTCGCCATATATCAGGAGAAAGTCCCCGTCAATCTTGCCTTTGAGTTTCTTCAGGGCAGATGCTGTGCCGTTCCTATCCTTTTGCTCAACATATTTTATATCAATTCCCGAAACTCCGGAAAGCGCTTCTTTTATCCTAAAACTAAGCTCTGTCAGTGTGCAAATTGTCGCTTTAGTTACCCCCTTTTTCCGGAGGAAAGCCATTATGTTTGTTATTGTCTGGCGACCGCCAACATCTTCAAGCGGTTTTTCGTCCCCGATAAGTATTACTGCGGGAAAAGTCTCTGAAATTAGGTATTTCTCGAGAAGAGTCTCGATTGTCCTAGACCTGTTGGACTCCCTTTTCCCTGCCCCTGAGAGGGCGTCAACCCGCTTTATCAGTTCCTCCTTCAGGGTTATTGATATGCGCTTTCTCATTGGGCGGGGAAATACCAAAGTTTTTTATTTATAAAAGCAGTCTAAAAACTTCCAAATGAAGGCTATTGTTCTTGCGGGGGGGAAAGGGGAAGATCTCTACCCTCTGACTCTCACGCGACCCAAGGCGCTCGCGACAATACTGAACCAGCCGATAATTGAGAGAATAATTGACAACATGCCCAAGGAAATTGACAAGATTTTCATTGCAACCGACCACATGGCAGGGGAGATCAAAGCGCTTTTTTCCTCAAAAGAGATGAAGCGAAAAATGGGCAGGAGAAAAATATGTGTTGTTGAGGAGGATAGGCCACTTGGGACTGCCGGGTCAATAAAGCGTTTTGAAAAGGAGATAACCGAGACGTTTCTTGTTGTCCAAAGCGATGTTGTCTCTTCAGTCGACTATTTCAAGATGATTGATTTCCATAGGGAGAGCGGGTCAATTGCGACAATGTCTTCATTCAAGGTGAAAAACCCGATCGATTACGGGATTCTCGGGGTAAATGAGGAAGGGCGCGTAATGAAATTTCTCGAAAAGCCGAAAATTGACCAGGTCTTCTCGACAGTTATCAATGCGGGGGCGTATGTTTTCGAAAAATCCATTTTCGAGGAAATCCCGGCGCATGGGGTGTGCGATTTTTCGGGAGACGTCTTTCCCCGGCTTATACGAAAAGGGGGGATTGTCTCCGCATTCGAATTCAAGGGTTTGTGGATTGACATAGGCTCGTTCAACAACTATCTTGATGCCCACAAAAACCTTCTTGAGCGGTCAATGACTTTTTCAATTTCGAGCAAATCTTCTGCTAGTACAGTTCCCCCTGTTCTCATAGGCTCCGGTGGAAAAATCGGCGCATGCACTCTTGGTCCGGGAGTCTCTATAGGGAACAATGTGAAAATTGGCAAAGGTGCGAAAATCTCGAATTCAGTCATCTATGACGGGGTCTCGATTGGGGATGGCTGCCTAGTAAAGGAGAGCGTTCTTGGGAAAGGGGTTGTCCTTGGGAAGAATGTTGTTGCAGTGAACACCCTGATTGGGGATGGCGCAAAAGTGAAGGACAAAATAAAGATAGGCGCCCAGAGCAAAATTTGGCCGAAAACGAAGGTATCAAAGGATGTTCCTGAAAAGGAATGGTTCGGTTTCCTCAAGGAAGATTAGTTCTGTTCAGTTTGGCTTGAATTTGGCTTGTTATTTCCTCGTCAACCCTTTTGCAGAAATTCTGTAGAGATACTTTCGGAATTGATGCACCTGCCGCAATGTCGTGGCCCCCTCCAAGGCCCCCGAACTCTCCGGAGACTTTTCTCATTATTTTCGAGAGCTCCAATCCGTCCTTCACAAGCTTTCTTGTCCCCCTTGCGGAAATTTTGTATTCGTTCTCCCCTTGGGAGCTTGCCACGAGGAAAACCCGCTCGGAATCAACCAGCCTTGAACTTAGGGCAATTCCCGCGACAATTCCTATTATTGTCGGCTTGATTTCGTCCAACTGCAAGAGCTGGACTGTTTTCCCAATTGGCTCAGTTCCCTTTGAAAGCAGAAGTTCCAATGCCTTGCTGAGGTTTTCCCTATGGAGAGCCAACAGTTCCCTTGTTTTGGCAAATGCGCTTCCCCTCTCTCCCTGGCAGACTTTGATTCCCAAAAGAGCCTCTTCATTCCGTCCGCATGCGTTTAGGAGAGTTGAGAACTCCGTCGCATCTCGGAGCTCGGTTCCCTTGGGCTCGTTCGGGAAAACATAGTATTCGGAGATAATTCTTTTCAGCTCCCAGGGAAGGAGCCCTGCCTGTATTCCATATTGGTAGAGCCCGGTAATTAGGGCAGTTTTTCCTTCGGGAGAAAGCTCTGAGTATGTCAGTTCGTTTGGAATGCCAAGTTTCTCGAGAAATTTTACGGCTCCCTGCGGATTTCCGGATAGCCCCTTGAAGAAAGGGTCAGTTGCAGTTGAGAGGAGGTCTGGGAGCTTTCTGGTCTCCCTTCCGAAGAAAGACACTCCTTTCTCCGCTCTGACAGTTCCCAGTTTCTCCCCGATTTCGAGTATTCTCCGGTTGAGGCCAATCAGGCCTTCTTGTCCTTGGACATCTCCGACTGCTCCGGTAATTGCCAAAGGGGCATTCTCCGGAATTTCTGAAATTTCCAGGGAAACTAGGAAAGCCAGTCCTGCGCCAGAAACTTCTTTCGACCCGGAAAACCCATGTTCAACTGCGTTCAAATGGACAATTCTTTCGGGCAAATCCGCTTTCTCCGGCTCGTGGTGGTCTATTATTACCGATTTTCCGGGCAAGTGTTCGGAAATAAGTGATATTTGTCCGCTTCCGAGATCCGTGAATATTGTTTCCCTGTCTTTCGGAACAAGGAGAATTGTTTCCCTATCCAACTGCCTTATTGGAACTAAAAGGGGGTTTTTGCCTATTTTTTTCAAAGTTCGGTCAATTATTGCCCCTGCACACAGCCCGTCAGCGTCAATGTGCGTTACAATTGTCGGGGATTCAAAACTAGCTATTGTCAGAGCAGTTTCCCTGACTTTGTTCCAAAACAGCTCCGGATTTTCTTTGTTTTCAGGCAAATTGGAAAATATGTCCAGTTGGTTCTATTTGTGGTTTTCTGGGAAATTCAGATTGGGTTCAGGAAGTTTTCCCGTCTCCGAGAACATAATAGATGCGCTCTGACAAGCCCCCCCAAGAGAACCCGCCATTAATTTTCTTCTTCTCAGCAATTTTGAAAATTCCTTCAGCAACCCCTTTTCCTAGATGATAATAAGTAAGCCGTAGGGAAAGCCTTCCGTATCTGCGGTTGTATTTTTTGTTAATTTCATATCCATAAATTGGTGTTTCTTCTCCTAGTAAAATTTCAGCAATATTGTCTCTTATTTTATGTCCAGTTTTAACTAGTTTTTTCATTTCTCTTGGAACTTTTCCTTCCTTGTCGAGAATTCCTTGCCTTATGTTTGAGCTTGTCAGGGGGAGTTTGTTCTCCCCATAGGTCAAAGGAATTTCAATTCTCATCAAAGGCATTAATCCTGCTTCCTGCCGGAGAGAGTTCAGCTCGCCAATCTGATCCTTTCCGAACGAGTTTCCTTCTCCAGTTGCAATTAACTGAAGAGATTGATAGGATTCTATTGTTTTGTAATAATTGTCGTTGATTGATATTATTTGAAATTCTATATTCCTTCCGGACAAGTAATTCTCGAGCTGGCGCATTCTCGTCTCAAATGTCTGGATCGCATTCCCTTCGGCAAAGTCAATGCAGACAAGGAGGTTTTTTGATAATGCAGTTAGTTTGTCAAGGAAGTCTCTCTGACCTTTGTGGAGAAAGTCAAAAGTTCCAAAACAGGCAATTGTTGGATTCTTTTTTTCTCCGGAATTTTCGATTTATCCTCTCCCTCCTTCTCTTCTTTGGGAAAATGATTTTTCTGGGAGTCTTGCTATGTATATATAATTTTCCATATGGAAATAATGGAAATAACAACAAAAGAATCCAACTTTCCATCCGAAATGTTGGAGAGAGTATCAAAAAATTCCAGTGGAAATGAAGGTTGTCCCAAAGAGAATCCAAAATCTTCCACAGGAAACAAAGGTCAAACAACAACAATAATTAAAAACCCTTTCTTCCAATGGAAAAATCCGAGAACCGGAGTTGAAGAAATAATAATGCAGAGCTCTTTGAGGGAAATGTTCAATGCATATCTCGACAGGCAATCCATTTTCCTCAACAAGAATGCATTGTCAGATACCTATCTTCCGGAAAACCTTGTCCACAGGGAAGGGGAGCAAAAACAGATTGCCGGAATTCTTCTCCCCGCTCTACGTGGGGAAAAGCCCTCGAACCTCTTCATTTACGGAAAAACCGGGACTGGGAAGACTCTGGGAACCCGGATTGTTTGCTTGGAACTGGAGAAATTCTCCATTGCCCGGAACCTGCCATTGAAGGTTGTTTATGTCAATGCCCAGATGAAGAAAGTTGCAGATACAGAATATCGGCTAATTTCGAATTTGGCAGGCCAGTATGGGGCAACTCTCCCGCCAACAGGGCTCCCTACTGAGAAAATCTATCGCGAATTCATCAAAGCAGTCGAGAATGAAAAGTCCCTTTCAATAATTGTAATTGACGAAATAGACACCGTTGTACAGAAATGCGGGAATGAATTCCTTTACAATTTGACAAGAATTAACAACGAATTGACAAAATCAAGGGTAAGTGTTATTGGGATAACAAATGACTTGAAGCTCCTCTCGAACATTGAGTCAAGAGTAAAGTCAAGCCTCTCGGAGGAAGAGCTTGTTTTCAAGCCATATAACGCAAACCAATTGAACGACATTCTTTCTACTCGGGCGGAAATTGCGTTCGCTCCCGGAGTAATTGACCAGTCAGTAATTCCCAAATGCTCCGCATATGCAGCAAAAGAGCACGGAGATGCAAGAAGAGCTCTCAATTTATTGAGACTCGCTGGAGAGATTGCTGAACGGAGCGCTTCCCCAAGAATAGAAGCTGAACACGTTGACCTAGCGCTGGAAAAGCTTGATATTGACACTGTTGTCGAATTTGTGAAAAGCCAGCCTCTCCAGTCAAAAGCTGTCCTATACAGCATAATTTCATTGGAAAACTCGAAACCAGACTATACTACCGGGGATATTTACGAGAAATACCGCTCAGTCTGCGAAATATTCAGGCAGAAATGCCTTACCCAAAGAAGAGTATCCGACCTGATAAATGAACTGACTAGCGTCGGAATTCTTGCGGCACGCGTTGTTTCCAAGGGAAGATATGGGCGGAGCAAGGCAGTTGACTTGTTGGTAAAGGGCCCTGCTTTGGACAAAATAACGAAAGCAATTTCCTCCGAAGTTGCCTATTGAATAGGTTAGCCCCCCGGTCTCCCCAACCAGCCATCTCCTCTAACATACCCAAGAAATAAAAACAAAGGCCCAAGCAGTTCTTCCGGAAATGGCGGAGGGGGGCGACTGGGGAAAAAAACAGGGAATAGAGTCCCTTGTTGTTTCTCTGCTCTCAAAAGGAATAATGATTGCCCCGGACGCCCTCGATTTCCTGAAAATACATCCGGAAAAACTCGCTTCAATTGACCTTGATTCCCTAAATGGCGTGCTTTCTCTTGAGAACCTAAAGAACGCCAACTACCCCATCCCGGAAGTGGAAGAGTTACCAACTCCCCGGGAGGACGAAGGAGCCCGGATTCTCTATGACTATGCCGAGAAATTCGATATGAAAGGGGAATTGTCCGATTTTACCAACCATTTCAACGACAGGTACAGGAACCTGTCCGAAATGCTGAAAACCCGGGCTGAACTGAAAAACCTCTCCTCAGTCAACCGGCTCTCGTCAATCAAGGAAAGGGAGGAGGTGTCAATAATAGGTATTGTTGATTCCAAAAGGGAGACAAGGTCCGGCCATTATATTGTGGAGGTCGAAGATCCGACAGGAGTTGCGAAAATTCTCCTCTCGAAGAACAGCCAGACAATAAAGAAAGCTGACGAGATTGTTGAGGACGAGGTAATTGGAATAACCGGAACTGCCTCAAAAGAGCTTCTATTTGCGGAGGAGGTTATTTTTCCGGACATCCCCCAAATGGGCGCCTGGCCGGGAAAAGGCAAGAACGTTGCAGTAATGATTTCGGATGTCCACATAGGTTCAAAGCAGTTCAGGCACGACTATTTCGACAACTTGGTCAACTGGCTGAACTCGAATAACGAGGTTGCGAGAAGAGTTAAATATCTCCTTGTCGCAGGCGACGTTGTCGACGGGGTTGGGGTTTACAAAGGCCAGCAAAAGGACCTTGCAATAACTGACATTGTCGGGCAGTATTCTGCGTTCGCCGACCTCCTTGACCGGCTGAATAAAAATATAAGAATATTCGTTTCCCCCGGAAACCACGACGCTTCAAGGGATTCCGACCCCCAGCCGGCAATACCAAAGGAATTCTCAGAAGCAATCTATTCCCTGAAAAATGTTTCAATGATATCCTCCCCGGCAGTTGTCCAGCTTGACCGAGTCAATTTCCTAATATATCACGGAACTGCCCTAGATAGCGTTATTGCCTCAATTCCTTCCCTCCGGAAAACCGGCTATGACAATCCCCACCAAGCAATGATCCAGCAGTTGAGGAAAAGGCACCTTATCCCGAGCTATAACGACATGTCAAGAATGTTTCCCGACGCGACTGACGAGATGGTAATAAAGACACTTCCGAACGTTTTCCACTCAGGCCATGTCCACAAGCTCGGGTTTTCGGCTTACAGGGGAATTAAGGTAATAAATTCCGGGACATTCCAAGACAGGACCTCTTTTCAGGTCAAAGTCGGCCACCACCCCCAGCCCGGAAAAATCCCATATATTGAGCTCGGGACGGGAGCTGTGAATGTCCTTGATTTGACTAACGAGGGGGAAGGCGGGCCGACAATCAGGGAGGAGGTTTTCTAGATGGCTGATGAGATAAAACTCCCAGCATCCTCCAAAGGAATTAATTCCTATTTCAGGGCAATTGAGGAGGAAGTCAACAGGGAATATTCAATTGCGAAAAAGGCGAGGGAAGCCTGCCTTGACCCGACGAATAGAGTTGAAATTGCCCTGGCATCGGACGCGGCCGCCCGGGTAGAGGGGCTCTTGGCAACAATTTATCCGAGTTTCGAGAATTCAGGGCTTGCTGAGAGAATCCGGGAACTGGAGAAAAAATTCGGCAAGGGCTCGGAGAGAATATCTCTCCAGATTTCCCAGGACGTTTTCGAGGAGAGGTTCATAAAATTCCCGACAATTGAGGAAAGGATAGAGGCAGGAGTGAGGGTTGGAATGGGCCACTTGACTCTGGGAATAGTCACCGCTCCTTTGGAAGGGATTACCAAAGTGATAACGAAACCCTCCAGGAGCGGGGGGAAATATGTTTCAATATATTTTTCTGGGCCAATAAGATCGGCTGGAGGGACTGCGGCTGCGTTCGCGGTTCTCATTGCCGACTTTTTGAGGAAAAAAGCTGGGTTCTCGGAATACGACCCTGACGAGAGCGAGCTTGAAAGATATGTGGCGGAAATCGACGACTATGACACCAGAATTGTCAATCTTCAATACAGAATCAAGGGGGACGAGGTCCGGTTCCTGGTGAGACATATTCCTGTCGAGATTTCCGGGGACCCGACTGAGGAGGACGAGGTAATTGCCTTCAAAGATTTGCCGAGAATTGAGACGAACAGGATCAGGGGAGGGATGTGCTTGGTTGTTTCCTCAATTGGGCAGAAATCCACGAAACTTATCAAGAGAATCAAGAGCTATGGGGAGGAATTCAACCTGACAAACTGGCTCTTCCTCGAGGAATACGAGGTTCTGAAGAAAAAGCTCAACTCAGTCGATTCCGAAAAAGTCCAGGCGGAAAAAAAAGCGGACGGACCAGAACAGAAACTTGTCCCGAATTTCGCTTTCATGGAGGACGTCCCGGGGGGAAGACCGATTTTTTCCTTTCCATCAACTCCCGGGGGCTTTCGCCTCCGTTATGGCAGGTCTAGGAACACAGGATTCTCGACTGATGGCATCCATCCGGCAACAACCGCAGCCCTCTCAGACTTCATTGCAATAGGAACTCAGCTGAAAATAGAAAGACCGGGCAAGGGCTCTACCGCAGTCCCGGTCGATTCAATAGAACCTCCGACAATTCTATTGACCTCCGGGGAAGTTGTCCGAGTCGAGGACCCGAAAGTTGTAAGAGAACTCCTGACATCCAAAAAAATCAAGGAAATCCTCTTTATCGGGGACATTCTTGTTTCCTATGGCGATTTTGTCTCTAACGGCCACAAGCTTGTTCCCGTCGGCTATACTGAGGAGGAGTGGATTGGAGAGCTCCGCAAGTCAATAGAATTGGGCGGATTCGTTCCTGAAACAGCTTCTCAGTTCATTGAAATCTCCACTTTGCGGTTCCTAGAAATCCTAGAAAGTCCCCGAAGCATTGCCTTCTCAGAGGCGGTCCAAATCGGAACGAAAATGAAGATCCCCCTCAATCCGAAATATATCTATTTCTATCACCGGGTTTCACCCGAGAACATCCGCTCCCTTGCCAAGGCAATAGCCGATTCAGGAAACAATCCCACTCTCAAAATAGAGAACAAACCAGAATTGAAAAGGCCCCTTGAATTGATGTGCTTTCCCCACAAGCTAGGCCCAGACGGGCGGATAACAGCGTCTGAAGAGGATGGCCGGGCGCTAATTTTCACATTCGGCTTGGAATCGGACAGGGACGCTATTTTCCAGGCTCCGGAAGAAGATGAGACTGCGCTTTCCCTGTTGAACAAGGTATCGAAGCTGAAAATCAAGGACAAGGGCGGGACATACATCGGGGCGCGAATGGGGAGGCCCGAAAAAGCCGAAAGAAGGCTTCTTGACGGACGCCCCCAAGTTCTTTTCCCAGTCGGCCAGGCAGGCGGAAGGTTGAGATCAGTCAACGAAGCAGCAAAAACAATTTACAATGCGCCCGTTGCATACAGGATCTGTTCAACCTGCGGGAAGAGGAACATTTTCCTCAAATGCGCCTGCGGAGGGGAGACAACCCAGAAGAGGGTTTGCGCAATTTGCCAGAAAATAACCGACGAACCCGTTCATTGCAATGTTCCGACCGGGTTTTCGACAATGGCTGACATTAGCCTTGAAAAGCATATCAAAACAGCCGAAGCCAAGCTAAATGAGAGGGTTCCTTCCCTAATCAAAGGAGTCAGGGGGCTTTCAAGCAAATACAAGATTCCCGAAAGAATTGAAAAAGGAGTTCTCAGGGCGAAAAACAATCTGTTCGTCAATAAGGACGGGACAATAAGGTTTGACTCTACAGACTTGCCACTGACACATTTCAAGCCAAAAGAAATTGGGACAAAGGTAGAAACCCTCCTGAAGCTAGGATATGACAAGGATGTTGACGGAAAACCCCTTTCAAGCGATGATCAGATATTGGAACTAAAGCCCCAAGACATAATTCTCTCGGACTTTGAGGACACTAAAAGGCAGATAATGAGCGGGGCGGACTATTTCGTCCGGATAGCTAACTATGTTGACGAGCTTTTGGTGAAATTCTACGGCCTTGAACCATATTACAACATATTGACAAAGGAGGATTTGGCCGGCCATTTGGTAATAGGCCTTGCCCCCCACACCTCGGCAGGGATTGTCGGGAGATTAATCGGGTTTAACAAGGCAAGGGCTGGCTTTGCCCACCCAATGTTCCATGCAGCGAAAAGAAGGGACTGCGATGGGGACGAGGATTCCGTCCTGTTGCTGATGGAAGCGCTCCTCGATTTCTCGCGGGAATTCCTTCCATCAACTAGAGGCTCCTCGACAATGGATGTTCCTCTGGTCTTGACAACAATCCTAGATCCGGCGGAGGTCGACGACCAAGTCCATGAGTTAGATATTGCGCGGGTTTACCCGACTGAACTATATGACAAATCCCGGGACTATCTTCCCCCCTCTTCCCTGGAAAAACCGATTGAGAGAATCAAGCACAGGCTAGGGAAAGAGGGCCAATATGAGGGGATGTGGTATACCCACGAGACATCAAGCATATTGAACGGGACGTCAATAACAAGATACCGCTTCCTGGGAGCAATGGTCGAGAAGGTTACCGAGCAATTGGAACTGGCGGAGAGGGTGCTTGCAGTTAACGAGCACGACGTTGCCAACCTGGTTCTCTCAACGCACTTTATCCGTGACATCAAGGGGAATATGAGAACCTTCTGCCGGCAGTCCTTCCGGTGCATCAAATGCAACGCGAAATACAGAAGGGTCCCCCTTGCCGGGAAATGCATGAAATGCAAAGGAAAACTAGTCCTGACAGTCCACCAAGGGACGATTGAGAAATATCTCGAAGCCTCGAAGAAAATCTCCGAGAAATACAACGTTCCTCCGTATATGAAGCAAGAATTATTGATTCTTCAGAAAAGGCTGTCCGCGATGTTTGGGAAGGAGAACCAGAAGGGGTTGGACGAGTTTTTTGGGAAGGTTTGTTGAGAAGAAAGGAGTTTGACGCAAGCACGGAATTGCCCTGTCCTAAAGGGTCCGCCGAGGCAGAACAAGAAATAAAGGACAGCCAAACTTATTCTCTATGTTGTTTGCGTTTCCCGAAGGATTACCCGGAGGAGACTATTTGAAATCAGCTTATCCCGACAAACCTTGTTTAGAGACGAATCCGCGGGGCGGGACAACCAATCTTGTAGAAAACCCGTTTCTTCAAGTCTCCAAACAGGGCAAAAATCCATTCAAAAGATACAAAAGATAAACCCCTATTTGGCCAGAGTTTTTGATTAGAATAACGGAAAATCACAGAAACGCGTTTAAAAAACGAATAATTAGGCGTATTGGTGTTGGACGAATATTTCAATAATGCGTTTGCTTCCAAAATAGCGCCGGTTGTCGGGCGCTCAAGCAAGCCAACTATCCTGAACGCGATTTGTTCCCAATAAAGTATTTAGATAAAACAAGGCTCAAAAGTCTCGTGGATTATTTTTCGAAATCAAAATGTTTGGGCTTCTCCAAATTGAAAGAAGAAAATATTTACCACGCAAAAAGCCTCCCGGGCTACGACAGGGCGACAGAATTCATTGACAGGCATTTTTCCGATGAGAAAATAACGGCACATCCCTTGGGAAATTGAACCAGACAGGAAACACAGCGTCCCACACCGGTCGATTTTCATTCCGGAAACCGGAGAATTTGTCTGCGTTGCGGTCTTCGGCCTTATGACCTAAAACAAATCTGCAAAATAGGCTTTCGCCACAAACCCAAGTTCTGGGGACAGATCCTCGCATCCGAAGAAGCAAGGCGCATAATTGAATATGCATTCGCCTCTCCGAAAGCAAAAGAGCAATTTTCAGGAACAGTCCGAAAAACGACAAATCCCGGAACTCGCCGAAAAACCTTGTATTTGAATTCACCCAAGAAGAATTCCACAAGCAAACTAGGCCAACGCATTCTTCACGTATCCAGAAAAACACCGAATTCCAAGAAATTTTATTTTGTCAGTCAAACAGCTCCTCCAAGAAACTCAAGCAGGATTCTTCTCAAAGAGCCTCGCCCCCTTCGCCAAAGCCAGAGCAGAAAAAATCAGCGCGTTCACAATAACAACCGTTCCCGATGCCGCGAAATCGAACCTATATGCGACAACAAGCCCACAGATTACCGAGAAAATGGCAATCCCCGCAGAGAAAAAGAGCGTCTTTTTGAAACTGGTCTTTAGCTGAAGAGCTGAGCTTGCCGGGAGTATTATCAGGGCAGATGCCAGAAGAATGCCGACAACCTTCATTGAAATTACAATCGTCGCGGCAGTGAGAAGGACAAGAAGGGTGTTCAATGCTCCGACCTTTATCCCGCCAACCTTTGCCGACTCTTCGCTGAACGTCAGGTAGAAAAAGTCCCAATAGAACAGGAGAAGGATTGCCATTACGGCAGTCGCAAGGGCAACAGAGATTGCCATTTCGGACGCTTTTATCGCAAGAATGCTCCCGAAAAGATAGCTCATTATGTCAACATTCAGACCGTTCGCTGCGCTGGCAATGAAAATTCCTATCCCAAGGCTTACGTGGCTCACAAGCCCAATTGCATTGTCGCTTTGGAGGCCGGCAGAATCCTTCAGCTTCAATATCCCAAGAGCCCCCAGAAAGGCGAATAGAAGAGCGGAAACGACCGGATTTATTCCGAACAAAATCCCTGCCGCGACCCCCCCGAAAGATATGTGCGCGAGGCCGTCCCCTATCATCGAATACTTGCGAAGGACGAGGAAGGTTCCTAGAAACGAGCAGGCAATTGCAACGAAAATCCCCGTCACAAAAGCCCTCTGCATGAAAGGATAAGAGAGCATTTCAATAAACATCATTCCCCCTCCCCCTGAACAGACCTGTCAAGGCACAAGGCGTGCTGGTGCATCTGCTTGTCGTGCCCCTTGTCGCGGGCGCAAAACTCCGAGTGCGTCCCGTAGAATTCCATCCTCTGGTTGAGATATGCTATTTTGTTGACATGCCCGGTTATCTTTCCCGTATCGTGCGTGACTAGGACTATTGTGAGTCCCCTTTTATTGAGGGACCCGAGAAGGGAGTAAAAGCTCTTTTGGGTTGCCGGGTCTATTCCAGTTGTCGGCTCGTCAAGAAAAAGAAGCTCTGGGGAATAGACGAGCGCCTTTGCTATCATTACCCTCTGTTGCTGGCCTCCCGAGAGCTCGCCTATCCTGCTCCCGGCACGCTTTTCCATACCAACAAGCTTCAGCGCCCTGATTATCAGCTTCTCATCGCCCTTGGCGAAGGATTTCGGGAACTTTTTTGCGGGAACAAGGCCGGTAAAGACAATCTCCCTCACAGTTGCAGGAAAGGAAGGGTCTATTGCGGTCGCTTTTTGCGGGACATATCCTATCCGCGACCAATCCGAAAAGGAATCCAGGGGCTCCCCGAAAAGAAGTATTTTCCCTCTGGAAGGGGGGATTATTCCCAAGAGGAGCTTTAGCAAAGTCGTCTTTCCGGACCCGTTCGGCCCTATTAGCCCGACGAAATCCCTCTTGAGGATTTCAAAGGAAACATCAGAGATTGCTGAGCTGTTCCCATATCCGAAAGACAGGCCAATTGCCTCAATTATTTTTCTTTTAGACATTCAATACTCATTCGCAATTCAAGGCAGTCTTAAGGCTTTCCAAATTTCTTTCCATTAGGGAAACAAAAGTAGCCCCGCTCTCGAGTTCCGATTTCATCAGGTTGTGTCCCGGGTTGAAAACCAGAATCTTCGCTCCTGTCTCCTCAGCAATTGCCCCGGCAAGCCGTGGGCTAACCAACTCCTCGAAGAGTATATGAGAGGCTCCGCTTTCCCTCATCTCGTCAACAAGCTCTTTCATTTTTCCGGGAGTTGGTTCGCTATCAGGCGATATCCCGTAAGCTGAATGAAAAGTCAGGTTGTATTTGTTCGCAAGATAGGCATATGCGTTGTGCCCTCCGGTAATGAACGTCCTTGTCTTGCATCCGGAAAGGCTCTCTGAATATTTCTCGTCAAGTGCCCTTAGGGCTTGGGAATATTCCTCTGCCCGCCAAGCGTAGTATGAGGCGCCCTCTTTGTCGACTTTTGAGAGCTCTTCCGCAAAGGCAATTGCAAGGCTCGCATAGTTTTCAAAGTCGAGCCAGAAATGCGGGTCATATTCCCCGTGATGGTGGCGATGCCTTTCTGCGGTTTCAGGCTCAGTCACTGTCGGCTCGACATCGTTATTACCAGAATCCTTGAAGAAGTGTTCCTTTCCCTCGAACTCTGTCGGCATGTGCTCTGTGAAGAAAGCGTAATTGCCGTCCTTTTCAATTACAACGGGGAACTTTGTTTCGTCTTTTGAGCCGTCAAATTGCAGGAGATATGCAGTTTCTTTCGGCGCAAGAGCCTCACCACCCGCCATTTCTAAGGGCTCAGAAGCAATCAGCTCTTCCGCCCTCGCTTTGGCAGATTTCAGGTCGTCCGATTCCAATATCACCATTTTCATTGCAGGGTCTGCGTAATTTCCATCCACTTTTGAAAAGGACAATTCATATGTTCCTGCCTTGAGCCCAAAAAGCCCCGCCCATTCAAAGGAATGCCTTTCCACCTCCGCCGCTTTATGCTCGTGTGAATGCCATTCTTCTCTCTCGGCCGATTTCAAAAGACTCACTTTTGAGCTAGCGTCAACAAGCAAAAGCTTTCGGTTGCCCGCCCCTTCGACAATATCGTGCGCCCAGGGCTCCATTCCGGCCCCTACATAGAAGAACACATCGGCCTTGTTTATTTCAACTATGTCCGAGGGCTTTGGTTCGAAAGTATGGGGCTCGGCTCCCGGAGGGAGGAGAAGAGAGACGGAAACCCTCTCGCCGCCAACCTGCCTCCCAAGTTCATAGAGCGGAAAGAGCGTTGCCACAATCCGGGGCTTCTCCTCTTCCCCCCTTTTCGAGCCTTCAGGAAAGGGAGCCGATGCCTGCCAGGCGAAAATGCCCGCTGAAAGAACAACCAAAACGGCAACTAGAAAGACCAAGGTTCCTTTTCTCATTCCAACCCGGCGATGCACGTATTTAAAATGCTATTGATTACCATTATCAACAAAGCGACGAAATCAAGAAAAACTCGCCAAAAGGCATCAACCTCCCACAATATAGGGAATCTGGAATGGCTCTTCTCCGCCGACCTATTTGAAAAGGCTTCGAGAAAGGACAAGAGCATTGTGATTGCGACAGTCTATCGTTTCTCAGTGATTCTTCTTCCTTCTTCCTTCTTCCAGCGAAAGCAGTTTCTCACAGGAAACGACCATTATTGCCAAGACAGTGACTATTGCCAAAGCAATTGGAATTCCGACAGCGGCAATTTCCCCACGGCAACATGTTCCAATGTCAAGGTGAGAGTCCCTCCCAAAGCGCTATTTCGTTGAACTGTCTTGTATGAAGTCTTTCCCGAAACCTCTTTCGGAAAACCGTTGTTGCAAGGGCGCCCGCAGTCGGTGCGCTATAGCACGCCAGTTTTTCCCCTTTCACATTCCCAAAACATATGCGAAAATCAACGGAGCGACAATTGTGGCGTCTGATTCTATAATGAACCTTGGGGTTGTCTTCCCAAGCTTCCCCCACGTTATCTTCTCGTTCGGGACAGCCCCCGAGTAAGAACCATAGCTTGTTGTGGAATCGCTTATCTGGCAGAAATATCCCCAATATGGAACGTCAACCTTCATGTCCTGCTTAAGGAGGGGAACGACGCAAATCGGGAAATCCCCGGCAATCCCCCCGCCTATCTGGAAGAACCCGATCTCCGAGCCCTTTGTCTCCTTTGTGTACCAATTGACAAGTTCCTTCATGTAGAAGAGCCCGCTTTTCACAATGTTCATGTCCTTTATTTTCCCAATAAGGTTGTTTGCGACGAAAATGTTCCCGTTTGTAGAGTCCTCCCATCCCGGGACGAAGAGAGGAAGCCCCCTCTCGGCAGCTGCGAGAAGCCAGGAATCTTTCGGGTCTATCTGGTATTCCCCTACCAATTTCCCTGACAGCAAAAGACGATAGAAATACTCGTGTGGGAGGAGGGGCTCGCCCTTTTTCTCCTGCTCCTGCCAGAGAGCAAGGAGATGTTTCTCAATCTTCCTGAAAGCGACATCCTCAGGAATGCAAGTGTCAGTGACCCTGTTATAGCCCTCCTCGTATAGGGCTTCCTCGTCCTCGTCAGAGAGGTTCCTGTAGTTTGGCAACCTTTTGTAATGCTTGTTCGCTATCAGGTTGTAGACATCCTCTTCAAGGTTCGCGGCAGTGCAGGTTATTGCATGGACCTTGCCTTGCCGTATCATCTCTGCCAAGGTTTTCCCAAGCTCAGCAGTGCTCATTGCGCCTGCAAGAGTCACCATCATTTTCCCCCCCAGTTCAAGATGTTTTCCGTAAGCCTCCGAAGCGTCAACAACAACCGCAGAGTTGAAATGCCTGAAATTGGTTTTCATAAAGTTTCCTACAGGTCCTAGCATATTTCGCAAGAGTGCCCAACAACTCCTAAATAAATATTACCCGGAAGAAAATCGTGCTACAATAATTATAAAAGCGGAGGAAAGTGGCACGATGGGATGGCGCGCATTGCCAGGTTCGGCGTGAGCTTCGACAGGAAGCTTCTCAGGCTGTTCGATTCATTTGTCCGCGCGAAAGGATACAAGAACAGATCGGAGGCTCTCAGGGATCTTGCGAGGGAGAAACTGCGAAAAGAAGGGGGCAAGGAGCGGCGAGGCATAGTGAATGTTCTCTTCAACCCGTGCCTTGAGAAGGGAAAGGGGTCAGTAGGCTCAATTGAGACAGGATACAACTGCCTGATAGAGGGAATAACCCGCAAATATATTGACAGGAACCTCTGTAGCGACATTATCCATTTCTCAGGGGAGGCGAAGATTGTTGAGAAAATGTCTCAAAGAATAAGGGAAGCTCCCTCGGTAAGGGGATTTAGAATCGAATTTTTCAAGAAATGAAAAACGACCTGCATTGACTTTCCTCCTCTTCTCTAGGGCTTTTTCGGTCTTACAAGCAAAGGCGACCAATGACCAATAATGTCGCGCCTAGAATAGCCCACCAAACAATATCGGCAACAACAATCCGAATATACCCGCCCCGAGCCAAAAGCCGAACCAATCCAATCACTGAATACAGGCCGACAGGAACATTGAGCGGAACTCCGAGAATTACTTCCTTGCGATAAAGAATTTTTCAGGACAAATCAAAAGCCCTCAGAAAAGCCGGATTCCCGGGAGAAATCAGCCCCAAATCATTCGAAGCCGACAACCCTTCACGAATCCCGCATCTGAGAAGAAACTGCCCGGACTATCCCCAAAAAGCGGAAAAAGCGAAATTCCGGAGAGTGAAAAACCTTTCCAGAATTGATGCCGACGGAATGTGGCAGGTCAGGGACAGGATAAAAGCCAGGGTCAGCTAAATTATTCACTAAGGCTCGTTTCCTCTCCCTTTGGGGAATCTTCTTCCTTTCCCACATTCCTGATTTTCTTCGCTCCGATTCGAAGAGCCCCGCATTTGGGACAGACATCAACCCCTTCGGTTTCTTCCCAGCCGAATCCGCATTTTTCAGAGGAACAGTAAAAGACGCCTTTACCCTCTCCCGAGGGCATTGAGTTGCACCGCGGGCATTTCAAGCCTTCCCTCAGTTCCCAGCCCCACCCGCACGACTTGTTCGAACAATAGACCATCCCGAATCTCAAGCGCTCCTTCTGCCTGACACGCTTTGCCTGCGCAATTGCGGCAGAAAGAGGCTTTGTTTTCCGTCTTCCCATTGGGGAAAAACAACGGAAACCGGGCTTTTTAATTCATTCCAACAAAGCCTATTTCAGGTTCTGCCCATATGCGCCCGAATCAAAGTCATATTCGCTCTTGACAGCCCGCTTCTTGAAGAGAACGGAGGCAATGAAGAGGAGGGCAATTCCTATTAGCAAAAGGTCCCTGGACGCCAAAATTATGGCAACAATGGCCGCAAGGAAGAAGAACGAGACCATTTCCGAGAACTCGTTCGTAATAATTTTCCCGAAGAACATAAAGAAGAAAATCATGCCGACAATCAGGAGGAGCCAAATCCATTCCATCAATTCCCCTTTCCGGGCTTGCTTAAAATTACTTTGCCTTTTTATGGCAGTTATAGTTAAAAACACTTGATAAACCCTCTTTCAATGGCAAAATCCCTTTCAGGAACAGGCTCCTTAATCGAGAATTTCAAGGGAATTTACGAGAGAAACTACAAGAAATTCTTCATAATCCCGGCAATTGCAGTAATCTTCTGCCTCGCAGTTCTCGGAATGAACTATCTGGAGACCGGGGAATTCGTTTCCAAGGGAATAGACCTCCGGGGCGGGACAATAATAACAATTGACGGCGCGTCCTTTTCCTCAGGATCCTTGGACGAAAAAGCCCTCCGCTCGGAAATTTCCGCATCCCTTGCAATCAGGGAAAGCGAGCTATCAGTCGGGAAAACAACCACCTTTTCCGAAGGAGGAATGAAAATCGCGTCAGTCCATGTCGAAGCCCCGCCAAAAGTGGATTCCACCCTCCTGATAGCGTCCCTTGAAAGCGCCCTTTTGACCCAAGGGTTCCGGACGAACTCTTCCGAATATAACTTGAAAATTGTGGGGCCAGCAGTCGGAAAAGCTTTCCTGACAAACACATATATCGCGCTCCTGCTCGGCTTCATTTTCATCGGGGCCGTCATTTTCACGCTTTTCCGCAACACAGGGGGGCTGAAGGAATATGCGAACAAAAGCCACTTTGTTATGCTGACTGTTATTTCCTGCATTTTCTTCGATTTCCTAGGTGGCCTTGCGGTAATGAACCTCTTCGGGATAAAGTTCGCGCCCCTTACCTTGGCATCCCTCCTAATGCTTATTGGCTTTTCAATAGACAGCGACATTCTGATAACAACATCCGTCCTGAAAAAGCACGAGGGTCGGCCGGTAGACCGGGCGTTCTCCGCAATGAGGACCGGAATAACAATGGTTGTCGCGGCTTCCGCAAGCCTTCTCGCTCTCCTATTTCTCTCGGGTTCGACCGCAATTAGGGACATGACAATAATCCTTCTCGGAGGCCTGATGTTTGACCTCATTCACACATGGTTCACTAACCTTGGAATACTATTCTTCCTTGCCGAGAAATCTTCCAAGGAGGCAGTCTCCCAATGAACTGGAAAAGGCTTTTGACAAACTGGAAAGTAGTGTTCGCCCTTGCAATAATTGCCCTTTCAATTTTTGTGGTTTCGCCGAGAATTGGCCCGAACGGCTGGGAAACCAACATCAAAAAGGGGTTTGATCTCGAAGGCGGAGTGCGGGCAATCCTTTCCCCAGAAACCGAGGACAGGCAGATAATCGGGGACACAATCGAGATTCTACGCCAGAGGCTCAATATCTACGGGCTCCGGGATATCAAGATCAGCACTGCAAGCGACCTCACAGGAGAAACCTACATAATTGTCGAGGCGGCAGGCCTCGACGAGGACGACATCAGGAACGTTGTCGCAAAGCAGGGAAAATTCGAGGCAAGGATTGGGAATTCGACAATTTTCTCGGGTGACGACATTGTCGTTGACGCATACAGGAACGCAATATCCAACGTCAAAGACTATTACGAATACTATATTGCGCTCCGCGTGATAACCCCTGATGCGTCCGAGCGCTTTGCAGTCGAGACGAACAGGCTCTCGGTTGCTTTCTCGGACTTTGCCACGGAAAGCGGATACCTGAATGAAACCCTTGACCTCTATATTGACGGGACGAAAACGAGCTCCCTTCAGATTTCAGCAGACCTGAAAGGACGGGTTTTTGACAGCCCGGTCGTTCAAGGGGCAGCCCAGACAAAGGAAGAGGCCCAGACAAGAATGGAGCAGATGAAAGCGCTTCTCCAGTCTGGCTCCCTTCCGATAAAACTCGAGCTCTCGGCAGTCGAGAAAGTCTCCCCAATTCTCGGAGGCACTCTCCTGAAGAACGTGATGTTCGCGGGAATTCTCGCAATTCTTGCTGTCGGAATTGTAATTTTCATCAGATACCGCTCCCCTGAGATAACCGCAATAATGATGGCAACGGTCTTTGCGGAGGCTCTGATTGTCCTTGGAATTTCGGTAATAATAGGCTGGCAGCTGGATCTCTCAGCAATTGCCGGAATAATAGTCTCCTTAGGTACGGGGATAAACCAGGAAATAATAATGGTTGACGAGTATTTCCTCTACGGCGCAGACAAGAAGAAGCTCTCATTCAAGGAAAAAATAAAGCAGGCGCTCTTCATAATATACGCGGCTTTCGGAACTGGCATTGCGGCAATGCTTCCGTTGGTGTTCATAGGTCTTGGCGCTGTCCGGGGTTTCGCAATAACAACTCTAATCGGGATGGCGGGAGGGGTTTTCATAACAAGGCCAGCGTTCCTCGCTGCCTTGGACGAGTATGTCTCCAATTCCCCGGATAAGAAAGGGGAAACTGAAGCGGACAAGCCAGCTGCCTGATTACTCTGAAAGGGAGAGAATTGCTTTTGCAATATCCCCGTTAGCCCCTTCAAGAGCTCTTTTAGCTTCCTCGAGTGATTTTCCCGTTTTCTCTGCGACAATCGCAGAATCCTCTTCCGAGAACTTGTCAACTCCCTCTCCTCCGGATAAGGAAGCGCCAACCTCGACAACGTTCCCCGAAATCTGAAAAGTTGTCTGGCCCATTACCTGCATTTTCATTGCGGACGGGCTCTCAATAACCAGTTTTTTCCCGCCGGAAAGGAATATTTCTGCCCGCTCCGCCCGGAGCTCTTCGGTGCTCATCTGCTTCATTATTTTCTGGAGATTTCGTACATCCATTATTTCCAATCCGCCTGTTTCACGTATTTAGCAATTATCACAGGAATCGGCGAATTGTCGAAAACATAGCTCCCGGTCTTTCCCAAAGGGGAGCTCCCGTCCTCTACAGTTGCCCCGATTACAAGATAATCATACCCTTTCTTCGCCTCGGCAAGTATTGAATCCCCCGGATTCTCTGTTTCAATCCGGATGAACTTGACATCAATTGCGAAGGTTTCCTCAAGCCGGCTCTTTATTTTCGCAATTATCCGGAGCTGTTCCTCTGTTTGTGGAACGCCCCGCCTCCTTGCGGAGAAAACGACTGTCTGGGCGTTCAATTCCCTTGAAAGGAGCCCGGCAACGTCCCCTGCCTCGAAATCATTGAGCGTTCCCTTTAGCGGAAGGAGGACTTTTCTCATGTGCCAAAGGGGGCAACCGCCAGCTTTTTATTCTTTTCCGAAAGGATGCGCTTCCTTGTGGATGATGACTCTGCGCTGACGATCGGGCCCAATGAAACGTGCCCGGAAATGAATGAGATTTTGAGTTCTGACACTTGCAAGCCGTTCATGACAGGGAGCCTTCCGGGAACTGGCGGGGTTTTCAAGGCAACTCCCGAGGATTTCGTTGTTGAGGAAATCCCCGCGTTCCAGTTCTCTGGAACCGGCGAGCACCTAATTCTCCTTGCCGAAAAAAAGGGAATAACAACCCAGAAAGCGAAGGAGATTTTGGCCCGGGCTTTCGGAGTGTTCGACGAAGCGGTCGGTTTTTCCGGAATCAAGGATTCCTATGCGCTGACCCGCCAGAATTTCTCAGTCCACACGAGGGAAAACGCCCCCCACCTAACCCTTCCCCCGAACCTGAGGATAATTTCGACAACCCGCCACATCCACAAGCTCCGTGCGGGAATGCTCTCCGGGAACAGGTTCGATATAATTGTCCGCGGAGCAAAGTCTCCGGAAAACGCGGGGCCAATATTGGAGGAAATTTTCAAAAGAGGGCTCCCCAACTATTATGGCGCCCAGAGGTTCGGAAGCCTTAGGAACGTCTCCGGAATTGTCGGCTCCTTCCTTGCAAAGGGGGATTTTGAAAACGCCCTCCGAGCATATGTTTCGGAGACCGGAGAATCCGAAAGCGAGCAGGTGAAGAACGCCCGGAAGCTTTTCTTGGAGAGCGACTTGAAAGGCGCCCTCAGAGAGTTTCCCCGCACAAATGAATACGAAATCCGCCTGATATTGAACCTTCTCTCCGGGGATTCTCCCGAGAAAGCTTTCAGGAAGGCAATTCCAAGAAACCTCATCCGCCTATTCGTTTCGGCAGCCCAGTCCCAAGTGTTCAACGAAATTCTTGCGAAAAGAATCGAAACAATTGACAAATTCATTGAAGGGGATATCGGAATGTTCTCAAAGGGCGTGACATTCTTCAAAAAAACCTCCCCGGACGACCCCCGGCTGAAGGAGAAGAAAGTCTCTCCTTCCGGACTCTTGTTCGGAGCAAAAGTCCCCCTTGCAGAAGGGCTCGCAGGGGAAATAGAGAGGGTTGCCCTCGAAAAATTCTCAATAAAGGAATGGGACTTGCCAGGATTCAGAAATCTCCCGTTCTCGTTCGACCTGGACGGCTCAAGAAGGCGCCTGCGGGAAATTCTCCCAGAGCCACCCAAAGCAGAACTGCTCGGGGAAGGAACGCTCCGGCTAAGGTTCACCCTTCCGAAAGGCACATATGCGACGGAACTGCTGAGGGAAGTGATGAAATAAGGGAATGGCTAATGTGAAGAAGACTCTTTCCGAATGGGGGCTCCTGCTACCAATTCTCGCATTCGGCATTTTCCTCAGAGTCTGGACGAACCCGACCCCATTGACAGGGATAATAGGCGCTGACGGGCTTTTCCATTCCTGGCTTGTGTCGGAAACGGTTTCATCCGGCGCATTCCCGTCAGTCGACCCCTTCTCATGGGGGGGCCGGCAGGTATCGTATTTCCCAGGATTCCATTTTCTCTTCTCGGCAATTCTCCTTTCATCGGGAATCTCAAATTTCCTTTCCCAAGGGTTCGTCTTCTCCCTTGCCGGGCCAGCCCTTTTCTCGCTTGCGTTCTTCGCCCTAGCGGTTTTCTCGAAAAAGTCCGCAATACGCCCGGAAATAACCTGCGCAATATTCTCAGCAATCCCTATACTCTTCTGGAAGACTTCAATGAATTTCCTCCCGGACGCCCTGACAATCTCTCTTGCGGTTTTCCTCCTGTTCATTGAGAAGAATTCCCCCGGGCCCCTCACGTATTTCCTCCTCCTGGCAGGAGTCCTTTCCCACCCAATATTCGCGCTCGTGTCAATTGCCAGTCTTGCATACGGATTGAGAAAGGGTTTTTTCGCCCGCGCCCTCCTGACATTCTCTCTCGCAATCCTGACAGCAGTTGCGATAATATTTTTCATTGGGAAGACGATGCCACTGCCGTCCCCGGATTCAGTATTGGCCCAAGGAATTCCCGAACGCATGAAAGCCGAGATTTTCGAGGGGTTTGATGTCGGAAAAATAGCATACAGAATTGGCCCATCGCTTCTCCCATTTCTTCTGGCTTTCCCAGCAAGCTTCTTTGGGTTCCTCTCTTTCCTTGTCCCGGCAGGGCTTCGGATAATTGAGCTTGACAGAGTCCTCATTTTCTCGGCAATCCTCCTCATCCCTGTAGCTGCAACATTCATATCGAAAAGGAAGAGGTTCGCCCAGACCCTGTTCGTTTTGGTAATTCTTGCATGGGCGCTATTCTCAATGAAAGCGCTCTCGTGGGCTCCTCTCTCAAGGGAGGATTTCAATTCCCTTGGATGGATTTCCGAAAATTCCGAAATTTCCCGCCCAATCCTCTCCCTTCCCGGAGACGGATATTCTGTAGCGTATCTTTCGAAAAGGAAAAACTCGATTGACGGGAGGTTTTCCGGGTCAAGCGGAGGAGACGCCCGCCTTGACGCTGTTTTAAGGTCAATAGAGGATCCTTTGGCCAATCCGCCCCCTTCTGGCGAAAGGCACCTTCTGATATCCTCAAGAACCTCCCAAATCTCGCCGGCTGGGGAATGGTCCCTAATCTGCGAGAGCAAGGGGAATGAAGGGGTTTATTCCTCCCCTTATAGAATGTAAGAAAAGAGTTAAAACCCGTTTTTACTGGGTTTCCCGAAGAAAATGCTCTCGTCCGGAACTGCCCTGTCCTATGGGGTGCTCGCCTCTTTCTTCATTTTCCTCTATTGCGCGTTCTACTGGATATTCGTTTTTTTCGAGGAAACCTCGAAGAAAGCCTCCGCCGAAAAGAAGGCGCGCGATTCGGCATTTTCACGGGCACCCTTCCCGAAGGTCACAGTCCTCATCCCGGCATACAATTGCAAGAGGACAATTGAAAAGGCAATTGATTCCTGCTTTGCCCTCGATTACCCGAGGGACTGCATTGACCTGATTGTAATTGACGACGGCTCCACTGACGGAACCGGGAAATTGCTCGAGGCCCTCAGGAAGAAGCGCAAATTCTCCCTAATAAGGAAGAGGAACTCGGGAAAAGCGGACGCTCTCAATTTTGCCCTCCCCCGAGTAAAGACCACTTTCGTATCCTGCCTCGATGCGGACAGCTTCTTTCGCCCCGGGGCAATGAAAGCCCTCTTCTCGGAAATTTCCGGCCGGCCGGAGATCGCTGCAGTCGCATCTTCAATAAAGGTCCATTCCCCGAAAACGGAGCTTGAGAAAATACAGCGCCTCGAGTATTTCTTCTCAATATATCTCCGCCGTCTGATGGGACGGATAAACGCAATCTATGTTGTCCCGGGCCCAGGGAGCCTCTTTAGGACAAAAATTCTCCGGAAGCTTGGTGGGTTTGATACAGAGAACCTGACCGAAGACATGGAAATAGCTTTCAGGATAAAGCGGGCGGGATATTCGATTGGGAACGCCCCGGACGCCGAAGTCGACACAATTGCTCCGAAGAGCCTAATGTCCCTTGCCCGCCAGAGGACCCGCTGGTATGCCGGATATTTCCAGAACGTCGAGAAATACCGAGACGCAATCCTGAACCCGAAGTTCGCTGAGCTGGGCCTCTTCATAATCCCGATAAATTTCGCGCTAATAGTCTCAATGACAATAATTTTCACTAGCTTCGTATACGAGAACCTTTCCTCAATTGCCGATTTCTCAAGGAGGGTTTATCTTGCGGGCCTCGACGCATTCATTTTCAAGCTCCCGGATCTGCTGAATCTGTTCTACTCAATGAACGTGCTAAATGTTTTCGGCACAATGTTTTTCGTCCTCGGATTCTTCGTAATATACGCGAGCTTCAAGATGTCAAAGGAGACCTTTTTCGGCAGTAGGGAGAACATCCTAGATTACGTACTATACACAATATTTTACTTTCCAATGGTTTCCGTATTCTATTTAATGTCGGTGTTCTACTACATTGCAAAGAGGAACAGGGGACTGAAATGGCGGGCTCAGAATTTTCACTATTGAGGCATTTTTTGGTGCTCGCGCTCACCGTGTTCGTGTTCTTTGCCGGAATCTCCCTAGGAGCCCTCCTCAACAAGGGACAGGTGTCCGCTCTCGAGGAGGAGATTTCATTCTTCCGGGAGACTGGGGAGGCTGTCCAGTCCTCGAGCATGATGGCCGACGAGTTCGAAGGCGAGCTCGGATGCGAGATACTGACGCGGGAGATTTACCGCCAAGGGGAAACCCTCGACAGCATCTCGGCTCATCTTTCAGAATACGAGAAATCCAGGAAATTCGGAGAATCCTTCATTGTTCTCAAGGAAAAATACGTCTCCCTTCTCGCGCGCGACTGGCTTTTTGCGAGGAAGGCTCTCCGGCAGTGCCCTGGCGAGGAAAAGCCGTTCGAGACAATACTCTACTTTTACACCAACGACAATTGCCATTCCTGCACTGACCAGGGAGTTGTCCTCGATGTCATGAAGAAGAAATTCGGCGACCGCCTCCTGATATTCTCACTGGATACTGACATCAAATCAATCGAAGCAGCTGCCCTGAAAAGGGCATTCAACATAACGGAATATCCCTCAATTGTAATAGGAAAGACGGTTTTTCCGGGATTCTCCTCGAAAGACTCGATTGAGAAGGCGCTCCTCGAAGGCCAAGCCCTCCCGCCCGCCTAGAAAAAGTTATATTCAGTCCGGGGATCCGGTCTATTGATGCAGGAGGTCCGAAGGCAGGCAATACATCTGATTGCGTTTAGCCTCTGCGCTTTAATGGTGTTCTACCTCCCCCTCCAATTGGTTATTTTCGCAGTCTCCTTCTGCCTGGCGTGCGCGATAATCGGGGGGCTTGCTGTGAAATTCGGGCTCGAAGAGAGGATTTTTCCGAAAGGCTTTCGGCCAATCTCCTCGATTTACTACCGCTCAGACAAGGGGCGGGCCTCGGCGAAGAAATTCCCATTCTATGGAGCGATAATCGGTCTTGCGGGAATCCTAGCATCCCTCCTAATTGTCGGCTCCCGCGCATACATTCCGATACTGATACTTGCCTGGGGGGATTCCGCATCAACGCTTGTGGGGATTTATTTCGGAAGAACGAAGCTGATTGCCGGCCGAAGCCTTGAAGGGGCAATAGGATTCTTCCTAGTTTCCCTAATACCCCTCTTCATTGCAACCCCTCTCTCAGAAGGGAAAATATTTTTCCTTGCTCTTGCGGCAACCCTGACCGAGATATTATCCCCAATCGACGACAACCTGACAATTCCGATTGTCTCAAGCTTTCTGATAAAGCTTCTTGCCTGATATTTCCCAAAAAATGTTCAAAAAATAGAAATTCGGACCGGAAAAAAGAGCAAGCCCCCAATTTAGAGGCCTACTCTCTGTTTTTTCATCCTTTTCATCCGTCTTCTTCTTTTTTTTCTCCATTTCCAACGGCTCTTCTGGCCCTGCCGTTTTTTCCATGGATGTGAAGTCTTTGTCATCTTGTTGTTTTCGGGGCTGTTTTTGTGGTATAAAAGCCTTTCCAACAACCCTTTGCGAAAGGCCTGACCAAAAGCAAGAGGTCGTTGCGACCGCTTTTGCGAAAGAAAAACCCCTCCTAAATTCCCAAGAGAGCCCCTTTCAAATAAGCTGTTCTGTCAACCTTGCCGCAAATTCCCGGGAAAAAATAATCCAAGAGCTTTTTGCACGCCGAAAAGCTAACCTGCTCTTTTGAAACGCCGATTTCCTTTAATAATTCCCGCTGCAACAACCTCCTTGTTTTCGTCCGGAGAATCCCGAAGGAACCTCAATTCATCGAGAAGATAGGAATCGAGAAGATAAATTGTGCGAAAAGCTCGCCACCTGCTTTTTAGCAATTCGCCATCTTTAGTGAAATAGCCCTCGGCCAATCCGTACATCAGCACAGGCTTTCGTAAAGTTTCAGGCGGACTCCCCTGCAAGGGACTTGCGCTTTTCGCTCCAGCCGCTGGGTTTCGATTCGTTCAACCCAAGGAGCCTCGCCAATGCTCGGGAACCCAATGCGAAAATCAAGTCCGTCCTCTGGACGGGCCGGTTTTCTTTTTCCCCGAAGGCTTTTTCCTTTTCAAAAGAAAAAGGGATCTGGTGGACCCGCTGGGATTTGAACCCAGGTCAAAGGCTCCGCAAGCCCCCATGCTATCCAAGCTATACCACGGGTCCGGTGCTTTGAATAATGAAAAACGCCCATTTATAAGTTTCAGGGGAACGAGGAATTTTCAATGGTTTCTCCCCAAATTCTCTTCGGAATCGGAGCAATGCTCCTCTGGGCATTGGCAGACATTTTAGCAATATTCGCAATCAAGAGTGCCGGAAACAGAAAAGCCTTGATATATTCCCAAGCAGTGTCAGCATCCCTTTCAATAATACTTTTTCTTGTCCTAAGACCCGAATTTTCCCTGTCTGCCAAAGAAGCCTCCCTCTTCCTTCTCTGCGCAACCTTGAACGGCGCAGGGTTCTTCTTTTTTTACAGGGCAATTGAGACGGACAAGGCTTCTATTGCCTTCCCCTTGGCATATTCCTGGTCGGTAATTGCCGCAATTCTTTCAATAATTTTTCTCGGGGAAAGGCCCGCTCCTCCGGTTTTCGCGGGAGCGCTCCTAGTTTTCTTCGGGGGTGTTTTTTCCGAACTGAGGGAAGGGGGGCTGAAAAAATCCACTCTCTCCCTTTCCAATTCCGGAGTTTTCCTCTCGGCAATTCTCTGGGGAATTGCATACACGATTTTCACTCCCCTGGAAAAGGTTGCGGGGGCAGTTCCTTCAACATTCATCCTGAGAGCTCTCTCCTTTCCGGCAGTTATTTTCCTGCTATTTGTTGCTTTCCCGAAAAAATCCCCGCAAATTCCCCAAAAAAGGCCCTCCCTTCCGAACACATATCTTCTTTTCCTAGGAGTCGGTCTCTTTGAACTGTTGGCAGCGCTCTCCTACACTTTCGGAATACACTCTGGAGAAACCTCAATTGTCGCCCCCCTTTCCGCCGGAGCCCCTGCCCTAATAGTCCTCTTTTCAATATTCGCCTTGAAAGAGCGCTTATCGAAAAGCCAGGTTGCGGGAATATCAATGGTTCTTCTCGGAACGTTCCTTGCATCCCTTGCAAGCGCCCTCTAGCAATATTTCAAATGTTTTATAAATCGGCCAAAGAGCCAATCAGAATGGCATTACATCAGGAAAAACCCTGCATCTCGTGCGGGAAGAAAATCTCTGCAATCAAAGGCAGTTTGACATTCAAGTGCCCGTCCTGCGGGGACGAGACAATCTACCGGTGCGCTTCGTGCAGGTCAGCCGGAAGAGCATATGTCTGCAATGGGTGCGGATTCGGTGGCCCCTAAAATGGACGCTCCCACTCAGCCAAAAAAGGACAAAAAGCCGACAAATGTTATTGTCGAATTCAAAATAATGCCTGAAGGGCTGGAAGTCGACCTCCCCGGAATTGAGGGGAAATTGAAAGGAATGGGCGCCCAGTCAATCCAGCAAAAGAACGTTGCATTCGGCCTAAAGGCAATCCACGCGATTTTCGCAATACCCGATTCAGAAGGAGGCGAAATGGACAGGGTTGAGAAGGAAATTCTCGCAATTCCCGGAGTCGGCGGAGCGGAAGTTGTTAACATGGGAAGACAAGTCGAAATGGACGATTTCCAGTAAACCTATAAATAACCAGAAAGCGAATCAGTTTCTGTGGAGAACCCAAGGCATATTGTCGAAATAGTAGAGACCAAATTCGTCAAGCTCGATTCCCCTATTGTTATTGAGGGCTTCCCATCAGTTGGGCTAGTTGGCTCAATTGCAACAGAATATCTGGCAACAAAGCTCGAAATGGAGGAAATAGGTTTTCTGAGATCTGACAGGCTCCCGCCAGTGACAATTGTAAAGGACGGAGTTCCAAAAACCCCCATACGTCTATATGCGAAAGACAACCTCATTGTTTTCGTCTCGGACACCGCAATCCCGGAGAACCTCACATATGAGATTGCCCGGACAATTGTTGCCTGGTCCAAAAAGCACGGAGCGAAAAGGATAATATCAATCGGAGGAATTGCAAGGGAGGAAAAGCCCGCAGAGCAAAAGCTATATGTTGTCGGAACCGACTCCGCAGAAATAAACGAAATTGTCGAAAAGCAGAAAGCAACCCCAATAAAGCTGGGGTTCTTGACAGGCCTTCTGGGAGTCCTTCTGGTGGAGTCAATGGAGAACTCGATTCCAGCCCACGCATACCTGACCGACGCTTTCATTGATTCCCCGGACCCGAAAGCCGCCGCAAAAACCCTCGACGCAATTGCAACAGAGCTCGGCCTCTCAATTGAGACAGCGTCCCTTGTCCAGACTTCGGACAAGATTGAGAAGAAAATCAACCAGCTGATGACCCAGACAAAAAAGCACATTGACGAGTCCCACGCATATCCGAGCGTCTACGGGTGAGTCCTCCCGCGAATTCCCCAGTCGAACTCCCATGCATCAATTCACGTTCGGAAAGGATTAATGAAATCTTACTTTCAACCAACGAAAAACCCGTACGCAGTCAGAAAAACAAATCGGAAGGGAAACAAAAAACACCTTTTCCACTAAAACCCGGAAAATTTTTATTAACAGGCATCCCTTGTACATCAACAGAGCTTAGATGGCGGAAAACAAGGCAATATTTGACGGATTTGCGAACAAGTATTCACTGCAAAAAACGCTAAGGTTCGGGCTTATTCCCGACTCCGAAAGCAAAAAATGGATTGAAAAAAACCTTGTAATTGAAAAGGACGAAAAGCTTGCCGAGGAATACAAGAAAGCCAAGAAAATCATCGACAAGGTTCACAAGGCATTCATTGAGAGCGCCCTTGAAAAGCTGAAATTGAACGAAAAAGCCCTCACCGCCTTCGAAAAAGAGACTGCCAAGACAAAGAAGGAACGGGACAAGAAGACAATAGAGAAAATACAGGCTTCCTTGAGAAACGAGGTTGCAGATTCGTTCAACAAGGACAAGGAAGAATTCAAAGCAATGTTTTCCGAGAAAATGATAAAGGAAAACGCCCCCCGCTTCTGCAACACTGCTGAAGAAAAGGCGACAATGAAACTATTCGACAACTTCACGACATATTTCAAGGAATTCCATAAGAACAGAAAAAACATCTATTCCAATGAGGCAAAGGCAACCTCAATTGCTTTCAGGATTGTGCACGAAAACCTGGTCACATTTGTCGACAATCTCAGGATATTCGCAAAAATAAGGGAGGGCGGTCTTGACCTTGACAAGGCCGAGTATGAGCTGAAAAGCATTTTAGGAAAAGAAAAAATCGAAAAGCTATTCTCAATAGAATATTTCAACAAAGTTCTTTCCCAGGGCGGAATAGACTTTTACAACAGAATAATCGGGGGCGAATTCGAGGAAGGCTCAAGAAAGAAAATCCGCGGACTAAATGAACTCATAAACCTCCACAACCAAAAGGAACGAGGCAAGCTCCCCCGTTTCAAACAACTCAAAAAGCAGATTCTAAGCGACAGAAAGAAATCCCTGGATTTCGGATTTTTGGATGATTCGGAGCTTCTTCAGGCAATTGAAGAGTTCTACTTGAAGGAACTTTCCGATGAAAACGGCAAACGGACGCCCGAAATGCTAAGGGCGCTATTTGAACGGGCTGAAGAATTCGATATTGAAAAAATACACCTGAGAAACGACAGCACCTTGAGGGAACTTTCGAACAAATTGTTCGGCGACTGGTCAGCAATAGAAAACGCCCTTTCAGAGCATTACGAAAAAGAAAATCCGTCAAAAGACACGAAAAAATACGAAAAAGACAAGGAAAAATGGCTCAAGCAGGACCAATTCCCGATAGCAACAATAGAGACGGCGCTTTCCTTATATGAACACGAAAAAGTCGACAAGGGAAAATGCAAGGGGCTATTTTTTAGGCAGTTTTCCTCGTTCAAAAAGGAAGAGGACGACAAGGAGAACTTGCTTGAGAGACTCGAGATTTCCTACAATAGAGCAAAGCCGATCCTTGAGAACAAGTCGCCCGGAAACAGGCTTGCTTCAGACGAACAGGCAAAGGGAAAGCTGAAAGCCTTGCTGGACGCCCTGATTGACATTCTCCATTTTGTCAAGTCCCTCCGCCTGAAAGACGCGGCAATTTCCGACAAGGACTATTCCTTCTACGGGGAATTCGACCCGCTTTTTGAAAGGCTTGACGGAATAGTTGGGATTTACAACAAGACACGGAACTATCTGACGAAAAAGCCCTACAGCACCGAGAAAATAAAGCTCAATTTTGAGAACTCTGTCCTGTTAGGTGGCTGGGATAGAAACATAGAAGACACCAAGGGAGGAGTTATTTTCAGAAAAGATGGCCAGTTTTATCTCGGAATAATAAACAAAAATAACAAAACAATATTGAAGAATCCTCCGAAGGCAAAGGATGGAGAAGTTGCCTTTGAGAAGATGTTTTACAAATTAATACCTAACCCTGCCAGAGACCTTCATCACACAATTTTATCAAAAAAGAGAAGTGCTAAATATAAACCAACAAAAACCCTCCTTGAAAAATACGAACAAAAAAAGCACATCAAGGGCGACAATTTCGACAAGAAATTCTGCCACGAGCTGATAGATTTCTTCAAGGAATCGATAAAGAAAAACCCCGATTGGGAGACTTTCAACTTCAAATTCTCCGAGACATCTTCATACGAGGACATTAGCGGATTTTACAGGGAAGTTGGACGACAAGGCTACAAGGTTGTTTTCGAGAGAATTCCCGCAAGCTACATAGAAACCCTTGTCAAGGAGGGAAAGCTCTACCTTTTCAAAATATGGAGCAAGGACTTTTCCAAAGACAGCAAAGGGACGCCGAACATGCACACCCTGTATTGGAGGGCGCTCTTTGACGAGAAAAACTTGAAAGAGCCTATCTACAAGCTTAACGGAGAGGCCGAAATGTTCTTCAGGAAAAGGTCGGTCGAGCCCAAAATAACGCACCCAGCGGGAAAGCCGATACCCAACAAGAACCCGGACAACCTCAAAAAGGAAAGCGTCTTCAAATACGACCTGATAAAGGACCGGCGGTATTCCCTCGACAAGTTCCAGTTCCACGTTCCGATTACTACGAATTTCGGGAGCGAAGGGCAGGAATTTATTGACTATGATGTCCGGGACGCGATCAAAAAGAGTCCAGTCAGAATAATAGGAATTGACAGGGGGGAACGCAATCTCCTCTATCTCTCAATGATTGACGAGAACGGGAAAATTCTACTGCAGGAATCCCTGAACAAAATAACCTCCCTCTATGGCGGGGGAAAGAAAACAACCGACTACAATTCACTCCTTGCAAGAAGCGAGGCTGGGCGGGACGAGGCAAGACGGGATTGGAAAAAAATCGAGAACATCAAGGAAATCAAGGAAGGCTACCTGTCCCAAGCAGTCCATAAAATCGCGACTCTAATGGTCGAGAACGAGGCAATTGTCGTAATGGAGGACTTAAATTCCGGCTTCAAGAGGGGGCGAACTAAGGTGGAGAAGCAAGTCTACCAAAAGTTCGAGAGAATGCTGATTGAAAAGCTAAACTATCTTGTTTTCAAGAAACGTTCTCCCGAAGAAGCGGGAGGATTGAGGAACGCCCTCCAATTGACAAGCAAGTTCAAGAGCTTCGAGAAGCTCGGAAAACAGAGCGGATTTCTGTTCTATATTCCGGCGGCAATGACAAGCAAAATTGACCCGGTAACCGGGTTTGCCAACGAGCTCAACCCGAAATACGAGAGCGTCGGCAAGTCAAAAGAGTTTTTCTCCAAGTTCGAGAGAATATCTTACAACAGCAAAAAGAACTGGTTCGAGTTTTCGTTCGACTATTCGAATTTCAAGACAAAGGACGGGCTTGAAGGGAAATGGGTTGTATGCTCAACCCCGCACGAACGATTCTATAGGAATGGCGGAGCCAAGGGCGGAGCCAAGGGCGAAACTCTCCCGATGAACGCGAACGAAGAGCTGAAAAAATTGTTCGGGGAATTCGGGATTGAATATTCAACTGGGGATTGCCTGAAGAAGGAAATAGTTTCAAAGGATTCGAAGGAGTTCTTCAAGAAACTAACCCGGGTTCTTGCGTCAATCCTGTCCCTCCGGCAGAACAACGGAAAAACTGGGCAGGATGAGCAAGACTACATACTTTCGCCAGTGGAACCCTTCTTCTGCTCCCTTGACGGAAAAGACGGGCTTCCAAAGGACGCCGACGCAAACGGAGCATATAACATTGCTAGAAAAGGCCTCCTGGCAGTCCGCCAAATAAGGTCTGCAGAAGACCCGAAAAAGGCCAGATTGGCAATCCGCAACAAAGAGTGGCTGGAATTTGCGCAGGCAATGAAGTAAGCAGAATTCCGTCGGGGAAAAATGGAGAACCCCATATCAATATCGAGCCTGAACGACTTTGTCTTCTGCCCGAGAAGCATCTACTTCCACAACCTCTACTATTTCCTCGACGAGGGAACATACAAAGACGTTCCCCAGGCAAAGGGCCGGGCAAGCCACGAAACAATAGAGTCCGGGAAATATTCTTCCAAAGCAGGGATTCTGAAGGCAATTTCGGTGTATAGCGAGGAGCTGGGGATTGCCGGGAAGATAGATCTGCTAGATCTCGAGAAAAAGACCTTGATAGAGCGCAAGCGCAAAATATCTCAGCTATATGAAGGATACCTTCTTCAGGTATATGCGCAGTATTTCTGCCTGATTGAGATGGGCTTTTCCGTCGAGAAAATAAAAATACACTCGGTTTCCGACAACAAGACCTACGACATTCCGATTCCCGGAGAGGCCGAAAAAGCCCGGCTCAAGGAAATTCTTCTGAAAATGAATTCCTACGACCTCGCCTTCCCCTTCTCGCAGAACCCGAAAAAATGCGCCGGGTGCATATACAGGAACGCGTGCGACATTTACGAAAATGATGAGTAGACCCGATTTTCTGGCCAAGCAAATAGTGCTCGTCGAGACGAGTTCCTCAATGAAGTTGCGGATCAAGAACTCCAACATGGTCTTGGAGGATTGCGAGGGAAAGACTGCGCTTCAGAACTCGATGCACAGAATTTTCCTGATATTCGTCCTAGGAGAGACTTCAATAACCTCAGTTTTCATAAAGGAGGCGAAAAAGCACGCAGTCCCGGTAATCTTCCTGAACTACAACCTGAAGGCATACCACGCGGTTTTTCCCGACGACCGGGGGAATTTTCTCCTGCGAAAAAAGCAGTACGAGTCAAAGGACAATTTCGCAATAGCGAAAAAAATCGTCCTAAACAAGTCGGAAAACCAGCTTTTCCTAGCCAACTCACTAAGATACAAGACCTTGGAGGAAGCGGAAGCAATCGAGAAACTCAAGGGGCTGATTAGCCAGGTGGCGACAGCCAAAGACGACAAGGAACTTTTGGGAATTGAAGGGAACATATCCCGGCTCTATTTCGCAACATATTTCAAAAACATGGACTTTAAGGGAAGGCAGCCAAGATGCAAGGCTGACCCGATAAACCTGCTTCTCGACATAGGATATCACTATTTGTTCAATTTCATCGAAGCTAACCTCAGGCTCTACGACTTTGACCTCTACTGCGGAGTCTACCACAAATTTTTTTACCAGAGAAAATCACTCGTCTGCGACATAATAGAGCCATTCCGGCCAATAATAGACCGGCAAGTCAGAAAAATGCATAATTTGGGGCAAATGAAGGAAGACCGGTTCGAGTCAAGGAACGGGCAGTTCTACCCCAAGCCCGAGCACTCGAAAGAGTTTTCCGCAATTTTTATGAAGGAAATTCTCGCCCACAAGGAGGAAATTTTCCTTTATGTTCAGGCCTATTACCGGGCGTTCATGAAAGGGAAGGACATCTCCCAATACCCGGAGTTTTGGATGGAGCAATGAAAAATGCTCATATTGACATACGACATACAGGACAATCGGCTCAGGACAAAGTTTTCGAACTTTGTTTTGCAATACGGGGAACGCCTACAATACTCCGTTTATGAAATAAGGAACTCTCCGAGGATATTGGAGCTGGTCAAATTCGGGATAAAAGAAAAATTTGAACGCAAATTCGGACAGGGGGATAGCGTAATAATTTTCAACATAAAGGAAACCTCCGAAATATTGCGTTTTGGAAATGCCAAAAACGCGGAAACGGACCTCTTGATTTACTGAGTTGCAGACCCCTGTCTTAATTTCCTTCCGGGAAAAAGCGGAAAAACCCAATCTTTGCGGGTCTTGGGCGCCCAAATACGAAAAAACTAAAAACAACTCATTAAGAAATCTTGCCATCAGTCCGGAAAAATGAGTCTTGGAGTCGCTTCCAGGACGAGGCACAGAAGACCTAATTGCTGGATTTATCGCATTTCAGCAAAAAACCAAGACGCCGGACGGGTCTAGAGCTCTGGTCTAATTTCTACTATTGTAGATCCTGAAAACGGGTTAAAAGCGCGAAAGTCTAGAGCTCTGGTCTAATTTCTACTATTGTAGATGGACGACAGGTTCGACGAATGATTG
>JBBIPP010000004.1:0-94089 GCA_037442745.1 archaeon
GAAGGATTGCGAGTGCAGGGAGAGGGATTTGAACCCACGAAGGCACTAAGCCACAAGGACCTGAACCTTGCTCCTTTGACCGCTCGGATATCCCTGCGTTTGTCGGGAGGTTGCGCGTTTTCTTAGGTTTTTAATCTTTCCAATTCCGGGCAACAGCCGATGCGACCGCCTTTGCAACCCTCTTGTCCAAGGCGTCCGGGATTATCTTCGTCCTTGTCGGGCTTTTCACAAGTGATGAGATTGCCTCGGCTGCCGAGAGCTTCATTTCAGTCGTTATTCTCGTTGCTCCTGAATCAAGAGCTCCCCTGAAAATCCCGGGGAACGCTAGGACGTTGTTTATCTGGTTCGGATAATCGCTTCTTCCGGTTCCGACAACATAAGCTCCCCCTCTTTTCGCCTCTTCAGGCATTATCTCAGGGACAGGGTTTGCCATTGCAAGGACAATTGCCTTTTTTGCCATCAGACGGATGTCTGAGGAATTGGCAATCCCCGGGGCAGAGAGTCCGATGAAAACGTCCGCGTCCTTCATGGCGTCCTGAATTGTTCCCGTTGTCCTCCGCCACGTCATGTTCGCAATTTCCATTTTGTAGCTGTTCAAGTCAGTTCTGTCTGACGAGACAATTCCTTTGCTGTCAAGAAGGACTAGTTCCCTCGGCTTTTCCGTGGATGCCAAAATGAGCTTTGCAACAGCGATTCCGGCGGCTCCTGCCCCGCTTATTGCTATTTTGGACTCTTTCGCTTTCTTTCCGCACACCCTGAACGCGTTCTTGAGGGCAGCGAGGACAACAATTGCTGTTCCGTGCTGGTCGTCGTGCATCACAGGAATCCCAATGTCTTGGAGCGCGTCTTCCACTTCAAAGCATTTTGGGGCGGATATGTCTTCCAGGTTTATCCCTCCGAAAACAGGGGATATTCTCCTGACAGTCTCCACAATTTCCGAGGCGCCGGGAGTCCCTTCAAGGCAAATCGGGAAGGCGTTGACGCCTCCCAGTTCCTTGAAAAGCGCAGATTTTCCCTCCATCACGGGAATTGCGCCGAACGCCCCGATGTTCCCTAGACCAAGAACTGCCGAACCGTCGGACACGACCGCAACAGTGTTTTTCTTTATTGTGAATTCCTTCGCCCTCGCGGGGGAACTGGCAAGAATCCTCGACACTTGGGCAACCCCCGGAGTATAGACGAGAGAAAGAGTCCTTTTGTCCCCGATCTCCTCCTTGCTTGAGACCTCAAGTTTGCCCCCTAGCTTCTTGTGGAGAGCTAGGCTTTTTTTGTAAATCTCTTCTAGCGCCATTGGATCAGACAATCTCATTTGCCAGCTGAACTGATGCGTCCTCTTCAACTGTCAGCTCAATCGGAATCTCGTCATTAGCATATTCCGGACGGTGTTTCTCCTCCGTGACAATCTCCTCCGAGAACGCGAAAGTGTCTATTCCATCCAGGGAGAATAGCTTGTTCGATTTTATGAACTTTTCTGAGAGTGTGTAGAGGGTGTCACCAATATAGAAGCTCCGGGTGACTGCTGAAGGCGATCTCCATGTGAAATAGCTGTTCTCAAAGCTCGAGTGCTCCACAGTTCCAGCAAGCCCGATTCCGGTCTCGTTGACCTTGAAGACATATGCCCCCGTCCAGATTCTGTACTTGTATCTCGGGTAATACGGGCTTCTTTCTCTGTTCGGAAGTATTTCCTTGTTTCCGGTATCCTCGATGTATTTTGTTTCGCTTATTGGTATTGAGAGAAGGCCGTCCTTTCTTTCTGAGAAAAGGAATGCCTTATGCTCATAGAGCGCCGTGCTGTCAGTCTCCTGCGTCCCGATTTCGAACTTGTCCACCTCTTTTGGGTTTGAGACATCTGAAACGTCAAAGAGGGAAATCTTCACGCCCAGTATCTCGTTTCGGTTCTCGTCAATTTCCTTCGTTTCCCTCCCTATTCCTATGAGATAATTGTTCCCATATGGATGGAGATATGTGCTGAATCCGGGTATTTTCAGTTCGCCCAAAACCTTCGGAGAATCCGCCAAGTCAATTACGAACAGAGGGTCGGTCTGCCTGAAAGTGACCATATAGAGCCTGTCTCCGATGAACCTTGTCGAGTAAATCCTCTCTCCAGATGCAAGGTTCTCGAGTTTTCCTATTGTCGTCATTCCGGAATCAAGGACATAGACGTTGTTGAATTGGCGGGTCTCCCCTGATGAGGATGTCCAGCTCGAGAATGTTGTTGCAACACGGAGTTTCCCCCCGTGTTCATCGAGGGAGAACTGGTTCAAAAGGGTCCCCGGAACCTGCCCTTTCGCGGAATATTCTATCTTTCCGGTTTCCCCCGAAATAAGGATTTTGTGTATAATTGTCCCGTGGTTCTCAAGAGCCTTTTTCGTGTCATAGTCAGAGAGGGCGTCCTGTATTTTCCCGAATCTTTCCTCAACTGCGTCAGGAATTTCCTTTCCTTCCTCTTCGAGAGCCCGGATTCCTTTGAAATATCTCGAGAGTTCTTCTGATATTTTCGCCCATTCATCGTCTTCTGCCAGACCCTGTGAGGATATTGCACCTATTCGGGATTTCAAGTCCACGTCAAGAAGTGGCAAGACAACCTCGAAGAAGCGGGCTCGCTCGTATTCGTCGGCGCCGTAGCATCCTCCCATTCCCCAGAACCGCCATGAGCAAGGGCTCGCTTTCTGGTATGCGATATATATTGCGTTCTCAGAGACAATCAGAGTGTTCGAATACCCGAGAAGGAAGCTCTTTGCCTCTACGAATTCCCCAGTCTCAATGTCGAACGACGAGACTGTTGAGAGCTGGTGCGACGATTCAACGTTGTCAAAGTAGTATATTTCGGGAGAGATTCTCCCGGAACTCTTCGCGAAAATTACCGGAGGAAGTGGCTTTGAGTAGTAGTTCGGATGTTCGCTTGAGACGAGGAAAACTTTTTCCCCAATCATCCGTGACTGGTAATAGGACCCGCTGACCGAATAATTCGAAAGAAGGGCTGGATTTTCCCTAGAAGTAATGTCATATATGGAAACTTTTGTGAGTTGCCTGTAATAGTCCTGGGGCATTATGTCATATTTCTGGAAGTAAAATCCCCTCTCATATCCGTCTGAGACGACAAGAAGTCGGTTTCCTCTTACGAAAATCTCCCTCGGGCTTGAATGGTAATAGCCTGAAGGGGAGATTTCCGAAAAGTCGATTTCTGACACTTTTTCCATCTGCCCGGCAGAAACCCGTATTATTGAGAGTATTCCGTTCGAGAGCGCGTATATGTAATTCCCGTCCGTCTTTACGAAATCTGCCTCGTCAACGCCTTCGTACTGGACATTTGTCCCTGAATAGTCCGAGGTGGAAGTGGTTGTAATTTGAGCTCCAGAGGGAGCCACTCCGCCGGTCTTGACAACTGCGTCCGAAAGCCCTCCGGCCATTTCAATACGAGTTCCTCCGAAAGAGGACTGCCTTTGCTGGGTTTGGGAAACCGAGAAGAATGCCCGGAACTCCTCAGGGGAAGAGAATTTCCGCATTTCTCCAGTCGATTCTCCGGAGAAAAACGAGCTAGCGTTGTATTGGGAATATCTTCCTGAGGTAGGGGAGATTATGCCCGAAAAGACGAACGCTCCGGAAACAACTCCAGCGGTAATAAGAATTGTCAGGGCAACTAGCCCAGCATTTCCCCTTCTGGCCATAATTGCCTTCCCGGGAGCCACCCTTTAATTGTTTTTTGCCGAAAAAGCAAAAATAGGAGTGTTGTCGGTTGATGCTCGTATTCCAATGGCAAAATCAAATGGGTTTTTGCACGTGAGCAAGATAAAACGCAAGGCGGACATATTTGTCAGGGCTCCTTCGGAAGGGGCAATCAAGCCAGCCGAGAAAGTTCCCCTGAAAATAGAGGTTTTCGAATATTGGGCGGACGGGTTTACCGAGAAATCCTCTTCCTCTCTGTCGGAAATCGACCTCTCGAGGAAAAGGCCTGACAGCGTCGTATGGGTCAACATTGACGGCTCAATTGGATATGACTTGGCCGAGGAAATACGGGTCAAGTTCGGTCTCCACCCGATAATTGTCGACGACATTGTGAACCCTGTTCAGCGCCCCAAGTCAGAAGATTTCGACGAATACGTCTACATTGTCATGAAAATGTTCTCTATTTCCGGTGCGGAAAACCCGGAAACCCTTTCCGAGCAGGTTGGAATAGTGCTCCAAAACAACCTTGTCCTCTCAATACAGGAAAAGCCGGGCGATGTCTTCGACTGGGTAAGGGACAGGATACGGACTGGCAAGGGAAAAACCCGGAAAAGCGGGGCAGACTATCTTCTCTATCGTCTCCTTGACGCAGTTGTTGAGAACTATTTCCAGGTCCTAGAGAAGATTGGCGAGCGAATTGAGGACTTGGAGGAGGAGCTCGTGAACAATCCTACTCCGGAGCTTCTGACAAAAGTCTACAAAATGAAGCAGGAAGTTCTCTTCATGAGAAAGTCAGTATGGCCCCTCAGAGAAGCCATACGAAAAGTCGAGACTGACGAATCTCCATTTATATCGGGCTATTCGAGGATATATCTAAGGGAAGTATATGACCACACAATACAGGTAATTGACACTGTCGAGACCTTCATTGAAATGCTCTCGGAGATGCTCGACACCTATCTCTCGAGCATCTCGAACAAGACTAACGAGGTGATGAAAGTCCTGACAATAATTACGACAATTTTCATGCCTCTGACTTTTATTGTCGGCATATATGGGATGAATTTCCACCATATGCCCGAAATCTCCTGGAAATGGGGCTACCCGACAATCCTCGGGGTAATAGCGCTAATCTCATCCGGAATGGTTGTCTATTTTAGGCGGAAGGGCTGGCTCTGATTTTTCAGCAAGAAACATTTTCATTTTTGAGAGCGCTTCTTCGAATTCAGCATTCTCCCCTGCTATTTTCTCAAACGGGCAGGAATCCGTCCTCTCCGGGTCAAGTATTTTCTCCACAAGCTGGTTGAAACTGACTCCAATTCCCGCCCTTTCCAGGAAATCCTTTCCTTCCTTTGAAAGAGTCTCCGCATAAACCCGCTTGACATGCAGTTCCGAAAATATTCTCGCCGCTGCAAGGCCGACAATAGTGTCCCCGGCAGAAGCGCCTGCAAACGATTTTCCGGATTCGAGCGCCTCAATAAGGGGCGCGACTCCCCCCTTTTTGCTCTGGAAAATATCCTGTCCGCCTGAAAAGAAAGATACTTTGGCCTTTCCCAATGAAACAGCCTCCTTTGCAAGGCAGATATCATAAGTTGCGTCGAGTTTTTTCACTGCAAGCCTGAGGAGCCGTATGAAATCCTCTCCCCTTGTTCTCATTATTTCCTGAACTTCCTCGTCAGTTACCTTTTGCTCGCCCTTCTTCTGCGCGGAATTAGTCACAATGCAGACTGTTCCAAGGGGAAGCCCGACTTGCTTTGCGAGTTTCGCCTCAGTTCCAGCAGTCATGCTGACCATGTCATAACCGAGTTTTTCGAGATCTTCAACTTCCTTTGCAGTCTCGAATTCCGGTCCTCTCTTTATTGCATAACTTCCCCCGTCGTGTATTGGGAGGCCTAGTTCTTCTCCCGCCTCAATCAGGGCTTTTCTTATCAGATTGTCGTATGCCGGGGAAATTCCATAATGGGTCGGGGAATATACCCAATTGTTCCTCCCAGTGAAGAATTCTCCGGTGTCGTCCGGGACAACAAAGTCCCCTACTGAATACTTTGGATTTATTCCCCCGACTGCGGAAGTTGTTATTACTGCGTTCGCCCCGAGCTCCTTTAGGGCGGCAATTGTTGCCTGATATTTTACCTCGTGCGCAAGCCTGAAATGCCCCCTTCCGTGCCGGGATATGAAAACTGCTTCAATTCCTTCGACTTTTCCTTCCTGAACAAGGGGAACAGAGAATTCGTCATCCTTTCTTCTTGCCTCTTCAGTCAGTCCTAGCCGGGAGAGCCAATGAAGAAGCCGTCCGAACCAGTTGTATTTCCCCATCTGCCTTTCTTCGAGAGTTTTTGCCCGGTAGTTTTTAGTTTCCGAAAATGAGTTTCCGTCGAAAAGTGGAAGGTTCCCGTATAACCCAGAGCCCCCGACAATCCCTATTTTCATTCAGCAAGCGAAACTTAAACACCTTATAAAAATTAATATTTCCGCAAAATACCCAGAATCCTACGCAGTATTCTGAATACAACGGAAAAGGATAAAAAGGCCTCCTCTCCCCGGAGAAATCCCGCGAAATGGCTGAGAAAAACTATCTTAATTTCATAGAGAACCGCACATTCTCAGAGGACGGCTCAATTGTGATAAATTTCCGGAAAGAAGCCCCTCTTCCAAAGAGCCTGGCGGACGGAATCGTCTCCCGGGCCCTCCTTTCACTGAACTACGGGAACAATGCACGGACAGGTGATTTTGCCAGAAGGATTATTCCATTCCTCAAGGCGCGGGAAAAGTTCAAGTGCGAGACTGTGGAAATTCCTTCAGAGGGCGGGCTATCGAGCGTTGCCAAGTTCGTTGACCGAAAGAGCGGTCAGGAGGCAATTCTTGCCAAGTTCATACCTTCCGAGACTGACCCCGATTCCTCCACAAAGTTGGAAATAAGGGCAATGAACCTTTCCTATTCAAGGGATCTCTCGGCAGTCTATTCCGACGTTTTCGGGAAAGGAAATTGAGTGGAAGAAAGAGCGTATTTGCAGGAAAAACAAACTTTTCCGGATGCCGGCTCCTTTTTGCACCTGTCGCAGAGCTTTCCGGCTTTCCCTAGAAACTGCCCGAAAATTTCCATTCATTTTTCAAGATAGTCTGAATATAGTTTTAGCTTGAAGCCAAGGGAAAGCTTTTCCCCTTCATTTAGAAGCCTTTCCCATTTCGCGGTTTTTGGTTCCATAGAATATTCGCATTTCTCCCAAAGATGCGGGATTTTTTGGATCCTTGCATAGATTAGTATCTCGCGTTTTTTGAACAGGCAAAATGGCCTGACTTTTTTTCCGAATCCTTCGAGGCCCTCGGCAACGGGAAATCTCTGCCCTAAAACGTCCGGATTGAAGTTAATTAGAGCCTCAAAGACAGATCCCTCCTCGTCGTCCAAGTGATTGCCTGTTGCGACAGGAATTTTCCTCTCCCTTGAAAGCCGGTTAAGGAAAAAGTTCCTTAGCTAGCTGCAGGTAGCGCAAGGGTTTTTGCCATTCCTTCCGACAATCTGCGGACCTGTCGCTATTTCTTCAAGGGCAAGTCAGGCCCTATAAGATGCCTTTCTTGCATATTCAAGGGATTTACCGAAATAGCCACCTTTTCCGAGAACAACATGCACAGGAATTTGCCGAAATCCAGCATTCTTCGATGCGAAAAGGAGGACTGCGCTGTCAACCCTTCCGGAAAACACGACAAGAACCTCGCCCTTTTTCGGGAACATCCGAAAGCGCCCGACTGCGTAAATCACCCTTCTTTTGAACAATTCCAGATAGTGGGCTATGCAGAGAATGTGCTTGTGCGCAGGAAGTGCAATTGTCCCTTTTCAATTTCCCTCAATTTTCAGGCAAATTGAGCAGGCCACATCTTAGTGGGCGGAAAAGTTAGGCTTAAAACACCTGCCCTTTTTCAGGTGTCGGAATGGCTCTAGGAAAGATAGAGGATGACCTGATTTCTTCCGGGGATTCGAACGAGATTTTCAATTCAATTAGCCACGGGGCGGGAGCGGGTCTCTCAATTGCAGGAATGGTTGTCTTGATTGTTCTCTCCTCTTTTCAGGGCGACCCTTGGAAAATAGTGTCCTTTTCGATTTACGGAGCAACCCTTTTCCTATCAATGCTTGCGAGCACTCTTCTCCACACCTTCCTAGCTTTCGGAAAATACAAGAGGGCTTTAGGGATTCTTGACCATGCGGCAATATATCTCCTGATTGCTGGGACGTTCGCCCCAATCTGCCTAGTTGTTATCGGGGGTTCCCTTGGGATAGTTCTTTTGTCAATTGTATTCGGCGTGGCAATTGCCCTTCTTTCAATAAAATCGGCTCTCTTCTCAAAGCTCAACCGCAGGTATTCAATAATTTCCTACCTTTCCCTTGGCTGGGCAGGGGGGATTGTCGGTTTCTTGTCATATAAGGAGCTTGGCGCAGTTCCACTGCTATTCTTCCTGTTGGGGGGCCTGTTCTATACACTAGGGTCAATAATATTTTTCACGGGAAAGCCAAATCCATTCCCCCCGGTTTTCGGAAGCCACGAGATTTGGCACGTCTCGGTCCTTGCGGGAAACTTTGTCTTCTATTTCTCAATGGTCTTTTTTGTCCTGCCCCTGTGAACCAGAGTAAAAATATTTCTCAAAGGTGGGGGCATATGCACTCTCAATTTCGCCGATAACTTCCGCAAGCTTTCTCGGCTCAGAGCCAGTCTCAATGAAAAGAATTTCCGGGACTCCTCCATTAACAGGGAAGTTTCCATAGGGCGTCTCGAGTTCTTGTGCTTTTTTCCTGTTTTCGGAGACTTGCCAGCAGTTCTCACTGGATACGAAATCAATAACCTCGCCGGGTCGGAAACCTTTGGAACTGACAGATTGACTGAGATTGAGCAATTTCCGAATAGTCCGGCTTTCCCTTTTCCGAGAGAATTCCTTGGTAAAATGGCCTAGGCATCCAAGATATTTTCCCTCAACTTAGGAACCCTTTTTCAAGGGTAAAATATCTGGTTAAAGACATTTTTCAAAGATCTGGATAGAGAGGGAATTTCCTAGCAAGTTTTCTCACACGCTCCCTCTGCGCTCTTGCTTTGGAAGGATTTTTTCCAATTTCAGAAATTATTTCCCCGATTTCCCTCATTTCTCCCTCCTCCATACCCCTTGTTGTGAGTGCGGGAGTTCCAAGACGGACTCCACTAGTAACATAAGGAGGCCGGGGGTCTCCCGGAACTGTGTTCTTGTTTGCGGTAATACCAGAAACTTCCAATGCGTTCTCAAAATCCTTTCCTGAGAACTCCATTTTCCGCAGGTCAATTAGAATCAGGTGGTTGTCAGTCCCACCAGTCACAAGATCTAGGCCTCCGTCAACAAGCGTTCCCGCAAGAGCCTTGGAATTCCTGACAATCTGCCTCGCATATTTTTTGAAGGAAGGCTTCAATGCCTCTCCGAGAGCGACCGCAATCCCGGCAGTGGTGTTGTTATGTGGCCCTCCCTGGAGGCCGGGGAAAACTGCCCTGTCAATTAGGGTAGGAATATTCTCCTTTGTCTTTTCCTTTTGGGGCTTTAGGGGTTCTGAAGGGTTTCCGTTGCAAAGAATTATTGCTCCCCTCGGTCCCCGAAGCGTTTTGTGGCTGGTAGTTGTTATCACGTCCGCATGCCCGGCAGGGGAATTTATTAGTTTCGCCGCAACAAGCCCAGCCTCGTGGGAAATGTCCGCAACATAATAGGCCCCAACAGAGCGAGCAATTTCCCCGACTCTGGCATAGTCCCAAATCCGCGGATATGCCGTTGATCCCGAAAAAATAATTTTCGGCCGGATTTCCATTGCAACCTTTTCCAAGCTGTCGTAGTTAATTAGCCCGTCTTCCCCGACTGAATAGGAATTTGCAGAGTAGAATTTGGCGGAGAAATTGACTTTCCAGCCGTGCGTAAGGTGACCTCCCGAAAAAAGGTGGAGGCCGAGGATTTTGTCTCCGGGTTCTGCCAGGGCGAAATATGCAGCCATGTTCGCCGGGCTTCCCGAATAACCTTGGACATTTGCATGGCTTGTCCCAAAGAGCCTCTTTGCCCTCTCAATTGCGAGTCTCTCTATCCTGTCAACGAATTTCGCCCCTCCATAATACCTCTTTCCAGGATAGCCCTCAGAATACTTGTTCATTACAACGGACCCGCACGCCCGCATAACCGCAAGGCTCGGATAATTCTCGGAAGGAATCATTTCAAGACCTTCCCTTTGCCTTTTCAGTTCCCCGTCAATTGCCGAAAACACATTTCCATCGGAGTTTTTCCCCTGCTTTTTTTTCATGAAGCAAGCTCCCCTCAAATAGGCCCAATCCCTTCCCTCTTCTCAGTCGCAATCTCCGCTCTCAGGCGCCCGAGCTCCTCCTCCGTGTAGTTGCAAACAATATATTTCGACAAAAGCGGATATTTCTTCCTAGTTTCCTCAAAGATTCGATATGCTATTTTCCTGTAGGACTCGTGGGCAAGGGGAGTGGTCCTTGTCTTGACGAAATGGTGTATTTCCCTGAGATTCATTGTAATTAGGAATCGCCTTCTGTATCCTAGTGGGACTAGATACTGCGCCTGAATGGGAAGTTTTTCTCGCACAATGTCAAAGACCCGCTTTGCCTCATCCATTGCTGCCTTGTATTTTTCCCCGTAGCCTGACGCAATTATGTCCTCCGGAACATCATAGCCAAGATCAGTTGTGAAGGGAGGGATTGTCTGTGTTGCCATCCGGTGTCTCTGGAGATCCCGGAAAGCTCCATAGTCAATGACAATTTCAAAAGTCATCTGAACGTGCTCTAGCTCCCTTTGGGGATAGTCGAATTTCCCCATTTTCCCGAGATATTTGGCAAATAGCTCCTCCCGCGCATCTGGAGACATCTCCCTTGCCATATTTTCAGCATCCTTGAAAGGGATGTTGCCGAATCTGTATATTATTGATGCGAGGACGAGTTCTTCGGCGTGCGCATTCTCCGGACCGCTGACAAGGAGCACGCTTTTTTTGCAAATTCCGGGATTTTGCGAAACTCCGTTTGCAATCATCCGGGAATTAGTTTCAAAAAGATATTTGTTCTTCTCGGCAAAGCGAAGAAGTGACGGAAGGAGTTTTTCAGCCTCCCTTTTAGTCTCTTCCCCAATCTCGTTCAGTTCTGCGAGCGGGCTTGAAAGGAGCTTTTCGATTGCGTGCGCGAGGGCTCTTGCGTTTATTGTCCAGCCGAGGCTGGTTTTCGTTGCAGTCGGGAGTAGATATCTTATTGCGTCAAACCTCCGGGCGGCGCACGCCCGTTCCCAGGCCGGTTTGTTGTCCCCTTCCTTGAAAGGGACTTGTTTTTTGACATACTCAAGGACGGGCCCTTCCAGCTCCTTGTATGTCCCAATCAGGAGGTCGAGGAGACCTTTTACTTCGTGGAAGAATTCGGATTCTTCGAGCTTTGGGTCGATGTAAAATGAGCTCCCGTCAAACGACACATATCTCGTTGATTTTTCAATATATGATGCCAGTCGGTTGTCCTCAATTGTCTTTGTTGCGAGAATGCTCACTCCCTCCAAGCCGAGACCAACTGTCGCCCCTTCGGCAACGGAAGCGTGGCCATATCCAAGGACCCATTTTTCCATGAACTGTATTGCCTTGTCAATTGCGGCTTTTGATCGGATTCCCCCGTCGTTCTTTTCGATTTCGGAGAGGAGATTTTTGAAGTTTTCAGGGTTCTCTTTTAGGAGGGACAAGAAGCTTTCTCGAAGGCCCTCCTTTGCCCTAGAATATCTTGCCTGCATCAGAGCCCAGACTTCTGGATGCATGTTTTTCGCCCCGAAAATCCTGCCATCCCTGTTCGTGAAGAAATAGTCAATTATTTTTCCGTCAGCCTCGTCCAAACCAAACCCCTGATTTTCAGCCAATTTCCAATACTAAATATGCTTTATGGAACTTTTGTTGAATAAGTTTTCAAAATAACCATTGAGAAATGGTTTCTCCTAGGATATTCTGGCAAATATTCGGCATTAAGGTTGTAGACAACCAACTATTTGGAGAAAAACGAGCGTTGAATTGCAATGTGGCTCTCCAATTTTGACAATCTGGCAGTTGCGCCGGCCGCGGAATATTCTACCTACCAATTCACAAGTAATCCAGTCAAGATTGCGACAGCCACAAGGGCGGCAACCATTGCTTTGGACCTGCTAGCCTCCAAATTTGTCTACGAGGGATCAATTTACCTTATTCGCAAAATCCGAATGGTTCCTTGTGACAAAATGGAGCTCCCGAAAAACTACCTGAAATACCGGGCGGGCAATTTCCTTGAGCCTCTTCAGGAAGAGTGTCTGAACAGGAATGTTAATTGATGCCGGAGTTTCACAGCAAGTCTCGGCCAGAGCAGTCGAAGCGGCGAGCAAGTTCATTGTCCTGCCACGGCTAAATTACAAAGAATACTGGTTTTTGGAAAAGGCTGGAGACAAATTCGGAATGCACGTCAATTTGGGAGGGCATTCTCATGCGCACGGCAACAACTCTTCCGACCGCGAATATTGAAGAACCCGGCGAGAGTCAGCCGAAATCCTCAAGTGGGCCTTTCAATTTGCCTATTTCCGAAGCCCACGCATCTTTTCTTTCCCTAACTACTAGATTGCCGAAAACGCAATTTTTCCCAATCCGAACCCTTTCGCGCAGAACCCCTTCGAATTCAATATTGTTTCTGTCAGTCCAGACAAGACAGACTCCGGTGTCAATGTCGCCAGCTCTTTTCAGGCTTGCGAGATAGCGTTCTGCCGATTCGTTTGACGAGAACCGGCCAAGCTCTAAGAACAGGTTGGAATAGGAATAGCTCTCGTTCGACTGCCCCGGGGTTTCGCTATAGGATAGCACTACTGCCGCCCCGTCAAGGAAGCTCGAGTTGTGGGGTTCTCCCCCGAGGAACGGGGCGTAAAGAGGGCCTTCCTCCGGATATTCTTCCTTTTGGCCAATTATCACAAGCCGGCTCTCCCTTGTCCAGTTGGCTGTCGCGTTCCTTGCAAAGTAGGCAATTAGCTTGTCTGAGCTCTGCGGGAAAAAAAGCGCCTCCCGTGTTTTTTGGGAGTTGTTAATGTCTCCATAAGGAATCCCCACCCCCTTTTCAGAAACACATCCAGAGAGGAGAATTGCGAGAATGAAAATTGCCGGAATTTTCATGTCAATTCGGAATTGCAACTGAACCGGGTTTTATTTCTTTTCACAGCGGAAACTAAACCCCTTTTCCGGGGCTATCTTCCGGAAACTTATTTAAGGCGTTTTCAAATCCGCCTTCCAATGGCAGATGTTAGGGACAGAATTTTCATTTTAATTGCCGGGCCGAAGGGCGCGGGAAAGGGAACTTTTCGACTGGGGATATTTTCAGGAGAAATGTTGCTGAAAAGACAGAGCTAGGGAAGCTTGCCAACGCGTATATGACCGGGAAGATTGGCCGAAGCACCCTTGTTCTTACTGATGTCACAACCCGGATGCTTCTTGAAAATCTGAGAAAGCCCGAATATTCAAACGGCGCGATAATTGACGGCTTTCCAAGAGAGCCGGGCCAGACGACCGCCCTTTTCGGCCTTCTTGAAGAAGGGAAACTGCCAAACATAAACGCAGTTGTCTTTCTCGACACTGCAATAAACTCTGATCTTTCCGGAAACTATTCAATATTTACTGCAAGCCCCGGAAAAGGGGAGGTAAGACTGCCGGAGGAATATGCGGATGTTGCGAACAGGATTTTCGCAAGGAGGACCTGCTCTAACAGTGCGCACGTCTATGTCATCGCAAACCCGGTTCCGGAGAACGGAAAATGCTCAATTGACGGGGCGGAACTCTTCGTTAGAAAGGAAGACGCCCACGAAACTCTTGCAAGGCGCCTTAACGAATATGCCGAAAAGACCCGGCCAGCAATAAGGGCGCTCAAGGCAAAAATGCCGGAAAAGTTCGTTGAAGTGAATCCGTTCCAGTCGCCTGATGAAGTATATTCCCGGGTTGAAGCTGGCCTCGACAGGATACTTGCCCGATACTAGCGCCCGGAAATCCTAGCCAGTTCGTCAATCAAAAGGCTTGTTTCCCTCTCACTAGAACCCCACGGATGCCAGTCCCGGAAATACTCCCCGTGCATTTCAAGAAAGCCAATTGCTCTTGCTGGGTTTCCCTCGCCAGAGCGCATCATTGAAAGGACGTCTCGTGCAATTCCCTTGACGAATTCCGGTCCGTGCCTTTTGGAATAGCGTAGCGTGTAGTATGTTGCCTGGGCGCTCTCGAAATCGGGGTCAAGAAGCCTCTCATCGAAATCGAAGAAGAGGGCGCCTTTTCCAGGTAAAATGAACTCGTTTGGGCCCCACCTGTCCCCGAGCACTGCGCCCTTGGAATGCGCGAGTCCGATTTTCCCGAGGAACTCTTTGGCCGAAACCAGAGCCTCTTCCCACGTTCCTGAGGAGAGGATGTCTTGGTAGATTGCCGACTTGCAATTGACGAACGGATATAGGAGAGAAGAGTTGCCGTCTCCTGAAATCGGGACAAGGACAGGAATTCCTCTGCTCTCCAATTCCAGCGCCTTTTCTCCCTGCTCTTCCAAGGAATAAAAGCCCCATGCCCCGCCCGACAGCCCAAGAATTCCGAACTCCTTTTCGACATATTCCTTGCCCTGCCTAGTCTCTTCTGCCATTTTCGGGATTCTGAGCACAACTCTTTCCCCGGAGGGTTTTTCCATTACATAGTTCCTGTTGAACCATCCAGACATTTCCCCGGCCAGTGTCGTTCCTTTGGGCAGGACGCCTTTTGAGAAATACGGTTCAGCTTCCAGAGGCAGAGGATTATATGCCATTTTTTCGGGAAAACTTTCGGATGCAGGCGGACTTTTCAAGGTTTTGCACCATTTGGTTCAGAAAAAAGTCCCTTGTGTTCCAAGGGAAACATCCACTTTCCCGGGAGAGGGAGAGCTTTTCCTTTGCCCAGTAGCCCAAATTTGCGCATTTTTCCGGTCAATTATAAAATAAACAATTTCCCCGAAGAATATTGTCGGGAGCAAGGCTGGCAGGGGGCTTTTATTTCAGGATTCTTTGGCCACAATCAACTGGCGGAGACGCTTAGCTGGCTCTTGCAACTTATATGGAAATTGTCGAGAAAAGAACAGAGAGAATTGGCCCGGAGCCAATTGTTAACGACTTGTCCGGACTCTCGGATGCGGTGAAGCGGAAAATATACGACGACAGGGCAGTGAAACAGCAATATTGGGAATATCGCGCATTTTTCCAAATAGCGCTTCAGAAAACAATAATTATCCCCCAATTCGACCAATTCCAAGGAAAACCCAATGGACCTGATCTCAAGGATGCTGATATCTCCATTGGCAAAATTCTTATTCAGGATTAAGCACAAGGGCCTAGAAGCCCTCCCAAAGGACGAGAATTTCATTTTCGCAATGAACCACCAGAGCGCTCTTGAGATAATTGCAATGCCAGTAATTACAATGCGCTCAAGGGACAGAAAGCTCTCAATACTGATTGAGAAGAAGGCTTACGACAATCCGATAGTCGGTATATGGCTTCGCATGCTCGACTCAATCAGAGTAGACCGCTCGCCTGAAGGTGACAGGACAGCCATCTTAAATGAGGCTGCCTCGCGCCTTGCAAAGGGAAACGACATTTTGATTTTCCCGGAAGGGGACGTGTTCGGAGGGGATATTGGGAAAATCCAGAGGGCAAAGACGGGGGCCGTTCGCCTGGCAATCCTCTCAAAGAAGAAAATCGTCCCTGTAGGAATTGCCGGAAGCTATCGCGCCTGGAAGTTTCCTGTTGCAGTCTCCCAGAAAATGGGATATGGAACAGGTGTCGAGAAAGTAAGGTACCAGCCAAAGTTCCCGAAAATACCCGTATTGAGTTTTGTCATAAATTTCTTCGAGGGTGACCGAAGGCGGGTTGTCCGGATAAGATTCGGGAAACCAATCGATCTCTCGAAAGTTCGGCTCAACCTTGAGAAGAGGACTGAGAGAACAAGACGAACTCTTCGGAAGTTTACGAACAACTTGATGAGGCGGGTCGCCAGCCTTTCCGGTGCAAAGTATTTCGCGAGATGATTTTTCAGAAGCTCATCGATTTTCGGCCAAATTGCTCTAGGAAAACATCCCCGGGCCTGCGAAAAGAAAATTGGTTCGAGTGGGGCGAGAGGCCTAGACCGCAGTCGAAGTCTCTTGCACCTCCTTCCTTGATTTTTTCGGAATAAAATGAGCTGGTGGGGCGAGAGGGATTTGAACCCCCGACCTCCAACCCCCGAAGCTGGCATCATACCAAGCTAGACCATCGCCCCGTGTGAAGAGAAAGGGGTTGTTCCTCCATGTCCGTTTTTCGTCTTTAAAAAAGAAACCTTAATAAGCAATTTGTCCGGAAAATCCAATGAAATGATGGCAGGTGAAGGCTGATTGGCAAATTCGCCAGTTGGCTTTGAAACACGCAGGTTCTGAGATACCTAGCCTTTGTTCTAATGGAGGAAATCGGTTTTGAATGGAAAAAAGAGAATCAGGAAGATTGCCGGGAAAAGCGTTTTATAGCTGGTTTTTCGGGAAGCCCCAGAAATGGTGAAAATAACTTTTCCAGACGGGAATCAAAAGGAGTTCCCTGAAGGGATAACTGCCAAGGATGTCGCGAAATCGATTTCCGAGGACCTTATGCGCGAATCCCTTGTTGCCAAGGTAAACGGTAAACTTGTCGATCTCTCCTCAAAAATTGATGCAGACTCGACATTTCAACTCTTCAAGTTCGATTCTCCAGAGGGAAAATCTGTCTATTGGCACTCTTCCGCCCACATTCTTGCGGCAGCAGTAAGGCGTCTTTTCCCGAAAGCCAAGTTCGCAATAGGTCCCCCAATTGACGAGGGCTTCTATTACGATTTCGATGTCGAGCGCCCATTCACCCCAGAGGACCTCGGGAAAATAGAGGCGGAAATGAAGAAACTCGTTGCCGATGATTTGCCTTTCAATAGGTGGTCTGTTACGAAAGAAAAGGCACTTGAACTTGCTGCGGGAGAGATCTACAAGGAGGAAATGATTGGAGAGCTTCCTGAGGGGGAGGAAATAACTTTCTATGAAATCGGGAACGCGGTTTTCATGGATCTCTGCCGGGGTCCCCACGTTCCGTCAACCGGCAAAATAAAAGCGTTCACGCTGACTCTCACTTCAGGCGCATACTGGCGCGGGGATTCATCGAAGAGAATGCTCCAGCGAATCTATGGCGTCTCCTACCCCGAGAAGAAAATGCTTGACAACTATCTATGGAGAATTGAGGAGGCGAAGAAGCGCGACCACAGGAAGCTAGGAAAAGAGCTCGAATTATTCACCTTCTCGGAATTCGCTCCCGGAATGAGCTTTTGGCTCCCAAATGGGACGATTCTCAGAAACTGCCTACTTGACTACTGGCGGGAGGAGCACAGAAAGCTCGGATACAATGAAATAATAACTCCAATAGTTTTGAACAAGGACCTCTGGGTCGCTTCCGGCCACTGGGAGAATTACCGGGAGAATATGTACACACTGAAAATAGACGATATTGAGCAGGCAATCAAGCCAATGAATTGCCCCGGGGGAATTATTGTCTACCGGGAAAGGAGCCATTCCTACAAGGAGTTCCCAATGAAAATGGGGGAAATCGGCCTTGTCCACAGGCACGAGATCTCGGGCGCTCTCTCGGGCCTATTCCGCGTCCGCTACTTCAACCAGGACGATGCCCACATTTTCATGAGAATTGACCAGCTGAAAGACCAGATAAAGGAAGTGATGTCCCTGGCAGACCGCGTTTACAAAAAGTTCGGATTCGACTATTCGGTCGTTGTCTCGACACGGCCAGAAAAGTCGATGGGCGCCGAAGAGCTCTGGGAGAAATCAACAACTGCCCTGAAGGAAGCCCTCGATGAAATGAAAATTCCCTACAAAATAAACGAGGGTGACGGAGCCTTCTACGGGCCGAAAATCGACATCCGACTAAAGGATTCGTTGGGCCGGGAATGGCAGTGCGGGACAATCCAAGTTGACATGAACCTGCCAGAAAGGTTCAATTTGACTTATGTTGATGAGGACGGCTCGAACACAAAGAGGCCTGTTATGATTCACAGGGTAGTGTACGGATCCCTTGAGCGGTTCATTGGCGTGCTTACCGAGCATTTTGCGGGAGCGTTCCCTGTATGGCTCTCCCCAGAGCAGGCGAGAATTCTTCCAATTGCGGACAGGCACGCTCCTTTGGCTGAGGAAATATCCCGGAAGCTAGAGGCCCTGAAAATACGCACTTCCGTTGACAAGGACCAGTCGACTTTGGAATACAAAATCAGGGAGGCCCAGATTCAGAAAATCCCCTATATGCTTGTGATTGGCGACAAGGAGGCGGAGAGCGGGAAAATAACTGTTCGTACTAGGGACGGAAAAGTGAGAAACTCAGTTTCCCTTGAGGATTTTGAGAAAGAGGTCTTAGAAAAGGTGGCTTCAAGAAGCATTTCCTAGTTTTCTTCCAACAAGGCAGAGTCCGGCCGAAAGGAATAGGGGCAGGCTGGCGATGGAGAAGCTTGCAATATTTTTACAAGCTCCGAAGAAGACTGCGATGAGAATCCACGGGAGAAAGAAGCTTGTTCCTTCATCGAGGGATTTTTCCGGGACAGAGCAAGGGCTCCGAGTATCAGAATTGATTGAACTGAATTGATGAGGAATATCAAATGGCTTTGGGAATCAAGCGCGAACACTTAAAGAAGGCCAGCATGGAAAATTGTTATTGCCTTCCTAGGAAATGAAGAGCGTTTTCCTCTCAATTACCAATAAACATCAACCTAGTCAACCACTGAGTTTCTAGACTCTTGACTTTCGGGAAATTGCCTTCCGAAAGCTACCAATATACTTCCACCTCGTCAGCTCTTTGGTAGGGAAGAATTCCTGCAGCGTCCGGGGAAATCGTTCTCTTTCTCATAATGGCTCCGGTCACTGCAATCATTGCCCCGTTGTCCCCGGCATATTCCATTGGAACAATCCTGAATTTTGCGCCCCTCTCTTTGCACATTATTTCAAGCATTTCGGCGAGCCTTCTGTTGGCCGCGACTCCCCCAGTTATCAGGACCTCACCTTTTCCGGTGTGAGCAACCGCCCTCTCAGTTACCTCAACTAGCATTGCAAAGCAGTGCTCTTGGAATGAAAAGCAAATGTCCTCAAGCGAATATTTTCTCGATTTGGCGAGCCTTTTGCAGTTTGTCAAAAGGCCAGAGTAGGAGAGATCCATTCCCTTCACAACATAGGGAAGTTCTATCAATTTCCTGCCATTTTTGGCAAGGCGCTCGATTTCAGGCCCTCCTGGAAAAGGAAGATTTTGGTCCCTTGCGAAAACATCCAAAGCGTTCCCTATCGGAATGTCCAAAGTCTCCCCGAAAACCCTGTATTTCCTTTCAGCGAGAGCAATAATTTGGGTGTTTCCGCCCGAAACATAGAGAACGACCGGGTCCTTTGATTTCGTCGCCCATTTCCCTACCTCAATATGGGCTACCGGATGGTTGACTGGAATTATCGGCTTTCCAAGTCCTATTGAAAGCGCCCTTGTTATTGAAAGACCGACTCTCAGTGCAGGGGCAAGTCCCGGGCCCCTTGAATATGCAACATAGTCGATTTCCTTTGGAGAAACCTTCGAGAAAACCCTTCCCAAAATGTCCCCGCATTTTTGGGAATGATGGTCAGCAACATCCTTTGGAATCATTCCTGAACCCAAGGGAGGTATGAAGCCGTCCTTTTCATTCGAAAGAATTGAATTTTTCTCAGAGTCAAAGACAGCAATCCCTAGGGTGTGCGCAGTGCTTTCAACCCCGAGGATTTTCGCCATTTCCGGGAATACTTTTTGCAGGTTTTTAACAATTGTTCAGACTGAATGCGCTTTTTCAATTGCCCTTGCCAATTCCTGCTCGGGAATTCTCCCTGTCAATTCCTCCAAAAGACTGCTTTCAAGCCCAATTGAGGAAATCTTCTCCTTTGCCTCTCTCTTGGAAATCCCTTTGACTCTGACTAGCGCCTCCCGGAGGGAGTTTTTCAGAGCCTTGTCTTTCTGGAAAAAGAGCTCCCTTGCAAGTTTATCCTTTTCTGAGGGAGCATCAGTTTTCCTAAAAGATAGAATCACTGTTCGTGTGTCCGGATGAGGGGAAAAAGCGCTTGCTGGAACCTCTTCCGTCTCTATTTCGGAATAGAATGCCTTGAAGAACACCCCTTCTTCAATTGTTTTCTTTGCGAAAGTCAGGGGGACAATTATGGAGCCTCCGGAAATCCCGAGCCCAATTGCAATGGAAAAGATCGCCGGAAGGTAATCAAAGGGCGGGTTTGAAACAATTTTGTCGAACCTTTTCTCCGTTCTCCTAAGACTTTCCAGGGCATTTCCAAACAACATTTCCAAATTTTCCGGCTTGTCCATTTCAAGGACTCTCCTGAAACGCCCGTCAATTTCAAAGGCAGTCACAACTTTGGCCTTATCGCAGAGCCGCCTTGTTATTGTCCCGTTGCCTGCTCCGATTTCAAGAACAGACTCTTCTTTGTTTATTCCCGCTTTCCTTACTAGAAGCCTTGCTACCTCGCCATCAATTATCAGATGCTGGCCGAAAAGACCGGCCTTTTTGTCCATTTAGGCTACTTGCTTTCGTTCTTCGCCTTGTCGGCAAAAACTGTATAATGGCATCTTCCGCAGTATTCCCTGTCCTTGTGTTTTGCCATGAATGTCGCAGGACCGCACCTAGGACAGCTCTTGAGAGTCCGCTCGGCAGAGTCTCCAAAGACTTTATAGAACTTGTATTTTGGAACATATTTGTGGGGCTTTTTCGCCTTTTTTCCGTCTCCAGCCATTGTGCCAAAACACCTTTTTGACCGTTTATAAAGGTTTTTTCCACCTATTGGGGCGAAAACAAGCCCGCCTTCGAAGGACGAAAAGTGCTGGACTGAAATGCAAGCTTAAGGACGGAAAGCCAATAAAAGGAGAGGTCCGGAATTTCAAGACTGCCAGAAAAGAAAGTAATCGATTTTGCGACTTCGAACCCGGGCAAAATACTCTCCCTAAACAATTTCGCAAAAGAGCTCGCCCTTCCCCTGGAAATAATGGTCCTAAGCCAGCCACCCCGAAGTCAAAAGGGACAACACTCTTCGGACAATTGCCCTTGACAAGGCAGTCTGGCTATCAGAGAAATTCAACAAGCCTGTTTTCTCAACTGATGTCGGGATTTTCATCCGCGCCTTGAATGGCTTTCCCGGGGTGAATACGGCTTTCTCAATTGACCGGATTGGAGTTGCGGGAATTTCTAGGCTAATTGAAGGAAATAGTGACCGGAAAGTTTCTTGGGAATGCGCCCTTGCCTACAAGGAGCCGGGAAAAAAGCCCCTTTCATTTTCAGCTAGCCTCAGAGGAGAAATTCCTGAAAAGCCCCGCGGAAAAAAGGGGTTCGGATGGGACCCGATTTTTGTCCCGAGAGGATTTAATGAGACTTTTGGCGAGCGTCCGGACTTGCGCGACTCGCTCTCTCCGCTCAGAGCCTGCCTGAAAAAACTTGCAAGGGAGATTTGCTGAGAAATGGCATATGACGACACTGAAGTAGAAATACAGCTCGTGGTAGGGAGGAAAGTTTTCCTATCAGTAAAGAGACTCCTAGAAAAAGAGGGAAAATTCCTCTCAGAAACTCGGCAGGCGGACACGTACTACAACCACGCTTCCCGGGACTTTCTCTCACCGAAATACCCTTTCGAATGGCTCTCGATAAGGAGGCGGGAAGGGAATGCAATTGTCAACTACAAGCATTGGTATCAGGAGAATTCCACGAGAAACACCCATTGCGCAGAGTTCGAGACAAAGATAGAGGACCCGGCGAAGCTTGAGAAAATATTGGCTTCCCTGGGAATGGAGAAGCTGGTCACAGTCAAAAATACCCGGAGGAATTACTCTTTCCGAGAATTCACAGTCTCCCTTGATTCGGTCTTGGGCCTCTGGACCTTCATTGAAATCGAGGCCGAGAAAAGTTTCAGCTCTCCAGAGAAGACGCTCAGGAAGGTGTTGGAGATTGCGAGAGAAATTGGGATAGCCGAATATTCGGAGAGCCTTCGCGGATATCCCTATCTTCTGATGGAAAGCAAGGGGCTGTTCCCAAAAAAGAGGAAATGATCAATGGAGCACGTTGCAATAATGAAGAAATCCCTCGGGCTCCTCCCGAAAATCCTCTCCGGGGAAAAGACAATTGAATCGAGATGGTACTCTAAGAGAAGGGCTCCTTTCGGGAAAATCTCTCCAGGGGAAAAAATCTATTTCAAAAACTCGGGGGAGCCGGTCTCGGCCGTGGCGGAGGTCGAGCGAGTCCTCGAGTTCGAGGGACTGGATTCGGAAAAGCGCCTAGCCCTCGCCAAGAAATATTTCAGGGAAATAGATTCCTCTTCAGAGCAAGCCCTCTTCGAATTTACGGAGGGAAAAACAATCGCAATATTGATTTTCCTAAAAAACGCCCTTCCTTGCAAGCCCTTTGAAGTCGACAAGCAGGGTTTCGGGAACATGTGCGCCTAGATAACCGCCGAAAAACTCCCCCGGAAAAGGATTTAACCATAAAAGATCTTCGGCCCTTTCGGAATGGAAATATCCGAAATCCAAAAATTCGCGAAATTGCAGAACACCCATTTCAGGGAAAAATGGCCAGAGCTCTCCGACAACCGGAAGCTAGCCCTTGCCCAAGGGGTGAAGCTCTCTGAGGAAGTGGGTGAGCTCTCCGAGCAGATTCTGAAGGAGCAGGGTTTCCAGAGAAAGGAGAAGACGGCCGGGTCCGTCGGGGAGGAAGTTGCGGATGTCATTTTCGCGGCAGCGCTCATTGCCGAGGATTTCGGCGTTGATCTTGAGAATGCCCTTCGGGAAAAGCTAAAGAAGCTCTATTCCCGGATTGAATCTGACAAATAATTCACCTGACGCGCCTTTCCATGTTTTCGGCAAGCTCTCTCCCTATCGGGGCTGGAACCTTCGCCCTTTTCTGGGAATCCCTCAACAGTATTAAAGGCTTGATATCTAGAATTGGTTTTCCCTGAAGGGCGTCAAGGCCGGATACCCTCAGAGTGTTGCCATCAATTTCCAAAAGTTTCGCTGTCGAGATCCCCAATTTGGTCGGAAGGGGCCTGTTGAAGGATAAGACGACTATTATGTGGGAGAATCCGGAAAGCCCCCAGAGACCTGCCCAGTATTTTTTCCCGACAATTATTTCGACCGAGCAAGTCTCCACTTGATTGAAGCTTTCCGTGCTTTTGGAGACTTTCCCTATAACCCCAATCTTCCCAAGAACAATCCCTACCTGCCATCTTCAATCTCCGCCGAAAGCCTTGCCTTGAAATCGGCGAGAATCGCGATGAAGCTCGCATATGCTTCGTATGGGTTCTTGATGTGAGCAAAATACGAATGGACGTCTCCGTCCCCGAGCCATTTCGTGCACATGTAGTAATAATGGTCGCTCGTCTGGAGAAGCTTCCAAACGCGCCTGTGCTCTGGCTTGCTGGTCTTTTTGACAAGCTCGCCAATTCCTTTGATCTCCTCGAACGCAATCTGTTGCATCCTGTTGCCTAGCCAGGCTGAAGTGTCCCTCTCAAGATCCGCCCAAGAGATTGTCGAGTATTCAAAGACGTCTATTTCCCCAACTGGTTTGAACTTTTCGACAAGCTCAGTCGGTTTGGAAAACGATAGCTGGGGATAGTCAAGGATTTTTTCCGGAAGCTTTTCAACGAAGGAGAATATCCCGGTGTCCTTCCACTGGTGCTCTCCGAATGTCTCGAAATCAATGCAGATGTTCGCAAAATCCCCGGTTGTCTCAGAGAGCCAGGCAGAATATTTCTCGGCTGTCAGGGGCCACTCGTTCCACCACCTAGCGGAGAACCTGTATCCAATGTCGTCTGAGAGGCGGTAGTTCCTCAGAAGCGCCATTATTCCGGGGGAGCCTTTGACCGAATAGAGGTGGTTCGGGCTCTTCCAGCCGTGGAGAATCCAGTCAATCCCTTCAGTGTAAATACCCTTGTATCCGAGGCCTGCGACAGTCTTTGCAATTGCGTTGTTGAAAATGAATTCCGTGTTCCTGAAAATTTTCGGGCTCTGCCCGAACAATTCCCCAATCCTGTCCCTATGCTCAATTATCTGGTCGACGAATTCTTCCCTATTGTCCCCAAAGAGGCTTGAGAGCGAGTGGTAATATGTTTCGTCAATGAATTCGACCGCGCCGGTGTCCGAGAGATGCCGAAAGTTTTCCAAGACTTCAGGGGCATATTCCTCTGCCTGCTCAATGAAAGTTCCTGTGAGGGAGAAAGCCATCTTGAACCTTCCCTTGAGCCGGTCGGCCTCCTTCAGGAGAATGAATGTTGCCGGGAGATAGCACTTTTCAGCAACCTTCCTGAAAATCTTCCTGTTCGTTTCCGAGTCAAAGTAGACCGATTCCAGTCTGTCTGGAGCTATCCTACCTGAAGGCAGGAGCTTTCCCGGGGAGAGGAAAACAGTTCTTCTTGGCTGGTGGACTTCGAACTCTAGGGAAATTGAGACCATTGGGAAAGACAGGCCGGTTTCAGCTTTAAATCTCTATTCTTCTTTCCGGTAGTTTCCTGCCGTCAATGAGAACGCCTCCGTCAGAACTTATTTTCAGATGGCAGGACCTTCCCGCTATTTTTCCAACCCGCTCTATTTCGCCGAATTCCCCGTTCCTCGGAGAGAAAGATATTTCCCCTTTCCTAGGGTCTGGCGTTATTCCGAACACGCAGTCGTCAAATATTCTCGGGACAATTGAAGAGCTCCACGATTGGGTTACGGCCCCTTGCGGATTCCCCTCCCCGTCGTAGAGCTCATCTAGGGAGGCAAAGCACCTTTTTCCGAGATTTCCAGAAAGGATTTTCAAATATTCCTTGCCTTTCCGGTCCCGGCCAAGCCTGAACTCTGAGAGGGACATTAGGGCTGTTGTCAGGTTCCAGACAGCTCCAGTGTGATAGCCGGAACCGTTGAAATTGCTGTTTCTTCTTGAGGCCGTCCTTACTCCCCAAGAAGTTGAAAATTCCCCCGACTCTAGGATGTCTAGCGCGTCCAGGCACGCCTCCTTTCCCTTTTCCGGGATTTCTGAAAAAGCGAGGCCGAACAGTACGTTTGACGAAAGGATATTCTCGCTGAATCCCCCCAAAGTGTCGAGGAAAAGACCATTTTCAGGACTCTTGAAACTTTCAAAAGCCCTCTCAATGAGAGCCCTTCCTTTAGATTCGAAAGACTTGTCCCCGAGAAGAATTCCTCCCTGCCTCAAAGCTTCCCCCCACAGGAACTGGATTTCAATTGCTCTTCCGCTCCTCTCAATCGAATCCATCCAAGTTGTCCAATGGAGAAGCGGTTCAAAGCAAGATCCCCGGTCAGTTTCCGAGAATCCGTCTGAATCTACATCGGTTTTTCCAAAGAACTCACACGCCTTTGAAATTCGCCCGAGGTCAATTTCGCTTCCCCCAGACCATTTCCAAAAATCAATTGCGGAAAGAACGAAGAGCGGAGTTGTGTCAGCGCCGGAATAGTCGGTTTTCCCCGCAAAGTTCGGGATGCACCCGTCCTTCCTTTGGGATTCGCCGATTTTTTTCAGGAAATTGTCGGCGAGGGAATATTCCCCCGCCCTTGAGAGCGCAGGAATTGAGATGCAGGCATCCCTTGTCCAAAACTCCGTGAAATATGGAAAGCCAGCAAAATAACCGCGTTCAGAGGAAAATCCCCTCGCCGCAGAAATTGCGGAATTTCCGAGTTCTCCGATATTTCCCATTCCGAAATAATGTATTTTTGGGGAGTTTCCAGTTCTCGGAATTAGAGATTGCCCGAGAGCTATTGAGAACCCGCACTCATTTTCTGGGAAAGACCCTTTCAGCCTTATCACAAGGCAGTTCTGGGGGCTCTCGTTGAAATATTTCCATCCAACTTGTTCAGAGACCTCCCCCGGATAATGGATTTTCTCAAAGCTCTCTGAAATTGAAAACCCGGACAATCCCGATATTTCAATCCTCCTTTCTTTTGACCGGGATTCTGCCATGAGAACCCCTCCATTGAGGGAAACTAATTTTCCAGGACAAGCAGTCATGTTATCAGACGCCCTTCTCATGTTGATTCCGAGTTCTATTTCCCAATGAGCTTTCTGTTTCTTTGATTTTGCTAGAGCCCCGAAAAAAAGCCCGCCTTCTTTCCTTTCAATATGGGAATATTCCGAAAAATCCCCGCCTAAATAGGATATTTTCGCTTTGCAATCGGAAAGACTGCCTGAAAATCCCGAGAAATTCCCCGGCGATAGCCAAGTTTCCCCGCATTTGAACGCCCAGTAATCGAGTATTTTGTCAGAGCAGTCCCACAAGCCCATCCATTTTGAGCCGAATCCGCCGTTGTTGAACCTGAAATAGAACTTCCCCTCGCAGGGAATCAAGTGGCAGATTGACTTGTCTAGCATTTTCCGAATTCCTTTTCAGCCCTCTTGCACGCAATTTCGTACGCGGAGACATAATTCCCTATCTGTATTTCCCAGTCAAGCGCCTTTATCATCTCAAGCGCGTTCTTTTTGACCTCTTCCAGCTCTTCCTCCGAAAGATTGGCGAGAGTCTCCAAAATCGAAGCTATTTCCGAAGAAATCTGCTCGTCAGTCTTCCCAAGAGTCTCCACAACGCTCACTCCGGGAACCTTTCCGGGCAACGGCTTTCCGAACCTGGTCGCAATGAACTTTCCGAATCCAGAATAGTCGGTTGTTATTGAAGCGTTCCCGGAGACTGCGGCCTCAACAGGAGTGTAGCCGAATGGCTCGTACCTTGATGGGAAGACTCCAATGTCGCAACCGGCCATCACCTCGTCATATTCTAGGTTGAGGAGCCCGTCCCCCGGCTTTAGATACGTCGGGTAGAATATTATCTTGACTCTTGTCCCCTTTCCGTTCGAGAGGCCCTCGGATGAGATTCTCGAGAGTATTGCGTCTCCGGAATAGTTCAGGTCAAAGGCAGAGTTTTTCGCGTTCCCAAAAGCGACAATGTTTTTCCGTAGCGCGGCTATTTCCCTGAACGCCTTGTCGCTCTCAGCCAGTTTCAGGATTTCGTTCAAGGGGAGTTTTTTCCCGGACACCTCCTCCGCATTCTCCCTCATTCTGTCGACAATTCCGAGATTCAGGAGAATCTCCTTATTCGGGCCGGAAATGTTTGACGGGACGAAGATGAGGAAATAGAGCTCCTTTGGAAGCCTCCTTTTCAGGAGCTTTCCTGCGGCTGAGATGAAATAGTCGATTCCCTTGTTCTCGAACTCGTATCTGGCAGTGAGATATATGAAAAGGGCGTTGTCCGTTCTTGGAACCTCCTCTTCCTGGAGAAACATTGCATGAACAAGGTTCTCTATTTCCTCGCGCTTGGGCGCCCGCTTCTCCCGGGAAATCGCGCCTTTTGAGAGGGAAATCCCGTTCAGGGTTATCACGTCAGGCTTCTTTCCGAGAATGTATTCAACTTCTCTTCCGACAGTTTCGCTAACTGTTGTGAAGACGTGGGCGTTTTTCGCGCACGCAACCTCTAAAAAGTGCTTGCCTTCTAACTTGAACCTGTAAGCTTCGTCAGGTTGCGCTGTTTTTCCAGTCGCAAGCCCTTCTTCCACAACTCTCGATAGGTTCTCGCCGAAGGTCGTTTTGCTCCGCCCCAGAACTGTCGCATGCGTTGTGAAGACGGTTCCTGTGGGGACTTTTCTCGAACGGAGATAAAGAAGGCCAGCCCCTGATATCCATTCGTGGAAATGGCAAGAAACTCTCTTTCCGCGGAAACGGGTCCCCTCAGATGTCAGAAGAGCCTCAATTGTCACTCCGACTGCAGTCGACCAAATGACGTTTTCGTTGAAATCCCCAGACATGAAAATGGAGTCAACGCCCCAATCCTTCCAGAGAGTGTGCTTGATTGCGTTTATTTTGAAGTCCTTTTCCTTGCCATAAGGGACGCTCTCTTGCCTTTTTCCGAATTCCCAAGGATCAACAAGAATTAGCTTTGCTCCGTTCCCGTTCGTCCATTTTCCGAGCCTGCATTTTATTGAATGCTCTTTCTCAAGAGAACTGAACACCTTTGCGAAATCCTCAGGAACAGGGAGCTCCTCTTGGAATTCCTCCTTTGCGGAAACAAGGTCATAGCGCCCGAAAAGGAAATAGTTTTCAATTCCGAATTTCCCTATTGCGCTAGCTGATTTTGTTTTGAGAACAGTGTATATTCCACCGACTTTCCGGCCAGCTTCAGAAGATATTTCAAAAACGAAATCAGGAGCCATTTTTACACTGGAATGCTTTACAAGTATAAAGTGTTTTTCGCCGGAAGAGGCGTTCCAATCCCTTGTTTTCCAAAAAGACTATAAACAACCGGTCTGAAAGTTTACTTGGTAGGGTGACAAGAAATAATGGCAGATGTTTTTTGGCTAAATAAAGCAGATTTCCAGCCTGTCGCAAAAGTGACGACAGCTCTTGAAATGGCATATGCTCTCAGGAAAGCTCCCAAAGAAGTTGTTTTCCATCACCTGACAGCGAAGAAGAACGATTTCGCTAATTGGGCTCTTAATTCACTGAAGAACCCTGATTTGGCTGCAAAGCTCTCAGAAATAAGGCACACTGATTTGGGGGCTCTTGAGAAGCTGATAGTTGCGTTTGAGGGGAAACCCGAGGGCCGAACTGAAGTGAGGTCTGCACCCGAAGGTGCAGGGAAACCCGAGGGCCGACCCGAGGTCAAACAAACCAATCAGGAAAAAGCGCAGGCACCAGTCCAAGCGCCAATTCCAGCCAAAATGTCCGCGCCCGGCTTGGCCGGAGGCTTTGCCGGAGGCTTCCCTAGCAAGAGCGCAAAAGAGCTAGATTCTAACAGGCCCCATCCCCAGGCAGAGGAGCTAAAAAGGCAGTCAGCCCTCTCATCATCTTCAACACATTCAATTGGCCCGTTCAACCTTCCAAGAAAGAAGAAATAGAACTGCCGTTCCCGTGAATTTTCTAAAAATTTCAATAGCAATTATTTCTTTATTACAACAGAGTTCCCGATTGACTCCCCGGGAAGACCCTTGTCAAAGCGCACCCGAAGAGCTCCCTTTGCGCCATGAGAGTGTGTTGCAGTCCCGGTAATTGAGGTCTTTCCGTTTGTCCAGGTAACCCTCGCCCCAATAAGTTCTTTGGAGTCGTCCTTGCTCTTTGCGCCGACAGGCATTACAACCATCTGGTTCGGCTTTCTCTTCGTTTTGTAGGAGCCCCTGTAATTGACAATTACTCCGGATTTTTCCATTGCGTTAGTCGGGATTTTTCGGAGGTTTTTAAGTCTTTTCTAGGGGCTTTTCTCTCGGGTTTCCTAGGAAAAAATCCGAACAATTTTTAACCAGGACGTGTTTTTGACTATCAAATGGTCACAAAATCAACGCGGGTTCAATATAATGACTATTCCCGTCCTTGGAGCTTCCGCTATTGGGACTAAAAAACTCCGGCGCCAACAGAGCGAGTTCCCGGCTTTGAAAACCGGTCAATTTGTCAATGTATATGACAGGGAAACCCTTGTCTCTTCTTTTGGAACATATGGCTTCAATTACTAGCCAACGAAACCCCTTCTTTCTCCGTCAAAGCCTGATGCAGTTCACGTGGAAGAGGCAATTGTCTTAGGAATTTTGAGACAGCTCAATCCGAAACTAACTGCCAAAATAAAGGTTTTCGCAATTGCAACGGATGCTGATCCGGAGTTCCCTTGCGGGAATTGCAGGGAAATTCTCAAGCAGTTCGTTTTTCCGGACTCTATAGTTGTCTCTGGAAATGCCCTTACGGGTGAAGCGAAAGCAGTCAAATATTCGGAGCTTGTTTGTGAAGTCTTCCCCCTTGCCGAGAAAGGAAAGCTAGCAGGAATTCCAATTGAAAAGGCTCTTCAGGAATATTCTAGGCTCTCATCGAGAAAAGAGCCTCGGGAGTTCTTTCCCTTGCATATGGAAAAGAGGGACCGACTGCTTTCTTGATTGAGATTAAAAATTGCAAGCAAGTATGCCGGACGGGACGGGTTTCTGGCAGTCTCGGGAACTGCCGAAAAGTTCATTCCCTATCCCTTTTCCCTCTGATTATTTCTTCTCAGGTTCCCCGTCCTTTTTGGGAAGAACAACGTTTGAGAGGTCAACTAGAGCTCTTCCGGGGAACTCTACTCCCGCCCTGTCAATTCCGGAAAGGATTGCTGGGTCAAGGCTCTTGAAAACGAGCTGAATCAGTCCGGTTGTGACAATTGGTTTGAATGTGTTGTTCTCAAGGCTTGAAAAAAGGTTCTTCGATTCCGTCTTCTGGAACGCGCCCAGTTTCCCTTCAGTTATCTGGGAGATTAGAACAGTTTCCAAGTTCTTTCCGACATAGACTGCCGAGAAAATCGATTTCTCAAAGAGCCATGCATATCCCCGCTTGTCCTCCTTTCCGTATGTCCAGAAAATCTTCGGGGTTGTTTTTATTTTCTCCTTGACATCGTCCGCCCGTTTTTTCCCGTTCATAAGTTCCTTGACGTTAGTCTCCATATATGCGAGGAACTTGTCGCACTTTTTCTTCACTTCAGCGACCTTGTCCGGGGACATGTCCTTTATTTCTCCGTGCTCAATTCCCTTGTGGAGCTTGATTATTTCATCAAGAATGTCCGGATATTCCGAAGGGAGCGTTCCGCTCTCAACGAAATATTTCCGCATTACTGGCGCAAGCTCAGGGACTTCTCCAGGAGGCATTCCGGATGCCATCAAATAGGCGTTCGCAGACCAAGTTGCCGCCCTATACATCCTCTCAATTGCCCAGTTCATATAGTCAGTTACCTTGGTAAGGTATGATTTCGCTCCGTCAATGCTCTTGAAAATAGCTTCATTGGATGGCTTTATTGCTCCTGAAACGAGAAGCCTGTTCATTGGCTTGTAGAACCCTCCATCATAAACAGGAATTCCGGTTCGGAGATAGTTGAAGAAAAGGGCATCGCCGTTCCGTATATAGTCCCAGAATTCGGTAAGAGTATGGAGCTGGATATGTATTTCCTTGTCAATCTGGGTTCCCAACTCCTGCATCTGGTTATGGAGAGAGTCCCTGAGGGGCTGGTCAATTGGTTTGTCCGATTCAGTGTCGTCAATTATTACAAGAACGTCAATATCCGAGCCGACTGTATAGTTCCCGCGAGCGAACGAGCCGAAAACAACAACCGCTTTTACGTATTTCCCGAATTTTTCCCGAAGCTTTGCGGAATAGTCCTTTACTTTGTTCATTGCCCCTTTCAGAATTAATTGGCGCTTTTTTTTCGCTTTTTCAAGCTGGGCAGGACCAAGAGGTTTTTTTCCTCTCCCTGATTCAGGGTTTGTTTGGGCAATTACCTTGTTTTCCTCATTCTCCTTGGACGTGTTTGGAACATTATTTGCATTGGCGTTATTTTCAAAAGATTCTGCCATGATTTTCGCTTTTTTTCAAGCAAAAGGACTATTAAAGGGTTTCTCACAAAATAGGTCTTTTTGACGGCCAGTTAGTTAATTTTTCACTTATTAGTAGCAATGTTTAAAAGGTTCGAGTGCCTAGTTAGTATATCTCCCAAAACCAGACAATAGAAAAGAGGCGAATTGAATGGCAAAAAAGGACGAGGCCGAAGAAAAGAAGCCAGATGTTTATTTTGATGTCCTGACTTCCTTGGTTTCCGCCCCCGATCAAGGCCACGCAATTCTAAGTAAACAATATAGGTTCGACCATGAAACCGGAGAACAGATTCCTAGCGAGCTAGTGTTAGCGGTTTCCAAATATATTGCGAAGAAGACTGGCGGTATCAAGGAAACAATTGAGAAAATTCTTCCGACCCTTTGGGGAGTGGAGTTCTACCAGCCAATAATTGAGGGCGCTCTTGCGCTTCAGACCCCTGAGCTGAAACAATTCGTCAATTCAGATGGCGTTCTTGACCGGGAGAAAGTTGTAGCGTTCCTGGCAACTGAGCAAGAAGAGGGCGAGAAAGTCGGAGTGGAAGCATACAAATTGGCGGGGAAGATTGAGTCAGCCGTTTCTGAACGGAAGACGGAAATTGAGAATAAGATTGCTTCTTTCCTGAAACAATATAAGGAAGCTGCACAAAAAGGCTATTCGGAGCTTACAAAGCTAGAGAAAGACTCGCCCGAATACAAGGCGCTCGAAGCCCGGCTCGGTAAAATGGAGGCGAATGCAGATTCTTATTTGTCCAACCTCAGACGTTCAATTGAAGCTCTCCAAGGGAGCGAAACAAAAGATGGAATCGGGGCAATGGAAGCGCGCTCAATAAAGTCTGTTGGAGAGGATATTATTGGCTCCGTAGTACGGGCAGGAAAAGCAAAATACGCCCTTGGAGAAACTGTTACATATGCCGACGTTCTCGGACTCGGGCGCGAGTTAAAAAACATAATGAAAGTCTCAAAGAACATGCTGGCTGAAGCCAAAGACAAGATGACCAGATATATGGACGAAGTAGTTTCCAAGGCGGACGCAGTTGTTGCGAATGCATCAAAATACAAGGCACCTGCCCTTGCTTATTAGACAATATCCTCTTCGCTTATTTCTTGAGAGCAGAATCGCAGACCGCGCCCATACTCTCGACCAATTTCCAGACGGAATCCTTCCAATAGCGGAGCTCTTCTGGCGAGACTTCCATTTTCTGGCGATGGACAATTGATTTCATCAGGTCAAAGATGCCTTTGTAAGTCTTCCTGTCCTCTTCAGTCCCGATTCCCGTTCTCTCCATTTCTTCAGAAATCTTGTCCGGGCTTGCAGGTGTCGAGCCTTTGGTCATCAGGGCGGAATGGGTTACCTCCACCGCCGCCCAATAGAGGCTTGTTGCGGCAACAGTTGTTGCGTTCGAATAGTCGTTCATATGGTAGAGCGCCCTGTTCCGGCCGAGCTCAATTGCCTCGTCAGTCGGCCTGATTTTTCCGTGCTTTAGGAGGAGCTTCATTGGGGCGAAGAAACCGGCGTCAACAATTGGAAGCCCGGTCCTCAGAATGTTTATTATCAATGGGTCCCCTCTTCTGACAGTGTCGAAGAACTCCGAAAGCGAGACTGTCGTAACATGGAATTTCAGGGCAGATCCCTCTTTTCTTAAAATAGTCTCAAGCTCCCTGTTGTAGAATGCTATTATTTCCGGAGTGAGCTCAACCGAAGCATCGTCCAAAATTACCATTATGTCAATATCGCTTTTCTCGTTAATGTTCCCCCGGGCGAACGAGCCGAAAACTGCAATGCTCTTGATTAGTGAGCCGAACTCCTTTACAACCTTGAGGGAAAAGTCGTAGACAAGAGTTATCTCTTTCAATGCAACGTGCCGGAGGCCTTCTTCCGTTTTATGGGAGTCAAAGACGCTTTGCCTGTTGATTGCGTTCGGGATGTCGAAGGTCTTTTCGCCCGTTTTAACCTTGACAATTGTTGGAGTTTTCTTTTTCTTCGCGGGTTTCCTTGATTTCGGTTTGTTTTTTGCCATTTTGACGAATTGCCTGCACCCACTATGTCAATTTGCTTAATATCCTTTTTCATTGGAGGCGGTGTTTTCGCAGGCAATCTGGTTGTTTGTTAAAAACTTTTTTTAAGCAATTTTCACCAATTTTCTAAACCTTTTTTGAATTGTTAATTAATGGGCGACGGCGATTTGGGGGATTATTGCTGGGACTAGGGATATTGATGAGGCGCCTAATTGACACGAAGAGGAGCGGGAGCTTAGCCAGTCGAACACAAGAAAAGGACGCCTGAGGAAGCAGACATATTAACCGGAACAGGAGTATGAATCCTCTGTCAAAAGAGACACTAATGAAGAAGTGAAATTTACTGGCGGACCATATACGCTTGCCGAAAATTGTGCACGGAAAAGATATTCATATTTGCTTGACCTAGTAGAAACTCTGAAACTGGAATCGGCGGATTTGACCAGATAACCGCCCTAACCTGATACATTCCTTACGATTAGGCGCTCATTCTTTGTTCTTCATGCTGTATGTAAATGGCTGGCTCCCTCCCCAGATGTTTGTTCCGGGCATTTGGTGGGAAATTCCTCCCTGGTAGAGAGATGGCGATGCTAGCGTGCTGTAAGTCGCTCTGAATGGCTGAGCAAGCGATGGTCCGAACGAATAAAGGCTCTTTGAAATCATTCCGCTGTTCTGTGCCGCAAATGATGCGAAATAGCTTCCGCCCGGGCTTCCTCCATATGCGGGGGTCGGAACGCCCGCATATCCGAGCTTTCTGATTAATTCCTCTTCCGCCCCTCCCTTGACTCCCGGCATATTCACTGCCTGCAACGTGTCCAATGGAGCTCCCAAAAGAAGGGTTTCTATTCCGCCTTCAACATCCTTGATTCCCCCGCTCCCGGGCTCGAATGTCAACGGAACTCCCATTTCAACAAGCTTCTGGAGGAGTTCGGGGTTCTTCCTTGCAACATCGTCCTCAATTGAGCCGAACCCCTTGTGCCCGAAAATTGATGCAGTGGAACCTCCCCCGACAAGATGGACATGGCCAATCATACCTTCCTTGCCCATTTCCTTCAGTTCTTTGAGGAATTTTGTCGGGTCAGTCTGGCTTCCGATTGCAGCATGCTCGGTGTCGAACGTCATTTTGATGTGCTCTTCAGGGATTCCGTGCTTTTTGGCAACTTCCCTGAGAGCCTCTACCGCCTTTGCCATGTGCTCGGCTTTGTTGAAATATCCGGCAGCGTCAAGGACACCTGCCTCTGGATTCACGCCCCAGAGGTTCTCTGCTGAGAGGACAATTCCGTGCTTGGTCAGGTTCTCAAGGACTTCTTTGTTCCTGAAAACGTCGTCGAAGGTCTCCTTAAGGTTGTTCACCCACGATTCAGTTGCTCTTTTCGCGTCGGGAGCGGACGATACTCCTGTGAGGTCAATCTGCCTGTTTAAGGTCATTGCAATTGCGAAATTCATCCTTCTTGCAGCTTCTTGGCCAGCTCCGCTTGTTTTGAAGTTCTCTTTGTATGCTTCCCAGGCTTTTTTGTCCCCTCCGAACTGGGATTCGGATGCCATAAAAAGGTCCCTGTTAGGGTCGCCCATCCCGTCATATTCGAATTTTGAGTCAATAGTTGAGCCGTCCTTGTTTATCCGGCCCCCGGTTGCCATTGTCGCTACCTGCCATTTGGATTCCTTTCCGCGCTCGAGATCCTTGAGAGTTTCATCAACATCCCTGTTCTTGGCAAGCTCTTTTGCGTTCGCAATGAATCGCTCGAATTCCTCCTTGCTTGCGAGCTGTTGGAAGAAGGCAGACGCGCCCCTTCTCACGTTGTCGTTCGCGCTGGTTATGTAGGAGTTGGCGGCTGCAATTGCCTCCTGGCGTATTTTCTCGTCGTTTCTCTCGCCCTTGTTTATAAGCTCAATTGCTTTTTTCAGGGCGTCAGTCCTTGCGCCCGTTGCCCCGAATTCCTGGGAATACATTGGGGCGGAAGCTGCATAGTGCTGGGTGAATTGCATTGACTGGGCGTTATACATTATCCCGGCTTCAGTCTGGAGCTTTTCGTAAATTGGGGAATCTTTGCTTATCCCGTTCCTCTCGCACCATTTCGTGAATTCTGTCTTGTCCCGCATCATCAGGTGGGCCTGGACAGGGGTCGCCTGCCATGTGAACGGGTCCAAAAATGACGCACCTGAAAGATTTGCTGTCGGGTGAAATGTGACATATTTAGCGCCCATTTCTTTCGCATATTTTATTGACTGCCTCATTATTTCCGCTGCTTCGATTCTTTGTCCCCAGGACTGACTTGAGAAATCGACTTGGTAGGGCGCGTGCACCGAGAACTGGGCTCCGAATTCCGCCGCAATCTGCTTTGTTATCCTTTTCTGGGCTTCTGGAATCTGGCCGGGAAGGATTTTCTTGTTATATGCGTCTGCGAGGTCGAGCTCAACCCTTGTTAGCCCCCGTTCAAACGTCTGCCGAAGGCGCTCTCCCATTGGGAGGTTTTCCCAGCCTCCTCCAGTGGGAAGCGAGGTTCCCCTCTTTCCGATAAAAGGAAGAGAGCCTACGTTCTTTTCAGCAGTCATTTTTCTCAATATTTCCAACATCCCCTATATTTTAACCCTTTCCACGGGGAGAGAGAAAATTTTCCCTAAAAATTGGAATAGTTGCCCCTTTTCTCTTCGTCCTCGTCAGACCGCCCAAGGAGGCGCTTGACAACAGTTTCAGCGCTAGTGTCAGTTCCGAACCGCACTTTTGCATAGTCGGGAGAATTCCCCCCGCCCGAATAGAGCCCGGACACCGCATCCCCGACAGAGGCATATGGATTGTCGCTTTTCATCTCATCGCTTTGCCTGTATCCTGAGAAAATCGTAGCAGTCTGAAGCTCGGCTTTCTGGGGATGCTCAATTGCCTGTGTTGGCTCGTTCATCACTGGGGAATATTTCCTGATTATTTCTCCCACAACCCCCTCCATTCCCTTCGGAGCCTGGGACATCAGGGCCTTTAATTTTTCAGAGCGGTTCTTCTCCCCACTCGCAAGAATTTCCCGAATCCGGAGGAAAATGAGATTTCTCATCCTTTCATCCTGGTCGTTCTCCCGCTCCTCTTCCTCTGTTGCTTTTGAAATGTCAGGGGAGAATATTTCGGATTGGTCAAGTTCTTTTTGCCTTTTTTTAATCCAGTCCGAGGAAGTTTTTTCCTCAAAATCCCCAAGGCTCCTCTCAAGCTCGTCTAATGCAAAAAGCTCGCGCTCCTTTTTCTGGCCGGGCTTTTTATTTTCGTCGCTTGAAGGCATTATCGAGCCCTATTAGGGCAAACTCCCTTATTATTCCTCCGTTGAAAAGTTTTATAAACACTTGAAACGCATCCCAAATGTCAGCGGCCAAAGGTTCCGGGCAAGACCCGTTCCCATCCCGAACACGGAAGTGAATCCGGAACGCGAATGTGGCTGTACTGCCCTTTGTGGCGGGAACCCACGTGCGTTGCTGACACTAAACCAGCTTCTCCTTTTTCAAAAAGTCCGTTTACGGGTCAAAAGAAAAATATGTGGGTTTTTCAAACCAGCGATTCTGCATTGTTATTGAATTGCTTTTTGTGGCGGCCGAGCCATCGGGCGAGGTCCGTACAGCAGTACGGAAAACCCACGTGCGTTGCTGACACTAAACCAGCTTCTCCTTTTTCAAAAAGTCCGTTTACGGGTCAAAAGAAAAATATGTGGGTTTTTCAAACCAGCGATTCTGCATTGTTATTGAATTGCTTTTTGTGGCGGCCGAGCCATCGGGCGAAATTTTGAAAAAGAGAGTGCTTATTTTTCTTGCATATGAGTTTTACTTCATTTATTAAAGAGCCCGATGTAAAGGCGCATTTTTTCAAGACGTTTCCTCTTCCCGATGTTGATACTCCTTCTGAAGTAATGGCTCCTCCAGTAACTGCCAATTATAGTTCAGTAGGCACGCTTTTGACTATTTGTTAGGGTTTTATGTAAAAAGGAAAAATCCATCAGCCAAAACGCGTGAATTGGTTGCCGAGTCCGCAATATCTAGAATAGAGGATGTTCAGTTAAAGTCAAAGTTGGCGAAGCGCATTGCCGAAGCTAAAAAACTTATTTGGATTATTTGAAAGAAGGGCGTCTCTCTGAACCAATCATACGCACCGCGATATATCTTGCAAAAATAGATCCTATATATAGGGCGAATTATATTGACTCGAAATTGGATTCTATAGATGCTGGAGATGTCCAAGATTTAAAGAACCTAATTAATCTTGTCGCGGAAAGCCAATTCAGTTCAAAGAAACTATGTGTGCTAAATCCGACATTCGGAAACGCCTCCAATTTGGTGGATGGCGCGGATGCAGATTTGATAATTGACTCGAATCTCATCGATATAAAGACAACGAAATTTATTCTACTGAATGAGCAAGATTATCATCAGCTGATAGGTTATTGCATTCTTTCAAATATCAGCGACGTTGATGGGGTAGGCAAAGTGAAAATAGATAGGCCGTCACTATACTTCTCTCGGGGCGGAACTTTTCTCTCTTTAAACGCGCGAACTTCAAAATCATTTATTTTGCATATTTCAAACAAAGAGTTCCGTGAGTTTGTCAAGTGGTTTGTTCATAGAGCGTCTAACCCGCCACAGTCGCGTCCTTGATTTTACTCAAAAGGTTATTAAACCTCAAAATATGCCTCAATTGCAATGGCAGGAAACGACGGGAAAATAAAGGCAAGCCACATATTGGTAGAAAAGCAGAGCAAGGCGCTCGAAATTCTGGGAATAATAAAGAACAAGCAAAAGACCTTCGAGCAGGCGGCGCAGGAATTCTCAAACTGCCCTTCGAAGAAGAGGGGCGGTGACTTGGGCTTTTTCGGAAGGGGTCAGATGGTAAAGGAATTCGATGAGGCAGCACGCATGCTACAAATAGGGCAGATAACGGAGCAACCCGTAAAGACCAGGTTTGGTTATCATCTGATAAAAAGAACGGCATAAGTAAAAAATTGGCTCTTTTTTGGGCTCATCTTTTATTTTTCCTTATCTTATTACCTTTGGTAGGCCATTGTACTTAAAGTTTATATACTACTTAAAAGTAAATATAAACTAAGGCGAGTAAAATGGTAACTGAACTTGTGCTGGGGGACAAACTGGTGGAATTCGAGGTTGGTTCAATTTCGGTTACGGAGGAGGAATTGCCTGACGGATTCAGGATTCACGAGGAAGGAAACACTCTGGGAGTCGACATTGAAAAGCACGGGGAAAAATTAAGATACACGACCCATTCCTGGGACGGGATAAAATTGAAGCTTGCAAAGGATATTGTGGAAAGCGAGATTTTTTCAGCAGAACTCCGCCACAATTTCGCGGGTATTGGAAAGCGCTTGGCGGAAGAATTGGGTGAAATAGACTCTGCAACCTAACTATTTTAATCCGAACAGGCATTGATTTCTTCCCTGATGGATTGCTCAATAGTAATTCCAGCCAAAAACGAAGGAGCGAATCTGTCGGCTCTTTTGCCAGTTCTTCGGGAGAGCTTCCCGGATGCGAATATATTTGTTGTCTGCCCATTGTCCGAGGTTCGCCCCCTCTCGAAAAAATTTCCATGGACGAAAATAATTCCATGCGACTCCGGATTCGGCCCCTCTGTCCTTTTGGGTCTTTCCAAATGCAAACATTTTCCGGCAATCGTCCTAGATGCTGACTTGTCCCATTCCCCCATTGATGCTGGCGGACTGTTGCGGTTTTTCCGGAAAAAAAAGCTGGACATTGCAATTGGCTCCAGATACTGCCCCGGGGGGAAAATCTCCGGATGGAGCCATTTCAGGAAGTTCCTCTCGGAATCCGCGAACTCGTTCTCGAAAAAGCTTCTCAAGTCGGGTGTTTCCGACCTGACATCTGGCTTCCGGATATATTCAAGGAAAGCAGTTAATCGGCTTGTTCCTGCTGACAGAAAAAAGAGTTTCCCGATTGATGCCTATCCATTCCAGCTAGCTTCCCTCGCATTCCTTGAGCGGGGCGGGTTCAGAATAGGAGAATTCCCGATTGAATTCCGGGAGAGGATGTCCGGAACCTCGAAAACATTTTCCCTTCGGGCTCTCGCGTTGTTCTTCAAAAATCTTGTTTCCCTTGCGAGGAACCCCTAAAAGGAAATCCTGTGCTTTTTTATTTCCCGGAATTTTCCGGAAAAAAGGAGGCTTTCCAATTCCTTTCTGTTCCTCCTAATTGCGCGGACAAGCTGCTTTTCCGTCAATAGTTTCCTTTCAATGAGAAAATCCGATATCGGGACGCCCTTTTTTTTAGAAAGCTTCCAAACCAATTCAGGATGCAAATAGCCCTCTTCAAAAGGGATTCCCATGACCTTTTCAACATACCCAACTAACCCGAGAATTACCATGTCGTCAGAATCGCTCTTAACCTTGGCCGAAAAGCATTCCCCAAAAGCTGCCGAGAACTTTTCGACCATTGTCTTTGGGGATAAGAAGAAATCAGGAATGTTCGTTTTCTCCCCGTCGCAACAGAGGTTAGATATCGGGATTGCGACTGGGACACCTTTCCTTATTGATGAGAATATCCCCAGTATTCCTCCCAAGGGAAATCTCCTGCATGTGAGTGGTCTCTCATTGTGTATTCCGCAGAGTCCGTCCGCTCCGATAAAGGGGCAACTCGAATAATAGAAAAGCCACTTTGCAATTATTGGGGGTTGTTTTTTGTCCTTTGGAATAATTGCAGTTCCCGGCTCGAATTTTCCCTGTAGGCCCAATTTTTCGAGGTTTTTCTCAAGGCCCTTTTTTTCCCAATCAAAAATCATTACTCCTTTCAGGCCCCTGCCAGGAAGGGTTCTGTAAAATGGGCCTGTATTTCCGCGGATTACTTCGAGTTCCCTCTCGCGGGATACTGCCAAATCCCGACAGCATTTTCCGCTCCGGTCGCATCTGAACGGAACCGGCTTTTGGAAATATGGCCCAAGAACCCTTTTTTCAAGGAATTCCCGAATACTCAAAGAGAGGATGTCATTGCCTCCGGAATTGACTCAACGAGCCACTGGGGAAGAACCCGTTTCCTTTTCTGAAGGCACACGTCTCCGGCAGCGCCGTTAACCCAGGCAGCGGCAGAGCAAGATTCGAATGCTTTCTCCCCGTCAGACTGCGCCCAGAAAGTTGCCACAATTCCTGCAAGAGTGTCTCCAGTTCCCCCGACGGTCATCTCAGGGTTATGCCTCCGGTTCTCCTCGAGCTTCTTTCCGTCAGTTATTATGTCAACTCCGCCCTTTAGGAGTATTGTAACCTTTGCCTTGTCAGCGGATTTCTTCACAAATTCTTTCCTTTTTTCAAATTCCTTTGCGGGGGGGATTTTCCCGAAAATTGAGAGAAATTCCTTTTCATGGGGCGTTATTATTGATTTTTTCGGCACATATTTCGCCTTGAAAGCGTCCGCGTCAAGGACAATGTTAGCTTTCATTTTCTCAAGTTTTTTCAGGAGCTCTTCGACTGCCAAAATCGTCTCTTTTCTGTCTCCAAGACCGTTTCCGACAACAACAACGTCCGCTTTTTCAGCCTCTTTCAAAATATAGTCAATATGGGTGGAATTGAAATAGTCCCCGGAAAGCTTGAGAGTTATCAGGTGGGGCGCATATGCGTTTATTGCCCAGGCAACATTTTCAGGCGCTGCAATTTTCACAATATCCGCTCCTGCCGCATATGCTGACAGGGCAACCAATGCCGGAGAACCGACATATTCTGGCGATCCTCCGACAACAAGAATCCGTCCATAGTCGCCCTTATGGTTTGAAAAGTTTCTCGGCTTTATTACTTGCTGTATGTACTGCCTTGTCATCTGCGTTTTTCTCCTTTCGGTCAAGTTGCCGGGCGCATTAGAAAACGACCCGTTTTTCATCCCTTTTTCGGACAAATTCTTTTTAAAAATAGTGGTTTTATTGTCAATTTTAGCTGGAAAAGCCCAATATTTTCATATTATTGCCGATAAAAAGAACAAAAAATAAAAAAGAACTGAATAATCAATTTATTTGTCTTCTTTTGATGCGCTCATTGCGAAAACAATTAGCCCGACAATTCCTGCGGCAACAAGCCCGTATGTAATGAATTGGCCTGAGAAGTTTATTCCTTCTAGGCCGAAAATAGTTTTCCATCCGGGCGTTGTAACAACCAGAAGCAATACTATTCCAAGAGCCCCTATCAGTACCAGTTTCTTGTCAAAAATCGGTGCGTCTCCCATATTGTTTCTCTCTCTCTCTCTCTCTCCTTCATTTTGTTTTATCTACATTTCTTGACCGGCTTCGCCGGATCTCACTTCGTTCTAGTTCGGAACCTCGGATTTTCTCTCCTAGGCTCTTAATTTACTCTTTGTTCGCGTTGTTGTTAACGAAGGCATTAACAACAAGGACAATCAGGACAATTATCAGAATAACTCCGGCTTTCCCTAGTAGCCAAGACAAAAATTCACCGACAATTGGCATGCTTGCGAGGAATAGGGTTGCGACAAGGGCGGATACTGCCGAAATTGCGGCAGCAAGCCAGACTTCATCAATTACTCCGGAGCTCTTGAGGACAACGAACATCACCAAGAAAATCAGGACGAACGGCAATATTACCGAATAAACTCCCTGCTGTACTGCCTGATCAATCACTCCTTCAATTGCATTCGCAAATAGGTACATGTTCTTTTTTTCCCTCACTTTGTTTTATCCATATTCTTTGGTTCGGAACCTCGGGTTTACGCCCATCGGCTCCTTTAGCTTCCATTTGGCTTGTCGTCGCCTTTGCTCATAATTATTGCGACTAGGCCAACTAGCCCTGCGACAACTCCGACTGTCACAAGGGCGTTGTTGTCAATGTTAAAGTCCGCTCCGAATAGTATCTGCCATGTGTTCGGGCTCGAATTGAGCGCGAATACAACAAGTAGGACCGCTCCCCCGAAAATGACTAGCCCGTATTTCCACTCTTCCCCTTTTCTTATGAAATCGGTCGCGTTTTTCATGACATTGTAGACGAACATTGTTATCATCAGGGTGAACATCAGGACAATTATTGTCAGAAAGCCCTTTCCGGAGAATATTGAGAGGAAACGGCCAACCTGATAGACTCTTGCGAAATAAAGCACGAATAGGCCGAGAATCATTGAAACAATTGCGTCAATCCCAGGCTTCCCTCCGAGAATCTTCGCCTGCTGGAGTATTGCATAGATTACAAAGAACGCCAATAGGAAAGGCAGGACATAGTCGAAGAACCCCTGCGCAACCAGATTAGCTATTGTTTCGTCAACGAATGCCATTTTTGTATTTCATTTCCCCCATTTTCTATATATTATGCTTTTCCCCGTCAATATACCGCTCAATAAGGCCTCCCAAATGTATGTGCTTGGCATAGACCCGGATTGCCCATAACTCCCTCGCAATTGAGAGTAGCAAGAGGACAAAGAGCCAAGGAAAGACAAATGTCCGGAATATTGATAGAAGCTCGGTGACTCTCGAAGCTTCCCCGGAAAAGAAGGAAACAACAACCAAAATGGACAGGAGAACAGTTGCAATTGTAGATGCGATCGCCAGCCTGTCCGAACCCTCCTTGAACTGCGCGAAATTTGTGTGGGTGCCTTGTGAGCCGGTTTTTGGTTGTTTTTTTGCCATTTTATTTTTCAAACATTTTTATGTCTTTGAATTGGGACTTGCTCGGAGCATCTGAGCCCAAGAACGAGCCGATATTGTCAAGATAAGTAAGTCCAGAGTCAATTTCCATTCCTGCTTTGTTGATGTCTTGGGCGAACCGGAATCCCCATAGGAAATGCCCAATTGTCCACCAGAAAGCCATAAGAATGAATATCAGAGTCAGCATTGGTATCCAGACACCAGAACCGGTTGCCGAGCTTCCGAGAAAAGTCTGGAGCATCTGGACTACCTGCCAATATACCCCGAACCGAGCCCCGAAAAGGGAGAATATTATTGCAATCCACATTGCAGTTGTTTTCCTGAAAAAGCCCATCAGATAAATAAAGTCGTAGAGAATGAAGAACATAAGGACGCCCGGCAGGATGTATGCGAAAATAACAGTTGACATCGGACTCCCTGTTGTTCCCAAAAGAATGTTTATTATTGAGAGGACGAACCCTCCAATGTCGTTAATTACGCTAACAATTGTCCCTGCATCAAATGCCATTGTCTTTTCCTCCTATTATTTCTCACCCAATTTTTCAAGCCGTGTCCCAATTGTCTTGAGTAAATGAAGTGCAGCCCCCTGTTTGTGCTGTTCGGTTGCGACTGCTTGAGCGAACCGGAATCCCCATAGGAAATGCCCAATTGTCCACCAGAAAGCAATCAAAATGAATATCAGAGTCAGCATTGGTATCCAGACACCAGAACCGGTTGCCGAGCTTCCGAGAAAAGTCTGGAGCATCTGGACTACCTGCCAATATACCCCGAACCGAGCCCCGAAAAGGGAGAATATTATTGCAATCCACATTGCAGTTGTTTTCCTGAAAAAGCCCATCAGATAAATAAAGTCGTAGAGAATGAAGAACATAAGGACGCCCGGCAGGATGTATGCGAAAATAACAGTTGACATCGGACTCCCTGTTGTTCCCAAAAGGACGTTGATTATTGTTAGCAAAAACCCGCCAATATCGTTCAGAAAGCCATTTATTGTCCCAGCATCCAATGCCATATCTTCTTTCTCCTTTTATTTAGATCCCAATTGTTCTAGACGGCTTCCAATCCTGTCAAGAACACCGATTGCACTCTCTATTTTGTCGCTTTCCTTGTAAACAGCACTGGCAAACCGGAATCCCCATAGGAAATGCCCAATTGTCCACCAGAAAGCCATAAGAATGAATATCAGAGTCAGCATTGGTATCCAGACACCAGAACCGGTTGCCGAGCTTCCGAGAAAAGTCTGGAGCATCTGGACTACCTGCCAATATACCCCGAACCGAGCCCCGAAAAGGGAGAATATTATTGCAATCCACATTGCAGTTGTTTTCCTGAAAAAGCCCATCAGATAAATAAAGTCGTAGAGAATGAAGAACATAAGGACGCCCGGCAGGATGTATGCGAAAATAACAGTTGACATCGGACTCCCTGTTGTTCCCAAAAGGACGTTGATTATTGTTAGCAAAAACCCGCCAATATCGTTCAGAATGCTTACGAATGTCCCCGAATTTATTGCCATTTTCTCTTTTCTCCTTTTTTGATTATTTATTCGGCCAGTTCCCTTTATTTTCTCTTTCTAGCATTTATAGTTTGCCGATTTAAGGGCAGTGTCCAAATAACAGCAACCCCAAAATCCTTAATGGTATTACCACTCGATAATTTATATAGTTTCCCATCTTATTTGAACTTGCTGAAAGCTGGAGCCCAGCCAGAACTTCTCTCAGCCTTTTGGGAATTGACAATTGACTGCTTGTTTGAGCCCTCCCTGTTCCCGAGCCGTGCAGCAGTCTGACCAATCAGGGTCAATATCTGCCCGCCCCCCGAGAGCTCAGCCAAGCCCTTGGAAGCTGCCCTGGCAGTGACAAACCCTATGAAGAAATTGCTCATGAACCAATAGACAATCACGAAAGTGAAGACTGTTATGAACATTGCAATGAATAGTCCTGTTTCCCCGAAAATCGGCTCTAAAAAGAGGGAGTTAACGAATGTGTTATAGTCGTCATAAAATCCGAAATGGGCGAACATTAGGGCGAAGACCGCAGCCATTACTGTTGCGGTTATTTTCCTGAAAAACCCCATCAGATAGAAGAGGTCTTCCAGCGTGAAAAAGACGAGGAGCGCAGGAATTGCATAGAGGAAAATTATCTCATACCAAGGCTGTCCCTTGCCCCCGAAAATCATGTTGAAAATTGTCCAGAAGAATTCCGGGACATTGAAATAAAGTTCCTCTCCTGCCATTATTTGTTCCCCCCGAATTTCGAGCCCAAGTTCCTGAAGAATCCGCCAATCGAATTCTTTGCCGCCCCCAGCACTCCTGCTGGAACAACCCCGATGTCCTTGTTAATGTTGGCGTATTTCCACTTTTCCTGCTGGTTAGGAGTCATGGTTTTTCCTTGCCAAGGATTCACCGACTTAATCCGGGTTGTCCAAGAGTCTTTTGCCTTTTCAACAGAGCCACCTATCTCGTCAGTAACATCCCCGAACTTGTCTTTTCCTTTCGAGACTTTCTGGGAAATCTTGCCATATGCGCTCGTGCTCTTGATCATTCCGAGGATGAATTTTGGAAGAACGGTTACTGGGAGAGTGAGATAGAGGAAAAGCACCCTTATTCCGATTGAAGTCACTATAAGGAGAAGGTAGAAGAGCGCGGCAACTATTGCGTTCATGAAGAGGTCCAGTGGGTTTGCTGGGACGGCTGTCCCTGAAAGGGGTTTTGCCAAGGAAACAATATAGAGGGTTCCCAAGAACTGGAATGCGAGCCGAATAAGGGAATTTAGGACAGGTATTGGTCCTCCGTTGAAGGGCAAAAGTATCCAAATAACTACTGGTCTTGGAAGGAAGACTGCCAGGAGAAAGACAGACTTTTCCACAGCGAATGCGACAATCTGCCACATCCAGAACGCCCAAAAAGTCGCGGGGATTATTGATGCCCAGATGTTGACGCAGCTCGTCGGCTCCCTTACCGGAATATATTCGTAATAGGACGCAATTCCGAAAATATTCATGCTTGTTGCAAAAGCCACTACAAGAAGAAAGATCCACACATATCCGAGCTCAATTACTGAAAATGCCCTGAAAACGTCGTATATTGTGGATTTTATAGCTTCCCTTCCGGCAATGGCGCCCTTCTTCGCTCGGAGGCGCTCTGACGCGTCATTGCTTTTGCTTGCGCCGTCACCGGCGCCTCCGGCAACTCCTCCCATCAGCCGATCGTCAACTCCGGGAATTCCGGTAGATTTGTCCAAGAACTGGTCGGCAAGATGCGTTGCTTTCTGGACGAAACTGAGCTCGTCATAGTCGCTGTCCGCAGTTGCCGCGACATCGAGAATTCTCGAGTATTCAGTATCTCCTATTGTGCTTTGGATTACTTCCTTTGCAAATGTTGCCTTCCAATTGTCCGGCTCGAGGAATTCTTTTTGCAAGTCCTCCGGAGGAGCGGCAAGGGTCTCGAAAAGTATTATCAGGAAAAGAATCCATCCGAAAAGAATCCATGCGGCAATGTTTGTCGATAGGGTGAATATCACAAAAAAAAGCGCAGCAACTATCTTTATCCAAGACGCATTTTTGAAAGCGAAACGCCCTAGAATCATCAGGACAATCCCGATTCCGAGGAAAACATAAGAGAGTTCTTTGCTCACATTTATTAGGGGCCTGTCATAATCCGGTCCGCACGCATTCTCAAGCTCGTTTTCCGAAATCCCATAGCTCTCGACAACCCTCGGGCCAAAGTTCTCCGGCGGTTTAGCTGGCAGATTGTCCCATTCCCTTGCGGATTGCGTTATCTGCCCGAAAAGTGGGGCAATTCCTTTGTCCCAGAATGTCTGAAGTATGCCAAAGAAGCTGTTGTCGCCTACCGAAGAAAAGTCGAGGCAAAGGCCGGTTGTTGTGCAGGATTCGGGGGTTCCTCCCGTAAGGCCGGACTCTCCGGAAGGATCTCCCCCGTCAATCGGGGAAAGAAGAGGGTCCTCTGAGAATGCCGGGGCAGGCGAAAGAGCAAGAATGAAAACAAGGGTTAGGATGGGGAAAATTTTCCAAATGCTCGAGAATTCCCATCTCATTTTCCGGGAAGCCCCCATATCTGTCTTTTTTAGCTCTTTCCAATATAAATAATGTCTCCCGAGTGGGAAAATTGGCAAAGTATAAAAGTAAGATTTTCCCGAGAGTCCCAGTCAAACATGGCGAAAGGCAGGGGATTATTTTCAAGAATTGCCGGGCGAAAGGGGGAAGGCGACAACGATGTTTTCATGTATGCTTTCATTGTTGTCTTGCTGGTTGCTGTAGGGACTTATGCAAGCAATTCAGGTGTCGGAGGGGTTTTTTTCAGCGCAATTAACAACGCATTTTCCAAGCTCGGTCTGCTTACTTCCTCCTCGTGCCCTTTCTATAGCAATGTTAATACTGCCGCATGGGCGTGCATTGTTGTTTTCGGGATAATCCCATTCATTATTGTCTATTACTTTACATTTGATGCATTGAGCTTCACTTTCATGACAACGCGGACAAAGGGAATGCTTTCCCTCGGAGTTTCAATGATTGCAACAGTTCCAATGAACGGACGCTCACTTATTGCGAGCCTCAGCGCTACTCTTGAGCAGTTTACAGTACTGCTCCTTCCTCCAATTGGTCAAGGAGGACTTGGTAACTGGGGCGGATTCCTTGCAATAATGCTGATAATGGCGCTTATTTCAGGTTTCTTGGGTCAGCTTGCTCTTACTTCCCAGATGGCGAATGCAGCAGTCCTGTCCCTGCAGGAGACAATATGGGGATACAGGGCAATGAACCAGATAGGAAAAGCGGTTACTGCGACTGGAAAGAAAGAAGGTTAGGGAGCAGTTTCCTGAAATGGCGCCCGCAGTGAAAAAAGGGGAAAAGAAAAAGCCCTTTGAGACTGCATCAATTTCCCTTTTTCTCGAGCATCTGGACGGCTTTCTTTTATCAGTCCTCAAATACGTCCTCTCGGCAATCCTCCTTTTCTCCCTTGCAATTGCCCTCTATTCATTCTTCTCCGGAAACGCATGGTCCGACTTTTCAGTTACGCAGGCCGGAGCGAACACAATTTCCGCGGTTGTCGCCCTTTCGTTGATAATTTTCTGGAGGGAGCTACGGGAACTCCGGCTCTGGCTTGAGGGAATGTCAGAACACCATTCAAGGCATACTTATTCCCGCTTGGATTATTCCGCAAAAAGGAAGGGGGCATAATGCCAGTTTTTTCTCTCGGGAAATTGGAGAAACTGCAGTTCGTTTCACTTGCCTTGCTTCTCCTCCTTTTGGCTCCTGCACATTCCGCCACTTCGGGCGCCGCGAACACAGATCTTGTTTCAAAAGGAAGGGGCTTTGCGGACGAGCTCTTTGGCCCGATGTTTGCGCTCCTTGAGCCTTTCGGATTTGGGGCGAACAACCAGTATTCAATGATCCAATTCCTTGCAGCATTCACGCTGATATTCTTCCTTGTGAAGGAAATTACGCCCGGAACCTCTGACTTTGCCGCATTCATTGCAACAATGCTAGGAGCTGGCGCAATAAACTTCATTTTCCGGCTGGACTGGTACACTTTCTTGATACATTTCTCCCCTGCTCTCCTGATGTTTTTCTTCCTTCAGGACATCCTCGCTAGGTTCTCCTTCATGTTCCGGAGCACGGCCAAATGGATTGCCCTCTTCGGAATGATTCTTGTCTTCTACACAGACTATGCGCTCTTCACTGACAACGGAATTTTTGGATTTTTCTTCAACAAACTGTTCGGGGAAGGGTATTCGTTTTTCCTCGAGCCTTGGTCAATAATACTTTTCGCGCTTCTTGCGACTCTTGTGCGGATGTTCGGTCTCATTGAGAAGGTCTTCAAGTCTGAGAGCGCTAACCAATACAGGTACCAGATGCAGGCGGCAGTGAACATTATTCAGCAGGAAGTTGTAAAGGGAGGAATGAAGGACCTTGCAAAGAAAAAGTGAGGTTTTTATTCCGGAACAGGAGGGCGTCTTGCAATGGACCTAATAATCCTCATAATAACCTTGGTCTGCCTAACTACAATAATAAAGCCATTCACATTCCCCGGAGACAGCAATTTCGAGGACGCTTCGTCAACTCTAGCCATTTTCCTCGGAATCCTCGCCTATTTCTACGGAGTCGATTTCTTCCCGGCAACCTCGTTTTTAGCGCCCCTCCACATTATAACAATAGGCCTGGTGAACGCATTTTCAATAATAGATCTTTTCATACTGACTATTCTTGGAACCCCCCTGACACTGAACCTCATTTTCGTTGTAATAGTCCCCTCAATGGTTGTCTATAAGATTGCAAAGGAGCTCTTCTCATATACGGAGATACTCTCAAAGACAACCGAGAACTTCATTGCATCAATAGTCGCTTTCATCTCAATGGTTGCGGCAGTCAGGGGCGACTTTAACCTGATTCAGATTGTCTGGAGCGCTCTCACATATTTGGTGAGCTATGTTACCGGTCAGAGCTCATTATACCTGATGACTGTCTCAATAACGGTTATTTCGGTAATTGTTCTTGCAGTTGCCATTGCATTCGAGACAATGACTGTCAAGTTCGTCCTTCTTCTTTCTAACGGTTCCGCAGAAGCAGAATAGATTTAGAACTATTCTTAGGCCTTTAATAAAATAACACATCATTTGGCCTTTGTAAAGACAATAAAAAGAAAACTTTAAAAGCAAGATTGAATATATTACTATTAAATAACAAAAAAGGATTGATGATGAAAAATGGCAAAACCTGAAAACGCACGTGAGTTGTGGGGGGAAATGTTCGTTAACAATGAGGGTATAATTAAGAGGTATGTAAATGATCTTGCAAACTCAGCCAAAGAGTTTCCTTATTATGGAGGTTTGGCGGGATTTTTGGGAGAAGGCGCTTCAAGAATAGGCAAGGCAGTAAGTTCTTATGCAAGAGGTCCTGTGGCAGCTAAAAAGCCGGCAGAAGGGCCGGCAGAAGGGCCGGCAGAAGGGCCGGCAGAAGGGCCGGCAAAAACCGATGACGGCCCAGGCGGAGACGTGAAGACTCTCGGCTATAAGGAGATACTTAATCGCCTTGAGGAACTTGCGAGGGGGCAACAGAATTCTCCTTCCATCCCGTTCACTGCGAAAACTCCCGCTAGTTCGCTCTACAAACCCCAACCGAATGAACCTTCAAAGCTAAATAAGGGACTGGAATATCTGGCGTTTGTTCTTGGCCCGGACTTTGAAAGTTATGTTCCCCAGCTAAATGATCTCGGAGCACGTGGAGTTATAAAGACGTACCCAATCTAAATTTCATCAATCCAAGAAAAACGGGATGGAAGAAATCTCCCCTCCCGCCCGCCTTTTCTTTTCAATTGTGAATGTTCCTAGAAATTCTTCCGGAACCCGGAACTTACCGAAATGCAGGCCCGAATCAACATATCCCCAAGAAATTATCGCCGCTTCGAACGCCTCGACAAATTTTCCCTCTTTCAGGAAATGTTTTGCGTCCGAAAAATAGGACTTGGCCAGAAGAAGAACTTGTCTTGTCTCTTCGGACTCCTCAACAATTTCAACCTTTTCAATGAACGAGCCAGTCCGTTCAACTTCTCGCCGGGCAACCTTTTCCATCCTGTTCATTCTAATCGAACCTGAACCATTTGAGGAAAGCCTCCTCAGTGAAATGGAGCTTTGCCGGAATTACCAAGCAGTGGGGAGCCTTCCCGAACTCGAGTGCTTCCAATTTTTCGGCTTCCCCCCAGGCAATTTTCATGTCGGGCCTGTTCGCACGGGAGAGGACAACGAACTCCGGGAAGAACGCTTTCAGGTGCCTTATTGCTTCCTTCGGATTCATTCCAATATCAAGAAGAACGAGCGTGTGGAGGTCTGCCGAGAGGTTCTTCTTCGTGTATTCGACAACTGAAGGGAATTCTCCAAATGATGGGAGGGAGACAGTCCGGCCGAACTTGTAAAGCTGGAGGCCCGTCTTTCCGACTGCAGTGAAAATCGATGGCGCAGAGACAATCTCGCATTGGACGCCCTTCTCCCTCGCCTCTTCAATCAATGCAAGATGGGTTGTCGCGGCAAGAGGGTCTCCGGAAACTAGTATTGCCACTTTCTGCCCAAGAGCCTTTTCAATCAATTCGGCAGAATTGTTCTCGAAATCCTCCCGTTTTGCCCTTAAAAATTCCCGCCCCGTGACTTTCTCAAGATAGGCAATCTGAACCGGGGAAATTGTGTTTGTATAGTCCTCAAGATAGACAATATCCGCCGACTTTACTTCGTTTACCCCTTTGAGTGTTATTTCCGACACATCAAGCCCAAGACCTATCAGGACAAGCATTTTTCGAAACCTCGCAAGGTTTCCTGAATTTAATCTTTAAAAACAATTGTCTGCAATTTGTTCTGTGCAGAAAAAAAAGGAAAATTCGAAAAGCCCAGCAACAGGCTCAGCCACCGGCCTCGCAGTCCGGGCGAAGCGGGCTCTCGCCGAAAAGACCCGAAAAAGCCTCTCTGACGGAGGCCTTATTGACAATGGAAGGCAAATTGTTCCGGACGGGGAATTTATTCTGATTCCAGTTCTCGGGGGAAAAAAAGGTCTTGATATTGTGGAGCGGGACCTTCCCCTTCAGGCGCCCCACAGCCAGTCCCTGGAAAAGCTTCTTTCCGGAATAATGCCCAAGGGAAAAAAGTTTTCGAAATCATTCGACATTGTCGGAACTGTCGGAATACTGGACGTTCCCTCGCTCCCAAGAGAGAGCCAGAAATTCGCCGCACTCGCCCTGAAAAAAGTCTATCCTAATCTCGCCTGCATTTCGACAAGGGCTGGGATAATTGAGGACGAATTCCGCGTCCGGCCCCTGAAGAAAATCTGGGGCGCCAAAATGGAAACAATCCATAACGAGAACGGCGTTCGCCTTAAATTGGACCCGTCGAAAGTCTATTTCTCCCCGAGGCAGGCATCTGAAAGAAAAAGAATCTCCTCTCTTATCGGAAAAAACGAGACAATCCTTGTAATGTTCGCCGGATGCGGTCCCTATTCAATCCTTATTGCAAAGGAGCATCCGGACTGCTTTGTATATTCAATTGAAAAGAACCCCAAAGGCGCGAAATACCTGAAGGAGAACATAAAATTGAACAAGCTTTCCCTTAATTCCGAGGCAATCTCGGGCGATGTTCGGAAAATTGTCCCGAATCTTGCGAAGAGAGGGCTTATTTTCGACAGAATTCTCATGCCACTTCCGAAGTGTGCGGATAACTTCCTTGACCTAATCCCTCTGATTTCCAAAAAGGGAACGTTTCTCCATTTCTATTCGTTCGGGCGCGACTTTTCAGACACCGAAAAAACAATTGCTGAAAGGCTTCCTAGCGCAAGAATTATGAACGCCCGGAGGTGCGGGGACATTGCTCCGGGCAAGTTCAGGCTTGTCTTTGACGTTGTGCTCTGATAAGAGGCCTGTTTTCAGGTGGTCAGGAGGAACTAGGAACTGGGGGGCGGAGAACGCCCCGCGGTTTGGGCTCTTGGCAAGTTCAGGCTTGTCTTTGACATTGAACTCCAACTCCAAGAAATTCGGCTGGAGCGAGCAAGAAAACCGCTAAAAATTCTTTTGGGAAGCAAAGAATTATATAACTTCAAATGGCTCGGCCCTCATTGTGGTTGGCCTGATTAGGAAATGGACTTCGCTTGCGTTTTTTTTGGCAGTCGGGCTTGTCGTCGTGGCAGTTATTGCCGCTTTCCTTTTCGCTCAGAACGGAAAAACGCCCTCCCCAGCTCAGGAATCAGTAAAAGTCTACTGGTTCATTCCTGACGGGCTCCGGGCAGACCCATACAAGTTCAAAATGTTCGAATGGGCGGACGAAGGAAAACTCCCGAACATAAAATGGATGATGGATAACGGAGCATATGGCTATTCAATTCCGGATTTCCCGTCCCACACTCCGGTGAATTTCGCAACTCTCCTGACAGGAGCGCATCCGGAAGTCCACGGGATTGCCGACGGGCCGATGCATGTCGAAGGTTACCCCCTTGACAAGCCGGCGGTTGCTGGGTTCTCGTCTTCCGCGAAAAAGGTTGCGCCAATTTGGACGCTCTTTGAGAATGCTGGGAAAAAGGTTGCAATCCTCTCCGTCCCGGGGTCAACGCCCCCAGAGATAAATGAAGGAATAGTCATACGTGGGCGGTGGGGCGGATGGGGGGCCGACACACCCGCACTAAACTTCGAGTCAGCTGAGAAGCTCGAGGAACGGAAAAAATACGGCCGGGCTTTTCGGCTTTTCTACCTTGGTTCGCCATTGACAATATTCGTGAAAGGCAAGGTGTCTGAGAATCCAGCCAAGCAAAGCTACCTTCCCGAAATACATGTTGCGCTTCCGGCATACGGAAAGAATTTCTCCGCAATCCTCTCAGGGGAAGAGAAGTCCGGCTATTCCTCGGCGTCATTTTATTTCGACGGAAATCTTGTGACAACGCTCGAGCAAGGAGAGACTAGCGAGTGGTTTCCTGTGAACCTCACCTGGAACAACCTTACATTTCTTTCAGAAGTGAGGTTTACCCTGATAAAGCTGGAAGAAAACGGCCTATTTAGGATTAGGCTGTTCTTCAACAACATAAACGAACTTATAGTGTTTCCTTCGTCAGTAGCTAGGGAAATCACCGATGCAATAGGCCCTTCGGTCGATTTTGTCGACAACTGGCCGAACCAGCTTTCGTTCGAGCCCGAGGACAAGAAGGTGTTTTTCGACGAAGCAATGGATTCATTGGAATGGCACAGGAAGGCTGCAGGATTCATTTTCGATAAATACTCTCCAGACCTATTTGTACACGACACTTACACTCCTAACCAGTTCTTGGAAGCCCGCTGGTGGCACAGGCATGTTGATGAGAACAGCCCGGACTTTTCAGGTGAAACTGATAGCGAGGCATGGAGCGAGATTCTCACAATGTACAAGGGCGTTGATTCAATAATAGGGGAAATTAGGCAAAAGGCCGGAAGCGACACGATAATAATCCTGTCCTCGGACCACGGCGTCGCGCCCCTGTACAGGCAGGTGAAACTCAACAACCTGTTCAGGGAAAAGGGGTGGCTTTTTTACACTAACGACGAAAAGACTGGCGAGCCGAAAATAGACTGGAACAGGAGCAAGGTGATTTTCCTTAAAATGAACCACGTGTATGTCAACCCTTCTGGCCTAGGTGGAAATTACAGGCGCGCGAACGGGACGGAATATTATGCTCTTAGGCAGGAAGTTATTGACGCTATGCTAGCTCTTGAGGATTCAGATGGTTCCCGCCCGATATTTGCAGTCTCTCCAGGAGATCTCTATGAGAAGGTTATTGGGTTTGAGTCAGCATCCTCAGAGTTCTCGCTTCCGGCGGACCGCGTCGGCGACCTCGTTTTCCAGCAGAAGATTGGCTACCAGACTGTCGAAGAGATGGATTACGGGGATATTTTCATCAATCCTCTCTCCTCAGGATACAAGCAGGCGATTGACCCGAAAAACGAGAGTATGTGGACTCCTTTCGTGATTGTTGGCCCCGGAATAAGAAAGGGCGTCTTCATAGAAAACCCGATAGACCACGTTGACCAGATGCCAACAATACTGAACCTCACGCGGATGCCTATTCCGGAATACGTTCAGGGAAGGGTTCTAGTCGAAATATTGGCCAATTGATTTTTCGGCGCATACTTTCTCGAGTATTTCCTTCAAATCAGGCGCCTTCCCGACGCCCCAGTCGGAAGTCTCTGAAAAAAACTGTATTTCCTCGAGGAATCGGCCGCCTTTGCAGTATTTCAATACATAGATTGAATGGTATTTAACGAGATCATTCGAACATACCCCATAGTTCCTGCGTTCCCCTGCCGGAAGGTAGTATGCCTTGCCGAGGCCGTCGGGATATTCGAAGGTTTCGGGGAGGAATTCCAGAGGGCACTCTATTTTTTGTGTTAGCTCCCCCGGATAAGGAGAGGGGATTTCTATGAAAATTGAATCCAAAAGGGCTGTGCGGGTAATTATTGCTTTGCGGGCTTCCTCCTTTCCGACAGGGAAATAGGAAAACTCCTTGAAGCTTGTTCCGACATCGGAGTTTTCCAGTATTCCCTCTCTTCTGATTGAAAGGATGTTTCCAAAAGTTACGCTAGTGTTTATTGAGTAAGTTCCTCTGTATGAGATGAATGCGTCCGAGACAGTCTTGCCATGGGAGCTCACCGGGCCGAACATGCCTGCGACAATTAGGCCGGCAAGCAGAGCGAGGAACGAGACGCCCGCAATAATCCGAAGAGACTTTCCAAGATTTTTCGACTTGCAACCGGCCTCCATTTCAGCATGTTGTTTGTGTTTTTCCGCCATACGCATTCAGCTGTCCTGTATTCAGAGGACTGAAATTCCCTTGCCTCCGAGCCCTATCCTGAAATATGCTTCATTTCCAGACGGTTTTTTTCAAAGGCCTTCCTCCAGATGAACTCCGCTTCCGCAGCGGTTTTCCCGAAGCTATCGGAGAAAAGCCCGGCTGCTCTACCTTCAATGAGCGGGCTTTCGAGGATGTGCTTCAGCCCAATTGAGCTAAAAGCCCCCATTCGGATTTCCGGTCGCCTCCCCGGGAAATTGATTATGAGAGGTATTCTGAATACCTCCTTGGAAACAATTCCGTGGCCGAAGCTCGATTTGCAGAATAAATGCTTTTCTCCTAATTCGGCCGACAGGGCAGTGTTGAGGCATCCTACTTGCGCAATTGTCTGTTGATTGGCATGAAGAGGTCTAAGACTTTTCCTGTCTGTAATGACAATCAGCAGAAAGAACAGGTACATTTAGGAGGGCGAGCAATCAGGCGAGATCTCTCCCTACGAAAGGAAGAGGGTGTCTGTGCTGCTGCACGGACTTTGTTTCGTTCCCTCGGCAGGAGGAGGTCGGAGAGTTAGCGGATATCTCCGAACTGCACTTGCGCAGGATAAACTTGGCAGTCAATCCAAAATAGTGCGCAAGTGCAGGAGGAGGGATTCGAACCCACGAAGGCACTAAGCCACATGGACCTCAACCATGCCCCTTTGACCGCTTGGGTACCCCTGCGTATATGTTTGGCGGTTTTGAGGGAAATATCCGTCCCTTTTAATAGTTTTTTCTCTTGGAAACTGTGAGATTTTTCCTCTCTTTTCAATCTTTCTGGAATTCGGGAATCTCTTCGCTTCGGATGCCTACAACTTATTCTTTCCCGAATATCCTCTCAACCCAACTCTCTTTTGAGAATGCCAGAATGACGGCCCTTGGATTTTCCAGCTCATCGTCAATTTTGTTGCCTTTATCCTTCATCCTCGCATATGAGTCTGCCTGAGCTTCTCCGTCAAATTTTCGCTCATTTTCCTCAGACGCCTACTTACCAGAAAAAAGGTGCTTTCTTTTCGGGCATATTTCCTGATATTCGCAGTATTCGCACAGCTTGCTCTCGTGCGCCGGAAACTCCTTTGCGCCCCTTATTTTTTCAACAAGCTCTGCAGTCCGTTTTCCGAGCTCCCTAAGTTCCCTGTCAGTCCTCTCGGAGCGAAGCTCTTTTCCGAAAACGAGGAAATGCCAGACAAGCCTGACTTTTTTCGCGTCCGGATACTGCCGCTTGACTGCCATGGCATAGAGCGCTAGTTGCCTGTCCGAATCCAATTCCTTCTGGCTCTTCAGCCGGCTGTTCGTTTTGTAGTCGTGTATTTCGTAAATGCCCTCTCCTCTGGAAGAAAGCCTGTCAATATAGCCGATTAGCCTCTCCCCTCCCGGAAGAAGGACAATTACCTTCGCTTCAAGGCCGATTGTTGTCCCTTCATTGTTGAATGGGGAATGCTCCGAATAATAGTCCCTAATACCCCGCTCACCGAGCGCCCTGTAGCTCTCAACCGAGAGGCAATCTCCCTCTTTTGCAACAAATAGTTCCTCTCCTGCATTTTCAATTTCCGAAAGAGAGGAGGTCCAGATTTTGTTGTAATACCCGGCTAGCTCTTCCAGGGAAAGGAGGCGCCCGATCTGGAGCGTTTTGTAGAGATGCTTCAATGCCTCGTGGACGCGCTTTCCCATGAACTGCTCAATTGTTTCCGATACTTCTACTTGCACCTTGTCAATATACCTGAACTTGAACTTTAGGGGGCAGGACTCGTATGTGGAAATCCGCGAATTGGAGAAAAGCGTCCAACGGGATTTTTGCTCAGCCATTTGGGACTTATTCTACCTTTTCAATTTCATCAGGTGTGGCAACGCTCTCCTTGACTTCGTCAAGCCTTTCCTGCCTTGTCTTGTCTTTTGCAATTTGCTGTTTTTTCTGCTGTTCCGAGGGCTTTCCTTTGGAATCAGCAGGTCCGGGTTTCCTCTTGAATTTCTTTGAGATTATTATCCCTCCGACAACTCCCGCTCCTAGAAACAGGCCGACCAATCCCCACATTCCCATTTTCTTCAGACAATCGTTTGAGCATTCCCCGAGCTTTGTTTCGCATCTGGTCACCTGCTCCTGCATTGTTGTTTTGGTGTCAGAGAGAGCCTTTTCATATGATGCGGTCGTGTTTGCGAGGTCGCTTTTGAGCTTACTGGCTTCGGAAAACCATGTTCTGTTCCCTTGGTCGAGCGCAATGTTCTTCGACTGCAGATCAAGGACCTTTAGAGCAAGTTCGGAATCGCTCTTTAGTGTGATCTCCCGGTTTCCGGTGTCCGAAAGCCAGTTGATTATTGCTAGCCCGAACTTGTCGTTGTTTATTGTCTCGTTGAAATAGTCCCGGTCATATATGTTGGCGTCGGAGAGTATGTCAAAATCGGATATTACGACTACGGCTCCGCTTCCGAAAAATGCCCGCGCCGCAATCGGTGGTTCGCTTCCCACAGGAAATGTCCCGGTTTCAGTGTAGGAAAGGTTGCTTCCGGTCGCAATTACCTTCGTTTTTCCGATTGGGGAATTCACTCTCACTGACTCGACAAAAAGGGGGTGCGCCTTGTATACTGCAATTTTGTTGACATCCGAGAGGCTTATGCCTTGTGGGTCTGTTTTGTCGGGAAAGTTCCTGACAAGGGCATAATATTTTCTGTCCTCAACGGGAATTGCGACCCCGTCCGGCCCAGTCTCGTTGAAAGGGAAATTGGCAGTGTCGACAAGCCAAGTTGTCCTCTTGTCCATCAATATTCCGTAGATTTGCCCTAGATTGTTGACTCCCTCCGGCTCGTCCCCGTTAATCAGGAGGCCTCCCCCCCTCACCCCTACATACCATCTGAGAGCAAGGATTTCTTCAGTGTCAAGAGCCTTGTTTAGCCCCTGCATTATCACGACATCATAATCGACAAGCTTTTCTTGGGTTAGTTTGACGTCAGAACTGCTGATTGAAGCAGTCGAATATCCAGCCCCCTGGAGGAGCGCGTTGAAGCGGGTGTATCCGCTCGATGTTATTCTCATTGTTGTCGCTGCTTGGACCTCATAGAAGAGGACCTTTTTTCCGCCTGTCGAGAATCCCGGAAGAACTAGGATAATTGCGAAAATAACTGCGAAAACAAAAGCAACCTTGAAATTTCCTTTTCCTAATGACATTGGGGCTTATTTTCCCCGCCAATATTAAAGAATTTCTGGGAAATTTCGGATTATTCCCCTTCAAAATGCTCCGTTTTGCGGAAGGAGCGTTTGAACTGCTCAATGTGGAAATTGTTAAATATCCCCAAAAAAGGCAATAATGTGTTTGGAAACGGTGGCAGAAAGAAAACTCTCTTTCTTAGGGATTTCCTTATTTTTAGCCCTTAATCTGTCCTTGTTGTCGTTTTCCCTATTTTCCGGCTATTCCGCCTTTGAAATAACCCTCATTTATCCGGAAAATCTCTTCTGGACGAATCTTGACAACTTCTCATTGAATTTCACTTTCAATGCTACTAGCGACATCGATTCCGGAGGAGTGTGCTCCCTATATCTCGGAGATGCGGTTGTCGGGACAGTCAATGCGACGAACTCGACTCCCGCAAACATAACTTCAGTGGCAGCGTTTTCTCAGGGGAACAACACTTGGCTAATATCCTGCACGAACTCGACAACTGAGAACTCTTCTGTTTCGATTTTCAGGTATGATGGTGTTGCGCCTGCCGTCTCTTCTCTTTCTCCAGCAGTTTCATATTCCACAGCAGTCAATGAAACAAATTTTACTGGACAGGCAACTGACGCATTTACAATCTTCTCGCTTTCATTGTGGGGCAATTTCACCGGAACTTGGGCCATGAATTCCTCCAACATCTCATATTTGAACGGAGCCAACTGGACAGTTTCCCCGGGCGCTCTGAGCGAAGGAGTCCATCTCTGGGCGTTTTTTGCGAACGATTCTGCAGGTAACGGGAATTTTTCAGAGAACAGGACGCTTGTTTTCGACTATACTCCCCCAACCAATTCCCCACTCTTCCCGGACAACCAGTCTTTCAAGAGTTCTGCCCTCCCCAATTTCTCATTTGCAGTCTCTGATGCGCTCTCCGGAGTCTCCTCATGCAGGGCGCTAATTGGGAACTCGACAGCTAACTATACCAATTCGACAATTTCTCCATCCCAAGGCTGGTGCAACTTTACCAACTTTTCCCTCTCAGGCCTCCAAAGCGGGCAATACGCCCTTTTCTTCAAGGTCAACGATTCCGCCGGAAACGAGGCTTGGAACAGCACAATTTCACTGAATGTCGACGACATTGCCCCCCAAATCTCCTATGTAATCCCGAACAACACAATTTTCCTCTCGAACGCATCATTTACAATTTCCTTCGGCGAATCAGCGAACCTCTCCTGGATTGCGAATTCGACTGGAAACATCACCAACTCTACCGGTGAATCAATCTCAGTCAATTCCCACCTTCCCACAGGAAACTACCAATGGACTGTTTTCGCAAGGGACTCTGCCGGAAACAATAACAAGACAACATTCAATTTCACTGTGAACCGCACTAGGCCGTTCGTCAATTCAACCATTCCAGCTGACGGCTATTATACGAACGATTCCACAGTCAACTTCACTTTCAATGTGACTGAGGAAACAAACTCCTCAATGTATTGCGCAGTCCATCTCGACGGCGTCCTTAACGCGACAACCGCGAACTCCTCAGTCCTGAACAACACTCTTACAACAATATCAATTCCGGGAATTGCTTTCGGTTACCACACCTGGCGGGTTTCCTGCGCTAACTCTGAAAACACAACCTATTCGGAGACCAAGGATTTCGATGTGAGGAATGTCAACGCTTCATCTCTCGATTTTCCCTCATATGTCCCACGGAACAAGGTCGTTTACCTGAATGCGTCCGTCCTAGCTTTCAAGAATTCGGAGAACGTTACCCTCTCAGTCTCCCTTCCATCAGGATTTTCAATTCTTTCGAACATAACTGATGCCTCCAACTGGACAGGTTCAGCGTCAGTCTGGAACTCTGCCATTCCATCTGGAAGCTCCCTTTGGCTCAATCTGACAATCCTTGTTCGGAACAACGCGTCTCTTGGGAGCTCTTCAATAACAATAACTGCCAACTCTTCCGAAGGGCACGGAGTCTCAAAAAAGCTCTCTTTCTCAGTTCTCCAGCCATCATCTAACCTGACTTTCTCTCCGGCCCAAATCAACCTGACTGCCGAAAAATCAGTCAACCTAACTCTTCCGAACAACGGAACTGGGAATATCACCTCATTCAATCTGACATTCAATCCAGCTTATTTCAACATAACGAACGCCTACAACCTCTCCTCCGGGTGGTTCTGCAACCACGCTTCCTTCTATCTGAACTGTTCCGGAGGTGGGATTGTCCAAAATTCGTCCGCTCTCTTCAACCTCTACCTGAAAGCCGGGACATCTGATGGAAACTCCACCGGGACAGTCCATCTTTACGACTCCCTCGGCGGGAATTCTACTGTGAACTTCTCCGCCCCGGAAATCCTGAAAATTGGGGTTGTTTCCTCCAATTCGACAAGGACCTTAACTAGGAACGAAACAAACTCAAAGTCATTCACCCTGAATTTCACGAGCACGGGAATTCTTACGCCGAACACTTTCAACGGGACATTCTCGCCAGTCAATTTCACCTCGCTTAACGTCACCGGATATGGGGGGAACCTGACTTGCTTCAATTCAACTTCAACATCCCACCCTTCCGCCCCGAACACTTCATTCTACTGCAACGGAACATCCGGCTATGTAACTTTCCGCTTGACAGCGAACTCCTCCGCTCTCGGGATAACTCAGGGGGCTTTTGTCTCATCAAACGAAACTACTTCAAGCTTCGCGCTCGACCCGCTCAATTTCACAATCCAAAAGGCTCCGGAAGTGACAATCTTAATTGACGCGAGCCCGACATCAGTCTCAATCGGAGGTTCCACTGCCCTATTGGCGGAGATAATAAACTGCTACGGCTCGTCCTATTGCGCAAACATCGTGAACGCTGCCGCAACCTGGAGCGTTATTTCCTCGAGCGGGACATGCTCCAGCACATTCACAAATCCTTCCTACTACTTCAGTCTCGAATCAAGGACGCCCGAAAATACGACAGTTGAATACAACACAGGCCAGCAGACAAAGGCGGTCGCCTCGGTTGCGAGCACCTGCATTTACACAATGTCATTCACCGGCCTTGACGCGAACACGGGGGCGAACGTCACATCAGTTTCCGTCACCACAAAGACAGTCACTGCGGTGAATTCGACGACAACTACGACCGTTGCTCCGGAAAACCCCTCAATTCCTCCGGTCGTTTCAACCCCAACCCTTTCCCTCACACTCTCACCTACATCCCTTGCTGTGACAAAGGGTACTTCAAGGACAATAACCGCGACAGTCCGGCTTACCGGCCCTTCCCTTTCCACTGCGCTCTCCCTTTCGGCGAACGAGACTGGCATATACGCAATATCAATCTCCCCTTCTTCGTTTTCAAGCATATCTAATGCAACTTCCCGGAGCTTTACAATAACTTTGACTGTTCCCTCCACAACAGCCACGGGCTCAAGGGCTGTGAAATTCACCGCAACCTCCGGCTCTTACTCGGCGAACGCTGTCCTGACTGTCCTAGTTCTCGATAGTTCGACAGCTGGGAACCAGACTGTCAATGCAACGAACAGCTCAGTTTCCGATTCAACTGCGAACAATACAAATTCTTCAGGGGGCGGGTCATTGGTGGCGAACGTCACAGCGCCGAATACCACAAAGGAGCTTGAAAGCGCGCTTCTGAAATTGGGCCTTCTTTCAAAGGAGCTAGGCGCCTTCAGCCTAGAGGGCGAGAACACCACAATTGCGAGCGAGCTTGTCCTGAATGCGACTGAACTGCTGAAAAAGGCCTCGGACGCCCTCCTTCGGGGGAACATGTCAGAATACGAATGGTTCCTCTCTGCTGGAAAATCGGCGCTCTCCAAGGCAAGCGCGCAGGTATTCTCAATAAAGGTGAGGCGGGCGTGGCCAATACTCCTCTATTCATTGGGAGCAGTCCTCTTGATTGGCCTTGTATCTGCAGGAGCATATGCAATTCTCTCTGGAAAGCAGGCAATTCTTCCGAAAAGAGCGACAGTTGCCGGAACGAAAAAGGAGATTACCTCAGTTCTCGAAGAGTTTTCAAGCGAGATAAAAGAGCCCTTGGAAAAGAAGAAAAAGGCGAAAGATGAAGGGAGGTCTTTGTAAAAATGGATTCTATTGAGAAAAAAGCCCCGCACACATTCTCAATTATATCTGGAAAGGGCGGGGTCGGAAAGACGACAGTCACATCCAACCTTGGAATTCTTCTGGCCTCGGAGTTCGGAAAAAAGGTTCTTGTTATTGACGGAAACATCAGCACAGCGAACCTCGGGATACATCTGGGCTTCATAAAGTGCCCTGTCTCATTCCAGGACGTCATTGACAAGACAATAAAGACTTACCAGGCGGTTTATGTCCACAAATCAGGGCTTAACATAATTCCGGCCTCCCTTTCAATGGAGCACGAGCAGCACGACTATCCGGCGAACCTTCTTTCAAAAAGGATACAAAAGATTGTCTCAGACGTCAAATTGCACTATGACATTGTCCTGATTGACGGAGCAGCGGGGATTAGCGGAGAGGCAAAAGCCGCGATTTCCGCGAGCGAATCAGTACTGGCAATAACTGTTCCGGAAATTCCGACAGTCACCGCCACAATAAAGGTTGTCGAGACTGCAAAAGAGCTAAAAGTCCCTGTTTTCGGGATTGTAATGAACCGCGTCAGGGGGGGAAAAATCGAGGTTTCAAAAGACGAGATAGAGCGCCTCTGCAAAGCAAAGGTAATATGCATTGTCCCGGAGGATGAGGCTGTCCGGGAGAGCACGTCCCATAGGGAGCCTGTCTCGGTCATACGGCCAAACTCGGCGTCAGTCAAGGAGCTCAGGAAGCTTGCGGGGAAAATTGTTCTGGCATCCGAAGGAAAATCAGAGGATTGTCCGGCGCCAAAGCCGAAAGGAAAATTGTTATTCGGGATTTTCGGGAAAAAGAGGGTGGCTCCGGAAAATTTGCTTCTCTCACAGGGAAACGATAAAAAGGCGCAATGGGCTCTAGCTCCCTCTCAAGGAAGCCAAAAGGAGGGCAGGGAGTCAGAGGGGGATCAGATAGAGTCAGGGCATAGCAGGCCCGCGAAATCGGACCCTAGGAAAGACAAGGAAAATCCGGGGAAAATTGATGGAAAGAAAGGATGGTGGTTTTGGTTTTTTGGGCGGAAGAAATGAGCTCCCTTTTCTTTCGGTAATTTTTGCACTTATTCTGGTGATTTCCCCGGCAGTTTCTCTCGGGGAAATATACAATTCAACCCTTGAATTCTTCTATCCCAACGGGACTTCTGTCCAAAACCCGAACGGCGGGCAGAGCGTTGTCCCGATTCTTGTCCTCTATGTGAAGAATGCGGACGCTCCGGCTCCGGCATTCAATCTCACTGGAATAGAGGTTTTCGTGACAAACTCCTCCTTGGCAATCCCCCAGTGCTACAACTGGAATTTGTGGGGCCTTGACCAGACCGAGCCCCAGAGGCCAAACAACACTTATTCCCACGGAAACGGGTATTCAGTTTCAATCGGAGGCCCTTTAACACCCGAAGGCTGGCTTGTTTCGACGAACGCTTCGATTTCATGCAACCTTACGTATCTCAATCTCATCAACCAGTCGAATCCCCTGAACCTGACAAATGTCTCCAAATGGAACTTTACAAAAGGCTATCCTCTGTCAAACGTCTCGTCTTGGAACGTTTCAGGCAACAACACATATTCTCCAGCGTTCGTTGTCCGTTTCGGAGGAATTTTTGGCAACACAATCCTTCTTCCTTATGAGAACACTGTTACGCTGGTCTCCCGGGGATTGTTCTCCAACGGAACGCACACCGAATATACTGGCAACGTCACGAGATCTTTCAGGGTTCTTTTCCCTAATCCCTCTTCCCGGTTTTCGGCGCTCCCAAACGCGTCAGTTGAAATTGGCTCGTCAGTTGAGCTCTTCTCAATTAACACAACCGATTCTTCAGGAGTTCCATTCAACTCGTCAAGAATAGTCTTCAACGTTACGAACTCTTCCGCATTTTCCTCCGTTTATGTTCTCAATTCATCAAGTGGGTTTGTTTCAGCGAACTCCTCCTTTTCCGAAGGCGCCATCTCCCTTTCCCTTGGAAACTTCACAGGTCCCGGGAACTTTTCCGTAATTGGGAACTTGTCTTCGACCGCGCAGATATCCTCGTTCTCACTGGCGTTCTCCCCCAGAGGGGGCCTCGAATATCTAGCACCTGTGAATCTTGACCCAGTAAATTACACTTATCTCCCCTCTCCGCTCGCATGGAACTTTACTGATGCGAATTCCTCTTCCCTCGACCGCACAGTCCAGATTTCTGGATATTCAGTTAATTTCTCCTATTCAATCCCAAACTTTTCAAGGGCCCAGACAAAGCAGTTCAACCTGACAATTGTCCCTCTTTCCGGAACTCCGAAATACCACCTTATTTCGCCGGTTTCTGGATTCACAATTGCCGGAGCCTCCGTCGCATCAGGGAACGGGAGTTGCTTTAGGAATTCGACAACGCTCGCCACCTGTTTTTCAAACAACCCAGGCAACCTGACAATTTCAATAAACGCGACGGCCTCCGCAGTTTCCGGGAAAAGCAACTGGTCAATCCAGTCATTCAGCGAATTCGGAGCCAGCTATGCGAATTCTTCGGCCTTTGAAACCGAGTCACAGGGCCCGGCAATTCTAAACGTCACCTTAATGACCCCCCTTCCGCCGAACTTGACATTGGGCCAAACCGGTGTATCTGTGACTTTCCTGGTAAATAACACCGGGGAAGCAAGGGCACTGTCAGTCCAGCCGAATGTCTCAATTGCGCATTCCAACTCGAGCCTCCCTCCAATTGCCCCTCCCGCTCTTTCCCCCCTTTCAATTGACCCCAATTCCTCAGTCACTTTCAAGGTTTCCTTCTCAATACCCGCAAACTACTCTCCCGGAAATCTCTCGGTTTTCCTCAATGCGACCGGCCACGACGCAAACCTGCTCTCAATTGTCTCCTCCACGGCAAATTCTTCGAACGCAACGGTTCTCAGGCCGGCAACGGCAATTGTCTCAAAGGCAGAGCTTTCTGTGACGCAAGGATACCTTTCAAGGAACTATACAATATCAGCGTCAATCCTAAACCTTGGGGAGAGTCGCCTGAAGGAAATCGGATATTCGATTTCCCCGAAATCCCTTGGAATATCGACAGTCTCTCCCAAGTCTTCCCTTCCGGAGGCGGAAATTGGGGGATTTTCTAACTTTTCAATCCCTATTGAAATATCGAGCTCGGCTCAAAATGGAAATTTCTCGTTCAACCTGACAATAACTGGGAAGGACTCTTCCTCCCTCGCGACAATATCAAATTGGACGACAATAAATGTCTCAATAGAAAATCCCCTGAAAATGTCCCTTGTTCCGGAGAACCTTACATATTACGATGTAGAGGCAGGAAAGGAGTTGAACCTCTCAGTTCTCCTCTCTTCAATTGACGGAGTGGAAATATCTGGAGTTTCCCTCTTGTTTGGCAACTCTACCGCCTTTAGCATATCTCCCATTTCCGCAATAAACGTCTCCGGAGAGGTTTCGACCATCAACTTTTCGCTTTCCCCCCTCGAGAACGCGACAACTGAGAACAAGACGCGCATCGTCTCAATACAGGCAGTCTCCTCAGGAGGGCTCAGGTCAGACGCAGTATTGCTCACGCTTTACACAATCCCAAAAATAATCTGTGGCGGAAAAAACGAGGCCTGTTGCGTTGCCAGAGCGTTGGTTTCGGAATGCAAAGAAGGCAACCTGTGCTGTTCGGGGACCTGCCGTCTGGCGTCCGAAGGAAAATGCTGCTCAGCAATCTGGAAGCCCTCCTTCCTCTGCTGTGCGGATGCTGATTGCGGGGAGAATGAGATATGTGCTCTCAACAACGGAACCTGCATAACAAAGCCTTTCGGGGAGCATGAGGCAAACAAACTCCTATCAAGTCTTTCTGTCAAGCTAAACGATCTTGAAAAAAGAATAGCTGACTCCAAGAAAGGGGGATTTAACACGGAAAATCCCGAAACAATACTCCAGGCAATTGACCTGAAAATGAGGCAGGCAAGGAACCTGATAACTGAGAAGAAGTATCTGGACGCGAAAAAATTGATTGAGAATACCGAAACTCTCCTAAAGGATGCGGAAACCGCTCTCGCATCAGCCCCGAAAAAGCCTTCCGGGCTGGCATTTGCCCTCCTTTTCCTCTTAATTCTGGTAATTGGTGCCGGAGGGGCAGGATTCTACTACATGCAGAAAGACAGGGCCGGATTTTCACTGAAAATGAAAATAATGGAAAATGGGATGTCTAAGATTTTCAAGGAAGGGCTGAAAGAGTCCGGAAAATCGTCCGCCCCCATTTCAAAGCAGGCGCCCCAGCCAGCATCCCAAAACAAACCAGTCCAACAAATTCAGCAGCAACAGCCCCAGATGTTCCAAAAGTTTCCGGTTTCGCCCCAGCAGCAGGTTGCACAGCTCTATTCTCTATCTCCAGGACCATATTACTCACAGAACCGCTCGTTTTTCTCGCCAGCCCCCGCCCAATATTCCCAGCAAAGAGGGGTGTATTTTCCCCAAGCCTCTCCCCGGCTCTCCCCTCAGAAGGGAGCTGGATTCTCGGGAGGTGTGTCAGGAGGATTCTCTCTCCCGGCGTCAATTCAGCAGAAAAAGAAATTCTGATTTCTACGCCCGCGTATTTTGCATTGCCGTTTTCGAAAGGGATGCCAATGTCGGAACCTCCCCTTGGGCATCCTGCTTCTGGGGAGTTGCGGAAGATATTATTCTTTCGACAAAATCGGCGGAGAGCTTTCCCTTGACAGCGTTCTGAAGGGGGGTCTTTTCAACTGATTTTTTCCCCTTGCCAGATAGCGTCCTCAGATAATATGAGACGAACATTCCGAAATATAGCCCGGCGAAAATCCTGGCCACCCTGCTTTTGGTGTCTGGAAGGGTTATTTTCACGAACTTGTTCGCATATTTTTTGAGAACCTTTTCCGAGATTGCTAGACCGGCCTTTTCGCGCTCGTTCTCGTCCTTTGGGCTACGAAGAATTACCGCCACGGCCTTCGGCCTGTCCTCCCAGATCGAGAAATCGTGGTGGTTTCCTTCCGGAAGTATCTCCCACTTGACGAACACTTTTGAGTTCTCGGCGAAATTGTCCTTGAAGACCTCCCCCAATCCCGAGATTTCAGACGGAACATACACAGCAAGGGGGAGGCCTTTCAGGTCGCCCGCAATTTTCATTGCTGGGTTCTTCTTCTTCGGGACTTGGGCAGAACAGCTTTCCCGTATCTTCCTGCACGCTTCCACCGTTTCCAATATCTCCTCATGCGTAATCTGCAGTATTCCAAGTTTCCTCAAGATTCCTGCAGGGGTAAGAGTTACGAACGCTGTGCCGATTCTTGTAGGCTGGAATTTCTCCGGAAAGTCGACATGCGGTATCTGGAGGCGGGAGCACAGTTCCTTTAATTTCGCCGGTATTCCCATGGCAATTATGCTACAGCCTTTCTTGTGCGCGAGGGCTGTTGCTGATATTGTCTCTTCCGTCTTTCCGGAGAAGCTGACAGCAAGGCAGAGCGTCTCAGCCCCGTAATAGGGGGGTATTTCGTATGAATTGTTCGCCCGTATGTCAAGATAAGGCGCAATATTTTGGAGGAGCCCCGCCCCATATCCGCTCCCTCCCATCCCAAGTATTGCAATTCTCGTGTATTTCTTGTAATAGCGAAGTGGCAATGTCGGTTTTTCCCCCAGAGAGAACGCCTCGGAAACGCTTTCCGGAAACATGAGGATTTTGCCGTAAATCTTTCCGTTAACCCCTTGATTGATTCCCTTTTTCATATTTTTTCATTCCCCTCTAAGAGCCTCACACGAGAACTAAAAGCACAAGAGTCTCATATATTGCCCGCATTGCCGCGGAAGACCCGAACCCTCCGTTCTTCAGGTGAAGATATCCGGAGGCGGACCCTACCGCAAGCCCGAGAACAAAGTTCGGGACGGGTGGGAGGAACTTTGTCGTTAGGGCAAAGTATGTAGCGAAAAGAAGCGTTGCCACAAGAAAGCCCGTTCGCTCCTCCCCGAAAGAATCCTGAAGTGCGCCCCGAAAGAACCATTCTTCCACGACTGCAATTGCGAACCTCACAATGAAGAAAATTGGGATGAACTTGAGCGATGCTTCTGGGTAGGGGAGAATTCCCGAGAAGACGAAATAGAAGAGCGCATATGTCGGGAGGAAGAGCGCAAGGGCAATCGGAAGAGTCCTTTTGAAGAAGTTTTTTCCGAAACCAATTGCTATTTCGAGGGCGAACTCACCTATCCCCCTTCCCCCAATGGCGGAAAAAGCAATGTTGAACGAGAGTATTGAGAGATAAACCGACCCTATCCCGAAAAGGTCGTCAATTGCCCTGCTCCCCGACGATATTCCGAGGAAATTGGCAAGTGAACTGAAATGGCCGAACCTTACAAGGAATGCGAGGAAAATCGCGAAAAGGGAAAAGCCGGCCGTGGCAGCGAAATCCCTCCAATGCATTGCAGTATTGTTCATTTTCATTTTTTCTTCTTGTCCTTTTTCTCTTCCTTAATCGGTGGGGTGTTGAAGACAAGCGCAAGACCTGCGACGAAAAAGACGGTGAAAAACATTATTATTGAGACTAAAAGCAGGCTCGGTAAATCAGAGAAAATTGTGTCGAACGGAGTTGCCATATCGGGCGCCCGTTTTTTCAATATTTAATGGTTTTTCCGGGTTAAGGGTTAAATACTCTAGGCGAGGCGGGGCTTTGGACCCAAATGGACAAACCCCCAAAGCAGGCCAACCGCCCCCAAAGCACGTGCATTTTCTGCAGGATAATTGCTGGAGAAGCGAAGGCATTCAAAATTGCAGAGACGGAGAATTCCATCTCAATACTAGACGCATTCCCAGTGACTGAGGGGCACATACTCGTCCTCCCAAAAAGTCATTACAAGACATTCTTCGATGTCCCGGAGGCCGAAATTGCTTCAATTTTCTCGGAAGCTAGGAAAATTGCCTCCCTCCAGAAAAGGGCGCTCGAAGCGTCAGGCTTCAACATTGCGACAGCCCCTTCTGCAATAGACCATTTCCATGTGCATGTTATCCCAAGATACGACTATGACCTGATGGGTCCGTTGGCAGATCTTGACAACAAGAGGGAAATGTCCCCTGAGAAAATGAAGGAGATTTTCGGGAAGCTTGTTGACAAAAAGGTCTCCGAGCGGAAAAAGAAAGAGTGAGTTTTTTTCGAGTCAGGGACGTTTTGTTGAAAACCCACAGGCAGTGCTCTTCTACCTTGACGGGACTCTTGCAGACAACCTTCCTTTGTTCGTCGAGGCATATTCTTCCGTGGCAAAAGCTGTTTGACTGCGGATTGGGAAGCCGAAATGCCCTTCCGATGCATTGGAAAAACCGAGCGGGAAATCTGCGAGCGAGCGGGGCTTCCGGAAAAGGAAAACGAGTTCCGAAGATTTTATTTCAGGGAAATAAAACGAACAATTATACCAAATTCAAAACCATCTCCCGGGGCGAAGGAGCTATCGGATTATTTGGAACTGGCGGGTGAAGACTTGCGGGCTTGCCGGATGTTTCGGGAAAAATGCAATCCTTTCGCGCGAGGCGGTGGAGCTGCAGAAGACCGCTCTCGATCAAGCCATTCTTGCCTGAGGGATTCTGAAGGCAAATCCCGCTTTCATTATTGTTGTCGGGGATTCCACCTCAGAAATCTGAATGGCCAATCCGCCGGATGCTTTTCATTCCTCTATAGGCCGGACGGCTATTCCAAATATTTCAGGCCAAATAAGGAGTTTCCTCCTTCTGCGCGCATAAAATCCCTCCTCTCCATGAAAAAAGTTCCCCTTCCCTAGAATTCAATACCTTTCCGGGCATAAATTCCCTTGTCATAGGGGTGCTTTAGGAAGGACACCTCATTTACGACGTCCGCCACGTCAATTATCTCTTTTGGCGCATTCCTTCCGGTGAGAATGAGCTCGGTTTTCATATTGGTTTTTCTAATTACTTCTAGCACGCGCTCGACGGATACCAAGCCGAAGGAGATGGCAATGTTTATCTCGTCAAGAATCACAACGTCCCATTCCCCGGATTCCGCCCGCCTTTCCCCTTCCATGATTGCATCATCGCAGAATTTCTTGTCAGTCTCGTCAAGAGCGAAGCAGTTCCTGCAATAGCTCTCGAACATGCCCTCCGAGAATTCCTTCTCATGCTTCCAGTGGTTCACGCATTTCTTGCAATAGGAGATTATTTCAATAGGAAGGTTTCCGAACTTGCGGAGAGCCAAGACCTCTCCAGTATAGCCGGTTTTCAGGAACTGGATCATTGATGTCCGAAAACCGTATCCTGCTGCCCGAAGGGCAAGCCCGAGAGAAGCGGTAGTCTTCCCCTTGCCGTTTCCTGTATAAACCTGGACTAGGCCGAGCCGGCTCCTTTCCCTAAGAGTCTGGCCGGAAAGATCTCTTATTTTCTCCGGGAGATGCGCCCTCAAGCTTTCATCTGCTTCCTTTCTCCCGGCGGATTCTTCCATTTCAATTCCTTGTTCTTGTATCTGACTCTCGCTCACATGCTGCATGCGGAATATCCGCACTCCCTGCAGGAAAAGCACCCTTCCGCATAGGAAATGTTCGGGCTCTTGCAGGTAGGGCAGTTGTCGAGCTTCGAGAGGGCGCTTTTTGTAGCAACAAAGCTGTCGAACCCCCAGTTGTCCGGACAATCTACCGGCTTTATTGTCATTTTCTCGGGGACAATTTCTTGGGGCTTTTTTTCTTCCTTGACAAGGTTCAGTATCTGGACTTTCCTCGAGTCGTTCCTGTATACAGTGCACCCTTTGCACCCAAGTTGCCAAGCCAGAACATACCCGGCCATTACTTCCTCTTTCGTTGCAGAGTTCGGGAAGTTTATTGTCTTCGATATTGCGTTGTCGAAATTCTCCTGGAATGCGGCCTGCATTTTTATGTGGTCAATTGCCGGGATTTCGAGAGCAGTCACATAGACCCGCCTTATTTCCTCCGGAATTTCCTCAATTCCTTGCACCGACCCTGTCTTTGTTATCTTGTCAAGAATTTCCTCGGTCGCAAGGCCCCTCTTTTCGAGCTCGGCTTCCAGATGCTTGTTCACATATCTGAGGCTCATCCCGCCCATTATGTTGCTCTTCTCATATGCGAGGGCGAAATAGGGTTCAAGGCCAGACGCGACTTCGGCAACCATTGAAATCGATCCTGTCGGGGCAATGCAAGTCAGGGCAACGTTTCGCCTCTTTTCTCCATTCTGCGAGAATACTGACTTGTCCCAGTTTGGGAACTGCCCTTTTTCTGTTGCCAGCTCAATGCTCTCCTCCCTTGCCGCATCCTGGATTGTCTTTGAAACCTTTCTTGCCATTTCAAAGCCCTCTTCTGAGTTGTATTTTATCTTCATCTTGTACAGGAGGTCCGCAAATCCCATCAGCCCGAGGCCGATTCTCCGGTTTGCCCTGAAAGTTGTGTTAACCCTGTCGGTAGAGAAGTTCGTGATGTCAATAACGTTGTCAAGCATCCTTATTGAGGTTTTAGTCGCCCTTTTCAGGCCCTCTTCGTCTAAACTGCCTTCCAATGTCACGAATTTTTCGAGGTTAATTGAGCCGAGGTTGCATACGTCCCCGTCGTGGAGGAACTGCTCCCCGCAGGGGTTGCACGCCTCAAGGCTCCCGACACCCGGAAGTGGGTTTGACTTGTTAACAGTGTCAAGGAAGACAATTCCTGGCTCCCCGTTGTTCCATGCTGCGTTCACAATCTCGTTCATTATTTCGGTTGCAGTCAGAGGCTCTTCCTTTATTGTCCGTATTATTCCCAAGGAATCCCTTGTTATCCTTCTCGGAAACATCTTCTTTCCGTTGAACTGGCACATCCATTGCTCCTTTGAGTTCTCGGAAACTGCTTTCATGAATTCGTCGGTCATCCCGACTGAAATGTTGAAATTCTTGACTTTCCCTTCAATTTCCTTGCAATGGATAAAGTCGAGAATGTCCGGATGGTCAACCCGCATAACTGCCATGTTCGCGCCGTGCCTTCCCTGCTGCTTGATTATACCGAAAGCTTCGTTATATACGTGGAGGAATGAGACGGGACCGCTCGCGCTTCCGGCGGATCTCTTTGTTTGCGTTCCTGCCGGCCTGAGCATATGGAAAGGAAACCCTAGCCCGCTTCCCCCTTGCTGGAGGAGAGCCGCATCCTTTAGTGTCTGGAAAATCCCCTCCATTGTGTCGTCAATGTGAAGGACAATGCAGTTTGAGACAACGGGGGTGCCGGTTCCAGCGTTCCGAAGTGTTCGCCCTGCCGGAAGGAATGAAAGGGTTGCCATTAGATTGTAGAACTCTTTTCTGTATTTTTCCACTTCATAGGAAGTCTTTCCGTACTTGTATTCAATTTCGGCAAGGGTTCTTGCTACCCGTTCGAAAATCTCGTTTGGGGTCTCGGTCGGCTTTCCGTCTGAATCGAGAACTGAATAGCGTTTCGCGACTGTCCGAAGGGCGTTCGGAGTTAAGTTTGTCTTGAAATCACGCCCGTACAAGGCTAGCTTGAGCTTCCTGAGTTCGTTCCTTTTCGCCCGGTAAAGGATGTACGCTTTCGCTGTCTTTGCGTGGCCGTTGTGTATCATGACACGCTCCACAACATCTTGGACCTGCTCGACTGTCGGGACAAGCCCCTTTGAGAAATAGCTTGCTTCCAGCTCAGCTGTCGCCTGCCCGGCTTCAATGTCGGACTTTGTCCTGTCTTTTCCGCCTACTGCTAGGACTGACTTGAACATTGCGTCAGCTATTTTCTTCTCGTCATATGGGACAATTCGCCCGTCCCTTTTCTTAACCTGCCAATTTTTCGGGAGAGTTTTTTCTTCAGCCACTTTTCAACCAACTACCCGCTTCTTCGGCGGAGAAACTTTGTTTAAAAGCATATTTGTTGTTTGAAATGCTCTTGGAAATGGCCCGTTTATTTATCGGGAACCACTGGAAAGAAACAATAGGCTTTTTTCGGACATTTTTCCCAATAAGAATTGCTTATATACTAAAAAACTCTTTTAGAGGCAGAGCAAAAATCAGAATGAAGAATGGTCGAACTTGCATTGAAATATCCGGCAAAGCTTTCTGGTTCTAGGGCAACAATTAAGCAGGCCTTGGAAGAGGCGAAAATAGACGAAAAAGCCCTTCTTGCAGCGAACGGCACATGGCACACAATTGCCGAGAACGGAAAGGAGTTCACGAAAACGAGCGAATTCGAGTTCCTATACCTTCTGGGAAACAAGCCGAACCAGGCAAACCTCTCGTTTGAAGGGGGGAAATGGACGCTCGAGAAGATTGATTTGACAAACGAACTAGGGGAAATGGGCGAGGAAGGAAAGCTCCTTGCCAACCTTGAGGGAAAACTGGTTTCCGAAGAGAAAATCCTCGCAATTGTGGAAAAGGAGCTTTCAGATGTCAGGAAATCCGCTCCCCATATTAGGATAAAGCTGATTTCCTTTTCTGTCTCAGACGAGAAATACGAGATTCCTGCCTGGAGGGTTGAGGTTGGAAACTGGCCCCTAATGTCATATTACAAGGGAAGGGAAAAGGAGCGCCAATGCATACTGATTATTGACGCCCTTTCAGGCAAAGTTGTTGATTCAAGAAAATGAGCTGAGAGCGAATCCCTATAATTTTTGAGCTTTCAAAAGGAAAGAAAATAGCCCCTTTTGAAAGTTTCCAAATGTGATTATTGGAAGCTTCCGGAAGTTGGCCTGAAGGAAGTGGAAGCAATAAAATTAGCCATGGAAATGGAGCTTTTGGAGAAAACTGGGTGCAAGGCAAAAATCGGCAGGCTCTTTGGCTCAGTTGTCGAGAAGCGGGAGCGGTTCCGGTTAATCCAAATTTCTCATTTGAACAAAAGCAGGTCAAAGAATTGCGATGGAAAGTTCATTGTTGCACAGGACCAAGCGTTTGTTCGAGCTACCCTGAAAGCCGGCAAATTAGAGAGACTTATTTTTTTCGCTTTACTCCCTTGCCCCTTACATATATTTCGCGCTCAATTTTCTTCTCTTCCGCAAGTATTGCGCGTTCCCCTTGGAGGAGCTTGCCCTCGATTTTTCCAAGGTGCACAATCATGTCAGCCAAGAGGAGAAGGATTGCAAGATCAATTATTGCGCTTCTTACAAAGCTAGTTGTTTCGTTCGCAGTCATGTCTTTAATCATGAAAATCGCGCCGACAAAGAGCATTGCAACAGCGACTACTACCAGCTTGTCGTGGTGTTCTAGTTCCTTCAGATCCTGGATTATGCCCATTTCAGTAAAGCTCCTTGCAAAACTAGGATTTAATGGTTTCTAATACTGGTAAGAGGATGTTAATACCTTCCGACAATTGTTATTGTTATTGGAAGGCCGAACGAGAATGTGGCAACCCCAACAAGGGTTTCCGCAATCTTCGGATTCGGATTTTCCTTGAGAAGAAATCCTCCGTCAGACTAATCGGACTGGTAATCTGAATCTCTGCACTGATTGCCCCCAATTTTATTCAATAAACAACACCAGCATATTTTAAGTTTTTTCGAGCGCCCCTTTCAGTTCCCGGGCAGCGGTCTCGGGGGGAGTCGAGTTTATGTAGACCCCTCCCCCCTTCTCAATTCCCGCATGTATTGCCAATTTCGGCATTGAGAGAAGGTGCCAGTGCAGGTTCCCTTTCGGATTGCAGAAAATCGCATAGTTGAAAGGGATGTCTCCGAGGAGCTTTTTGTATGCCCGGAAGAGTTTTGAAACAAGAGGAGCTATTTCCCCCGGTTTTGGCATTCCCTTCCTGTGCTTTTTCGGGATAATCATTGCCTCGTATTTGAAAACGGACGCATACGGGCAGATTATTGCATAATCCTTGTTCTCAAAAACAACCCGTTTCCCCTCCTTTAGTTCCTTTCCGACAATCGAGCAGTACTTGCACTTGTTTCCGGAAGGTCTAGAACCTTTTATTCTCTCCTCAATTCCCGGAAGCACTATCGGAAAGCCAGCAATCTGCGCATGGATATGGGAGAGGCTCGCTCCGGCCTCCCTGCCGTAATTGTGGAAAATCAGGACGGATTTTATCCTTTTGTCCCGGGAAATTTCATAGAACCTCTCGGAAAACACCGAAAAAACTTCCTCCAGTTCCCGCTCGCTCAAATCCCAAAGGCCTATTCCGTGCTTGTCCGTTTCAACAATTACCTCATGCCTTCCAAATGCTGGGGAGGACATTCCGAGCGCTCCTTTCCGGAGGGCGAACTTGGCAGATTTGTCAAGCGCGGCGAACTTGTTGTCGAAATTCCTGACAGTCCAGTCAGTTTCGTTCCCTCCTCTGAAAGAGATTGTTGGCGGGGTTTCATTTTCATTCCCCTTGCAAAGCGGGCATTTGGATGTGTCTCCAGAAACCTCCGGCTTTTTGTCAAGATAATCGCTCGGACGCTTTCCCCTCCCGGGGGAGATTAGGACAATTGTTCTTGTCACCGGATCAATCCTGAATTCGTTCTCCTGCATTTCCGGACAATCCGCCTCCGTCCTGCGTATTTATTCTTTATACTTGAAAGGTTATTTATAGTCGGGCGCCAATTCTCACCAAATGGTTTTCGAGAGCCTTCTTTCTGCAAGGGCGGCTGAGGAGAAGCCGATTTTCGATTTCTTCTTCGGGGTTCTGCTTTCCATTGTCTCCTTCATTTCCGCATATTTCCTTTTTCCGGGAATTGCCTCAATTGTCTCAATTGTGCTTCTTTCAATTGGGCTTGTGCCGGTTCTCCTGAAGATTTTCTATTACGAGGACGAGTCCGAAAACGCCCTGAATGGATGGAAAAAGATTTTCCAGGTTCATTCCAAGGCACTCCGCTTCTTTCTGATGTTCTTCCTAGGAGTCTCTTTCACAGTCGCCCTTCTCTACACATATCTTCCCAAATACGGCTTCTCCGAGGTTTCAGACAGGCTTTTTTCAGAGGAGCGAAACGAGATATTGGCAATTGCGGAAAGCGTCGGGAATGCCGGGATGTTCTCCGGGCTGTTTTCGAACCAGACGACAGGCATGATTGTTCAAAACAACCTGATTGTCCTGATGGCGTCCTTCGTTCTTTCGCTTGTTTTCGGAGGGGGCGCGGCATTTGTCCTTGCTTGGAACTCTGCCGTTTTCGGCGTTTTCCTCGCAATTGCCTTTGAAAGAAACCCGCTTTATCTCCCTTTTGCCCTGCTATACGCAATTCCGGAGCTTGTCGCATATTATGTAGGGGCATTTTCAGGAGGGCTTCTTTCAGCCGAGTTCTCCAAAGTTTTCTCAATTAATACAGATGACGAGAGAACGAAACGCATAAAGCCTTCGCTATCTATTGTAATGAATTCAGCAATACTTCTCATTGGGGCAGCTGCCTTGATAGTTTTTATGGGGATTTTCGAGGGCTTTTTGATTTCCCTCTAGAAATATTGCTGATTTTTTCCCAACTCTCAGGATCCCTTCCTTGAACCTGCCTGAAAATTGGATTTATTTTTCCAGAAATCCTAGAAAGATCGCTAGGGCTACGTTCAGAGACTTTTCTTTTCAGGTAGTTGCATTCATATCTGACTTGGCCTTTGGAAACCGGGATTTTTCTTCCTGCGCTTCCTGAAAAGGAAGGTTTTAGAATTTTTTCAGGATTGAAAGAATAGCCTCGCGAAACTGCCTCTTTTCGGACAGTTGACAAGTATGCTCCAATTGCGGAAAGCGGCTCTTCTGCTTTCTTGAACCTCTCCAACTGGGGATGGTTTCTATACCCTTTTGTTTTTCCAGCCAAAACTGCCTGGGCGAGAAGAGCCTCCCTCCACAGTGCTACAAGCCCCGCTCTGTCAAGATTTTCTGGATGAAGCGTCCAGAGCCTCAATTTTTAGTCACCTTTCTTTGCCTTGGATATCTGTTCGTTAAAGCCGAGCATTTCTGAAATATAAATTTTCGCGCGCCCCGCTTCGCGGGAATCTGCCCAAATGGGCATAATATTACCATTTTTTGAGAAACAGCGCCGAACTTTAATAAATGACTCTTCCGGACAGAAAAATGCCAATGATGACGACGAGCCGAACCAATCCCGACCGGGTAACTCCGGAAGGGGCGTGCGGAATGACGTGCGGTCTGAGGCGCATTCTTTGCGGCCGAGTCCAGAGGACGATGTCTGGAACAATAGTGAAAGAACTGACGTGCGGTCTGAGGAGTTTTTTTTCCAGCGAAGCCGAGCGAGTCCAAATCAGTTCTGTCTATTCTGCTGGCCCCGGCCGAGTTTCGCGTAAAACACAATTGAATATGCGAATGCAAGGATTAATGCGAATATCAACATCGGCACTTTCAGGCCAATTTTGATTTCTTTGAGGTCATTTTCGGACTCTTCGTTTTCAGGCAATCCGTCGGGCATATTCGGCCGGGAATTCAGGGAGATAACGGATATTGCAAAAGTTGAGAATCCCGGGCTCTCTGATGTGTAGAAAAAGTGCGTTCCGTTCGTCCCGGTAATTGTCGCATTCAATATGAACCAGCCTTTGGAACCTGTCGGATTCCTCAAAAGGACTACTTCGGAAGGGTGCGCTCCTATTGAGCGAAGCCAAGATTCTTCGACTGAGAACCTAAAAGTTGCTGAAAAAATTTCCTCCGGATTCGTGGAGTTGGCAATAAACCCGGAGTATATCTGGGCTTTTATGATTGACAAGTTCTCCTGTAAAGGCGCGATTTTGATTGTTGTCGGATTTTTCAAGTCCCTGAAAGAGAGAGAAACTGCTTGGAGAAACGGCGTTCCGGAAAGATTTGGGACGAGTTCAATTGGCTTTTTTGATTCTGTTCCCCGGAAAATAAAAGTCTCGAAAACCCCGTTTTCCCTCCTTTCGCGGTTGGGGCTGTATTGCTCATTTACCCCGGGGTGTTTGGGCATTTTTTCGTGGTCGGAAATCGGAACGGATGTTGATATGAAAAACCTGCTTACGCTCGAAGAGCCTCTGTTGGAAGATACTGTTGTCGTTGTCGTTACCTGAATTGTCGATGTTGTTGTTGTCTGGACAGATGTTGTCGAGGTAGTCGGGCATCCGCAGTCGCTTGCGCAGTCGCATGCAAGTTCACCTGTCTCGCAGAATCCGTTCCCGCAAACAGGGCTTGTGGTGAAATTGAACTGGCAATATGCTGTGTTTGAAGCTCCGTATTTGACTGACAAATTGAGAGTGTGGTTTCCCGCAAGGGGCGCGGAAAAATTCAGGGAAAAATTCCCATCTGCCGACGAATTGGACTGGACTGTCCCGTTGAGCGTTCCGGGAGAAACTGACCAATTGACTTGCGCACTAACCGGAACAGCGGTTCCGTTCAAATAGTCGAGGAGAGCCAAGCCTGAAACAAAAAAGTTTTCGGTTGAATTTGCGCTCACTGGCAGAGTAACGTTCTCAATTGTCGCATTCGCCCGTTCGAAAACCGAAAAATGTGCTGGAAGGACTGGGGAAATCGAATCCCCTTGCCAGAACTCTTGATGCTCGGTTATGCATCCTGTTTCCGGGCAGAAAGCGGAAAAATTTGAGCTGTTTGAGAAATATGCAGAGAAATTTGAAAGATTCAGGCTAGTGTTCAGAAAAACCGAAAAAACGGGAATGCTCCCGTTCAACTTCTCCGAAGATTCCGAGAAAATCACCCATTCAATTCCTGTCCAATTCGTTGAGGAGGCGTTCTGGGACAATATTGTTATGCTAACGTTTTCATCCCCTAGAAATGCGCTCTCAAAGGAAAATGTGGGCGGAAGGGCGAAGCCAGTCTTGTTCGCGAAGAAAGTCCCGACCCCCCTTCCAAAGGTCGCGTTTGTGGAAGCGGAAAGCGTCAGGTTGGAGGAATATGCCGGGAGAATTTGAAAAGTCGCGTTCTCCAGTACGGAAAATCCAAGATATGTGCAGTTCAAGGAGGCGTTCAGTTCCCCGGAAGAAGCGTTTGTCGCGTTCCATTGGAGGAATTCCAAGGAGACGTTTCCGCCTTCCAAGAAAGCAATGGAAGAATTGGAAAGAATTGTGTCGCCGAGGACGTTTCCGGTGCACGAGGCTCCAGACAAATCAACGCCTGTCGGGCGAAGGACTGCGGAAAATGTCACGTTTTCATTCAGCCAGACGGAGGAGTTTCCTGCCGAAAAAGATGCGATTTCGAACGGCTCAAAGCAGGAAAGTGAGAGGTTCTTTGATTCTGTCAGGTTCGCGAAATCTAGGCGCGCCGAAAAAATTTGCGTTCCGTTGATTGGGCACGATGCGCTGAACGAATGGCTTTCCGCTCCTTGGGCCGATGAAACAAGTCCTCCTGAAGAATTGAAAACCGAGAAATTTCCTGCGCCAAACAGGGAAGATAGGGAAAATGACCCGTTCTCCCAGATATTCCGTTCAAGAGCCTCGCCAGAAGTGGCATTAAGGATGCTCGAAGATGCCCTAATTGACAAGTTCCCGGAATTTCCGGACACGAACTTTACTGCCAAATAACCAGTTCCTGTAAAGTTCGGGAAATATGAGAATGATTCGTTCGAGCCAGTCTCGTTTGAAACTGACCGGTTTAGGATTGACGGCCTTCCGTATTGGTCGGGCGAGCCAGAATAGAGGAAAACGTCAGAATCGGTTCCTGAAGATCCTGCAAGGAAAAACATGGCAGTAGAATTTGCAACGAGCGAAACCTTTCGTGCGAAAACTTTCCTTCCTGCGTTCTCGTTCGAGAGGGAAAAGTTAGCGCCAGTCCCGTTCAACGTCAGATTGTAGAGAACTGATTCGAGGGCTCCGTCAATATTCATCCTGCCATAGCCCTCATAGTTGTCAGGTTCTCCCCTGTTGAGGACTGGGTTATAGAGACCGTTCTCCCGGAGCCGGTTGGTCTCGGTTGCAGTCATCAGGAGAAGCATTTTCACTTTAAGGGCCTGCTCTTCCGAATAGTTCCAAGGCTCGCCAACAGAGTCCATTGCCTGGACAATAAGTTGCACTGCCCCAGTAACATGGGGAGCGGCCATTGAGGTTCCGGCAAGCTCGTGGTAGTAGTTGTCCGCAAGCCCGGTGGAATTGGACATTGTCGAATTTATTTTCAATCCGTTGGCTATTGATCCCCCGGGAGCGAGAATGTCGACCTGCCTTGTCGAGTTCCCGAGGCTAGTGTAGCTGGTCAAGTTTCCGGTATCGCTCAATGCTCCGACTGCAATGCATTTTACTGCCTGAGCAGGGCTACTCATTCTCCATCCTAGTTCTCCACGGTTTCCGGCCGAACATATTGCGACAACTCCGGAAGAAACAAGGGCGTTTGTTGCGGAATCAATTGAGGAATCAATATATCCGTTCGAGTCGAATCCCAGGCTCATGCTTGCGGACGTTATATTGTAGATTTCCTTGTTTGCGCTAGTCCATGAAAGGGCGGAAACAATGTCCGAGATTAGGCCGGACCCGAGATAATCAAGTATTTTCAGCGCAATGAAACTCGAATTCGGCGCAACCCCAGCCATGCTGGAATTGACAACACCTGCCCCAGCAACAGTGCCCAAAACGTGCGTCCCGTGGCCAATAACATTGTTTGTTGCGTTGACATGGTCGTCATAGGGAATCTGGTTAGAATTAACGAAATCCTGCCAGGCGGAAAGTCTTGAAAGATTCAAGTCCGGGTGATTCCCATAGACGCCGGAATCGAGAACTGCCGAGCTCTTCCGGGCAAGCCCTTTCAGGGAATAGTTGTTCTCAGGAAGAATCCCGGCAACTTTCTTTGAGATGTCCATATGCGCTTCAACTCGAAGAGTCCCGTCTCCGATTGAAACAATCTTTTCTGCCGGGAAATTCGAGGAAACGAGGGAGTCGAGGGCGGGACCGGACGACCTGAATTCGACGAAAACGGAGCCCCGGGGATTTGTGAACTTGCTTATTCGTCCCCGTCTTCCGCCAAGTTTCTCTATTGCCAAAAGCTCGGTTTTTGTGAGGTTTTCCAGCTCTATTATTATTGGAATTTCCTCAAACGATGAGGAAACTGAGCCAGCTATTTTTGCTCCTTTGAGTTTTTGGGAAGATCCTGCCGAAAGAGAGGCATTTGTTCCGAAAAGAAGGATTCCAAGAACAAAAAGAGCGAGGAAAATTACAACTCCAGCCCTCTTGCCGAAACCCATCTGGAAGAGGGCGAAAATTCACAAGTATAAAAAAGCTACTCTGGAGGCAGAAACTTGCAGTCCCTAGCGTTTTTTCTTCTTTGCCGCGACCTTTTTCTTTCTGGCAGGAGCCACCTTCTTTGCAGGGGCGCTCGCAGGAATTTTCTTCAGCAAATGGCCCTTCTCATGGAAGAACTTCATTACCGCCCTTCTTCTGGTAACGCTTCTCAAAAGATAGAATATTGCAAGAATCAAAACTGCCGCAGTAATCAGCGCAACCGTCTGGACATCCATTTCAGCCATTTTGTTTTTTCATACCTTCCTTCTTAACTGCTAATCAGTGTATTTCGCACCTTTTGATATAAATCCATTTCCCTGTTTTCCTGATTTTCCGCGCTTTTTCGGCGTTTTCCGGGTTTTCAGGCACCTTTGGCACCCACCTTCCGGGACTATTTGGCACGGAGTTCAAGCTCAATTTTCCGGAGTCGTTTCATTACGGTCAGGACTTCGAGCTCAAACTCCTTCATCTGGGTGTTTGTGTCAAGGAGCATTGAAAAGAAGTTCTTCAGCTGATCCACAGGGAAGTCTATTCTTCCTACAACGGACTCTAGCGAGTTCATTTTTCCCTCAATTGCGCCAATCCTAGCATCAAGGGACTTTGTTGCTTCCGCTTGGCTTGCGCTGAATGCGACCAAATTACCGAGTTTTCGTTCAAGCTCCTTCAGCTGGCCAGCCAAAAGCCCTTGGGATTTCTCTTCAGCATAGGGATAGAGGTTTTTTCGGAGCTGGTCAACTTCCCGGAGCCCGGAATAAATTGCCTCAATTGTCGCAGTTTCCTTCTCTTCAACGGATTTCAGCTTTGCCCGAAGGCCCTCCAGTTCAGATAGCGTTTTTTGCCTTTTCTCTTCTTCCCTCCGTTCAAGAATTTCAATTGAAGATAGTATTGGTTCTTTTGAGAGCCGGTCGAGAGTCTCGTCAATTTTGGCGACTTTTATTTCAACTGATTCTTGGCTATTCCCGACAGCAGTCGCCCTGAACGGGGTATTTTCAAATTTTTCAACCTTTACTGAAACCATTTTGCCAACTGACATTCTTTTTCATTGGTTATTAAATCTTGTTCCGGAAAAGTTCATTTTCTCCTGTTAACCAGTATGAAGAACGCCACTGCAAAGGCAACAATTGCTCAGCTTTCCGCAACGCAGATTCCCGGCCAGAAGCTGACAAAAAATGGCCTGCAGAGGAAACTTCGGACTCGACTTTAATCTCGGCCGATGCCACGTTCAGCGCGCACTGGTCGGAATTCACCCCTTCCCAGGCCAATATGCAGACAGGGGCGCAAAAATATGTGCTCGCGTCCTTGTAGCAGATATCTGTTCTGGGTTACGGGCTCATAGACGTTGACGACTCGCGCATATTTGCCGGGAATTTGGCCAAAAATATTTATAATAAGCAACGTTTGAAAATTTATGATGCAAGACCCGGGAGCATTCGAAGCTGAACCGCAGGAAGGGCATCCGGCGCTTGACCGCTCAAGCGAGAATTTCCGGCATATTTTCTGGCTCGTCTTTTTCGGAATAATTCTAGCAATAATCGCGCTTGTTATTGTTTTCTAAAGAAAGCAATGCTCGCATAGCCAACGTTGCCGTTTCCGGATTCCAAAACATCCCCGGAAACATGGTGTTTGAGCAGTTCTCCTCTGAAATCCCCGAATTCCGATAAGGTCTGAAGAAGAAGGGCTGAGGGAAGGACGCCGCACATTGAAATGGTTTTTTCGGAGACGTTCTTCAGGAGTTTTTCGGGCGAGAGAGAAAGCGCAGAGTCTATTGCAAGAGAATCCTTCCATTCGGTTTCCGGCCTCTCCTCATAGTGGTTGAGGTCGGAACTGGCAATGAAAAGAGTTTTTTTCCGACCGACAGTTTCAGCCAGAATCCTTCCGGCACTCTCGATTGATTCGATTGCGGAAACTGAGACAGTTATCGGGAGTATTGAGAATTTCTCAAGCGCAGTCTGAAGAAACGGCAACTGGACCTCTATCGAGTGTTCGCCAATGTGGGAAAGGGGCTCTTGCTTGAAAAGTCCGGAATCAGACAGGCGTTCTGCCAGTTGAATATTCAAGGGAACTTTTCCAAGGGGCGTTTCCCAAAACTCCCATGGGCCAATTGAAAAGGGTGCGCCTTTCCCAGTATGATTTGTTCCGAGAAGGACGATTGTGCGGAACTTGTCCCTTGGCAGAATTGAATAGAAATTCGCCGCGCAAGCCCCTGAATAGAAATAGCCGGCATGGGGGACAATTCCCCCGATTACAGAGTCCGACTGCTCAAACCTGCCTCCCGGCCCGAATTTCCTGTCAGAAAAACAGCGCGAAATCTCCGTTTGCAGATTTTTTTTCGCGGAAGGATAGAATTTTCCGGAAAACTGCGGAGCCCTTGTTCTTGCCATCAGGTCACACCGCCCTGCCTTTTCCGGGGAATGCCCGTTTCGGCTTTTTCCTGACGCTTCCTTTGATTGTTCTGCGCCATTTGAGGAAGAAGACATAGCTCCCGAGTATCACAATTGACGCGAATATTGTCTCAAACGCAAACTCCTTCAAAACATATCCGAAAGTGGCGATGACATATGCCCGGGGGAACGTTCCAGCAAAAGTGAAGAAAACAAACCCCCAGAAAGGTACCTTTGAAATCCCTGAGGCAATTGAAAAAACCTTGAACGGGACTATTGGCGTAAGTCTCCCGATGAAAACGCCGACCAGTCCGTGCTTTTTCGCAAAAGACTCCATTCTTTCAAGCCTCTCCTGAGTCAGGAAAACGTATTTTCCGAACCTGCTGAGTATTGGTCGGGCGCCATTCGCCCCGAGGAAATATCCGAACATTCCCCCGAGAGAGGAGCCAATTGAACAGTAGAATGCAATTTCCCAGTAAGACATCCCGAGCCTTCCGGAAAGGGCGCCGGCAATTATGAACACAATTTCTGAGGGAAGGGGAAGTATGCTCGATTCGAGGAACATTACAAGAATTATCCCTATTGCGCCCCAAGCAATAATGAGGGATTCTATGTCCATTTCATTCGCTCTTATCCTGCGGTCTTTTATTATCCTTGGCGTTTTTTCGAAAGAACAAGGCAGACTGCCTCGTCGTTTTCAGTCCGTTCAGAAATCCAGAGATTTGCTGCAGGGAATTCGGCATCGGACGGACAGGGGTTCAGCGGAATTTCTGAAAAGGGTTTTTTGAAAAAAGTCGCGACAATCCTGCCGCCTGGCAAAAGGACTCTTGAGAGTTCGGAGAGTATTTTTCCGGGATTTTCCGCAATTGAAAGAAGCCCCCGCTCGGCAACAACCAATGGGAAAGTCGAGTCATCGAACTTGAGCTTGTCATATTCGGCCCAGACAGGAATTACCCGGGTTGAAAGATTGTTTTCCCTGACCCTTTCCGAAGCAATTTTCGATTGCTCCTGAGAAATTTCCAGGGCAAGCGTCTTGAATCCCATTTTTCCTACAGCGCATGCGAATTTCGCGCTTCCTGACCCGAGAAAAAGGACAGGTTCAACCGACAAATTTTCCTTTATTGCCTTGCCAATAAGGACTGCTTCGGAAACCCATGGTTCTATTGACTCGTCAGGCAAAGTGTCAAGGAATTCCTGATAATTCATGTAAATTGTTATGCAATTCCTGTATATTTGCTTGCTTTAACGAATAGTTAACAATGCATAGAAGTGTTCATTTTAGTTAATAAGTTATATAAACTACTATTTAATGGTTAATTAATGCAGAGGGTGAAGGGAGCGTTTTTACTGGGGAGTTTGGCACTTCTCATTGGAATTACTTCTGCCTGCGGAGCTTCAGTCCCTCAGAATCCTCCTCAAACGGTTGCCAGAATCCAGGGAAACGCGTCTTGCTGGCTCTCTGAAACCGCCCCGCCAGTTCCGGCAGGAAAGACTGAATTCTCATTCGGAGAGGGGATAGGGGCAATTAATATTTCCGGAGCCCCCGGGTTTCAAGTAAATCCGGGAGAAATTGTTTATGGGACGGAAGCAGAATATGTAGGTTCTGACGGAACATCTTATTCAACAGTGGGCGTTTTTTCCAAATACGACCCGCAATCCAAAAAATATTGCCAGAATTATCAGAATTATTTCATTGACCCGTTCAAACTGGAAGAACTTGATGCGAAAGGGCTTGTCGTTAGGGGCGTTCCTGCGACAGGGGCGAGCATCCCATCCAATCAGTTAGAGAGCCAAACAAATCAAAGCGCGCAAACAGGGAATGAAAACAGCCTCGCTCAACTCCCACCGAAAATTCCTTATTATTACAATAGCTCCCTCAGAACTTCCTGGCAGCCAGTTACAATAAATTCCCCTTGGCTCTCGAGGCTTTCTCGCTTCAGCGAAATTCCCGGCGCCTTGAATTTCAACGGGAAAGGCGGGACATATGACGAATGGGAAGGAGCGTGCCATGTTGCCAGGACTCTTGCGAACATTGAGGAGTTCGAGAAGATTCTCGGGGAAAACTATTTCAACCAAGGAATCCCTGTTCCAGACAATCTTACAGATCCTGAAACCGGAAAAGTCTGCAAGCTTTTCAGCCCGCTTTCGCGCTATGGGAACGCAGAAATACTCAATTCCTATCTAGGTAACGACCGGGGAACGCTTGAAATTGAGATAGCGCGCTACAGAGAGGAGACTGGCATTGACTTGAGCGGGCTCCTCTCGGAAACCGGTTCGGGACTTGGCTTGGACGAGTATTATCGCCTCTCGGAGGCGAAGAACATCCCGGTTGTCCTCCTCCTGGCAATTGGGGAAACCGAGAATCGCAACAGGGGCGGAAACACGTTCCAATGCAGCCTTTCAACAAACCCAGTCGGAACGGAAAGTTTCGAATGCGCGCTTAACCATTTGTCTGGAGACATTTCGGCAATGTCTTCCAGATATGGGCCGAATTCATATGCAGAGGCAATTCTCGCATATAACAGGGGAAAAAGCGGGGCGCCGAAAATTATTGACGCCCTAAACACCCTTCCGTGAATGGAGGAAGCTAGTCTCCGAGCTTTTCTGCAACAAGGAAAAGAAACGACTTCTTCGGGCTCCCAAAAGTCCTTGAATAGCTTATTCCGGAGGTCTCCGATATTTTCATTACGAACTGCCTTGTGACGAGAAATCCGTATTTTCCAAAGAACTCGTCAAATTGAGTTGGCTTTTCTCCGCCGGAAATGAGGAAAATGAATTTTCCCTTACCGCGAAGAGCTTTCCCGTTCTTTCTCAAAAAGGCAAATTCGTGCGCGCGAGAGTAGTTCCAGGAAACAACATAATCGCAAGGAGCGGTCTTGCCCTCGAAAACCTCCTTTGCCATCCTTTTTTTCAGGAAATGGGGAACTTCTGATTCGGGCGTTCCCGAAAAAAAACAAATTTCTTTTCCCCTGAAATTCTGCTCCCGAAGGAGCTTTTCCGCCTCCTTTGAAAGCATTTACGGATATACTCGCTTCATTGTCCTTGGGAAAGGCATTGCGTCCCTTATGTGCTTCAGCTTGCAGACCCAACGGACAACGCGGTCGACTCCAAGGCCAAACCCGGAATGCGGGACGCTCCCGTATTTCCGCAGATCGAAATACCAGCCATAATCCTTCTCGTTCAGGCCGAACAGCTCAAGTTGCGTCCGCAGTTCTTCCGTCTTGTCGCACCTCTGGCCACCACCTATTATCTCTCCATAGCCTTCGGGGGCAAGGAGATCTCCCGCAAGAGTGTGGGTGGGCCTCTCAGGGTTCGGCTTGTGGTAGAATGCCTTGAGCATTACAGGATAGCCGGTCACAATAAAGGGCTTTTCGAACTGGCTTGCAAGAACGAACTCCTCGTCCGCCCCGAGGTCGCTTTCGTAGTTCAATTTCAATTCCGATTTCTCGTTAATCAAGTCAATTGCCTTTTCATAGGGAATTCTTGGAAAGTTTCCCTCAGCAGCCTTCTCCAGGGGCCCAAGAGGCCTCTTCAAAAAAGCGAGTTCAGCCTTCCTCTCGGCCAGGACTTTTTTCACAATGTGGACAATTATCTCCTCTTCGACTTTCATTATCCCGTCGAAATCGCACCAGGCGAGTTCGCACTCTGCATGCCAGAATTCAGTCAAATGGCGCGGGGTCTTGCTTTTTTCCGCCCTAAAAGATGGGGCAATCAAGTATTGCTTCCCAAGGGAATAGATTAGGGCCTCGTTATAGAACTGGGCTGACTGTGAAAGATACGCCTTTCTTCCGAAATACTTTATTGGGAAAAGGGTCGAGCCCCCCTCGCAGGCAGCCGTGACAAACATTGGTCCTGTCGCCTCATAGAACCCGTTCGTCCTGAAATACTCGTGTATTGCCTCGAAAACAGTGTGCCTAACTTTCAGTATTGCGTTCATTTTCCTGCTTCTGAGCCAGAGATGACGGATGTTCATCAGGTGGGTTGCTGACAAGTCCTTCGCAATTGGAAAGGGCGTCTCGGCAAGACCTACTATCTTGAATCCGGTAAGGGCAAGTTCATACCCTCCGGGAGCCCGCTCGTCTTTTTTCACAACGCCAGTCAGTTCAACGCTCGATTCCCGTGTGACTTTTTCAACATCCGCCCAGAAAGAGTCCTGAGCCCGGGAGACTGCCTGGACAATTCCGGTCGGGTCCCTAAGAACGAGGAAAATCATTTTTCCGCTTGAGCGCTTCCGGTGAATCCATCCACGGAGGGCTACTTGGGCGCCTTCGTTGTGCATTCCTGAGCAAACATTCCTTATTTCGCTGAACATTGGGAACGAATTGCCTGCATATGTTTATAAAAAAGTTGGAGGAAACCTTCTCATAATGTCGGTTTTGGGGCAAGTCTCGGTAGTTGTTCCAGTTCATAACGAGGAAAAACGGCTCCCTTTGCTCCTCGGGAGCGTCGACTTTTCCCTTTTCGGGGAGGCAATATTCGTCCTTGACGGATGTACTGACAATTCGGGCGTCATTATACCGAAAAGCTCGAAGAAAATTGTCCTCAAGAAGCGCAGGGGAAAGGGCTTTGCAATGCGGGAAGGGTTCCTTGTGTCGAAAAAGAAATTCGTCTGCTTTATTGACGCTGACGGGACTTTCTCCCAAAAGCAAGTCGATGGAATCTGCACTCTGGCAAAAAGAAAGGGCGGGCTTGTTCTGGCTGAGAGGCGAACTTTCCCGAAAAAACGGGCTTTCAAAAGGAACGTCCTGAGGGTAATTTCCAAGGCTCTTTTCGGAATAACTGAGAGGGACACGCAGTGCGGGCTCCTCGTTATTGAGAGAGAGAAATTCGCCGGAATCTTCGGGAAACTCTCCTCAGCCGGCTACGAGCTCCCAATAGAATTGATTTTCAAGGCTAAAAATGCGGGGATCAACGTAAGCACACACCCTGTCGATATTCCTGAGGAAAATTACGATAATTCCACTTTCAACGAGACGCTCGACCCCCTGAAAATGCTTTTTTCGCTGATAGGGCTGAGGTTGCGTGGCTAGGATTGGGCATTCAAAGGAAATTGTCCTGACTTTTGACCTTGAGGAATATTCAGTCCCAAATGAGTTCGGGGAAAAGACAGAGCACGATTTAGCCCCGTCAGAAAGGGCTATAGATTACCTACTTTCGGCGTGCGGACATGCTACTTATTTCACGACAATTGGTTTCGCAAGAAGGTTCCCGAAAAGAATTAGGGAGATTGCGAAAAGGGGGAATGAAATTGCCCTTCACGGGGAAATAGGGCGAGCGGGGCAAGAAAAGCTGGTTCTTGAGAAAATATGCAGAAGAAAAGTCGTTGGCTTCCGCGCGCATATGTTCAGAGCCAAGATGGAGGAAATAGCGGGCCTTGCAAAGGAAGGCTTCCTCTATGATTCCTCGATAAACAAGACAGTTGTTCTTGGGAGGTATTCTAACTTGGGGACAATCCCGAAAAAAATTGGAAAAATTGTCGAACTTCCAATAACTGCTCCCTTGGGAATCCCGCTCTCGTTCGTCTGGTTTCGCACAGTTCCATTCAAAGCCCTAAAATCCCTATCAATTTTCTCTGGAGACAATCCCCAAGTCCACTATTTCCATCCGTGGGAATTCTCCAAAGTAAAGGAAGGAAGGAACCCTTTGGCAAAACTCTCGGCATACGGATGCGGGACAAGAGCGTTCAAAGAAAAGTTCGAAAAATACTTTGCATGGGAGGAAGCTATTCGAGGGGGACGGTTTTCATTGGCTTGTGAGTCTGCGGCCTCTTTTTCGCATGCTTTCCGGTGAGAAGCTCCAATTTTCCGTTCCTTCCGATTGAAAGCTGCTTGGCTCCTTTCCAGCTCCTTATGAACCCGCCCTCTATCTTTATCCTTGTCCCTTTTTCAATTCCCTTAGACTGGTCTCCCCAGAGAATCAGAAGAATGTTCGCAGTGTCGTCCTTCAGCGTCGCATGGGTAAGGGACGTTTCCTTTCCATAGCGGGTGACAACTGAGCGGGTCTCGCTGATTGAAATGATTTCCCCCTCAAGCTCTACATTCGTATGCCCGTCCTTCAAATCAATTATTTTGAAAACGGCTATTTTGTTTCCCTCCAAATTATTTGAAAAAAACGAACTTGTTCTTCTCCATTATTTCGAATGCCGACGAGAGACGGGAAAGCATCTCGTCCTTTGTCATTGCAGTGTTTTTAACCAAATGGAACGCAATGTCTGAAACACTGTTCTTTCCGTCAGATAGAGCGATTGCCGCCAAAAGCACGTCAGGAATTGCGACAAATGAGATTTCGTCAACAGTCCCGAAGGTTTCCCCGTCTTTTTGGAAGAGCCGGAGTGTCTGGTTCCTTTTTGGCTTGAGAGCCGAATAATCCTTGTGCTTGAAAGTCTTGGGAGCTTTTTTCGCCGGCATACGGGGGTTAATAATGGTGAAACATATAAGCGTTTCTTACGAAACCCCTCTACCGGGATGAAGATTAATTGAGGGTTAACCTAGTACGTGGCCCAAAATGCCATTGACAATGAGGATGTGACCCGATACTGACCGGCCATGTCCGCTAGGACAGGCAAGTTAGTTCTGCAGTCAAAAGTCCAGTCCGAAGACTGGGGAGACCGGCTAGCCTAGCAAAATTATATTCTTGCAGTCTAAACTCTCTGGGAACACGCGAACCTATTACTCACTTTCCAAAGCGTCCGGTTTCCAGGGCTTTCCCGAAAACATATTTTGTGACTGCCTTTCCGACTTGCCCGTAGAGTTCCCTTGTTTCGAAAGCAACACGCCCCGGCAGGCCGGCAGATTGCCTCGCTACATATGTTGCAAGGCCTATTTGCGAGTCAGTTTCCGAGAGCATTGCTGTCCGAAGCTCATTTTCTGGAAGGGTTGCAATAGTTTCCGAATATATTCTTGAGACTTCAGAGACGAGCGCATCCTCAGGAACGCTTGCCGAGGAATTGCCTTTTCTCGCGCCGGCATAAGAAGCAGTCTCAATTACGGACGCCAAGTAATTTTCGCTTCCGGGAATGACTTGAGCAAGCTTCCTCAATGCGAGTTCAACATCAACATATCCTCCTTTTCTTGCAGAGTCTATTATTCCGGAGACTGATTCGGAAACAATTCTTGTCGCATATTTTCGGAGTTCCAGCTCGGGCAGTTTTGCGATTTCGGCCCGCATTTCGAGGTATTCGAGGGAAGTATTTGCCAGCTCGTTCGATTTCGCAGTCTGCCACTTCAACGAGTAAGCTAACTTGTCGGTCGTTTCCTTGAGATTGTTCCTCATATTCTTGTTGAAATAGTCGATGAGTAACCCTGCGTCCTGTCCGCCCACCACCACATCCGACTTGTCAACGCCTTGCGCGGTTGCAATTAACCCTATTGCAGTCCTGAATTGATCAGATATCATCGGGTCGTTCGAATTATAGACCCTGAAAACATTTCCGGGGCTGTCCCTTGCAACCCTATTAAGGAGGTGGTGCTCTTCTACTGAGTTTGAAGGAACGTCAGCTACAATCAGCCTCATTGACTTGCCGTTGGTCGGGAAGTTTACTCCCCGTCCAGCTTCTGGAAGAACTATTGTTATTCCATCAGAAATCATTTTGTAGACAGTGGATTCGGATAGAGCGTCTTGGCCATAGACAACCCGGACGTTCGTTTTTGTCCCTTCCAAGAGCGCTTTTCCGAGATCAACTGCATTCTGTACTGTATTCACAGCAACGACAACGCCCTCTCCTTTCGAGAGCCCTTCCTTTGCTAGGTCAATTACTTCTGAATAGTGTGATTTCTTGTCGTTCAGTATTATTATCCCGCCTTCCTTGGGAACGAACCTTCTCTCGGAAACAGTTTTCCCATCATCCGCGTATTTGACATACCTGAACTCCCTTCCGACAGCCCCTATATCGCGAGGCTTTGCCGGAACAAAAGAGCCGTCTTCCTTCACTTCAACAAGGGAAAATAACCCCTTTGAAATGCCGTCTTCTGCATATGTCGGGACTGCTTCAACGTCAGTTGAGCCGAGAATTTTTAGAGTGTCTCCTGCGCCTCCAAGAGTTGCCGAGAACGCCACAAAGGGGTTTGACGCAAGGGAAACTTTCAGGGCGGAAAGCTCATAGGGAGAAACGCTCTGGGTTGTTGTGAGGGGAACTCCTTCAATTGCTTCCAAGTAATTCTGGGTTTCATCAGAGAAATAGAGTCCCCCAATGATTTTCCCGTCCCGCATTACCATTACTTTTCCCCCAACAACTTCATAGTTCCGTCCGCGCTTGTTGTATGTCTTTGTCGCTATGAGTGCTTTTGCGGAATCCTCGTTTCGTTCAGACAGGAATCCTCTGAGGAGTTCGTTCTCTTTCGGGTCGTTCCCTCCGCCGAGGGACAAAAGAAGTGAGACGAATCCGGGGGAATTGCTCTCGTCGAGTTCCCCGTTCTTGTCAAAAACGAAATCCCTTCCGTAAACAGCTGTCGGAAGCGCCTTTTCAATTCTTTCTGAAAGTTCAGAAACGTCCGATTCCGAATATCCCGAATAGTCGACAGTCTCAAGAACGCCAAGGGAAGATATCCCCTTCTGTTCCGCGAATTTTCTCTCGAGGGCGTTCTCAAGCATTATTTTCGCAAGGGCGTATTTCCCGACTGCAGGAGCGTCATATAGCCCTGTCGATTCCAGTTTCTTTGTGAAATTTGCGGTGAATTCGAGGCCGTTCTGCGCGCTCTCGACAACGTCATATATCTCCCTTGCGACATAATCTGCGAGCATCGAAGTGTCGAGACTCTCAAAGGAGTAAACAAAGTCTGCCAATCCTCCGGTTTTCGGGCTTGCTCGCTGGACACTTTCAGCTCTAATTGCATTAAGCTTCTTTTGCGCTTCTTCCTTGGAAAGCCCCTTTGTTACAAAAGCTTCGAGCGCTTTCTGCAGCTTTTCTCCCTTGAGTGTCGGATCAATTCCGACTTCCTTCGCAATCTGTGCTTCCGGGGAAAGGCCTTCTTTTGAGTATTCCTTCTTGAACTGCCGAAGGCCTCCCTGTGAATTGAGGGCGGAATAAACATAGGTAAGGTGCGAGTTGTCAACAGGAATTTGTATGCTCGGCACGACATTTTCAAGAAGCTTTCCTACAGTCTTGTCCGCCTCGTCAATTACGAAATACGCCCTGTTTTTTTCAATGAAATGTTCTGTTTCCCCTGTCGCAATCTGTTTCCTTATTGCCGAGGAATAGGCATCGGGAGTTGAGAATATTATTTCGCTGGCTTTGGCAGAATCTACTGAAACGGGCATTAGATGGGGGTTGTCTGCGGAAACTGCCCCTGTCTTTAGGCCCCATATTGCGAAAGGAAGGTATTCCCAATCTCCTTCTGCCGCCTTTTCTCCGTAAAATTTCGCAATCCCGGCTTTGGAGAGTCTTGCGGAATATTCGAGACCCGGAGAGAATGTGAGGTCTGTTTTCGGGTCAAACCCTTGGGAATCGAGGAATGCAAAGAAATCTGCGACTTTGCCTTCGGAGAGCGCCTTGTTGAACCCTTGGGAAATTCCGAGTTCTATTTTCTCAAGACCAGATACTGCATTGAAAGTATTTTGATCGAGATTAACTGGCCCTCCGTTTCTTGAAGTAATGAACGACACTGCTTTTGAGAATCCTCCGTCAACATCATATTTGAACCCTATCGGAACTCCGCTTGAAGTTCTCCCAAGAACGCCGATTTCGGTTATTCCAAGTTCCTGATAAATTCCGCCAGTCAGTTCAGCGTCCCTCAAGACAAGATAATCGTTTGAGGACATTACAAATGTCTTTCTTCCGGTTTTCCTTCCAGCTGCCGCAAAAAGGGAGACTGCAAAGGGAATCTCATAGGTCTTACCCTCGTTTGTCGCAACCTCCAAAGAATTGGAATTGTCATAATCAGAGCCTTTTGCTGGGAGAATTGCCCTTATTCCGGTCGCAACCTGTATTGGGCGAAGAGTCATTCCCGCCCGCTTTTTCGTTGCGGAACAGACAGCTTTCGCAAGCTCGACAATCGCATTCTCAAGCTCGGGAGAATCGAGTTTCTGGCTCCCAAAACCCAAGAAACCTCCCTTTACTTTTCCCTCAACAGGCCAGACCTCAAAGCCCTCTTCATTCTTTCCCGACCGGACAAACGGCTCAAGGAGTGAGACTGCATTCTCATAAATCTCCCTTGGAGCCTTTGTTCCGTCAAAACCCCTTACTACGTCCTCTGCAAGGGAATATGCATATTTGAATTTCTTTGAAGGCATTTGTAGTTACTTAATAGTAATACATACTTTATATACTTTACCATTTGTTAGTTGCTTAAATAAATAGCCAATATTTGGGCTTATTGTTAATTCTTGCCAACAGCCAGTTTCTGCTTGACACCTTCAAGATAGGTCAATGCAATTGAGACA
>JBBIPP010000005.1:0-14875 GCA_037442745.1 archaeon
GAAAGTTCGTATTGCGGATTTTTCGATAATCTTTGTCAAGGGTTTCAACAGTCCCGTTCCCGGTATAAAAAGAGACACTATTTTTTAATGGTTATTCCTTTAAATTCCGTCCCTTTGCCTGAATAGTCCAGACAGGGAAAAGCCCCTTGATTTTTCCGCAGAAACTATTGCGTCAACAGTCCCAAAGGGATAGATTTTCCCCGTTCTCGGAAAATTACCCTTGATTACATTATGGCTTCCCGCACACTCGAGTTCAGGAATTGTTGAGAACCCCTTTGAAAAAATGGCGAGGGCGCTCAATGGAAGGAAAGCTAGGCCCGAAACGTCCAAGGGTTCCGGCCGGGAACTGCTTTTTCCAAGGAAGCTTGCGGAGAAGAGTTGCCAACTCTCAGGCCCTTTCAGATAGACTCTCCGGAAAACCAGTGCAGGCTTGACTCTGTCCGAAAGGGAGACCTTTCTGACTGAATTGTCATAGTCAATGAAATAGGTTTTTTTCGCGGATTCTATTTCTGGAATAATTCCCGCCTCTTCTCTTGCCTCCCTGACTGCCGCCCCGAAAAAATCCCCGCAATCAGCCTCTTCTGGGAGGAGCCCTCCACCGATTGCGGAAATCCTCATTGCGTTGTTCAGGGGCTCTTTCGAAATCCCTTTCCTGTCTAGGGCAAGGCAGAGCTTTCCCGAATGAAGGAGAAGGAGCCCGGCCCCGAGGCTCGCATCCTTTGGCGCAAGCTCAATTAGGGATTTCATTTCTGAAAACTTGCAGTTAGCTTAATAATAAATGCTGTCTTTTGGAAGCTCGCAAACAATGAAGAATTGGAGGGATGTTGTGCTTTTTTTGTCGGCAGTTTCGCTCGCGCTCTTCTTCTCGCTTTTTGCGGCTAAAATATCCGTTTTTTCAGGAGAGCCGTCTGGCTGGGACTATTTCTATCACGAACGCGTAGTCTCCCTGTCGATTGAAGAAGGAAAACTTCTTCCGTTCGACCCACTCTCGGCAGGCGGAAGAACTCACACATATCTTCCGTTCTTCCATTCACTAGTTGTCGCCCTCTCATTATCGGCCGGCCTCACAGGGGAGTTTTTTCTCAGGGCAAGCTCGCCTGTTTTTCTCTTTCTTTCTGCGCTCTCGATTTTTATCTTCTCAGGAGGGAAAAAGCAGGCCATCCTTGCGCTTGCATTCTTCTCAGCATTCCCAGACGTCCTCCTCTTCTCGGCATCCTCGGGAATGCCCTCGGTTGCAAGCCTGTTCTTTCTCTCAATCCTCGTTTTCTCCCTCTTTTCGGGCAAGCCGATCGGAACCGGACTTTTCGCAATTCTTTCTCTTTCCTTGGGCACTCTCCACCAGATTTCAGCGCTCTCATTCCTTGTCTTTTCCGCCTTGATTTTCGTTTCAAGGAGGGATTGGCAAGTCCTCTTGTTCGGAGCGCTTTCAATAGTTGCCCCGGTTTACTGGGCTTTGCTGTTCAAAACAACTGTTCCGAATTGGGGCAGGTCTCCCGGGCTCTCTGCCCTTGCGAATCCCCCGTTTCCGCTCCACGTCCTCGTTCCGCTCGCAATACTCGCCCTTGATTTCATTTTCATGGCAATGGACAGGAAGAAAGCGGAAGCTTTTTTCCTGTCTGGAATTTTCCTCGTTCTCTCGTTTTTTTCTCCAGTCCTTCCCTCGAGGTTCCTTCTCTATCTGGGATTCTTCCTATCTCTTTGGATTGGACAAGTTTCCTGGAAAAGCTGGGCGATTTTCGGCCTTTCTCTCGCGCTTGTTCTCTCGGCATTTGGGACATTGAAATGGGCTTCCCCGATACTCCAGGCCGAAGACAGGGAAGGCCTCTTCTGGATTGATTCGAACATTCCCGGACGGACTGTTCTTGGCCACACAGACCTCACCTCAGTTTTCCTAATTGGGCATGCGAAAACAATAATTGACGGATATTCCGAAGGCCTTCCCGATGCATATGAGAGGCAAGCGGTGATAAAAAACGCGTATGAAACGGGCAATTTCTCGGGGATTTCCGGAAAATACGGCGCTAATTTCCTCTATACGAACAAAGGGGAAAGACGGATTCTTGGAGGGTTAAGGGAACCCGGTCCTGTTCTTTTTTCGAACGGATACTGCAGGATTCTCGGAATTGCCAATTGACTTCCAGTGACAAAACAATTATAAGGAAGATGGAAGAAACATTGGGAAGAAATGGAAAAGGGACTGGTATCCGGAAAGGATTTCGCAGGGCCCCTTTCAGTTCTCCCGATTCTTCTCAGGGAAAGCTACCATATGCATTGGTAGAATTCTCCGGGAAAAGCAATATCAAGTTTTTTTCGGACCGGACATTTGGGCAACTGCGCTGCTTTGTTCTTTGTTCGCAGAAAAAGGAAAGGTGAAAGAAAAAAGGGATATTGAAAAATGGAAAAAGAAAATGGAAAAACGCCGGAAATGAATGAAAAGTCTGAGATGGAAGCGCCCCTGCGAAGGGGTCTCTCCTTGGTTCATTGCTGAGCTAATTAATGAACTTTCTGAGCTGTCCGAAGGCTGGCTCTCGGAGAAAAATTCACTGAAACTCCTTCTTTGGACGAGGGGCGCACGGCTCACTGAAGGCGCCCGGGCTATTCTTTCGCAAGCAAATCCTTTCGGGGTCAAGAGGGGCGGATATTCCCAAGCGTATTCAATAACAATCGGGGAGAAAAATATAGGCGCGAGGGTTTTCGAAAAACGGGATTCAGGAATCCTGATATCTGGGGATTCTTCGGCTCTTGAAATATCGAACTTGTCCGGAAATATTATTTCAACAGCCCTGCCAGTGGAAGCTCCCAGCTTGTATTCGGAAAAAGTTTCCGGAATAAGTCTCAGCTCGATAATAACCGCGCACTCTGAAAATCAGCTCGTCTCAATGCCGTATTCCTACTGCTCTTTCTTTGAAAAGAAAAAAGTCCCTTGCGGATTCTGTGGTGTCGGGGCAAACAAGGAAAGAATTGTTCCTGTCAATTTGTTCGAGGAAGCAGTCAGGAAGGTTGCCGAGAAAACCCCCGGGAAAATTCGCCTGACAATAAACGGTGGAGAGACAGAGGGAAACGGAAGTGGAATTGAAAAGTTGATTGAATGCGCGATTCCACTACAAGATTTAGGAAATGAAGGGCGTCTCTACCTAGCATGCGAAGCTATGCCTCCTGAAGATTTGAAATTTTTATCAAAAGCAGCGAAATATTTCGACGGAATTTCAATGAACGCGGAGGTCTGGGAAAATTTCAAAATGAGAGAAATCGCTCCGATGAAGCCAACAACACAGGAATATATGAACGCCTTGTTGTTTGCAGAGGAAATCTTTCCGAAAGGATCAGTTGCAAGCGCAATCCAGCCTGGGATGTCCGGGGTTAATGAAACGCTCAATGAATACTCAGAACTTGCAGAACTTGTGATTCTCCCGGAAATTCTCCCATATGTCCCGACAAATGGAAACAGGCTAGGAAAAACCTTGAAGCCAATGGATGAACGAGACTTGGCTTTGATTGCCGGAAAGACTGGGCCTATTCTTTTGAACGCCGGACTCTTTGGCGTGAGGGAAAATTGGGCAGGTTGCACTGACTGCGGATATTGCAACCTTAATGACTCGCTCTACATTGCTTTTCTCGAAAAGAAAACAGAAATAAAAAGGGAGGCGACCTACAATGCCTGAAATGTCAACAGAAGATGTGTCCTTCCAGCCCGTCCGGGGGACGAGGGATTTCCTCCCGGCGGAATTGAACGTCCGAAACAAGATTGTCGAAATTCTCGCGAAAACAATTGAAAAGTACGGATTTCTTCCGGTAGACACACCTGTTTTCGAGAATTTTTCCTTTCTCTCAAAGAAATCCGGGCCTGAAGTCAAGGAGCAGATATACTATTTCAAGGACAAGGGCGACCGCGAGCTTGGGCTAAGGTTCGACCTCACAGTTCCGATTGTGCGAGTTGTCTTAAACAACCCACAGATGGCAAAACCCCTGAAGCTCTATTCAGTGAACAAGGTCTGGAGATATGAGGAGATTTCCCCCGGGAGATACCGGGAGTTCGCGCAGGCGGATGTTGAAATACTCGGATCCTCCGAGACAATTGTCGATGCTGAAACAATTGCTGTTGCTGTGGGAATTCTCCGCGTCTTTGGGATTCCAAAAATAAAAGTGAAGATAAACAACAGGGACATTCTTGAGGGGTTCGCAAGGAGCGTCGGAATAATTGAGGGAAAAAAGGATTCCTTCTTTCGGGCAATTGACAAGAAAGAAAAGCTCTCTGAGGATGCTTTCAGAAAGGAGCTCTTGTCTGCGGGCGTTCCGGATGAGAGCATCGGCCGGGTGATTGAATACTGCTCTTTTTCGGGCGATTTCTCCAAAGTCCTGAAGCTTGCCGAAACGAGGCTTAACCAGAACTCCCTTGTGACGGAAGGGCTCGGGAAATTAAGGAAGCTCTTAAGCCTTCTTCGGAACTATTCGGTCGACCAGTTCTGCGAGCTAGATCTCTCAATTGCGAGGGGCCTTGACTATTACACCGGGATAATATTCGAGATAAAGGCCGGGAGCTATTACCTCTCGGTTGTCGGGGGCGGGCGCTATGACAGGCTCCTCGGGCAGTATTCCGGAGCGGAAATGCCGGCAACCGGTTTTGGGCTCGGTATTGACAGGCTCTATGAGGTTCTTGAAAAGGAGGGAAAGCTTCCGAAAGGGGATGCTGGGAGCAGAGCGCTCGTAATACCTATTGGCGAGACGGCTCTGGCCAAGGCAATTGAGCTTGTCTCCTCAATTAGGTCCGCCGGGATAAATTCCGAAATCGACCTTCTCAAAAGGAGCGTTGGGAAGAACCTCGAGTTCGCAGACAAGGCGAAAATAAAGTTCGGAGTAATTGTCGGGAAAAGGGAGATTGCTGGAGGTTTTGCAACTGTGAAGAACTTGGAGACGGGAGAGATTGGGCAGGTTTTGTTCTCACAAGTTCCCTTCTTCATTTCCGGAAAATTGAATTCTCCAGAGCCGGAAGACTCCTACTCAAAAGTTCCTGAGGAAGGGAACTAATAGGAGATGATCCGAAAAAAGTGCTCGTCTGAGATTTTCATGAAATTTTGTGGGGGCTCTTTTGGGGATTCCTAGAAAACTTAAAAACCCCTTTTCCTGATGAACCCAAACAATGGACAAGAAAATCAGGGAAAAGCTGCTGCTTTCCTTGAACATTTTCCTCCAGTTCCTAGGGCACTCCACATACGGAGTTTTCGTCCCGATTTTCATACTAAAGGAAGGGTTTTCCCTTGAAGAGCTCTTTCTCTACGGAATTTCCGACGGCCTGGGCACAATTCTCGGGGCAATAATTGCGCCGGCGCTGATAAGGAAATTCGGGCTAAATTTCCCGCTTGTCTTCCGGGCGATTTTCCAGCCAATCTGGCTCGTCCTTTTCGTCAACAACAGCCACCTGCCATTTCCGATTCAGGCATATGGCTTTGTTTTCGGGATTTTCACCTGCATCTACTGGGTCTCCGTAACTACATATACGGTCAATTCGAGCAGGGATAAGGAGAGGGGCTTTTTCGCAGGAGTCACTTCCTCAATGATATGGTTCGCTTCGATTATTGCCCCTCTTTTCGGGGCTTTTGTGATACGGATTTTCGGATATTCCGCCCTTTTCGCATCCGCAATTCTGGTATTGTCCCTTGCAATAATTCCCGCTCTCCTCCTTCCGAAAATAAGGTATGTTGGCGCCCAAAAGCATCCGGAAATATCTGAAAAGAAGAGAATACTCGGGGCAATTGTTCTCCTCTACATAATTATCGGGGGCTCGGGGATTGCACTCTATTACGCCTGGCCGGTCTTTGTCTACCGGCAAATTGGAGGTGAGCTTGAGGTTGGGCTTCTCGCATCGCTCGGGTCTTTCTTCGGCCTCGCCGGGGCTCTGTTCGGTGGCTGGATTTCCGACAAGGCGAACAAAACAAGGATAATTGCGACATCTGGAGTTGTTCTCGCTTTCGGATGGTTTGCGTCCGCCTTTGCCAAAGGGGCTTTTTCCCTCTCGGCAATTGTCTCGCTTAGGAGGTTTTCAGACGAGGTGACTGCGAATTCCCTTTTCGCCAAATTCTCGAATATTTTCGCGGAGGACGACCTTGTTCTTCGGATGGGGGAGAGGCAGCTCGCAATAGGGACCGGCCTCGTCCTTTTCGGAATTCTCGCGTTCCTCGTTCCCTTGGAGACTTTTTTCGTTTTCATCGGAATGTTCTTCCTGCTCTATTCAGCAATAATCTCTGACATGCATTTCAGTACGAGGAGGAGGCTCGCGCTCTCGAAAGGAACAATAACTTTGATTGAGCGCGTCTTCTACAACAAGTGAGAATTGGCTTTTTTCAGAATTTCAGGCGCCTTCCACTGGAAACCTTCTCCTTGTGCTTGGGGATTGTTATTGATAGCCGTCCGTCCTTCAATTCCGGTTTCGCCTTTTCCGGAACAACTATGAACGGGAGGGAGAGTGCCCGGTAATAGGATTCGCTCTTGTTCCCGGCGGAGACTGTTATTGTGTGGTCGGTAACCAGTATTGAGATTTCCCCCCTCTTGAAGGACGAGAGCCCGTTGAATACAACTTTTGTGGAGCTGGGCGAATCCTTGAGGTGTATTCCGCCCGAGAACCGGAGGAACTGCATCTCAAGATCGGTCAGCCGGGACACGAGCTTCTTCTCAAGGGAGACTAGCCCCCGCTCGAAACCTGAGACTGCCTGTTTTTTCGCTTTCTTGGTTTTCGGTTTACTGGGCTTTTTTGCCATTTTTCGCAAGAATTGGGATTGGCTTGGTTAAAAATCCGAGGGGTTGTTCTCTTGTTTTCCTGGACAAAAACGCTGACAATTGCCAGCAAATGCTGGTCTCAAGATTGGCAAGAGGTCCGGAAAACCTTTAAAAAGCGACAAAAAATGCCTATCTGAAAGGTTAATTGAAAATGGCAACGAAAAAATCAATGACTACCGGCCGGTTCGGAGTCCGCTATGGAACAAAAGTCAGGAAAAGGATTTCCGAAATAGAGGCTCTCCAGAAAAAGAGGCACGAGTGCCCAGTCTGCCACTATATCAAAGTCAGGCGGGTTTCAATGGGAATCTGGTATTGCTCTCACTGCTCAGCCAAGTTCGCAGGTGGCGCATGGACTCCAAAGACAGAGGCAGTCTCCCCGATTGCGCAGGCTGCAAAGACAGAGAAGGGATTCGAAACCGACTCTAGCGAATTCGAAGAGCCCGTTGCCAAGAAGAGGAAATAGGAAGGAGCATGTCGCAATGTACAAATGCATGAAATGCGGGAAAGAAGTGAAGACTGATCCGAAAGAAAAAAGGATCCGTTGCCCCTATTGCGGATACAAGGTCCTTGTCAAGGCAAGGAGCGGAGTGGCAAAGACAATAAAGGCTAGGTGAGAGGCTCACTTTGTCAATGAAAGAGGTTTTTTTGGCACAGGTTTCTTTCTCGGGAATTCCCAAAAACTGCTTGGGCGTCCTGAAAAAGGCGCTTGTGGCGGACAGTTCGGATGAAGAGGCTTTGTTCAGCCAGAATTCAGTTACACTCGTCCAGGGAAAGGGCGAAAGCTGGGCAAACTTCCGCTCAAGAGTCAACACACTTCTCAGGTCAATTGAAGCGTGCGGGAGAACTTCTCTTGAGATTGGCAAAAAAGCAGATAAAGATGGCAAGCGCAAGGGAAAGTGGTTGGTTCCAAAAAATGGCAAAATCGGGAAACAATGATTTCGGAAAGGAAGAGGCAGCGGTACAGGCCCAGGGTTTCGTAATGCAGTTGCAAGCATACCGCGACCAGCAGCAGGCACTCCTGATGCAAAGACAGCAGATTGAAATAGCGCTTGCGGAAATTTCTAGCGCTCTAGAGGCCTTGAAGAAGACTGAAGAGGGAAAAATCTACCGGGCAATAGGCCCGATAATGGTGAAGAAGGACAGGATTGCGGTTGAAAGCGACCTATCCGAAATGTCGGAGACGTCGAAAATCCGCCTTGCGACAGTGAAAAAGCAGGAAGAAAAAGTCAAGGAAAAAATAAAGGAATTGACCGAGAAAATAGCCCCCCTCATGAAGCAGGCGGGCTTTGAGCCTTAACAATGGACAAGGTCAAGGGCAGCATTCCAAAGCTCCTGTCCGGGAAGAACTCTTTGCTAATACTCACCCACAAGAACGCAGACATTGATTCGTTTGCTTCCGCAACAATTGTCCTTGAGGCAATCGGAAGGAACAGATGCGCAATTGTCGCCCCGGGAGGTCTGGGAAAGCAGGCAAAAGAGGCTGCTGAGAAGCTTGGGATTTCTGTTTTCGAGGAAATTCCGGAGGGGGCTTTTGAGGGGACAATTGTTGTTGACACCTGTTCGGTCGCCCAGATAGAGCCCTTCTCGCCCGAGAGCCTTCCAAAACCCCTGATAGTAATTGACCATCACAATCCCAAATCGGACGAGGACAACCTCCTTGATTTCGCGGAAGGGTATGTTGTGAAGCAGTATCCTTCCTCAGTTGAAGTTGTTCTTGAATCCTTCCCGCCAGTAACACAGGTTTCTCGGGTTGTTGGAATTGCTGGGATTTATGCGGACACCCGGCACTTGGCGCTAGGGACTGCCGGAACCCTGAAAAAAGTCCTTGAACTCTCCCTTGGAGAGGATGAGCTCCTAAACGAGGGAAAGGCTCTTTCCAAGGGGCGCCCTGAATTCTCCCAGAGAATTGCGGTCCTAAAGTCGCTCCAGAAAATGCGGTTCGAGAGGCTGTCAAACGACATTGTTCTTGCAACTGCGGTTTCCGGAAGCTTTGAGAGCGCGGTAGCGGGCCAATTGATTTCGGCAGGCTCAGACATTGCGCTTGTCGCCGCTCCGAAAACCTGGGCAGTCCGGGTTTCGGCAAGGGCGACTCGCGAGCTCTCCGAGAGAATACACTTGGGGCAAGCCCTTGAGAAATTGGGGGGCGGGGGGCATCCTGGAGCTGCGGTTGTGAATATTGGGGTTTCCTCGAAAAATCCGAGCAATTCTGAAATCGAGGGAGCAATTTCCTCCGTAGCAACCATTATAAAGGAAATTTTGAGCTGAATTTAATCCGAAAAATCAAAGTTCCGGTTTTAAGGAGGTTCATACAATCAAAATGCCGACAGGACAAGACAACCCGCATCCGGATTTCCCGGACTATGGAAACGCTCTAAAAATTCTAAGCAATGTCTGCAGGGATCCGCAGGTTCCGAAAGGTGTAAAGAAAAAAATGGAAGAGGTCTCGGCAAAGCTCCTTTCAATGGACAGGCCCATTCAGGTTAAGATCAATTCCTGCACACATCTTCTTGACGAAATAAGCAATGACCCGAGCGTCCCTCCGCACACCCGGACGTTTGTCTGGCAGATTGCTGGGCTTTTGGAATCCGTCGGGAAAGGGGCTCAGCTCAAGGTTCAGGCAGCCCAGCAGACAAGCCCGGTAACGGCAGCTCCAAGAGCCAAAAAATGAGCGCGGGGACGCGTTTCTGACAAAGGCAATTGGACATTTTAGGGAGCCGAGCCCCGGGAGAGGTCAGGGCTTTGGCCCGGGAAACCCTATTGAGTAACCATTAAATAACCCGAAGAGTTAAATTCACTCGATAAAGGTGTTTTCGCGGAAATGGTAATGAAAAGAATCAAGGAAATTTTCGGAAAAGTTGGGGATGCGTTCGCGGGAAAACCCGGGGACGGAAAAGCGGAAAATTCCGCATCCTCAAAAAGGACAGACCTGGTCAAAATAGAGGTAAAATCAGCCGAAAAGGAGCCCCTTTCGCTCGAGGTCGTGAAACTCCAGAATTTCTCGGAAACAGAGAACATCCTTGATTCCCTCCGGAGCGGGAAGAAAATACTCTTGGTCAAGATATCAGGCCTAAAGGAAAAGGACATGACTGAACTCAAGCGCGCGATAAACAGGTTCAAGACGCACTGCGCAGCAACTGGTTCTGACCTAGCTGCAATTGACGAGTCCTGGATAATCCTTGTTCCTCCTGTTGTTGGATTGGAAAGGGTTTGATTTTCGCATAGCCAATTTTCAGGGGGTCAGGAGGACCCTGAAACTTGGGGGCTGAAAGCCCCGCGGTTTAGCGGGGAAACTGTCTGAATTTTTTCTCTCCGTTGGGCAAAGGAAAAATTGCCGGAAGAAACAGGACAAGTTCCGAGAAAAAAAAATGGTTGCTGGCTCTTTTGCGAAAAAATGGCTGGATTGTTGTCTGAAAACTCCTCCAAAAACCTTAAATACCCTGAAATTGGCCGGTAAAACCAATGGTTGCTGATTCGGAAAAGCTCACAAGGTTCGAGAAAGCAAGGGTTCTCGGAGCAAGGGCGCTCCAGGTGTCCCTCGGCGCTCCCGTTCTTGTGAAAACAAAGGAAATCAATCCAGTCTCAATTGCGAGGGAAGAGCTTCGCGAGGGCGCAATAAAGCTCCTTGTCATCAGGAAATATTCCGATGGCACTGAAATCAGACTGGAGGCATCCTAAAAATGGGAAAAGTAAGAATTCTTTTGATAAAGCGAGTAGCAAAGCAAATGGTTGAGAAATATCCAGAGAAATTCTCAAGGGATTTCGACCAGAACAAGAAAGCTTTGGAAGAACTCCGCCTTACTCAGAGGCTTCGAAACAGGGTTGCGGGATATATCTCTTCCTTAATGGCGCCGTCCAAGAGTCCGAAAGCGCTCGGAGAGGAAAAACCGATTTTCGGAAGCGAATTCGACGCAGAACTCGGCCTCGGGGAAAGCCAGATTTTTGACCAGGAAGGGGAGCCAATTAACCCAATACGGGAAGAATCTGAGGTTGATGACGGAGAAGAAAAGCTCCAAGCAGAATAAACGCTAAAAAGCAGTTATTTTGCCTTTTTCTTTTTGGTCAATTATAGAAGACTTTATTTTGGCCCAAATTAAAAACAAAAGATTATATGTAAGTTGGCCCGTATTAGGTAAATATGGCCACTGAGGAATCCACTTATGCTGTCCTTGATTACTTGGGCTTGACAACCCACAAGGCCGAATATGAGAAAGTTGCAAGATCCCTTTCATATATCAAGCGGACATTCAAAGTGAAAGAGGAGTTCAAGCTCAACCAGATAATGCGTCCTCTTGCAGTTGAGCAGAACAACCGGAAGTGGCTTAGAACCCTTCTCTCGAAAATGGTCGAGCGAGGCTATCTCTACAGGCCGTCTTCTAAAAAGTATGCAAAGGCATACGACTCATTCGCAAATTGGCTCTCAGTTGCCCACGGGAAAATAGATGTTATTGAGAATTCCGTCCAAGAGGCGCCGGCAAAACAGAGCGTCAAAGCGCCCGAGCAACAACTGCCAACAGACTCCCAATGAAAGTCTGCTCTTTTTTCCAGTCAAACCTCGACAATTCGATTCCTCTGGGGACTGCCCTTCCTTTTCTCCCTGAAAAGTTGAAAGCCCGGGTTAAATTGCTTGAAAAATCCGGGAGGGGAACGGAAATTGTCCTTGGCTGTCCGCTAAAAATTCCTCTTGGGAGGGTCCGTTTGGGAGGCCAATCAGCAAACAGCGCCCTTGCCCTATCTGCTCTTGGAGCGGATGTCCTTCTCTCAGTCAATTCAGGAAAGGGGATTTTGGGGAAATATTGCGGAAAAGTGAGGCTTGCAGGAAATGACGGGCCTGCCAGAGTGCATCATGTCCTCGAGGGGAAAAACAGGATAATTCTCACATATGACCCGGAAAACTTGTCCGGGAAAATTCCAAAGGAATTCGTGAAAAGGGCGCGCTCAGAAAAGTTTGATTTCGGCATAATGTCTGGGCTTCATCTTGCAAAGAGTCCAGCCCCGGCAATTTCTCTTGGAAAAGCCATCCGGAAAAATGGGGCATTCGTTCATTTCGAGTTCAACGGAAAGGCGGGGGTTTCGGGAAAAGCGCTCCTTGGGAACGCCAAAGGCGCTTTCGACTCGCTCGGAATGAATGTCGAAGAGGCGGAAGAACTCTCGGGAAAAAAATGGGAAAAGCTCATTGGGCTTTCCGGAGCAAGGCTTGTTGTAATACATGGGGAAACGGAGAGTTACGCTTTCTTTGAAAAGGAGACTTTTTCCGAGGAAGCGATTGCCCGCTCGCTTGACTTTGCAGGACTTGTTGCAGCAAGCCATGCCTTGACAGGGAAAGATTTGTCTGAAAAAGGAATGCAGAGGCTTGAAGGGAGAAAACTCCTAAACTCTCCGGAAAACCCGCCAATTTTCTCCGAAAAGGGAAAAGTCTCAAGAGTAGTTGTTTCTTCCTGGAAAATCGGGAAAAAAGCAACTTCTCTGGGTCTTGGGGATTCCTTTGCTGGGGGATTTCTTTTTTCCCTTATGAGAGAACCCGATGCTCTCCTGAAATGACTTTTCCGTCGGGGATTTTTGCGCCCTCGCAGACAATGCAGTTAGAAATTGCGCACCAGTTTCCGACAATCGAGCTAGGAAAAACGAGGCAATTCTCAAGCCGGGAGTTGTCGCCAATTACCGCATTCTTCATTATGTGGTTGTTCTTCGACAGGAAGACGTTCTTTCCTATTTTCGCCCCTCCGTCAACAAGAGTCTGGCCTTGTGCATGTGTCCCTTCCCCAATAACCGCGTCCTTTGAGAAATAATGCTGTCCGAAAAGCTTCTTTCCAAGGGAGAACTCGTTAGCAAGGAGATATCCTTGGGGCTTTCCAATGTCAATCCAGAATTCCTTTGAAATGAATCCGTTCAAATGCTGGCTTTTGGCAAGAAGATGCTCCCAGATATCTCCCAAGTTGTCCGGCTTTTTCCCGAGCGCTTTTTGCTTTTCAATATACTCGGGAACGGTCTCGCGGAAAAACTCCGGGCCAACATAGTATATTGCGGTTGAAATCAAATCAGAGGGAGGGTCCTTTGGCTTTTCATGGAATTTGACTATTTTTCCGTCCCCCCTTACCTCCGCAATTCCCATCTGGGAGAGCAGTTCCTTATGGGGGAATTTGTGAAGGCTGATTGTTGCGGTTGCTCCGGAAGAAAAGTGACTTTCCTCGAGCGCGGAGAAATCGAAATAAGGCGAGAAATTGTCCGCTCCGACAATCAGGGTGTTCGAATTGAACTTGACCTGGCTCGCAATAAAGTCGAGCGCTCCGACAGCTCCGAGTTTCTTGTCCTCGCTTCCTGTTGCCTCAACTACATAGGAAACCGAGTAGAGCCCGAACTGCCTTCCGGAACCTATGTGGTTCTCGAGCATTGGGAAGAATGTGTCGTTGACTGACAAGATAACTTCCCTAAAGCCGTGCCGGGAGAGGTTCTCAAGAAGGTATTCAACTGCAGGCACTCCTGCAACAGGGAGGAGCTCTTTTGGGGTTTTCAGGGTAAGGGGCCTGAGGCGCGTTCCATATCCTCCGGCAAGAACAAGGGCTTTCTTTGAGGAACGTCCATTGCTCTCTGCCATCTTGAAATAAAGGTAATACAAGGTAATATAAAGTTTTTCTTGGCCGATATCCGGGTTTTCTAGGGCTTTTCTGAATAGTTTGGGCTAAGTTTCCGTCAAGGAAAGTGTGCGCCAACCGGGGAATTGGATAAATAATTGAAAGGCGCTAAATTCCCCCAGAATGGAAACAGGTTTGAAACAGCCCTCTGCCGATTTTCCGGCACTCCGGATTTACTCAATGAACGGGAACGAAATCGGGAAAATGTCCGCAACTCCCGAGGCTGTCGAGATTCTGCTCGGGGAAAGGATTCTCTCAATCCCGAGAAAGGAAATAAAGGCTGCTGGATCCAACCGGGTCGGGCGAATAGGTCTCGATAGCTATGTGATGAAGCTCTTCATTTCGACATTTGCGGCTGCAAAGCTCCGTAGCGAGTTCTCCCAGGTAAATATTTTGAACCAAAACGGAGTCCCGTATCCTCCGGCATCAATAGGAACTGTCACCGGGGAATATGCCGAGTTCTTCATTTCCTCAAATGACGTTTTTGGGACTAACGGAACTGGGCCCGCTCCCGCGAGGAAATTCATGGACGAGATAAACGGGACAAGCCCTGAACGGCTGAGACTGCCCGATTGAGCCAAATAAGCAAGTCATTTACTTGAGATAGCTTGCAGGAATTTCTCTTCTAAGATTATTCAAATTAAATTTCATCGCTTCAGCAGTAAATTGGACAGGCTCCCTTGCAATATTTTCTAATACAGGTTCATTCACTGGACTATTGGTAGTCACTATTGAAGATTTTGGAAGTTTTGGCCTATAGTGTCTCGAAATCTCCTCTGCAACAATACAAGCAATTTTCTTTGCGTCTGCAGTATATTTGCGAATGGCAATCTCTATCAGATTGGTCGCCTCTTTTTTATATGACTCGTTCCCTTTAATTCCGAGGGAAACACTCTCAAGGGAATAAGGATAGACAGTATAAAGAGAGAAGCCAATTGATGGAGCAGTCACTTCAGGAATGCCTGTTAATACGTTCAGGAAAACCACATCACCTATTTGAACGCTGTCTTTGTAGATAGACAGCCAAATTCCCCCTCCACAATTTTTCACGGCTCTTTCGAAAGCGGCTTGTCTGTCAGAGAGATCTCCAAAATGATCTTCCGGCTCGACCGAATATCCATTCTTTTCAAGGGAATCAAGAACTCCGAAAAGGATTTTTTCCTGATCCTTGATGTTCATTCCTCTTTTTGGCTTAAATCTCAGGTGGAAACTTGGTATGCCTTTTCTTTGGAAATTTGCATATCCTTCCGAAGTAAAAGGCTGCCCTAAAACAACATCCAGAAATGTTGGCCTGGAAAAAGATATTTCAATTGGATTTCCTTGTTCGGGAGCAAACCCATTTCCGGCAAGGAGACTTTTTTCATTCGTCGCAGCATATTCGTCATAGAGTGCTAACAATTGTTTAGTTGTCATTTCTTCTCAATACAGATAACTACTTAATAAAGGTTACCAATTTGGAGATATTGGACAATTCT
>JBBIPP010000005.1:14975-91650 GCA_037442745.1 archaeon
CCTCGGATTCGGTAACAGTCCAGCAACAGCAGTCCGCCCAGGCCGAGGCTGTCGAAATAAACGATTTTATGCTGAAATTGGTCCAGGTAATTAACAAGCGGTTCGGAAGTGTCAATTCCCAGATTAATTCTGCCCTGGCGAACGTTGCGAAAAAGGACGATGTCGAGACATTGAAAGCACAGCACAAAAAGGAGATTGACGCCCTGCAGTCGAGGCTCATTCTCCTTGAAAGCGACCTTCTTGCTTTCAAGAATTCGTCAAAGCCGGTCGAGCCAAAAGTCAACAAGAACATCCTGAAACACTTGGAATGAAATGGTCAGCCAGGCAACTGAACTAACTTCCCTCGTCCTCAAGCTATCTGAAATCCTCTCAAGGGAAGGGGAGGAAATCGAGTTAATCAAGGCAGATCTCCGGGTATTGGCAGAAAGCGCGTCCCAGAACGTTTCCAAGTTAAAAGAAAGGCTCGCAAAGGCCGAGACTGCCCTGACAGAGGAACAGCCGAAAGCAGTCTCCGAGCGGTTCTCAAGGGTTGAGGCGAAATTGGACGATGTTTTTTACAGGCTAGGCTCGATTAATTCCAAAATAGCAAAGCTCGAAAGAAAAATTGAGGAAATTGAGCAGGGAGACGAAACTGATTCCAAATACGAGCGGGCAATCCAGACTCTCTCCGGGACTCTCTCGAAAATCCCAACAAATTCCGGAAAACTTGACACCTCGATTCTCTCCGAACTTGAAGCGGACTGAATTTTCGCCTAGAAGAGTATTTAAGTAACCTAAGAGGGGTAATTGTCGGAAATGGTCATAACAATCAACGATTTTCTCAGGGAAATGCAGCAAGAGACCCTTTCAGCCAAGGGAATTTATTTTGACGGAGAGAAAAACATCAAGGGGGAGAAGGTTAAACCCTCGGGCCAAAACGCCAAATGGGGCTATTGGGGAAGATGGAACAACTGGGGAAAAGCCCACTGGCAGCCACATGCTTTGATTTTTGGTTCAACCCTTCCGGAACCAATCTACTATAACGTCGTTGACATGATGTGCGGGACAACAGGCCTTTGGTGGGACTATACCAAAATAAGGGAAGGAATGGCCGCAAGCCCAGCAAGCAGGGCGCACGGGGAAATTTTGGGAAGGCAGTCATTCCAGAGAAAGGACGCGAAAGAAATGCTTGCGACAGTCCAGACAATGAAAACCGTTATTCTCAACCTTGAAAGCGACCTTGAGAAAATAAAGGAGCAGAGGACAGCGTTCCATAATTCGAATGTCGAGCAAATCAAGGGCCTCTTCGTTGACAACTACGGCGGGCCTTCAAGGAGCTGGTCGGCTCTTGCGCATCAGGTCCCGATTGTGAAGAGCGCCCTTACCTGGTTCTACAGGCTGGAAGAGAAGACTCCGGAGCAACTGAAAATGAAGAAGGATTCGGGGGAAAGCGATTCCGCGTTCAATTCCCGCTGGCAGAAGGAATGCCAGAAGGACATGGAAGCCCAAGTAGACGTTTTCGTCTCAAAGGAAGAATTGAACCCTGCTGTCGGAAACTATATGAAGAGGAAAATCCAGGAATACTGGACCTGGCGGAGCAATTACGGCTCGTTCATTAACAAAACTTACAACTCAATTATTCAGAACATCCGTCAGCAGAGGGCGAACCTCCAGCTCTACATGAAATGGGCGAAAAGGAACATCCAAGAAGCTGAGAATATGTTCATTCCATATGAAGAAGTCGATAGCATCTACGGGATGTTTGCAGAAGAGTTTCCCCAATTCGCGCCGCTATTTTATACAGTAACTGACATGTTCTATGACCCGGAAAAGAAATGGCCGATTGTTGTTGACCGGCTAAGACCGTGGGTCCCCTGCATGGCTTTCCAGCTCCTTATGACCTACAATCCGGACGTCCACGGGAACAAGTTCGTCAGAGGTTTCCTTGTAATGAGCTATGGCGTTATGAGCACTAGAAACAAGGGCATTTTGAAAGACAAACTCTCAAAGGAAAAAGCGAGCTTTATGGAAATAATGAAGACATATGGCGGGCTTTCCGATGACGAGATAAGGTCGTTGGGGCTGACTGAAACTGCTGACGAGAAGAAAGCACAGAAATATGACGATTTGCTTTATGAAAAAGACCAGATCGAAGCAGTATCAAAAACGCACAATTTTTCAGATGACAAACAGAAAAGGCTTGAAGAAATAAAAAATGAGCTCCACACGCTGGGCCAACAAATCGGTCTTGACGAAATCGACAAGGGAAAGCCTCCGGCGGAAGCGAAGAAATCGATAATGAAGGAGTTTGAGGCGTGGTTCAATCCAGTTGTCAGAAAAGACAAGGAACTCTACTACGAGGCGTGGGAATGGAGGGAAACCTTCTTTGACAACTTGAAGCCGTTCCTAGCGTTCCTAGGTAACGAGGTCCCGAAACTCATGGACACCAGAAAGAGGCGCGCGTCTTGGTTTGCCTATAACACCTTCCACAAAGTCTATCACGGGCAAAAGGCGGCGAACGGTTGGCTGGATTATCTCTGAAAAACTATCTAGTCCAGCAGGAAAAGAGCTTTCTTGATTTCTCTGTCAGCACGTATTCTATTGAGACTGGCTTTCCTCCGGAAACCTTCCTTGAGACAAGCCCTTTCTTTTCGAGTTCGGCAAGCCTTCTTGAGAGGATCGATGGGTTTATTCCTTTGAGCCTTCTTTTCAGCTCGTTGAACTTGCTCGTTCCATTGAAAATCTCCCCCATTATCGCGAGCGCCCATTTCTTCTCGAAAATCTCGAGCGTTTCAAATACCGAACATCCGACCTTGTGATCCATTGAGGAAAGGGGCGTTTTCGGATTTAAAAAACAATATGTCGTAAAGATTAAAAACTCGATATATAATTAATACCTGGTTTTTGGAATGGGAAGATACGTCCTTGAGGTCAAAGGTCTTGTCGCATCAGTCGGCGAGAATGAAGGGAAGAAGAGGATATTGGATTCGCTATCGCTCTCAGTCCCCAAGGGCGAAATACACCTGATAATGGGCCCGAACGGAAGCGGGAAATCCACTCTCGCATATGTTCTCTTCAACCATCCGAAATATGTTGTCGAGTCCGGAAAAATATTTCTTGACGGCAAAGACATCACAAATCTTGAGACTGACGAGCGCTCAAGAGCCGGGATGTTCCTTGCTCTCCAGCACCCGACGGAAATACACGGAGTGACGGTCTCGTCCTTCCTCCGTTCGGCAATTAACTTCAGGAGACCGAAAGACTCGCCAATTTCGATTCTTGAATTTGGGAAGAAAGTTGAGAAAGCGTGCAAAAGGCTCGGGATTGACCCTTCATTCATCTCGCGCGAGCTCAATGTCGGCTTTTCCGGGGGAGAGAAAAAGAGATTGGAAGTCCTCCAAGCGCTAGTCCTCGAACCGAAAATAGCCATTTTCGACGAGACGGATTCCGGACTGGATTTGGATTCCCTGAAAACTGTCGCAACGACAATCGAAAAAATGCGGTCAAGGGACTTCTCGGCAATCGTAATTACCCACAACCCGCGCGTCCTGAAATATGTAAAGCCGGACAAAATACACATCCTTTCAGGCGGAAAAATTGTCCGTAGCGGAGGGAGGGAGCTTGCAAAAACCCTCGAGAATTCCGGCTATTCCTTCCTGAACGAGAAGTCTCCCCCGGCAAAAAGAGGGGGCAAATGATTTGCCGAAACCAAACATTGAGGAGCGAACACTCAATAAAATAGGCTCGAACTATCTGGAGAAATACGGCTTTCATGAAAAGGAAAAGTCGGTCTTCCGGACAAAGCGGGGCCTGACTGAGGAGACTGTCCGGGAAATCTCGAAAATCAAGGGAGAGCCTGACTGGATGCTTGAAATCCGCCTGAAAGCTCTCGAAATCTTCAGGAAGAAGTCGATGCCAACTTGGGGAGCGGATCTCTCCAAAATTGACTTTGGGAAAATAATCTATTATCTCAGGCCTCAGGACAAGAAAGAGGTGAAATGGGAGAATCTCCCGGAGGAAATTAAGAGGACGTTCGACAAGCTCGGGGTCCCGGAGGCGGAAAAAAAGTTCCTCGGAGGAGTAGGCGCCCAGTATGAGAGCGAAGTTGTCTATCACAGCCTGAGAGCCGACCTGGAAAAGAAGGGCGTCGTTTTCCTTGACATGGATTCTGGCCTGAAAATGTTCCCGGATTTGTTCAGGAAATATTTCGGGCGGATTGTCCCGGCAGGAGACAACAAGTTCTCTGCCTTGAACACTGCAGTCTGGTCCGGGGGGACTTTTCTCTATGTCCCGAAAGGAGTTGATGTCGGAATCCCACTCCAGGCGTATTTCAGGATTAACGCAAAGAACATTGGCCAGTTCGAGCGGACATTGATTATTGCTGACGAGGGAGCAAAAGTCCATTATGTCGAGGGGTGTACTGCCCCAATTTACTCGACAGATTCCTTGCATGCGGCAGTCGTGGAATTGGTCGCCCTCAAGGGCTCGAAAATAAGGTATACGACAATACAGAACTGGTCGTCTAACGTCTACAACCTCGTCACGAAGCGGGCATATGCTTACGATGATTCGACAGTTGAATGGATTGACGGAAACATTGGGAGCAAAATAACAATGAAATACCCATCAGTCTTCCTGATGGGCCCGAGGGCTCGGGCGGACATCCTCTCAATTGCGTTTGCCGGAAAATGCCAGCACCAGGACGCTGGGGGAAAAGTTCTCCATCTTGCGCCTGACACTTCATCGACAATTGTCTCGAAATCAATATCTCACTCCGGCGGAAGGGCGAGCTATCGGGGAAAGCTCCTCGTCCAGAAAGGGGCGAGGGGAATGAAAAGCTCGATTCGGTGCGACGCCCTTCTTGTGGACGAGAAAAGCAGGAGCGACACATATCCCGACATTGTTGTCAATGAAAAGGAGGCAACAATTGGTCATGAGGCGACTGTCGGAAAAATCGGGGACGAGCAGTTGTTCTATCTCGAGAGCCGGGGGGTTCCGAGGGACGAGGCAGTCTCCCTGATTGTTATGGGCTTTATTGAGGGTTTCACAAAGGAGCTCCCGATGGAATATGCGGTGGAACTCAACCGCCTTGTCCGGCTGGAAATGGAGGGCTCTGTCGGCTAGATGAGGGGCTTGGTTGAAATAAGAGTTCCCAAAGGAAAAACGCTCTCAAGGGATCTGAGGGTTTTTCCAGGGAGCGAAATACGGATTGCTCTTTCGGAAGGCGCGGAGGCCACAATTTTCCTTGATTTCCAAGATGCCGGAAAATCTTCAGCGAGAATTCTTCTCTGGAAGAACTCAAAACTATCCCTCTGCGAAATAAAGGGAGCAAATGGGGAAGGAGTTGATTTTTCCTCGGAAATTGTCCTAAAGGAAGGCGCGGTTTTCAAGGGAGTGAATTCGGTTGTTTCCGGAAACAGTTCTGTTGAGAACAGGAAAATTTCCCTGGAAGGCAAGGGAGCTCTTGCAACGCAGAACGAGGTTTTCTGGGAAAGGGGAAAAGAAAGCCTCAAAAGCAACATACTGATTGTCCACAAGACCCGGGACACTGAAGCGTTCGCATCCTCAAAAGGCCTCCTCTCAGAAGGTGGAGAAGCCCGCTCATTTGGCCTTGTGAAAATAGAGAAAGGGGCGCAGAAAACTAACTCGTTTCTCTCCCAGCACGCAATACTTCTTGACAGCATATCCAAGAACGATTCCCTCCCTTCCCTTGAAATTGAGGCTAACGACGTGAAAGCGAGCCATTCTGCATCTTCCGGCCCTATTGACCCCGAATCAATCTTCTATCTTGAGAGCAGAGGGATTCCGAAGGAGACTGCAATAAGGGAAATTGCTCTAGGATTCCTAATGCCAGAACTCGACATTCTCGGGGAAAGGGAAAAATCCCTCGTAACTGAAAGGCTTTTAGCCAAGTGGGGCCGGGAAGAAAAGTAATGGCCGGATTTTCAGTTGAAGCCGTTCGGAAAGACTTTCCTCTGATTTCCGGAGGAAAAGTCGCGTATCTTGACAATGCCGCAACAACTCAAAAGCCTGCCCAAGTCCTCGGGAAAATGGACTCCTTCTACAGGGAATACAATGCGAACGTTCATAGGGGGATACACAGACTTTCTGAAAAGGCAACTGAGGAGTATGAGGGCGCGCGGGAGAAAATTGCCCGCTTCATTGGGGCGAAAAGCCCGAAGGAAATAATTTTCACTAAAAACACTACCGAGAGCATAAACCTCCTCTCAAAAACTCTTCCTAAACTATCGGGGAAGAAGGGAACTGTTCTATCAACTGAAATGGAGCACCACTCGAATATTGTCCCTTGGCAGAACTCTGGGATGAGGTTCGATTATGTCCCGATAAACGGATGGGGTGGCGAGCTTGACCTCGACTCATTCGCGCTAAAGGCAAGAAATGCGTCGATCGTCACTCTGACGCACGCTTCAAACGTTCTCGGGACAATAAATCCTGTCGGGAGGTTTGGCAGTCTTGTCCCAAAGGAAGCCTTCCTTATTCTGGACTGCGCGCAGAGCGTTCCGAATATGCCGGTAAATGTAGGGAAACTCGGGGCGGACTTTGTGGTGTTCTCCGGCCACAAAATGTGCGGGCCGACAGGGATAGGCGTTCTTTGGGGAAAGGAGGAACTTCTGGAAGAGCTTCCACCGTTCCTCTATGGAGGGGACATGATTTCCTCCGTTTCAATGAAGGGAGCTGAATGGAATTCCCTACCTTGGAAGTTTGAGGCAGGAACCCCTCCGATCGGGGAGGCAATTGGTCTTGGAGAAGCAGTAACATACTTGAAAAAACTTGGGATGGAACGCATTCATTCCCATGAGGAAAATCTCGTATCATATTGCATTAAAAGGCTCTCGGAAGAGATTCCAAGCGCCCGCATTCTCGGGTCCCTTGACGCCAAAAAACGGGGTGGTTTGGTCGCGTTCTCAATTGAAGGGATTCATCCACACGACATCTCTGCAATTCTCGACAACTTCAATGTAGCTGTGCGGGCGGGCTTCCACTGCGCCGAACCGGTCTCGAAAAAGCTCTCCCTTCCGGGGGGATCCACTAGGGCGAGCTTTTATTTTTACAACACCAGTTCAGAGGTCGACTTGCTTATTGACGGGCTGAAAAAGGCGGAGTTCCTCTTCAAAAAGTGATTTCCAGAAAAATGGACTATTCCGAATATCTCGTTGATTATTACCTCCATCCAAGGAACAAGGGAAAAATTGACAGGCCGTCCGCGAGCGCGGTGAAGTCAAACCCCCTCTGCGGAGACACTGTCTCAGTTGAGCTAAGGATTTCCAAGGCAGGTAAGGTGGAAACGGCCCGCTTCAGCGGAACTGGGTGCGCAATAAGCTCCGCTTCCGCATCAATCTTGATGGAGCATTTCGAGGGCAAAAGCACAAGGGAAATAAAGGGGGCGGACGGGAATAAGGTAAGGGCTCTCCTGGGAATTGAGATAAGCCCAGCAAGGGAAAAATGCGCGCTCGTCGCCCTTGAAGCCCTGAAAACGGCAGTCAGCGACTACGAAAAGAAGAAGGGGAAAGTGAGAAGAAAATGAAAATGAAGAACAGTTCCGCAAAATTAAGGGTTCCTAGGGCATCCCCTAAATACAAGGGAATAATCGGGGAGGGTGAAACTGCCCCGGACTTTTCCCTTTGGGCAAGCGACGGGAAAACCCACACGCTCTCCGAATTCAGGGGCAAGAAAGTTGTTCTCTATTTCTATCCAAAGGACAACACTCCCGGATGCACTGTCGAAGCCTGCTCTTTTAGGGACGAGAACGCCAAGTTCCTGAAGAAAAAGGCGGTCGTTCTCGGAATAAGCCCGGACAATTTCAGGAGCCATGCGGATTTTTCTGGGAAATACTCCCTTCCGTTCCTCCTGCTCTCGGACAGCGACCATTCAGTTGCAAAGGCGTATGGTGTCTGGCAAAACAGGGGGATTTTCGGATGGGGAATCTCTCGCTCGACATTCATAATCGACGCCCGTGGAAAAATAAAGAAAGTAATTACAAATATCGTCCCGGAAGGGCATGCGAAAGCCGTCCTGAAACTGGTTTGATAATAAAACAATAAATACTCTTATTTCTGCCTTCAGCCCAATGGCGGGCACTTCAACGGGAAAGACTGATTTGAGCATAATTATCGGGGGCCCTGCGGGATACGGGATTGCGCAGGCTGGCGCTCTTTTCTCAAAGGCGTGCACAAGGTCGGGCTATTTCGTTTTTGTCAATAACGAATATCCTTCCCTTATCAGGGGAGGACATAACACTGTTCGGATGCGGATTCAAGACACCCCTTCTCTCGGGATATCTGATTCCTTAAACATTGTCCTCGCCCTTGACAGAAACGGGATAATCGAGCATTTGGACGAGCTCGCGGATGACGCAATAATTGTCTATGATTCCGATGAAGTGAAGGAAGATGATGCGAAAAAGGCTGTCGGGAAAACCCTCGTTCCAATGCCCCTGATAACCCTTGCCCGAGAGGTCGGGGGGGAGAAAATAATGAAGAACACTGTTGGCGTTGGCGCCCTCTGCGCAATAACCGGGCTTGGTCTAACTGAATTGAACCGGCTGATAAAGGAGAGTTTCGGGGAAAAGAAAGCTGAGATTTCTGAACTGAACATCAAGGCTGCCCTGTTGGGCTATGAAACAGCCCTCGGGAAATTTTCGGGCACATTAGGGGAGAAAAAAGCCGTCCTTGGAAAAATTGATTTGCCTGAAAAAAGGATGCTTATTTCAGGAAACGAGGCAATTGCCCTCGGGGCAATGAGGGCCGGTTGCAGGCTCCTCTGCGCATATCCGATGACTCCTGCTTCCGCAATAATGCACTATTATGCCTCGAACGAAAAGGAGGCGGGGGTTGTGATGAAACATGTGGAAGACGAGATTTCAGGGATAACAATGGCAATTGGCGGGGCCTATGCGGGCGCTAGGACAATGGTCTCAACATCCGGAGGGGGCTTCTCCCTTCAAACGGAGGGCTTGGGCCTTGCTGCAATTACCGAGACGCCCATTGTAGTAATTGAGGTCCAAAGGCCAGGTCCGGCAACTGGTCTTCCGACAAGAACGGGGCAAGCCGACCTTCATTTCGTGATAAACGCCCATCAGGACGAGTTCCCGCGGGTTGTTCTCTCCCCGGGAGACGCGAACGAGGCTTTCGCTCTCGCGTTCGATGCATTCAACTGGGCGGAGAGGTTCCAGGTTCCGGCAATAGTTCTCTCGGACAAGTATCTTGCTGAGAGCCAGTTCACTGAAGCGCCTTTCCCCCACAAGCACATGAAAATAGACAGGGGTTTTATTGTTGATTCTGAATGGATTGAAAAAAACAAGCCTTTCCGGCGCTATCTTGCGTCAACTGAGAACGGAGTTTCTCCAAGAGTTCTTCCGGGGACGCCCGGGGGAATACACCGGGAGCCCTCGGACGAAAAGGACGAATTCGGAAACATTGACGAATCGCCCAATGCGAGAAAGCTCCAGGTTGAGAAGAGGGCGCGGAAATTCGAGGCAATAAGGAGGGAGATTCCGGCTCCTAACGTTTACGGCAAAACAGCGGGAGCGGAAGTTTCGTTCGTCGGCTGGGGTTCGACCAAAGGGGCGCTAATTGAGGCAATCGGTCGCCTAAGGGAAGCGGGAGTTGATGCCTGCGCAATTCATTTCACGCACGTCTGGCCTTTTCCGGAAAAAGCGGAAGAATTGCTAAGGGCTCAGAAGAAACTGGTTCTGGTTGAGGCGAATTCGACTGCGCAGTTGGGGAAACTGATAATGCAGGAGACTGGAATCAGAATCAAGGACAAGATTCTCAGATATGACGGACGGCCCCTTTCCGCGGGGAACGTTTTCAAGGGGTTTTCAAAAATTTCGAAAGAGGGGGGAAGAATCTGAATGGCAACTCTTGGAGAGCTTTCGGCAAGGGTTCCTGACTGGTGCCCCGGATGCGGGAATTTCGCAATATTGAACGCTCTGAAAAAGTCGATTGTAGACCTGAAAATTGACCCGAAGGATTTCGTCCTGACTGCTGGGATTGGCTGCTCCGGAAAAACCCCCCAATGGCTGAACACATATTCAATACACACTCTCCACGGGCGGGCGCTTCCGGTTGCGACAGGAGTGAAGCTTGCGAACAGCGACCTGACAGTTGTTGTTTCCGGAGGGGACGGGGATGGCTATGGGATTGGTATTGGCCACTTTATCCACGCAATGAGGAGAAACATTGACATAACTTATCTTGTCCATGACAATCAGGTCTATGGATTGACAACCGGTCAGACTAGCCCAACAAGCGAAAAGGGCTATGTCTCAAAATCCACCCCGGCCGGAGTAATAGAGGTTCCTGTGAACCCTATCGCCCTTGCAATTGAATCTGGAGCAACATATGTTGCGAGAGCCTATGCTGGGGACTTGATGCACCTCTCGGGAATTATTACCGAAGCAATCAAACACAAGGGATTCTCCTTGGTTGACATTCTCCAGCCATGCGTCACGTTCAACAGGAGGAACACCTACGACTGGTTCCAAAAAGTCATCTACAAACTCCCGTCAGAATACGACCCGAAAGACAGGCAAGCGGCGCTCCTGAAAGCGGAGGAATTTGGGGAAAAAACAGGGATTCCGATAGGAGTTCTCTACAGGTCAGAGAGGCCGACATATTCGGACGAAGTCCCTCAGTTGAAGACGCCGATTGTCAGGCAAAGCCTCGATATTGACATTGACAGGCTGATGGCGAAATTGGTCTGAAAGCGCAATGGAGCATCCGGCTCTTCACTGGAAGGCTCTTCCAAACAAATCAATCCAATGCCGTCTCTGTTCCCAGTTCTGCCTGATTAAAGAGGGCGAAAATGGTTTCTGCCGTGTCAGGAAGAATGCAAAGGGAAAGCTTCTCTCCCTGTCCTATGGAAATGCCTGTGGAATTTCAATTGACCCGATTGAGAAAAAGCCTTTCTTCCATTTCAGGCCAGGCTCATCCTGCCTCTCGTTTGGCACTCCAGGATGTAATTTCGCCTGCCTTGGCTGTCAGAACTGGGAGCTGTCGCAAGAGCCCAGACTTGTAGCTGAAGCGGAGCTAAAGTCCGTGCAACTGGATAAATCCCGGGATTCGCGCTGGCAGGGGCCGAGAATAGAGCCTGTTAAGGGAGAAAATCCTTCTTCAGAGAGAGCAGTCCGCCCAAAGGAAATTGTCGCTCTTGCCAAAGGAACGGACGGGATTGCATACACATATTCGGAGCCGACTATTTTCTACGAATATGTGAGGGACTGCGCGAAGCTGGCGAAAAGGCGGGGGCTCTACAACGCCCTAGTCTCCAACGGCTTTTTCTCGCCTGAACTTGCGGACGAGCTTTCAAAAGAGAAACTGTTTGACGCAATAAGGATTGACTACAAGTTCCCTGACAACGAAAGCTATCTGAAATATTGCGGAGCGAGGAAAAAACCAGTAGTTGGGAACATCAAAAAGATTTTTGAATCTGGAATCCATCTTGAGGTAATTAATCTAGTGATTCCTGGTCTAAACGATTCTGAAAAATCTCTTGGGAAAACTGCCAGAAAAATCGCGGGAATTGACCCTGAAATACCCGTTCATTTCTCAAGGTTCCACCCGGACTATTCGTTCGGGGGAATCCCGACTCCGAAGGAAACCCTTCTCCTTGCGGGAAAAATAGCGGCCAAATGCGGGCTAAAGCACGTCTATCTCGGGAACGCGCCAGACATCCCCGGAGGGGAGAACGCCTTCTGCGCAGGATGCGGGGCCCTTTTGATTGAAAGGAGGGGATTTTTTGTTTCAAAAAACCTTTTGAACAAGTGGGGACGCTGTCCAGAATGCGGAAAGAAATTAAGGGGGGTTTTTAGTTGAAGCTCGAGTCTTTGCCTGAGAAGAAAAAGCGGGCAGGAAAAATACTCTCAATCCTGCGGAAGGAATACTCTTCGGCGAAAATCTCCCTCAATTATTCCAATCCAGTCCAGATGGCTGTTGCTGTGATACTCTCCGCCCAATGCACTGACAAAAAGGTCAACGAAGCGACCCCTGCTCTCTTCCGCAAATACAGGAAGCTCTCGGATTTCGCGAATGCAAAAAGAGCCGAATTGGAAAGGCTCATTTTCCGGACGGGATTCTACCGGAACAAGGCGAGAAACATAATAGGCTTTGCGAAAGGGCTCGAAAAACTTGGTGGAATTTTTCCTGACTCGCTTTCGGAACTGACCAAGCTACCCGGGATTGGAAGGAAGACCGGGAACGTCATTCTCGCGAACCTCTACGGGAAAAACGAAGGGGTTATCGTCGACACCCATGTATTCAGGATTTCCCGGCTCCTCGGGCTCGCGAGAGGGAAAACTCCCGAGAAAGTTGAGAGGGACCTGATTGCAATTATTCCGGGGAAAAACAGGCTAGTTTTTTCCAATTCCATCGTCTTCCACGGGCGAGCTGTCTGCATTGCAAGGAGGCCGAAATGCCCGGAATGCTCTCTGAAAGGCCTATGTCCTTCGGCATTTGATTAAGGAACGCTTGCCAAGTCCGTCTTTGAATACGTGATTCTCTCGGGGCTTTCCGAAAGAATTTTCTCTGTATAGAATGTGGCGTCAGTCGCAATGGGGACTGGAATTACTTTAACTCCGCGAGAAATTCCCGTAGCTCTCGCCTCTTTCACATAGCCTTAGGCGTCCCGAGATATTCGATTTCTGAATATTTTGACAAATCCAACGTTTTTCCGAGAACATTGTCAATAATGAACTGGCTTTGCTTTAACCTCTCGGTCGCGTTCCAGTAGTTTCCCGCATTGTCTTTCCCCGAAATTGCTTTCGACACGTCCGGAAGAGCTATAAGGCAGTCGTAAATCCGGTGTTCTGAGAAAAATTCCGAAATTATTTTGTTCCGGCTCGTTGAGGGGGCTGCGAAATCGTATTTCCGGTCGAATGAAGCTCCCTCATTGCCTCTGGGAATAGTGGGACAATGCCGACCGGGTTTTTCGGCAGGAATTCTTTGTATTCCGAGCGAATTGTTTTCGTATTTGAGCTCTCTTCGGCTGTGTCAAAGCCCCAAGCGAATCGTATAAATTTGGCCAGAACGGCTCGCAGTAGATTCCCGTCAAGGAGTCTTTGTACGAGAGCCTTTTCGGAATGCCCGGTGAAAGAATCGGCGACAGCGCAGTCGAAATCAGGGATTAAAGGCTTTTTCCCGGCTACAACTACTATGAAAGTGGTTCTTAAATAATTGTCGGGAGATAGTTCGCATATTCCTCTAGGCGCTCCTGGAAGAATTTCGCGTCCCGCCTGAGAATTTCTGTGAACTGCTCAATCTTATCATAATAGAAATATTTCTCGCGAAGAGGCCTGATGAACTTTAGTATTGGGCTTGTGCACCATCTTGCAAGATAGTCTGTCTGGGTATAGCCGTCAATCTTGAATTCAACCCAGCCGTGGTTCGCTGTAATCGGATTTTTCGGGTCAGTGCCGGGTTTCGGTTTCGGTGCGAAATACATTTTCATATTTACCCACATCCAGTTCAGGGCATACTTGTAGTCAACTTCGCCTTGCGCCCGTATCCACGCCGCAATGAATGTGCCTTCCCCTGGCTGAGTCGGGGGAACATTGACATATCTCACTTCCTGCGGATAATATGAGAGGTCGTTTAGGATCCCGAAGGTCTTCCTATAAATCTGGTCAATTCCCCAGCCCTCAATCCTGAATGTGATATAATGGAGGGCGTGATAATTGACAGGTCCTGACCAGTCAACAGTTTCTACTGGGGGGACTCCCATTTTGCAGCAACCATCCCTGAAAAGGTATTATTAAGCGTTTTGGTCGAAAATCGCCCGAAAAACGTTTTAAATTTCAATTGCTCAAAGGATTCGCAATGGCTCAGACAGCTCCTTCCCAGACATTTCCCGGCACTCTTCCAGATTCAAGGGAAAAGCGTGGGGCGGGAGTTAAACAGAGGCTCGGCTCGAAAATTGCCGGGGAAATTGTAATGTCCGAGTCCCCCCCAAAGGCGCTCAAAAAATGGCGGGAGATTTTCAAAATAAAGCAAAAGGAACTCGCAAAGGCGCTGAAAGTCAAGCCGTCCGTTATCAGCGACTATGAGAGCGGGAGGCGGAAGAGCCCGGGAACTGTTGTCGTAAGGAAGGTTGTCGAAACTCTTCTCGCAATTGATGAAACAAAGGGAAGCCAGACAATATTCGAGTTCTCAAACATGCTTTCAGGGGACGCGATTTTCGAGATAATTCTCGACATCAAAGAATTCCAAAAGCCCCTGAAAGTGAAGGATTTCGTAGAGGCGACAAAGGGAACGGTTGTGAGCGGAACCCAGTATATTGACAGGGACGTTTTCGGATACACTGTTATTGACTCAATCAGGGCAATTGTGGAGTTCTCTCCGTTGGAACTTGCGAAAATATACGGTTCAACAACCCAGAGGGCGCTAGTATTCTCGAAAATAACATCCGGAAGAAGCCCGATGATTGCAATAAAATTGACAAGCCTAAAGCCGGCTGTCGTCATTTTCCACGGCCCCCAGGAAATTGACAAATTGGCAGTGAAGATTGCGGAGACCGAGAAAATTCCCGTGATTCTCTCCAATTTCCCGACTCTGGACGAATTGATTGCATCCCTTCGGTCGAAATTCTGATTATGGAAAGAAAGTCGCAGTTGGCGCTGGAGTTCTTGGCAATAGTCGCAGTCGGGGCTCTTGCCCTCGCGTTCTCAGTCGCCCTCCTATTTGGTGGTTTTTCTGGGATTGAAAGGGCGGCTCTCGGTAGGAACGCGCAGGAAGTGGAAGACTTTCTATCTTTTGCGGGAAAAGCAGGGGGGCCGGGAGCATTCTCGTTGAAAAAGGGCTTGCGTGTCTTTCCAACCGGGGAGCTGGCAATTTTCTCTGGAAAAGGGGCAACTTTTGTCGCAACATGCGGGAAATTCTCCGGATTTTCTGAAAAAATTGTCTCTGAAGAGTTCCTTTCGGCCGAATTGCCGGAAGGATTCCTGCAATCAGGGTGTAGCAGGGGGCGTTTCAGTAGCGGAAAGGGGCTGTCCGGAAAACTTGTCATTCGGGCACTAGGGAGTTCGAGAGGAGAAAGGGTGATTTCTGTTGAGAAGGCCGAGGGAGAGTCTTCCAGATGAAAAGCCAGATTGCGCTCGAATTCCTCCTCGTCTTCCTTGCGGCAGCCATTTCATTCTCGTTCGCTCTCGCATTCTCAAACGGAGCTTTTGGGGAAGGGGATCTGGGCGGGAAAGAGGGCGCGGAAAGAATTTCAAACTCGCACATAATCGGCTCCGCGCGGCATCTGGGAATCCCGTTCAGAACGGAAGTTATCGGGAATTCTACCGCGCCTTCCGAATTCAGGAGCTATTCGAGGGGGCGCCCGGGATGAAGCGCGCCCAGATTTCCGCGGATTTCATTTTCTCGATTTTCTCATTCTCGCTTGTCTTCCTCTCGTTCCTCCATTTCGCAGTCTCGGTCGGGGACGAGTTCTCTGAAAGCGCCCGCTTCTTCAGGGAATTTTCCCAAGCTTCAATTGAAGGGGACCGGATTCTCATTAACCCTGAAGATGGGCTGGCGTCCCGCGAATTCGGAAGGGCAAGAAACCATTTGCTAAGAGCAGTCCCTGAAGAGAGGAATTCCTCGGATTCATTTGGCTATTGCCAGTTTCGGGCTGGAAGTTTCAAGGGAGAAGTTGTTGTGTTCAGGTCCTGCGCGAACAATCAAAATGAGGAAAGAGGAGAGTGAAGACTCCGGTCAACCTGAGTCTCAATTCCCGACTCGAAACCTTTCTCGCTGACATATCCTCCGAAGGATTCCGTCTCAATCATTCTTTTAGCTTCAGGGTCCTGAAGAATTGAGGGACGGAAGGTCCCAAAACCTGGCGTTAGGGGAAGGATTGATTCCGCATCTTTCTCCTCCAATTGAACTCCGAGGGATTTTCCCACGCAGACTGCTTCCAGAGCAGCTGACTTAAGCTCCCTTGTAAGTTTGTTTGAGACAAGTTCCCAGCAGTTCTTTCCCGTAATTGCGCAAACATGGTTGAAGCCGACGTTCCAGAGGAATTTTTCCACTTGGAGTGCCTGATGTCATTTTGGATAACAAAGGGGATTTTCGCTTTCCTGAAAATTTCCGAGAGAATCATTATCCGCTCGATTCCGTTGTTCCCGTCCCTTTCCCCGAATTCTGCCTGCCCCGGCCAGGAGATTTCTATTTTCCTCGGTCCAGCCATTGAAAACCAGCCATTGACAAGGGAATTGGCAGGTCGTATTCCCAAAATTTCCTCGGCCAGCTCCTCGTTTCCAAGGCAGTTCTGAAAGCAGATGGCAATTTTGCCTTCTTTTACAAGGGGTTTTGCGGAGAGGCAGGCAGATTCTAGGTAGAAGGTTTTCGTTGAAATTGTTAGGCAATCAACAGGGCTTGTTGTTTCCGGCGCATTGGTCGCATTCACCCTTGAGACCGATTTCCCCCAAGTCTCCGAGATTTCAATCCAGTTCTTCATTGTTTCTTCCAGATTGGCTCCACTGGCAACGAGGGGGAATGAATAGCCAGCGCGCTCGAAGAAATATGCGAAAGAGCATCCGACGGCGACAGCGCCAATTATTGCTATTTTTTCAATTAGCCTAGAACCCGGAGATGATTTCCCTGACAGCAGCTTTCACGTCCTTTGCAAGGGTTATGTAGGATGCCAAAAGGACGCCTTCTGCTCCCAGTTCAATTGCTTTCCTGACATCTTCGCCAGAGGAAATTCCCGCTCCGCAGAGTACTTTTGCCCCGGGGGAATTAGCTCTTACAGCTCTAACGCTTCCGTAAATGACCTCCGGCTTTGAGGAGGAGACCGAAATCCCCGAACCAATCAATTCTGGGGGTTCGACTGATACGAAATCGGGGGAGATCTTGGCGACAATTGCGGAATCAGCCTCGTCTGTTGCGCAGGCAATTGTGACAAGGCCGGTCTCCCTGCAGAGGGAAACAGTTTTCCCGAGAACCTCCTTTGGAACCTGGTGTTCTGCATGGTTGAGAAGAGTCCCCCTTGCTCCGGATAAGAAGATGGCGGAAGGGCTAAGGAACCCTGTATTTTTTCCGGGAGATATAAGATCAGCGTGCTGGGCGAAGACCTTGACTTTTTTGACCGCTTTTGAGACAAGCGACAAGTCTGTTGCCTGAGGGCAGACAATTGCCTCAATGTCTTTCCTCTTCGTTCTCAAGAGTTCGGATTCAATTGCCTTGGCAATTTTCACGGCGTTCTTTCCGCTCGACTCTGAATATGTCTTCAGGTTAACGACAAGATACTTTTTCTCCATAGTGCTTTCGCTTCTTGCCCCTTTCTTTAAATCCCTTTCCAGAAGAAATCCTTATTGGCGTTATGCGATTTTTTCGAACATGTGCTCGAGCTTTTTCATTATCTCGGGCATTGTCGTGTATTCCAAGTCGTCCGCAGGAAGGCGGTGTGGTTCGAAAGGACAGAGATTCCGGAGGAAATGCCAAATCTGGTTGGCATCATCCCTCACATTGTCAAAATATTGGTCATCGAACATGTCAACCGGCCCGCGAGCTTTCCGTTGCGGACTTGATCAGAGGGCAACGACCCTCTGGAGGCCGTCAAACCTTGTCGTATTTGATTCACTCTTGGAGACTGGCATCAGTGGCCAGTTATGGCTTCCCCCGCATCAAGCCGGAAACAATCCAAGGAGTTGTGAATGCTTCAATGACTTTGCCAACCGCAGGAAGGCCGGACTGGCACCTGACAATTGCGACTGGGTCGTCCTTTCCGACATATTTTCCGGCAATGAAGCTCAGGAGATTTGTAGAAGATACTGCCACGACAAGGCAGTCTCCTTTCTCCTAATTGATTTTATCACATACTTGCTTGTCGAGCCGATGAAGGCAATTAGCGCGTAGATTTCCTCTGGACAGGAGAATTCTATTTTCTTGTTCGCCTTGACGTAATTGACCTCGAAAATAAAGCAATCATTCATTGATTTGTCAATAACAAGCCCCGCAGTGTTGAAGGTGTCGGCGAACATTTTGTATAGGGGCAAGTTCCATGACGAGGGCGTTGTCTTGTCCGCAATTAGGACAATTACCGGCTCGCTTTTTCTCTCATAGAACCCAATTTCAGCAACGCCCGGGCCGATTCCCTTCACGTTCCCGGAAAAGCTGTCCGCGAGAATGTCTTGCCCCGCCCAGTGGAGCTTGAGCCCCTTAAGAATCCGTGCAGGAAAGGAAAACTTCCAATGCTAGCTTGTGGACACTTTCAGAATCAATTCCGTGGCGATGCGTCATTATCAGTTCCAAATAATCCCTGCAGGAGGAGACATTGTAGTTTATCAGGAACCCTTTTGCCTTTTCGTCATCAAGGTGCTTTTTCGCTCTTGTCGAAAGAATGGGTTGACTGAGACCTGCCCCGGATATTCCCAGAAATCCGCCTTGATTGCGCTCATGGTTATTTTCCACTCTGACTTTTTTCCGACTTTTGCCTTTTCAGTTGAGACAGCCCCTTTCTTTTCCATTTTCGCCCTGAGCCCGGCCTCCTTCATAAGAGTATTACATTGTATTACCTTCTGATTTAAATATTGTTTTCAATTTGTATGTGACCGCTAAAAGGATTCTCAATTGGGCTTTATTGACAACTCCGCAAAATGGAGAACTGGCTTGCTTGATTTTTAAGAATAATGACACTCTCCAAAAGCCGGAATTTTTTCCTCTTGTTCAGCCGGATTCCGTGGAGGGAAGCTCAATTGACTATTTTTCGGGGCAAGTTTCCAAGGTTTTTCCGGAAGCTTCCCGTTATCTTGGAGTTGAAGGGCAGTTCCCGAGAAATCGGCTTTAATTGAGGGGATTGCAAGCAGGATTGTCTAAGAAATCTGGCATCCAATCCCCGGCTATTCTGATGTTTCCGAAAGTTAGAGGGCGCGCAAAATCCTAGCAGTTTGCAGGGCTTTTGCGGCAAAGGAGGTGTGTGAAAAAACAATCCTTGACGAATACGATATTGGCAAGGAGTATCTCGCAATAGTGGCAGTTGAAATTGACCCTATTTGTAAGAAAGATTTTCTAAGAGGGGTTGTCAGGGGAACTTTCAGGGGAAATTCCGTTCCTCAGTATTTCTGGTAATATTTGTCGGAGAATGCCGAATTGCGCTCGTGAAAGACCGTCTCCCAGACAGGCTTTGCGTTCGCGCTCACAATGTTGTTTATCTCCCGCATCCTCTTCAGTGATTCGTTCCTCAAGAAGCCGGAAAAGTCTGAAGAGGAGAAAGCTTCCTGCCAGACTGCGCGTCCTACTGCATATCCGCTCGCGCCAGCCTTCGATGCCAGGTAAATCTGCTTCCTGAAAATGTTGAAATGCGCCCCTTGGGAAAGAAGTATCCATGGAACGCTTGTCGCCTCATCCAGAGCTTTCGCGTGCCCTAGGGCCTTTTCAAGGTCGTGCTCATAGTTCAGGTCGCAGGGAAAGTCGGTCTTCAGTATGTCAATTCCGAGTTTCGAGAACCTCTCAGCAGTCCTTATTATCAGTTCGGGCTTTTTCTTTGCGAATTCGGGCGAATTCTTCTTCTCAGAGAGGCTGTAGGGGAGAGGCTCGACAAGAAAGAGGATGTCTTCCTTCCTGCACTCTTTCGAGAGCCCCCGTATCAGATTTTCTGCGCGCCTTGAGGCCCGCTTGTATTCCGGGCTGTAGAAAACGAAGAGCTTCACTCCGTCCGCTCCCGCCCTCTTGATTTTTCTGACTCCCCAATTCTTCAGGAGAACGGTGTTTCGCCCCGCCTTGTTCTCAAAATATCCCGTTTTCTCAATTGACGTCAGTACGCCCTTGTCCGAGAGGAGGCGCGAATATATTGTCGGGAAGAGTATTGTCTCCGGGTCGAGGATGAATGCGTTCGCTTCTGGCGAGAGAATTGAGAGAATCTCCTGCTTTTTCGAGAATATTTCCACGAATTTGGCCTTGGCGGGATCGGACGGGCTTATCAGCTTCTTTATCGAGTCCCTGTGGTCAATTGCCAGAATTCTGAAGAATCCGTCCCTCGCAATCCGGGATAGCCCGAGGAACTTGCCCGGGGCAAGCCTGTCGTGCGTTTTTTCTGCTTTGCTCTGCTTCTTTCTTGTTGCCATTCCGTTCTTTTCCCCTCATATTTTCGGACGGGCTTTTCCGGCTTTCCTGATTGCAAGATGCTCCTTGTTTTTCCTGAAGAAAGAGTCTGCCTCCTTTTTTCTCGGAAGGCCGTCCGCCCCCTCCCGCGTGGCTTTCAAGGCTCCGCATGCGTTCCCGTATTGCACAGCCTCCTTTAGGCCCGCCCGAGAGAGGAGCTTTACAAGAAGCCCTCCTGAAAATGCGTCCCCCGCGCCAATTGTATCCTTGACTTTGATTGGAATTGTCCCTATTGTGAAGAAGGCATCTGTTTCCGCCTCATATACAATTGTCGGGAGCTTTCCTCCCTTGATAACAAATGGCTTGCCCGGGAAAATATTCTTGAGAGCTTTTCCGCCCCCGAGTTCTCTCGCTTCCTTGGAATTTATTATCAGAATATCCGAATTTCTGAGTATTTTTGAGAGCTTTGAACTGCCTAGCCGGGAAATTGACCTGCCGGGGTCGAAGGTAACTGTTTTTCCGGCCGATTTAGCGGCTGATGAGACTGCTTCCAGAAGCTGAATGGGCGCACCCGTCAGGTGGATTATCTTTGCATTCCGTATAAGGGAAAGGTCTATTTCGGGGAGGGTTATTTTCTCGTTTGCTCCAAGCATTTCAATTACTGCAGGAGTTCCATTAGAGTCTATTACAACAATTGAGGTTCCGGTCCTTGCCTTGGAATCAATCCGTACTCCCGAAGTGTTGACTCCTATTTTCCTCAGGGAATTGAGGACAATCTGTCCCCTGTCATCGAATCCGATTTTTCCAATTATTGCGGAAGTTTTCCCCAATTTGGCGGCATTGCAACAAACGTTTGTCGCGCTCCCTCCGACCGAACCCTTGAAATTCCCCTTTACGAAGCTTGTCTTGTCTGGCTTGGGGAAACTCTCAACATAGCACCTCAGGTCGTATAGGATGTGTCCGAAACCGACAATTTCCGGGTGCTTTGCCATTTTCTTCGGGAAAGCAGTTGTTTTTTATATTAATCCCTTACCAATTTCACCAATGGTTTTCCTATCAGACAGGGATTTATTGAGCGCAATAGGGAAGGGGGCTCTTAAAGTGGAGCCCTTTGACCCTGAAAAAATCAATCCGGGATCAATTGATTTCTCCCTCGGAACAGTTTTTCGCATTTTCAAATATTACCCTATGCTTGAAATTGACCCGAAAAACCGGGACGGGCTTGAGGAAATGACTGAAACTGTCGAGGTTCCTGTCGGGCAGGTTTTCATTTTGAAGCCAAGGGCGCTTGTTCTCGGAACAACTCTTGAGAAAATCGGGCTTTCTCCCGGGCATGTCGGGTTCATTGAGGGGAAATCAAGCTATGCAAGGCTAGGAGTCTCAATACATGTTACTGCTGGGTTCATCCATCCGGGGAGCTATGGCCTTCAGACACTTGAAATAAAGAACTTGACGGACAACCCGATACGCCTCTATCCTGGAGCGAGAATATGCCAGATAATTGTTGCTGAAACGAAAACTCCGGCGGACAAGCCCTATTCTGGCAAATACTATGACCAGAAAGGGCCCCTTGCGTCAAAAGTCACTGTCTAGTGTTCAAAACCAGAAAATTGGAAATTTTACCGGGAATTGCCCGAATTTGGGCTTATCTGCCAAAAGAGTTAAAAATGGGGTTGTTTTCAAAAAAATGGGGACAAAAATAAAATGGAATTGTCAATTGCACCAATGAGACGGCTAATCAAGGTTTCCGGAGCGGACCGAGTTTCGGACGATGCGGCGCTCGCTTTGGGCGAAGTTCTGGAAGAAATTGGGAAAAGCATTGCAGTCCGTTCCCTTGAATATGCCCGGCACGCAGGAAGGAAGACTGTCACTAGGGAAGACATCAAGCTTGCGGCAAAGAACTCTTAGATTTTTCTTGGTAAGTTATAGTCCTGCCATCTTTCACTTTTCCGGTGTTTGAAAAGCCCTTTTTGAAATATAGGGGATTTCTGCGCCCTTGTCCGACGCAGTCTGGTGGCGGAAGCCCTTTTCAACGAATGCGCAGTCCCCTTTCTTCATGGAAAGTTCCCCCAGATCTTCTCGGACAATCAACTTTCCTTCAAGGCGGAGGAACATTTCGTCCTCCTAATTTTGGTAATTTCCGTGGAGTTCCACCTCGCACTTGACAATTACTGAACAGCAGTTCAATTTCTTGATTTAATTCGGGCTCCAGAATTTCGAGAATTTCGAGAGTTTTTCGGATAGGCTCACCTTTTCAATGAGCTGTTGTTGGCAGTTGGAAATATTTAACTCTGCTTGTGCTCGAATCCTGGAATTGAAAGGATTGTCCCGAACCTCTGGTTCAACTAGAACTCATTGGAGGCTGTTGAATTCTATTTCTCAGTTTCCAAAAATGGCGTCCTTTCGGTTGGGAGAATGGAATAGGTCTGGTGGGGTCGCTGGGATTTGAACCCAGGTCTCAAACACCCCAAGCTTGAAGCCTAGACCAAGCTAGCCGACGACCCCGTCAGTTTTAAATGTTCAGTTGTCGCCTAGGGATGCAACCGGAGATTTTTCCCGCTTTATAACAATATTCACGCAAGGTAGGGAATGACATAAGCTATGCGAATGAAATTATTATTCGAATTTTTCGGTCTTTTGAAAGGCCTAAGGAGGGCATCCCAATGCTATCAACGCCGAGTCCAATTTTGTGTTCTGGTCTGAGAGAAGAGGAATTACATTCTTCCCAGAATATGCGTTGAAAGCCGAGACCTGTGCTTGCCCAACACGCTCGTTCCCTTCGGCAAGAGGAGTCATACCGAGGAAAATATTCTCCGCAAGCCCGGTTGCCATGAGGCCAGCCCGCATATAGTCAACTACCTGCATGTCATAAGTATATTTGGCTGAATTGAGTTTAGCTTGGGCTTTGGCAACATCCCTTGCTTCCGCAGGAATTGTGAAATTGTCCATCCAGACCTTTTGGAAAAAGGCTGGAATTTTCTCGAAAAAGGTGCCGTTGAGATATTGACGCTCAAGCTGCGCCCGCTCGGAAACCGTTGAATTGTATTCTGATTTCTGGAGGTCCAGCTCAGCCGTGAGAGTGGCTAGCTCCTCTCTCTTGGCTCCAAATCCAGCAAGTATTTCGGACTGGGCAACCTCATACTTCTGCAGTTCCGGAGATTTTCCTAGAGCGGAATCTGTCTCGGAAACTAGGAATCTCGATGCATCAATCAAATCCTGCATTTCCGGTCCAGAGTCAGGGAGGGCGGAGAAATTAACTGCCTGCCTGATGTCCTGAAGGCATTTTTGAGTTGCTTGTCCGATGTCCCCTGCATTGAAAAATGCCAAAGTCTCCAGAGAAACTGTCTTGTTGAACGTTGTCGGATCTGTCTGCCCTGCAAGTATTTTCCCGTATTTGTCAGCCTCCTGTAAATATGCATTTAGCCGGGTACAGCTATCTGACGGAAGAGCAGTCGTTCCGTCGAAAGGATATGCGAAAAGGAGACTCTCTCCTGCATTTGAGCGTTCAGTAAGTAGGTTTATTACCGCCTGCCGGTCGTCCTTATAACCTTCTAGACGAACGCATGAATCCGCGAAATCCCCGGAGAGGTCACTCACTGGAAAATTCCTGTATTGGATTCCCGGGTCAAGATATTCCCCTCCATTCGAGGAATTCTGGTAAACAGAATATCCTCCGGCGGCAGTTCCGGCAAGTGCAAGGGCAAGCCCGGAATAAACAATTGCTTTGGAATATTTACTTTGAACGCCATTCATCTCAAGAGAGTTCGCCAAAGAGTCAATAACTCTTTTAGCTTGCCTCGGGAGCGCCCTCAGACTCTGGACAAATCCGTTCATGCCAATCCCTCAGAAACCTTCATTGAAGAGGTTGTTTTTACCATTTTCCCCACTCCTGCAGGGGAACCGAATTGTCAGATATATACATATTTGCATAAAAAGACCAATTATTGCCCTAAATTTTCATTCCCATTCAATGATGAATTGGATGCGCAGGGCTCTCGCTAGGGAACAAAAATAAAAAGTTTTCCAACTAACCCTTCCTGAATTTAGCAATCTGCTCTATCAGGTCAACTTGGCCTAGGAGCATCCGCCTGCAACAATACCTTTTTACCCCAAAGGAATCAATTACTGCTCCCGCATCCTCGCCCTTTCCAACCCTTTTCTTGAAATCCTCGTAGAATCCGGAAACCGGAAATCCGCAGGAAAAGCATCTTACAGGTATTATCATCTTTAAACTTACCTCTTTGATTTCTGCGCGGACGTTCTTGCAGTAGAAGGTCCTGGTTTTCTGGTCTCCTTCCTTCTCGGGTCAGCGACCAGGAGGCCTCTGTCATAGGACATGAACCTCTCCCTTATCTCCTGGCTGTTGGAATATTTGACAATCGCTTTCCCGACAGCAAGGCGCGCCGCGTCCGCCTGGCCAATCGCTCCTCCGCCCCGGACAGTTATTGTAATGTCCAAGCCAGAGGCAACCTCGTTTGCAAGAGAGAGGGGCTCCATTATTTTCTGCCGTGCCAAGAAAGGCTGGTGGTTCTCAAGAAGGGTTGAGTTTATCCTGACAATTCCAGTTCCTGGAATTGCGACTGCTCTTGCAATTGCAGATTTCCTCTTCCCGGATGCAACGACTGCTTTTGATTCTTTCTGTGCCATTTTTTCTACTCCTTCTTACCGACCCTGTGTGCAACCGCTTTCGGCTTTACCCCGAGATGTGCGAACGAATATTCCCTCAAAGTGTGGTATTTGTGGGGGGCTGCAAGAGTCCTGACAGCGATTTTTTCAGCGGGAATTCCGACAAGCTTTGCGGGGATTCCCTCATATGCCCGGAACCTTCCGAGAGCGAGTTTCCCTCTTGTTATTTTCCTTGGGACCATTCCGCGGACAGTCCGCCTGAACCAGAGCGCCGCATTTCTCGGCATATAGGGTCCCCAGTCCCGCCCTCCTCTCTCGGACTTTATTTTGTAGTCGTTCGCCGAACTCTCGCTAACAAGCGCCTTTTCCGCGTTAATAACATCTATCTTCTCTCCGTTAAGGAGACGTTTTGCAATCAATGATGCCGCCCTTCCGAGAGTTGCGCCAGCTACATCAATTACAACCAGTTTTCTTCCGCTCTCGTTTTCTGCCATCTAAATCATCAGCCTCAGCCCGGTCCCTTTCGGGTTCTCCTTTGCAAGTTCGTCAATATAGAGGAATTTTCCGCCAGCCCTCTTGATTTTCTCGAGAGCGGAAGTTGATATTGCTTGAGCTGATATTGTGAATTTTCCGGAGAGTTCGCCGTTCCCGAGGACTTTGCCGGGAACAACAATTGTCTCCTTTGTTTTTTCTGCAACCCGGGAAATCTCGGACAGATTCGCCTCAGCCCTTATTTTCGTCGGCTTTTCGAGAATTTCGGCTGCCCGCTTCCATATTCCCGCTTTTGTTTTCCGTAGTTCCCTGATTGTTCCAATAGTAATCGGATTCGTTGGACCGCGTTTAACCATTTTTACCTGAAATTGGGAGGGTTTCAGTCCTTTTTAAGTCTTATCTTGGCTGAAAACCCGCGTTTTCCGCTACTAGTAAAGCATCCGGATTATCCGAAATAGGCCGGTTGACCCCCCAATTGCTTTTGTTTTGCTATGCAAGTATTTTCCTGGAAAGAGATCTCCTGAAAGTATTGAGCGGGCAAGACAGTCAGAAGCCCCCTGTATCCTTCTTGTATCATATTGCTCTACTCCGACGGAATAGAGGAGCTTTGATTCTTTCATCAGCTTCGCGCCTAGGAGCTCAGTGTCAATGTCCGTTTCGACGCCAGCTTTTTTTACTGACTTGGCAAACTCATTGGAAATTCTCAAGAAACCTTCCCTGATCTCGGCTTTCCTTTGTTCGCTAATGTCTGTTAGGGGATTGTGTTCAAATTCACTTTTGTTACCTACAACATTTACTATTTTCTCAAGGCCGGCGGAATATGCCTTGTATGTCAGGTCTCGGACAATTTCCGCTTTCCTGACTTCTTGCGAATACTCAGTTATCCTGTTCCGCCCCATCAGTTTCGAGTAGTTCGCCGCATCGTCCGCCCACGAAATTAGCTCTTGGGAATTTTCCTTTCCCCCGGAAATTCCGATTGATGCAGTTATCGGGGAATCGTCAGAAGGAGATGCAACTATTCTTTCTCTTGAAATCCTCTCCTGCACTTTTTCTGCCAGTTCGCGGGCGCTCTCAACCCCTCCACCGACCGAAATTATGAACTCCTCGCCCCCATACCTTATTGCGGAAGCTCTTTTGGCTCCGAGAATTATCTTTCTGGCTTTTGCAAAAATTCCCGCTCCCTCGTTAGCCCTGTTGTATTCGGAAACAGTTTCCTCAATTGCCTTTGCAACCCTTCCAAGGACAACGTCTCCTCCGGTGTGGCCGTAGCGCTGGTTCTTGACGCTGAAATTGTCCAAGTCAATCATTACAATGGAGTTCTCCTCTCTTCCCGAGGCCTGTGTTTTCCCAATCTCGCGTTTTGCCCCGTCCCTTGAAGGGAGAGAGACTGGTTCAGGGTTTCCGGAAGGAGTCAGAACTTGTGTGTATTCATTAGGAATGTCTTTGATGTTGAAATTCTCCCTGAGAAGCGCCCTTGATACTGCGTCTGAAAAGCCAAGGACCTCCCGATAGGAGTTCGGGTCAACGCCCGAGGATTTCATCAGAGTTATGTTGTCTCTGAAAAGAGCGCTTGCGGGTTCTGGGAGAAGGCTGGCTATCTCGTTTATTTTGTCTTCGTTCTTCATTGCGGAATAGTGCATGTTCCAGACTGCGCTCCTGAGGATTTCGGCTATCGCAGAGTTCCTCGTATTGCCGGAACTCAGGTTCCTCCCCAAAAGCTTTGAATATTCGACTGCGAAATCAGCCCCTTCCCTTGCCGAAGCGGCCGCATTCTGAAAACCGTTGCCCCCGACAATGGAAGAATTATATCCGACTGAAATTGTGAGCTTTCTCGCTTCAGGATGTTCTTCGGGGACTATTTGTGCGCCTTCAACCGCTTTCCGAAGTCCCTCCGCAATTTCCCTAACCCTCTCTCGGTCAACAGTTGAAATGAGAAAAGTCTCCTCCCCGCCATATCGGAACAGTTTGACTGTGTCGACCTGGCCGGAAAATGCTTCCGCAAGAAAATCAAAATTAATTGCCCGCCCGGCCCTCCGAATATTTTTCTTCAGTAATCCGGAGATTCCTTTCAGGGATTCGTCCTCAATTGACCTGTTGACCTTTTCGACATATTCCCGAGCAACTTCTCCGTATTTCCGGAGAACCTCGTCCCCAACATTGTGGGAATATGTGTTATAACCTGAGAAATAGTCCAGATCCCCGAAAACTGCGGAGAAATTTCCTGTCTTTTCAGCGCGGGCAGCTAGTTTTCCGACTTGCAGTTTAACTTCGGATTTCGAGAGGAAACCTGTCAGCAAGTCTTTCTTTGCCATGTCAATATTAATTACTATTAAGTGATTAAAAACACTTTCTATAAATAGCCTCTAAAAAGACCTAAAACGATATTAAAAAATAAAAGTCCAAAAAAAAGGCTTTATTTCAGGTCAAGATTTTTTTAAATAAACAAAGGTGCGTCCTTTTTGGAAAATGAAGAAGATTTCCGATTTCCCTCCAGCGGAAGAAATGCCTTGGGCAACGGCAGTGAAGGCATTCATTGTGAATGAAAAAGAAGTCTAGTCCTCAAGAGGAATTCCAACCTCCCGCACTCTCCCGGAGAATATTATATTCCGGGCGGAAGACTTGAGAACGGGGAAGACCCGGTAGCGTGGGTGAAACTGGAGACTATCGAGGAAACTGGCCTAGAAATCTGGGTCGGGCAAGTTATTGCAGTAAATAGCTTTGACAGAGACGACCTCCAGAGAATAACAATGCTAATTTTCCTCTGCTCAATTGAGGGGCGAGGTAAAGTTTCTCTCAAGGAAAAGGAAGCAGTCTCTTTCGAATGGCTGTCTGTGAAGGATGTCGAAAACATCTCTCGAAGTTCAAAGTAGTTGTCGAGAACTATCTGAAGTTCTTCAAGGGAAGATTGCCTAGTAGCTTATGAAAATGAACTCCGCTCCAGTCATTTTCCTGTAAAAATCGAGGTCTGGCACTTTCTGGCCGGCCGATCGCAGGGTTTCAAGACCAGTCCATGACAGGAACCATCCGCCGGGTTCGAGGATTACGAGAATCATGTTCGTGAGAAGGCTTCCCTCCCAAGTATATACAATCCCTCCGAGGAAAAGGAAAAGAAGGCCTATTCCGGTGAATATTTTCCCCTCATTTTTCACCTTGTTTAGGGCATCTTGTTTCTCCTTATTTGCCTTTGAAAAATGCCTCTTCAACCTCTGCTTTATGAGCCCCTCAGATATTGCGTCCCGCTTTCCGGATGGAATCATTATCCGTATTTCAAGGCCCCGCTCAACTTTCCCTATTGACGCCCTCTTGCATTCCTCCAAAAAGTCCTGGGAGAGCGTCCTCTGGGAGATGTGCCGGGCGTCAAAGTCTGAGAATATGTCGTCATAAGTGTCAATCATTAGGGAAATGTTCCAGTTGTCGAGGGCTTCCGGAGAAATTTCAGAATCCTTTTTCGTTTGGATCTTTTTCCTTATAGGAAAAAGCGATGAGGCTGCAAGAGTCTTTTGCAAATCTTCCTTCTTTTCAGGCGCTGTCCGGGAATCTTCTGACATGAAAGGAGGGAAAATGAAAGTAGGATAAATGCCTATCGGGAACAATATCTTGGTTAACTGATGTCAGGGACGGGTCAAGGAATACGCAATTTCTTGCGTCAATTTTCCGTATTCTGGGCGAGGAAAGCGAAAGTGTTTGCATTCTGTTGCCGGGGGGCGTTACTTTGAAAATTGAGCGGATTTTTGCGCTCTTACATTAATAGTAATTTAAGGTTAGTAGTTTCGCTTATTAAAGGGCGGAAAACCGTAAGCAGTAGAGGGGCTCGGGAAAAACTCCGGCGGAGCATTATGCAGAAAGCTTTCTTTCAAAAGGTTGTTAGGGAAGGGAAAGAGCTTGTAAATTACGCTCTCGGCGTTGGCTATGTCGCGGATTTGCAAAAATACAACGGGACAAGAAAAAAGGTTGCTTACTAGTCCGTTGCCTGGCAAAGTAAGGTTCTCTTTTTGACATTGAAAGGATTTTTGTTTTCAAGAAAAGAGGGTTTCTGGCACCAGTGCAGTGGCACGGATCTAGCCTATATTTTCGACAGAGGGAAGTCGGAGCGTTGGCGGAAATCTCAGACTGTGCCTGTCTAGAATTACGCCCAATAAAAAGAACAGGTGCAGGAGGAGGGATTTGAACCCACGAAGGCACTTATGCCACGGGATCTTAAGTCCCGCCCTTTTGACCAGGCTCGGGCACTCCTGCAAAGGTTGTGTGGAATAATCGGATTAATAAGGATGCTGTCCGGATTTTCAGGAAAAATGGATGCGGATTGCGTTTTCTGCAGGATTGCGAATGGAATTGCCCCGGCGGACATTGTCTATGAGGACGACAGATTCATTTCGTTCCTTTCGATTGACCAAAAAACCCCGGGCCATTCTGTGGTAATACCGAAGGAGCATTTCAGGTGGTTCTATGACGTTCCTGAAACTGGGGAATATTTCGAGGTAGTGAAAAAAATTGCCCTTGCAACGAAAAGGGCTCTTTCAGCTGACTCGGTCTCAATTCTCACACTGGGTTTTGAGATACCCCATTCACATGTCTGGGTAATTCCTAGGAAGGAAGGGGACGGCCATGGAGCTAACATAGACTTTTCACTGCATGCAAGAATGTCCCATGCCAAAAGGAAGGAAATTGCGAGAAAAATTAGGGAATGTTTATAACTCTAAATCCGGGATAATTGGGACAATGGTCTCTTCAAAAGGCAGGAAGGGCTTCGAAGGGGTTTTCTTCTCAAAGCTCCTGATAGGTATTGCGATAGGCATAGGAATACTTGTTTTCGCAAAGCAGGGAATTGGTCTCTGGACTGTAGCGCTCGTTGCCCTGATTTTCCTCTTCTACATGGGCTTTTCCGACCCCAGAGGCGACTATCCCCAGAACAAGTACAAAGTAAGGTAGAAAGAGGCGCACTTTTCTTGGAAAATGGAAAGCCTTCAAGAAACACCTGTCCGGGATTCAAGTTGAGTAGGCGCACTGGGGAAGCGGAAAGAGAAAGGCAATTCTCTCGAAAACCGATGCAGTTTCAACAGCACTGCATGCGCTGACAAAGGGCTTTCTTTCGGGCGGAAGCGAATTTTCCTAGCATTCCAATGAGAAAATTGACAAGTTCTTCCTTGTTCTTCTTGGAAATGGACAAGTTAAGTTTGAAGAGGAGCTCTCTTTTGACTATTTGGAGGGCGACCTAATATATGTTCCTGCAGGCGAAAGGCACAGAATATTTGCGAAGACAGATAGTTAGTTCTTTTTCGTGAGGCTTGACGGCTGAATTTTCCCGACTGAAAAATCTTTTAAACCTCGGAAACCACCGATTCCTCGAGCTCCTGTCGTCTAGTCCGGCCAAGGATTCGGGCCTTTCGAGCCTGAGACCCGGGTTCAAATCCCGGCGGGAGCACTCAAATTCCAAGAACTTGTTTTAATTTGGAATTTGAGCACTTTGCTCGTACCTCGCTCGGAACCAGTAATTATCCTCCTGACATTGCCGAATTCAAATTAAGTATTGGCTCAGCCGGCAACTGAGCTTTGGCGAGGTCTGAAGCCTCGGCAGAAAGTCGCGGATTGTCTGCGGACAAGAGCGCCCCACGCATTTTTTAGGGATTGACTGCAAAGACCGAACTACAGCGGCATAAATACCGCGGATTCTCCTGCCCTTTGGCGGGATCCGTGCGCATCCACAGGAAAATCTTGAGCGCGCATATCTCCGACCTTGAAAGCGTGTAGTTTTGCGCGCGAAAGAATAAATTGCGTTCTGACAGGATTTTGACCGGAAAAGGGGTGAATTTTCCAGACAATTTTCCGCATCCAGACCCTTCGGGCGGAGGGAGTTTCTTGGTGGTTTTTCAATAACTTTCGGAAAAATTGATTTAAATGTCGTGAGCAATCCCGGGGAATGAAGAACGGAGGAATTTTCGCTCTTGTTTTCGGAGCAATGATGAACTTTCTCTTCTTCCTTGTCATCCACAAGAACGCAAGCTACCAGTATCTCATGAGTTCAGATATTCTCGTTTTCTTCGTAATGATGAAGCTCTCGTTCGGGGGCTTTGCGCTTGGGCTCCTTTTGAGAAGGTTCCTTGCGAAAAGGGACAAGTATTTCCCGGGCAAGGGCGAAACCCTCGGAATTCTCGCATACCTGAGCCTGGGAATATTCCTCGTGCTAAACATCTTAGGAACGCCTTCGCCTTGGAGGAGGCGTTTTCGTTTATGTTGTGTCGTTCATGTGCGCTTTCGTTCCTTCAGTTTTCTGGGGGATTCTCTACTCCCTGCTAATTAAATCCGAAAAGGGAGCGAGCAGGATTCTCATCGCGCTTCTTTTCGGCTCAGTCATTGCCCTGATTATCTACAACTATTTCCTTGTATACCTTCCTTTCGTCGCAATATACTCGGCATTTTTCCTCGTCTTGCTTCTTGCGGAGTTTTGGGAAAGCCGGAGTCTGCGTTTCGTCTAGGCCCTTCCAGCACTTTCATTCGTTTTCTTGCTCGCCCAAAGCGCGCTTCTTTCCGGGGAATATGACCTTCCGCAGAGGTATGGTGGAGTGGAACGCCTGAACCGCTCTTTTTTCGGTCAATATGGTATTCTGGACATTGTTGTTTTTGATAACGCGCCGGGCTATCACATGTTTTCTGACAAAATTAGCCCCTCGCCAATTGCCGTCAAGGGAGATGTTGAGAATGTCCAAATCTAGGCGATTGTTCCGTATTTTGTCAGGGAATATGAAAAGTCCCTGATAATAGGTGCTGGCAGAGGCCAAGACATTTGCAATGTTTCCCCAAAGGAGGATTGATGTTGCTAATTTTTTCTTTGCCAGCAGGCGGGAGAGTCTTTCTGCCCAATTGACCGGCTTCTCTTTCAGGAAGTTGAGCTGGACTGGCGTTATTTAGAGGAAAGCGACTTGCCTTGCGGCGAAGAATGCGGAGAAGAGAATGAAAAAAGAGTAAAATGAGCGCCTCACCAAGGGAAAGAAGCATGACAATTTCGGATGGTTTTTGCCCGGGGTTAAGGAGATTATCGCTTTCCAACTCCAAAAAGGCTCTTGAAGAAATTTGCAAGGAAATCGAGCAACTTGGAGATTATTGGTATTGAGGTTCCTTTGCTTTCTTCTGGGAGTTTCGGAAGGGGGGTTGTTCCGTTCACGACTAGGATCTCCTCAGTTGGACTTTCTGATTCCACAAGAGCTCCTCCGGAAATCAGTTCCCTTATTTGCTCAGTTATTGTGTCATCCCCAGTTGAGGAGACTATTTCTGATAAGGGGGCAGTTCTTCCGGAACCTCCAAATCCTCCGGAACCTCCAAATCCTCCGGACGACGATGAGGGGAAAGAGGGGGGAAAGGAGGAAGAGGAGGAAGAGGAGGAAGTCTCCAGAATCTGGTCGTGTATTTCCTCCGGTAGAACCTCTTCGGGAATTGCGTCTGAGGACGAGTTGTCAGGATATGTAGCGTTCTCGGGAATTTCAAAGAAAGTGAATTTCAAGTCAGGCTCAATTAAGCTTCCTAGTTCAAAGGAGAATCTGTCATTTTCCAAGGAAGAATTTTCCGGCTCCGTCACGTTCGATGCTAACTCGAATATGTTCTTCGGGAGGACAATATCCCCAACCTCAAAGAAGAACTTGCCATCCGAAGGAGTGGAAGAGTTCCAGAGTATCTTGTTCCGGGTGAGGGCCGCCTTCGTAAAGGGCATTACATATGGAGTAATATTTACGCTCCACTTGTGAGTCAGGGAATCCGAATCATATACATGGAGAGCTTTGCCCACATTTACCGGATAGGCAATTCCCGCCGCATCAAGGACATAGAGCTCCTTCCCGTCCGCCGATACCGAGATGCTTTGCGCAATTCTCCCTGAAGGTATCTGGGAGAGTCTTGCAAATTTTTCGGTTGTTATCAACTCATTTTCAGGGAGGGAGAAATCGGTTGTTGAGGGATGTGTCGATTTCAGGCCGCCCGCTCGGTATATCACCTTACCCAAAGTGCCCATATTGACATTCACTCCGACGCCGTAGAGGTTCCTGCTCGGATGAGTCTCAATGTCGACTAGAAACGCTTCAGCCGGCCAAGCTTGCCTGTCTAAGCCCCCCGCATACTTTAGGTAAATTATATTGTCAGTCGTCATTTTAGAGAAATATATTTTTCCGTGTTCTTCGGAAATTGAGGAGATTGCTCCGGAAGTATATTGCCCAAGATTGTGGCGGTAAAGAATTGTTGAAAGCCAGTTTGCCTCATATATATATCCGGGGCTCGGGGAGACTCCAATGAATGCCCTCAAGCCATCTGGGGAGAATGCGATTGAGGAAACTGAGATGTTTTTGTGCGCTCCGAGGAAGGAAACATAGTTGGTTGGAGATAGTGAACCTCTCCAGAAAATATGGATGAATCCCTTCCCAGACGGTAAGTGCTCGCCCGAAACATATATTGTCCCCATTGGGTCAACATAGAGGTTCTCCGCCCAGAAACTATATGAAAAGGAATAGGAAGAGAGGATTGCAAGGTTTGAGGAATTTACCCTGAAAAGCTTGCTGACAGGTATCCCTGCAAAGGGCCTTCTCACACCCAATACATAGAGAACCTCGTCAGTCGGGTTGAGGGCGACATCTAGTGGCGTGAAATTCAGGGAGAGGTTCGCTATCTGCTTCCTCAAATCTCTGTCAATTACCGCAACCCCTTTTCCCGCAGCAACAAATGCGAGGGATTTCTTCGAAAAAGATTCAATTACAGAATCAGAGAAGCCGAATTCCTCTTCAGAAACCGCTAGGCCCGGAAGAGTCAATCCGTCCGTGGAAAGGTTTTCCGAGCCGTTTGAGGCGGGAACGGATGTTGCAGTCGGGTTCGATTGGATTGGCGTGACTATTTTGACGGAGGTTGTTGTCAGGTTCTTTGCGGAAGTTGTCGTAATTGGATTGAGCGAAGTTGTCAGAAGAGGAATTGTTGTAAGAGTTTTTATCGAGGTTGTTGCGACAGGTATTGTCGAGAACGTCTTTATTGAAGTTGTCGTAATCAAAGGGATTGTCGAGAGCGCCTTGATGGAGGTTGTCGCAAATGTGGTTGTTGTTGTGTTGTTAACAATTGGAATCGGACTGGGAGAAACAACCCTTATTGTGGAAAGAGTCAATGCGAAAGATGGCAGGAGAATGAGAGAAAAGAAAATTGCCAATAGGGAGAGCTTTCCGAGGAAATTTTCGAACTTGTTTGCCATCTTTTCTATGGAGGGAGAGAAGGGTTTAAAAATCTTGATAATCGTATTTTTTACAGGTTTTTCGGGCAGAGAGGAATTTTAGAGCCTCATAAACTAGCTTGCCAAAGGAGGCTTTTCAAGAAAAGGACAATTGCGCTCAAGAAGCCAGTTGCCTGGGGAAGTAGTAGAAAATGGAGCCAACAAGCCAGATTCAATACGCCAATCAGCATCCGCCTTAGGAAGGTTTCTTCCGGCTCTTACAGAAAAATTCGCATGAGAAGTTCCAATTGGTTTTCTTGGAAAGTTTCTTGGCTTCAACTTTCTCTGACATTTGTAAAAATTGGCTGGCCGGGCATTAAACAATTTTTCTCCCCGAATTGCCTGCGAGTTAAGTCCTCTTGTTTTTCGGGCGGCCGGAGGGGGGCGCAAATCCCTTTGAATATCTTTGGCAAGAAATAAAAGCCCGCCCCACTATTATTGGAAAAATGGCTGAAACTCTCTCAAATTTCATTGTCCTTGCAAAGAAGAACACATACTCCAAGTCTGCGAAGGAAAAAATGAATCCGGACGGCTCGAGGGATTTCTTTTTCAAAAAAGGGAACCTCTCCTGTTCGGACAAATACTACGGAACCCGCTCGTTCTCCTGTCAGGAAACATTCTTCTCAGGAAAAACCCTGCTCTGGTCAATCGTCTATACAGGAAGGTCCCTTGTTTCTGGGAGCGAGGAGAAAATGTTGGAGGAGTTCCTGAAAAAGTTCCTCTCAAGAGTCGAAAGGGACTCTCAATTCCGAGGCCAATTGAGTTTCAGAATTGGGAAGTTCTCATATGAGAACACTTTTTTCGGAAGCCTCTCAATGTTCTCTGGCTCAGGCAATGAAATCCTGTGGGGAAGTAGTTCTAGTTCTCTCCTATTCCGGGGGGGCTGTTGAATGACACGCTCAAAGGGAACTGTCGCGATAATAGGTTCGGGAGCTGTCGGCTCCTCAACGGCTTTTGCCCTCATTCTCCGGGAATCCTGCGAAAGAATAATTCTCTATGACGCTTTCCCGAAAATTTCCCGGGGGAAATTTCTTGACCTCTCTCCGGCAACATGGGCTTTTGGAAAGAAAGTCGAGGTTGGGTTCTCTGAAAATTTCCCGGATAAGGCGGACATTTTCGTGATAACTGCGGGCCTTCCAAGAAAAGCGGGAATGACAAGAAAAGACCTCCTTGGGGAAAACGAGGGAATAGTCCTCCCAATCCTTGAGAAATTGAAGAACTCCGGGGCAATTGTTCTGCTTGTGACAAACCCGGTCGACCTCCTTGTTAAAGCGGGCGTTGAGAAAGTCGGCTTTCCGGAAAAACTGCTTGTTGGCATTTCCTCCCTCCTTGATTCAGTTCGGCTTTCAGACACTCTTGGGAAAGGGGCGGTTGTTCTCGGGCCCCATAACGAGAAATTGGTTGCTCTTGGCGCAGGGGAAGGGGACGAATCTGCAGTCAGGTGGAGAGGCGCGGAAATAATCTCTCTCCTCTCGTCAAGCGCGCAGTATTCTCCCGGTGCGGTTATTGCGAAAACTGTTGAACTGGTTCTTTCCGGAAACCAGGAGAAAGAAATTATTCCCTGCTCCGTCTATCTTCGGGACTGGAACGGCTTTTCAAAAATCGCTTTCGGAGTTCCGGTTCTTCTCGGGAAGGGGGGAATTGAGGGGTTCCCGGAAATCGAATTTACTGGTCCCGAGATTGAAAAATTGATGGAGGGCGCGCGCTCCCTTGAAGGCTGACTCTCTGCGTTTCCTTCGCCAAGAGAAACTGATTTCTCGGAAATCCCTCTTGGAAAAAACAATTGCGATAATCGGCCTCGGCGGCCTCGGATGCCCTTCCGCGGAATATCTAGGAGCGGCAGGCGTCGGAAAAATTTTCCTTGTTGACAGGGACGTTATTGAACTGTCGAACCTGAACCGCCAGTTCCTCTATTCGGAAAAGAGCGTTTCAAGGGAAAAGGCGTTTGTTGCAAAAGAGACTCTTTCAGAAAAATATCCGGATACTGAATTCGTTTCAGTCGTCGGTTCGGTAAAGGCTCTTTCGGAATTCTCCCTGTCAGTTGTCCTCGACTGCACGGACACTCTTGAGAGCAGACGGGAGATAAATTCATTTTTCACTCGGAAAAAAATTCCGGTTGTCTACGGTTCGGCCCTCGGGTGGACGGGAGCAGTCTCCTCTTTAGTTCCGGGCGGATTCTGCCTAGAGTGCTTCCTTCACGGAAAGGGAAAGAACTGGGCCTGTGAAACTTCTGGGATTGTCGGGCCTGTTGCCGGAGCAATCGGGTGCATGCAAGCAATGGATGCGCTGAAAATTCTTTCCGGAAAAATGAAAAAGCCCGAGGGAATCAGGTATTTCGATTTCCTCTCCGGGGAAAACTGGCTTGTTCCTGTGAGAAAAAGGAAGGATTGTCCTGTTTGCCCAAAAAATGGCAAATAGAAAGAAACAAGCCTTATATTCAAAAACAACTCAATAACTATATGGCTATTCGCAAAGGCGATTTCCTACTAAAAGATGGGCGTAGGGCCCATTTAGAAGAGTGGAACTATGACGACCTCGCCGAGTTTGTCACGAGAAAAAGCCATCCCTTAGAAGAGCGTCCCGGAAAGACTGTGATAAAGGGATTCTCCTACTTGCGTCCATCTCTTGCGGACGATTTGAGGGAAACTGACAAAACTAATCCGTATTCTTCCGAGAAAAATCTTTCCGAAATGGAAACGCAGCCAGACAATTCATGTCCCAATGAGTCATACCATCGAGCAATTGTGGCAAAGGACTCCGAGACGGGCGCAGTAATGGGAGCGACCCTCCTTGTGTGGAAGAAGGACGACAGGAATTTTTGGAGATACCGGGCGAGGTTCGTCGACGTTCACTCTGATTACAAGAACAATGGCGTGGGCACGGCTCTCGTGCAAGCAATCGACGGAGCGGATTTTCTTAAATGAAAAATACTCGAAGCCACTTTTTTCACGGAGGAAGGCCATGAACATCTCAAAAGCGTGATGGAAAGGGAACTAAAAGCTGAAAATTACGCGCTGGTTTTTGAGGGGCTTGGTCTGAAAGAAACCCCTAAAAAGCCGGGAAAGTATGGAAAATTTTAATGTTGCTTCGAGGTTTCGACAAAAAATGAAAGTGGTTGCGCGCTTCAGCAGGGGGCTGAGCCGAAGGCGAAGTCGCCGGAAAACTGATGTAATATGAGAGCAATTGTAATTTTTTCCGGATGCCGAAGCGACCGAGGGGAGCGGAGGTCCCCTGAAAACCGGATGTAGAATGAATGTAGTTGTTTTGTTTTCAGGGGGAAAGGATTCAACCTACTCAATCTGGTGGGCAATCAATCAGGGTTTTGAAGTTGTCTCCCTTCTCTCGGCAATTCCGTCTGAAGAGAGCATGATGTTTCACCATCCGAACGCCCTTCTCACCGAGAAATTGGCGGAGTGTATTTCAATTCCTTGGAAGGGTTTTTCCTCGGGAGTCGGGGAGAGAGAGGAGCTCAGGAACTTGGAAAAGGCTCTTTCCGAATTCAGGGGAAAAGCAGAAGCTGTTGTCTCCGGAGCCATTGCGTCAGACTATCAGAAGAACCGGATTGACAGGATTTCGGAAAAGCTCGGGCTGATTTCTTATTCCCCCCTTTGGCACAAGAATCAGGAGAGTTTGGTGAGGGAAATCATCTCGGCGGGTTTCGATGTCCGAGTTGCGGGGGTCTTTGCCGAAGGTTTGGGTGAGAAGTGGCTTGGACGGAAAATAGATTCGGACGCAATTGACGAGCTAGTCTCCCTTGAGAAAAAGTTCGGGGTGTCCGTCGCTGGGGAGGGAGGGGAATGGGAATCCATTGTTGTTAATTGCCCGATTTTCGAAAAAAGGCTCGAGATTCTTTCGGCGGAAAATGTCTGGGAAGGGAATTCCGGAAAATATATTGTAAAAAGCTGGAAAATTTCGGGAAAATCCTAGAAATTGGAAATGAAAAGCTCGCTTCCCAAAGGCGCGTTCCCCTTCCAGGCGTTGTTCATCCCGTATTGGAGGGACCATTCCTCGATTTTTCCAAAAGAAAACAGTTCCCTTATTTCTGGGGAGTTGTCATATGTTACTAGCCATTTGTGGGGGCAACGTTTCACCAGTCCCGCGAGTTTCCAATGGTCAAAGTCGGTGTGCAAAATCCCCCGCTTTCCGTAGAGCTTCGATTTCGTCCTTGAAAGATAGGGCGGGTCGAGGAAAATGAAAACCCCTGTTCCCCTTTCGGAGAGAATGTAGGAATAGTCGGAGTTCGTTATCCGGACATTTTGAAGTGGCTTTTCAAGAGAGCGCACCCTCGAGATTGCTGACTGGGTGAATCTCCCCTCGAAAGCTTTCCTTGAGAAACCCCCTGCTTCCGTTGTCCCGGAGAAGCTTATCCTGTTGAGAATGAAGAAGCGGACAGCCCGCTCCAGTTCGTCTGATGGGGATTTTTTCGAAAGTTTCAGGAAAAGCTCCTTTCCGTTTCCGGCATCGGTCTTTTCCCTGGAAATTGCCTCAACCAAGTCCCCATTCCTCTCCTTTGCAGTCTTCCAGAACGAAACCAGCCCAAGATTGATGTCATTTATCCAGTATTTCCTTCCGGGGAATTTCTCTAGGCAATACAGGAAAACCGAGCCTCCGCCGACCATTGGCTCCCGGTATTCCGAGAAATCTTCCGGAATCTTCGGTATTATTCTCCTTGCCGCCCGGTACTTTCCTCCCGGATACCGGAGAGGGCTCCGAAGAGTCCGCCAATAGGGAATCATTTTTTCGTGTCCGCCCCGAAAAAATCGGGAAGGGGAACTCCCGCCCGCTTGCATATCCGCGCGGTAGCCTTCCCTAGAGCTTCTGATGTTTTCCTTGAATCGAATTTCAGATGTAGCGAGTTGGAGACAATTTCCTGTCCCCTGACATAGACATCTTTTGGTATGTCTCCTGTAGCCGAATAGACCAGGAGGGAGACAGGGTTTGCAATTGGCTTCAGCCGGAAATTCGAGAGATCGAGAAGAAGAAAGTCAGCTTCTTTTCCTATTTCAATAGAACCGGTCTCTTTTTCAATTCCCAGAGCCCGGGCACCCCCGATTGTCGCATAATCGAGCGCCTTTTGGGCGGACACTGCGGTAGCGTCCCACCTGTGATGCTTGTGTATTAGGGCAGAAAATTTCATTGTGTCGAACATGTCAAGCGTGTTGTTCGATGCCGGACCGTCCGTTCCGAGGGATATTTTGGCGTCATAGGAGTCGAGTTCGGGGATTGGGGAAACCCCTCCGGTTGCAAGCTTCATGTTGGATACCGGGCAGTGCGAAACTCCCGCTCCTGTTCTGGCAATTGTCCTAGCCTCTGACTTTGATATCCATCCGCAGTGCGCAAGGGTTGTTCTCGGGGAAAGGACTCCAAGGGAATCGAGGACCTCTATCGGCCTCTTTCCCCTCGAGATTTCGGAATCAGAGACCTCTTTCCTTGTTTCGCTTGCGTGTATCTGGAAAAATGTGTTGTATTTCTCGGCAAGGGAAAAGCATTCTTTTATTGTCTCGTCCCCTGTAGTGTAAATTGCGTGGGGCGCGATTCCTGGCCGGACAATTGAGCCGGCCTTGCTTTTTTTCAGAATTTTCTCCGCTCGCTTGACTTTCTCTGAAGGGTCTCCGAAATCGGTAATGCTATAGCCGGAAAATACCCGCATCCCCGATTTTTCAAGGGACTCGTAATAGAGTTCAGTTCGCATATACATGTCAAGGACTGTCGTAGTCCCGGTGAGCGCGGCCTCCATTAGTGAGAACTCCGCCCCTGAGACATATTCCGTTTTCCCCATTTTTTCCTCAAGTGGGAAAATTCTTGTTGTCAGCCATTCGTGAAGTGGGAGATCGTCACCCAAACCGCGCAGAACGGACATTGGAAGGTGGTTGTGCGTGTTTATCAGGCCAGGCATCATCAGCCGGCCCTTGCAGTCAATTTGCTCCTCCCCTCTGTTGCGTTTCAAGCCGAACCCTATTTCCAAGAAAAGCCCCCGGGAAACCCTGACATCGCAGGAGCGAAGAATCCTCCTTTCAGAATTCTGGGTAACTGCGAGAGAGACTCCTTTCAGGAGAAAGCTCCCTCTTGCTCCATCCAGCCCGGCCGTCCTCCTGCGAGCCTCCCGTCCTGCCATTATCAGGTTCCTTCCGAATATCCGGAGAGGTATTTCTCCTGCTCCTTTGTAAGTTTGTCAATTGAAGAGCCCATTGAGATGAGCTTCATTCTCGCGACAAGCGCGTCTTGCTCGGGCGACACAAGCCTTACTTGGGGCTTTGCATTCTTTCCTGAATTCTTGTCCCGGACAATCTCGAGAATTGAGAGGAGCTGGTTCGCAAAGGACATGTCCATTACTTCTGAAGGATGTCCTTCTGCAGCGGCGAGGTTGACGAGCCGACCTTCCGATAGAATGAAAACGCGCTTTCCCTTCACAACATATTCGTCCATATCCGGGAGCACCCGCCTCTTCTTCCCTCCAGCCTCCCTGAGAATTGCCGGAACATTGATCTCAACGTCAAAGTGCCCGCTGTTCGCAAGTATTGCCCCGTCCTTCATTTCCCTGACATGTGATGCGGTTATCACGTCCCGGCATCCAGTAGCTGTTATGAAAATGTCTCCCTCCTTTGCGGCATCGGTCATTTTCATTACCCTAAAGCCGTTCATTCTCGCCTTGAGGGCTGCCATTGAATCTATTTCAGTAACAATAACGTTCGCTCCTAGGCCCCGTGCCCTCTCGGCAATCCCGCTTCCGACATGGCCGTATCCCGCGACTACCGCAGTCTTGCCCGCAAACATTGTGTTGGTTGCCCGGAGAATCCCGTCAATTGTCGACTGCCCAGTCCCCCAGATGTTGTCAAAGTCAGCCTTTGTCTTGGCGTCAGCAACCGAAATTACTGGATATTTCAGTTTCCCGTCCCGGGCCATTGCCCTGATTCTCATTGCGCCAGTCGTAGTCTCCTCGCATCCGCCAATCATTCCGGCAAGGTATTCGGGCATTTTCTCGTGGATGTAGAAAACAAGATCCGCCCCGTCGTCAACAGTAATGTTCGGCTTTATTTCGAGGCATTTTCGTATGCACCAGTAGTATTCCTCGTTGTTCTGCCCCCTCCATGCGAACACCTGCACTCCAGCTTGGGCGAGCGCCGCGGCAACGTCGTCTTGGGTTGAGAGTGGGTTACAGCCTGACCAAGAAACCGTTGCCCCGAGGTCTCGGAGAGTCTCGACTAGCACTGCAGTCTCCTTTGTCACGTGAAGGCAGCCGGATATCCTTATTCCCTTCAGTGGTCGCTTTCCCTTGTTAGCCCTGCGAAGCTCCATTAAGACAGGCATGTTTTTCTCGGCAAGGGATATTTTCAGACGGCCTTCCTTTGCGAGGGAAATGTCTTTCACCTTGAACTTTTCGTTTCCTGACAGTCCGGATTCATTTTCAGCTTTCATTTTCTAGTAATTCCTTTCCTTTCTTTTTCTCTCTTTCTCTCAGAAGGATTTCGCGGGGCTTCTCTCGCCTCGGCTGAGAGTATTGAATTGAGGATTCCTCGGACGAAATCCTTCTTTTGCCTGAAAGACGGGACAACAAAGTCGGGATAATCGAATTCGCTGAAGAATTCCCCGACCTGCCTTGCGCAGTCCGCGAGCATTAGCGTCCTCTTCTCATTCCCGGAAATCCTTGCCTCAAGATATGCCCGGTTGATTTCCCCTATTGAATCGGCAAGTCCCAGGAGAACCGCTTCGGGAGGAATTCCCTCCATTTCCGGGAACCGCCCATTCTTCGAGACTGAAAAGAAAATCAGGGCTTCGGAATACTCCTGGAAAGCGAGCTGGACAGGGAAACTGGAATAATAGATTGAGGGATTTTTCCTCAGGGCTCTCTTGAGAATTGAGATTTTTTTTCCGGCATTTAGAAGGAGGATGCGCGCCTCCTCCTTTTTTCCCGAATGATATAGCGCAATTGAGCGATCAGAGAGTATTTTCACCACTCGGGCAATCGGGTTTAGTAAATCTGATTCCGAGAGCTTTTTGTCAAGAGCCTTTTTTGAGGACAGGAGAGTCGATTTCATGCAGTGTTTCTGAGCCGAAAACGGGCGAATTTAAAAGGTTTCGAGAAATCCCCCGGTGAATGATTGTTGCGGGAATTGATGAGGCAGGAAAGGGACCGGTTCTCGGGCCAATGATAATTGCGATTTTCGAGGTTGATGAGGCCTGTCTTGGGGAGGTGCTGGCATCTGGAGCGAAAGACTCAAAGCTCCTCTCGGAGAACAAAAGGGAGGAAATCCTTTCTCGCCTTGAGAAAATAGGCTCTGGAAAAGTCAAGGTAATCTCCCCACAGGAGCTAGACTCCCGGGATTGCTCACTGAACGAGTTTGAGATGAGGGAAATTGCAAAGCTTATTGACAGTTCCCGGGCTGAGGAATTCTATATCGACTCTATTGAAGCCAATGGGGAGAGGCTTGCTGAGAAAATAAGGGCGCACCTAAGGGTGAAAAGAACGGTCCGGATAATTGCGAAACCAAAGGCTGACCGGGATTATCCGGTTGTCTCCGCGGCAAGCATTTTCGCAAAAGTGAGAAGGGAGCTTGAAGTAGCAAAGCTCAAGAAGGTTTTCGGGGATTTCGGCTCCGGCTATCCTTCGGACGAGCGGACACTTGAGTACTTGAAGAATTTCATTGCGGAGAATGGCGCACCTCCATCAATTGCAAGGAAATCGTGGGAAACTGTTCGAAAGCTTATTAAAGGGGGAAAAGACCCCGTTCAGAAGAAGCTTTTTTAGGAATAGCAATACAATTTTCAAGCATTGCAATCTTGAAGAACGGAAAAAGTGATTTGAAAAAATGGAAAAGAAAAAAAACAGCGCTTACCAGACAGCGAGCCTCAAGAAGAATTTGATTGACTCTGCGAATAGGATAATTGACTCTGAGCTCGCAGGACATGAAAAGGCGCAAAAGTTCGCGGAAATACTCCGGAAGAACAGGACAATATCTTTCTACCAGGAGCAGGCGAACATACTGACTGTAAAGAGGCTTTCATTCAACGACCACGGGCCGGTCCACTCCCTGATTGTCACGGGAAACGCGCTAAAGCTCCTCTCGCTTTTCGAAAAGGCCGGGCTCACGCCGAGCGTAAAGGATGGCAGCCCGGTTTTCGGCTCAGATGAGGCACGGCTTGTAGTCTTTGCGGGCGCATATTTGCACGACATCGGGAACATGATCCACCGGGAAAAGCACGAGTTCTTCTCGACAGTCCTCGCAAAGGACATTGTGGAGAGGGCGCTAATTGAGGTCTATCCGGAAAACGAGAGGAGCAGGGCATATCTCCTGGGAGAAATACTCCACGCAATACTCTCCCATGACGAGGAAATACAGGCAGTTAGCATAGAAGCCGGCATTGTGAAGATTGCTGACGGAACGGACTGCACTGAAGGGAGGAGCAGGGTTCCTTTCATTCTCGGGGACTTTGGAATACACACAATGTCTGCGAGATCAATAACTGACGTGAACCTCCTTTCGGGAGAGGAAAACGAAAAGCCGGTTGTAATTGAGGTCAGGATGAAGGACTCTACAGGAATTTTCCAGATTGAGCAGGTCCTCATGAAGAAAATAAAGACAAGCGGTCTTGCGGACAAGGTGAAGGTAAAGGCAGTCGTTGAGACTGAAAAAGGCAAGGAGATAACCTTCTAAGGGGCTAAAAGAACCAAAAAGCTTTTTTAACCGGCCGGGCAGCGGGTTCGCTGTTTCAGATGGATGAAAAAGGGGGAGATTCCTTGGAAGCGAAAACCGAAAATCCCCAGGTAATTATCCTGAAAAGGGCCACCTCAGTTCAGCGGGAGAAAAAAGACGTCCCAATGGGCATAGTTCTCCTGGTAGGAGTCCTGATATGGGTCCTTGTTTTCGGAACAATTTTCTCCTATGCGGCGTTTTCCCCGTGCAGTTTCGTTGCAGTTGTTATTGGCGAAAGGAAGACCCTTGAGACAATTGCCGACCGGCTCTCAATGGACTTTACTGACGAGAACCATTGCAGGCACTTCTTGAGGCTGACAGTCGTCACTCCCGGTTTTGTTGCGGAAGAAGGATAGCAAAAGTTGCTTGCGTTGTCGGGAATAGCCAAGGAACTCTGAAAAGAAGCAATTCCGGAGATTGGTTGAAAAAACTCAGGTCTTGAGGAGATGCCTCTCCATTACAACCCAGTAATCAATCTGGTTTCCGGGCTGAGCCTTTGCCCGGATGTCGTTGAAATCCTCCTTTTCGGGAATGTCGATTTCAAAAGTCTCATAGCTAGCATTGTCCATTAACTGGAGCCTGTTCCCGCTAACAGAGAGTATCTGGGCCTGCCTCTTGTCAATTATCGGAATGTCGCATTTCGCGTGCGTTGGCGATATTGTCGAGTGCCTCGAGCCGTCAAACATTGAAAAGCCGTCAATTCTCGCCTTTGCGTGCCCGTGTTTTCCCGGGGCGGAGATGTCGACTGAGACAATCTTGCAGGGATGACCGTCCATTATTAGGAAGCTTCCCTTTTTTATTTCGCGTATTTCGCCCTGTCTTTTCATTGGAGATTCGGCACCCTGAAAACCGCTCCTTGGGAAAGGTATAAAAGCTTTTTTATCACGGATTGGGAGGTCGAATGAATTTCATTTTCCATTTCTTCTTCAATTTCGCGGTCGCATCGCTCTGCTTTGGCCCTATTGAGGCGAAGAGGGCGGTTATTCCAATAGCGATTTTCTCGACAATAATTGACGTTGACCATGTCAGATATATTATCAGGGAATGGCGGGGTATATTGAAAAAGAGGTTCGGGGCGAAATCGAGGACAATTTTCCACGATTTTCTCGGGCTCGCAATCTTCTCCTGGATTTTCTCAATAATCTTCTTCCTCCCATATAGGGAATTCCTCTTCCTCGAGGCGTCAATACTCTCGGTAATCCTTCATCTTGCAGTCGACTTCCTAGCTGGAAAAGCTCATCCACTCCAGCCTTTCAGCTTCGTTGAGACCTGCTTTTTCGCTATTTCCGCTCGCGCAAAAATTATTCTGGAAATTTCCCTGACAGTTGTTTTCGGAGGTGTTTTCCTTTTCCTGTGGCAGTGAACAGGAGGGCGAAGAAGAGGAAGCGGATTCTCCCCTTTTTCGACTCAATCAGGAATTTCTATGAAAGGTCTGCAAACAGGCTCCCACTTCCTAACGTTTCCCCGAATCTCCTCTCGGGAGCGTCCCTTTTCTTGAGCATTGTTTTTATGGTAATTGCTTTCAGGAGAGCCTTCGTCCCGGCAATCGCTGTTCTTGGGCTGGTTTTACTAATGGACGCCTTGGACGGAATTATTGCAAGGAAATATTCCCGGGAAAGCGAAAGTGGGGCTGCAATAGACTTTTTCGTCGACAGGCTGTCTGAGGGCATAGTAACCCTTCCTTTCTTCTTTCCTTGGTTCATTCTTTTCGGGCTAAACAACCTTGTCTCAATAATCGGGCTTGCGAAAAAACGGCACACCATCCTTCCAATAAGGCTTTTCCTCATGATATGGCTTGTCAGGGAAGAATTCTTTCCTTAAAACCAATTAAAAACGTTTAAATATTCGGATTCCCAAAGTTATAAAGGATTATGAGGCGGGGACAGGTTCCTTTGGGAGCTTCCGGCAATGCAAAGCAGGATTACTACTCCCGGCTCTACAGGCAGGCGGAGAAAAAGGATGTCCCTCTTGCAGTCGTTATAATTGTCGGGGTTTTCATATGGGTCCTGATTTTCGGCTCAGTCCTAGCGTTCGCTGTTCTTGCGCCGTGCAGTTTCACGAAAACCCTTGTGGGAGATGACACTTTTGAAAAGTTCCAAAATCCGGCAATAAGAAGCCCGCCTTGCGATCCTGCCCGGGACGCGACCTGTGTTGTCTGGAAGCTCGATGATGCAAGGTCCTGCGGATGCTTTTTGAGATATACTGTTATGGGAACTGGTTGCCCTGGCTATCTTGAATAAACCACCGGTTGTCCTTGATTCGACCTGTTTCATACTTGCTTGGAAGCTTCCCTGCTCAATGAACAGATTCTCTTTTTTCACTACAGGAATGGTTTCCGGGGAAATGCGCTCGCCGGAGGCAATCCGGAGATTTTCAGCAGTCTCGCCAGCCGTCAAAAACCCGGGAAAGGAGAGCGTGGAAGAGGCGAAAAGGATTTCCAAAAAATTAAATGACAAGAAGCTTTCCGAGGCAGACATCTCAGTCCTTGCCCTAGCTCTTGAGCTAAATTGCCCCGTTGTCACTGATGACTATTCCCTCCAGAACGCTTGTTTTGGAGCAGGAATCGAGCCAATTCCCCTGAGTTTCAAAGGGATTTCCGAAATGAGAAAATTCACCCCTGATTCCGCCAATAAGGGGCGATTGGGCCGGCCAAAGGATAAATAGGAAAAGGCAATAGTCATACTGTCTCGTTCTGCAAGCAGTTCTCTAGCCAGAAATATTGCTAATTGTCCTGCGAAATTGTCTTTCATCAGGTATGGTGACACAAACCGAAATGACCTCACAGCAGAAAATAGTGCTCAAAGAAAAGCAAGGCCAGTTTGAAAAAGAGTTAGAAGGAGAAATTCTCGAGCAGGCTGGCTCCCCTGAAAAGAAGGACACAGTCCTCCTCCTCTGGCGGGATATCTCGATGGAAATTGTCCAGATGGACATTTCAGCAATAAGGGAAAAGCTCGACCGCCTGAGCTGAAAAACACTCACACGGGAACGCAAGACGGAAATCTCCAATAGACTGCCAAAGAAGGAAACTGGAAGAACTTATTCAATCCCCCCCTCTTCCCCACCAATTCATGTTCTGTTCGGCCGACATTCGGGGAGTTTCCACGCGTTCCATTCATTTTTGCTGAAATTTCATGAAAACTTCAAATAATCCAGTGAATTATTTATTGACTCAATAAGGCTTTTTATTTAGAAAAATCGTTTTATGTCCAAGTTTAATGTATTCCTCAACTTCGTTATTGGGTAATTCAATGGAGGGCTTTTTCTGCATTTTATTCGGCAAGCAAATAGCGTGTCCCGAACTGGAAATAACAAACAATGGCGAAGAATGCGCTTCCCTAGCAAATACTAAAATGGTCGAGAGAATTCTGTTATGTGTTTTGGATATTTGAAGGAAAGGGGAATATTCATCTATGTTCTTTAGGGAGGAAGTTATCATTTTTCCGCGCGCGTCTTGTGTTGGTGCCGCTTTTAGGAAACCACAAGTAAAGTTCCCAAGCAACCATTTTGAACGAATTCGGCGATATGCAGACCGCTCAATCCAAATTTGCTATTCGGAATCTTTGTCCGCAAGTTGCTTCTCTTTCTTTGATTATTTTTTAAGAGCAAATCAAATTTGAGCAAGAACACGAATTTCTTTGTCCTGTATTTGCTTCTAATAACTGGCCAATTGGCCTTTTTCTTTGCTCAACAATCAATTCTTTTGTTTCTTCATTGCCTAAGAAAGCCAATTCTCTGTTCTTGAATTTTTTAACAAAATAAATTATTTCATCTTTTGACAAGATGAGCTTCTCTCTGGTTGCTCCTTCCATTAAATAGGTAGAATAACTATAAGAATCAACAATCACCTATTTAGAAAATATCCAGGTGTTCTTCCAAATAAATCGCGAGACCGAACGGATTATCGTCGAGGATTGTTGCGCTTCCGGAAGAACGAGCAAGTTGTTTATATCTACAGGTTCACCTATATGCTTGTCAAATATTCGCATATTGTTGGAATCAATGACAAAGTTAAACTCATCTAATCAAAAACCTATTTGCTCAGAAGAGCTTTCTTAACATCCAGAGGCTGGTTCTTTGGAGAAAGAAGCTCAACATAATGAAAATAGTGACTTGATTGTATAACTTTTTATCAAATTTCCTTGTTTGAAAACTCTTTTAAACCAGAAAAAACCTCCTACTCATAGGTCTGGCGGAATGGATAACGCCGCGCCAGAACCGGTAGACTATTCGGCGTACCAAATAGGTGTACAGAAAAATGGCACGAATATACGCGCACAAGAAGGGAAAGAGCGGGAGCACCAGGCATGTCAGGTCCTCGAACCCCTCCTGGGTTAGATTTGCCCCGGAAGAGATTGAGAAAATCGTCCAGAGGCTCGGAAAAGAAGGAAAGCAGACATCTGAAATAGGGATGCTTCTCCGCGACCAGTGGGGAATCCCCTCGGTAAAGCTTGCGACAGGGAAGACAATAACCGAAATTCTCTCGGACGCTAAACTGATTTCCGATTATCCTGAAGACCTCCTGAACCTGATGACAAAGGCGGTCAAAATCAGAAAGCATCTCGTTGTTGCAACAGCCGACAAGCACTCTACAAGGGGGCTCAAGAACACTGAGATGAAAATTCTCAGGCTAGTCAAATACTACAAGAAGGAAGGACGGCTTGCGGCTAACTGGCAATACGACCCGGAAACCGCTGCAATAATCGTATCAGGGAGATAAAGGTGATAACGAAAAATGGCAACTAAAGGAACTGCGCAGGACAGATGGAAACGAAAGGACTGGTATACAGTCCTAGCTCCGGACTATTTCCACAATGTGGAGGTCGGAAAAATCCTCTCAACAGAGGCAAAAACCCTTCCTGGGAAGAGCATTGACACGACAGTCTATGACATGACGAACGACCCGAAAAAGGCGCACATGAAAATGCTCCTTGAGATAACTCACCTCGAGGGTAAAAAGGCGCACACAAAAATAAGGGACTTGGAGCTCGTCCGCGCGTTTGTTCGTAGCCTAGTCAGGAGACGGATTACAAAAATAGAATCCGTCGTGTCTGTTGAGACAAGGGACGCAATCAAGGTCAGGATAAAGGCTCTGACAATAACTGCCGCGAAATGCAGGTCAAGCCAGAAGGGGAAAATCAGAAGGGCAATGATGAAAGCGACCTTCGAACTCGGAAAAGCCAAGACTTTCGAGGAGCTCCTGATGGACACTATTGGGGAAAAGCTTCAGAAAGTGATCAGGGAAGAGATAAACCTGATCTACCCTGTGCGGAACGTCGAAATCAGGCGGATACAGGTTATAAACCCGCCGATTTCAGTAGGCCGTCCGAAATCGAAGAAGGAAGGGGCGTCCTCTGAAAAAAAGCTCTCTCCTCAGGAGGAAGAGGAAGGAATCCGGGCAGACCAGTTCCCATCGGACGAGGAAAAAGAAGCTTCTTCTGAGGAAGAAACTGAACAAAAGGGAGAATAGTTAGTAGGGATTCCCGCCGCCGGTCTTTTGTTTTTGAGGGCGGCGGGCAATTTTCATTTTTTAGCAATTTCAAGGGATTTTCATGGAAGGTTCCAATGGTCTCTCCTGAACGCGGGAATACGAATAATCAGCCAATTTCCTTCCCGAACCTCCGGGCAGTCTTCCGCATTATCTCGTCATCCGCCATGCGCAACTCTTCAGTGTTCCTGACTGCCTTCCAGTCGGCAAGCTCAGGGACATCTAAGATTTCATCCGGGACTTTCCTCATAATTGCCGAATATCTAGGGTTCGGCTCCCCTTTAAGGAGGAAAATCCCCTGCATCCATTCCACGTAGAAATAGAGGACTCTGTCGTGGTTGGGGGTGCCTATGGACATTTTCTTTAGAGACAGTTCCTTGTCCTCTTTGCCTTCAATATATTTGCAGGATAGTCCGGTTTCCGGAGCAAGGGAATCCAAAGCCTCACTAGTCTTGTCCCTGAACTCTCCGAACTTTATTCCGGGAATAACTTGCTCGCGGGAATTGTCGACAGTCTTTTCATGGCATTTCCCAATATGCTGAAAATGTATTGCTCCCCTCTAGCCAAAAATCGAGTCTGCGTATTTGGGCTCACGGAGATATTGGGAATGCTCTTCCCTTGGCAGTTCCTTGAAATTGACAACACGCCTTTCTGTAACCAAGAAGACATATCCAATTTGTTTCAGGCGAGCAATAGAAAATAGGTATGTTTTTATGTGTATTTAGACATGTTTAAACATATTGAAACAGTATGCGAAAGATAGAGCTGAAGAAAAGCAATATTTTTCTCTAAGACGACATTGAAGAGATTTTTGAGGAAGTTGTCAAACCGATAGGAAGCTGGGCAATGATACTGGCAATGAAGAAATTCATTGGAAAAAATGTCTATATTTTTGTAAGAAAATAATAAGATTTACGAAGCCCTAACAGGCTTGGCTAGTCCAGTTGGCTAATTATGCGACACAGCTCTGAACTCACTCCTTTCTCTTTTCAACCTCTTCTTTCTCCTTTAGGACTTTATCGGAGAGAGTCTTTATGCTCTGTGCCAGATAAGCTGGCTTTTCAGGAAAATACAGAGGTTCAGAGAGTGTGTCAATACCTTCTCCGTCAAGATAGCGAAGAGTTGCGAATTCCCCAAAGAAGGGGATTTTGGTAATCTTCACTTCCTTGAACTTTTCTAATGGAACATACTTCACCTTCTTATCCTGAAGGGCGTGCTGTACTATTATGTTTTTTTCAGTCAGAAAGACTTTTTCCTTTTGGAAGCGCTCTCCCGCGTTCTTGACTAGCTTCCAATAGAGGAGGACTATGGAAGTCGAGGAAGCAAGGAAAATGAGGATTGGGAATGTTGAAAAAATGTTTCTTCCAAAGGAAATTATTCCGGCAATTGAGAAAATCATGGCAAAGGAAAAAACCGCCTTTTCAATGTTTTGCTTTTTTCCGCTGTCAATTAGAAGGTAATAGCTTATTGCTCGCTCTGACTGGAGAAATTCTCCCCTGATTTTTTCCGCGCCTTCGAGGGAGAGTATCCCGGGCATCTTTTCCCTATTCCTTGGATTTCTTCGAAATTGTTATTACCGCAACCCCTATCCACAAAAGCCCTCCGAACATTATCAGGAGAAGGGAGAGGACTAGTGCCAGAATTGAGTCAATGTTTGAGAAAGCGCCGAAACCGCCAGCTGCAATTCCTGAGGAAACAAGAACGCCCCCAAGAATGCAAAAAGAACCGAGAATCCAGTAGAATACGTTTCGAAAGTTCATATCAGATTAATTGACACAAGGACTATATTTTAACTCTTTTGAAGGAACCAAAAATGGGCCATAATAGGAAACTGGAATTATTGAAAAAATAAAAATTGGCCGGGACTCCCGAGAAAGATTTGTCCCGAGCCGGTTTATTGACTATTTTGCTCCCTGTTTTTCAGGAACTTAGAGGTCCTGAGGCATTACTGTTTTTCTGCCGTTCGCGTCAGCCCTTTTGAGAGCTCCTGCGACCAATTCCTCTATTTTCTTGTCAATTGCGTCATAGGTGTCAGCAGACATTCTCATGTCCTTCTTCCTAACTACTTCCGCAACAGCCGATTTTACTACCATTGCCATTGGCTTTTTTTCACCTGTTTCACCGGCTCTAGTGCCGGTATATAAGTATTTGGTTTTCCGGCTATTTAGGGCTTCTCGTGGGTTTTTAACGGATGATTGTGTTACTTAGTAGAGTTCCTTTCGGATTTTTTTGGACAAGTTCTCGTTTCCTTTCGCCTTCACAAGAATGTCGTCCTCAAGCCTTACCCCGAACTTTCCCTTGAAATAGAGTCCCGGTTCAACTGTCACAATCTGGTTTTCCAGAAGCCTTCGTTTTTCCCTTGAATAGAGGCCGGGCCCAACCTCGTGGACAAGGAATCCGAGGGAATGCCCGAGGGAATGGAGAATTGCCCTCTCCGGAAAATTCTTTTTCAGAAGTTCGACAGAACAGTTGTTTATTTCCGAGCCATTTCTCCCTGCTGAGACTTTTTTAATTGACTCTTCCTGGGCGAAATTGACTGCGGAATGTACTGCAACGAAGCTCTTCGAGGGATTTTTGCCAACCCATATTGTCCGGGTGATGTCGGCACAGGATTGGTTAATTTTCGCCCCGAAATCAACAAGGAAAGGCTCCTCTTTCTTCACAATCCTCCCAGTCGGGACATGGTGCGGGTTCGCCGAGTTCGGGCCGGAGGCAACTATTGTCTCAAACGCTTCCTCCCCCCCAAATTCAAGAAATTTTTTCCTGATGGTAAGTGCGATTTCCCGTTCAGAGAGCCCCGCGAATTTCCCGTCGAAGGATTCTAGCGCGTGTCCGGTTATTGCTATTGCCTTCCGGTGGTCCTTCAGTTCCTTTTTCGACCGGACCGCCCGGAGTTCCTGCAGGCTTTCAGAGGAAACAAATTTCCTTTTAGGAAGGGATTTCCTCAAGAAATCGAACTGGGATTTGGAAAGGTAATCGCATGAAGAATTGTCAGAAAAATTGAGAGCAACTGTCGAGCCTTCGGGAATCCTTCCTGCCAAGAGTTCTCCGCAAGCTTCCGTTACTGGAGGAAGGGGAATTTTCTCGAAATGGCCCGGCACCTGGGCAGCCTCCATCCCCCCGATAATGAAGAACGGCCGGCTTTTCCTCGAAAACCCGATTATGTGGAATCCAGATATTTTCTTTCCGGCGAAAGCCTCCGAGTTAGGGTCCTTTCCTTCGGACGAGACTGTGAGCCAATAGTCAACTTTGAGTTCGGAGAGCCGTCTTTTCACGAGCGAAGAATCCATTTGGAAAGTTGGTTCTTCTTGTTTTATTAGCTTATTGGGGAAAGGCCTTTCTCTTGATAATCCGTCCGTTCTCAGACAGTCTGTCCTTGGAAAGCAAAACAACCCTTGATTCAGGGAATTCATCAGTAATTAGATAGCCGGAATAGTCCGCGATTTTTCGGGCAAAATCCCGGATTTCCTCATGAGCCAGCATTTCGTTCTGCGTCAGCCGTCTCCTCGAGTATCCTACATTGACATAGCTTTTGACTTCAACATAGTGGGGCTTTGCCAACTTTATCAGTGAGGCGTATTTCTCCGGGGAGGAAAAGTTCCTTCCGCGGACAAGGGTGAGGCGAAGCACCTTTCTTGTTCTCAGCTTCGGAAGGAGCCGGAGAGTTGAGAGCAATTTCTTCCACATACCCCGCTCAATTGGAACGCATGTCTTCTTGTAGCTGGTTTCGTCGGGCGCCGGAAGGGTAACATATAGCTGGGTTGGCAAGGGCGAGAGTTTCCGGAGAATTTCTGGCAGTGTCCCGTTAGTGACAAGAAAAGTCGTTGCCCCGAATTTTTTGTATCCGGAAATCAGTTTTCCCAGCTGGGGAAATGCGGTTGGTTCCCCGGAAAGGGAAATTGCCACCTGGTTTGGCCTGATTGCCTCCTCGAACTTTTCCCTGGGAACGTTCGGGTTCCCCTTGAATCCGACAAGGAGCTTCTTCTGGGCCTCTATTGTCTCCGAAACAAGGACAGGGATGTCTTCAGGCTCCCCTTTCATTGGCTTTCTTCCCATAGTTCTCGTGTCCCTCCAGCAGAAAATGCACCTGTGGTTGCAGGAGAAAATGTCTGGCGCCATCTGGAGGCACCGGTGGCTTGCAATTCCGTAGAACCTCTGCTTGTAGCATCCGCCCTTTCCTAGGAGCGCCTTCTTCGTATATGTGCATACCTTCACTCCAGCCCTCCGGCTTTTTCCGGAAATCCGGTATCCTGCGTTTTCCAGCCTGTTCTCGGTTTCAAGAGGGAATTCTTCTGCCATTCCTCCTCAAACCTCTATTTTCTCAAGATCCCTTGCAGAAAACGAGTTCGGGAAAATTTTCCTTGCGGACGCTTCCTGGAGCGAGACATCAGTCACTCTTCTTGAGAAATGGACGAGAGCGAGTTTTTTCGCCCCGGCTTCCCTTGCGACCCTGGCAGCGTCAAGTGGGGTTGAGTGGAAATATTCCTCCGCCTTCTCCTGGTTGTCCTCAGGGAACGTCGCCTCGTGAATCAGAAGGTCCGAGTCTTTCGCCAAGTTGACGAGGTTCTGGCAGTATTTGGTATCCCCTCCATAGGTTATCTTTATTCCCTTCTCTGCAGTGAAATATTCGGGAAAAGGGCCTCCTTTCTTCGGCAGTGGGATTTTCGAATACTCTTTCGTTTTCCCCCTCAATTTCTCTGGGAGCTTATCTGGAACAAGATGGAGCCGTTCATTTTCAACGAAGGAATAGCCAACGGAGGGCGTGTGATGGAAAGTTTTGCAGGAGAAGATTGAGTACTTCTCGCCCTTGAAAATCTCCAGTGGCCCCTTTGAGAGCTTTACCGGTATGAACTTGGTCGGAAACTTCGGCTTCCTGTCAGAAAGCCGGACAATTCTCTGGAGTTTTTCAGAAGCGGCCTTTGGGGAATAAATCTCAATCCTCGCTTTTCGCCCGTAGAGCTCGAGGGATGAGAGAAGGCCGGGGAGGCCGAGAAAATGGTCCGGATGGAAGTGTGTTATGAAAATCTGTTCTATTTTCATCGGGTTTATCCCAGCCTCTTGAATCCTGACCTGCGTCCCTTCCCCGCAGTCGAAGAGGATGTTCTCTCCCTCGAAAGAAACGACAATTGCTGGGTGAGCCCTCTCTTTTGAGGGAACTGTTGAGCCGGTTCCAAGAAAAGAGACGGATACCCTTCCTGCCATTTTCCCTTACAGCTCCCAAGACCTTTTCTTTGAAACGAATTGGAAAATGCGAGCCCGTTCGCATTCGGGCAAATCCGAATAGATTGACTGGAATGCTTTCTGGCTGTCAATTATCTCGAATGTCGGAAGGAACGTCCGCCCCATTGAGATTACCGCCTGCCTTGCCTCGAAAATTCTCCTAGTGTCCTTTGCATAGAGCCGGCCATTTTCCTGATAGACCTTTTCAGCCCCGTGTTTTGCAACGAACGCCTCGATGTAGTCCCTCCTCACGTTCAGGGGCGGGCCTTCGAACAGTTTGGTTCTAGGGAGAATGGGCTTTTGAAAATCCAGTAGGAGAAGAGTGTCTCCAGTATTTGGATTGACTCCAAAAGCACTCCCAGTTATCTGGAACTCCAAGTCTGAGACATCCTTTTCAATCTGGCAGACGCTTTTTCTCGCCTTGGAATAAGTTGCATCCTCGTTCGCACTCTTCTCAACATAGGATATTCCTATAATACCCTTCCCAAGTTTCGGAAGGCTGGCTGGAACGCTCTTTGGAAAGAAGAAAGAGTCCGAAGGTTTCTTCAGGAAGGCTTTTGCCCCTTCCTTCAACAGTTCAATTGCTTCCTTTGAGACTGCGGAGGCAACGTTCCTCTCAGGGTCAATCGGGTCCGGGAACTCCATTGGGAAGGAGAGGCCCTCTGCCGCCCGGAGTATTCCCTCGAATTTCTCGTGCCGTATTGCCAAAAGCTCGCAGAGATATCCGGAGAAACCCTGGTTCCTCGAGTCAGCCCCGTAAACCCCAATTCCCCTTGCGAAAGCCTTGAAGAGGCGCGCAGATTCCCTGTTCTTGAGATTTGCATTTACATATTCGGCGTGGAGGGGTGTCCTGTCAACCGCGCTTCTCAACTCTTCGCCCTGTTTGAAGCAATATGCAGGAACAATGTCAAAATTGAGCCCTTTGAACTCGCATGTGAAGTATTCGTGGGATGCTAATTTCTTCTCGAATTTTTTCGGGGAGAGGGCCCTTGCGCAGGCTTCTGCGTCAACGAGACCTTCGACTTCCGCGGATTTTCCGTCTGAGACAATCAAGAACAAATCAACATCTCTTATTCCGGAAAGATAAGTGTCCTTTGCGAAAGAACCGCACACAATAGGTTCGGAATTCTTGCAGGCTTTGCGGCATATTTTGAGCGCAGCTTCGACAGCAAGCGAGGCTGATTTTCGTTCCTTGTCGGACGGATTTATTCTCAGGGATATTCTCTCAACTGTTTTTTCAAATGAATTTTTCGGCAATTTTCTTTTTGGGGATTTCTCTGCCATTTTAGAGGGCTTTCTGGAGAGAGCCTTTTAATTCTTGGGCAAAATGAGATATGGTCTATTTTCAGGCAGTTGCAAAAATAAAGGCTGAAAAAAATACTTTTCTGAGCCATTAAAAAGAAAATCCGGGTAGGTGGCGAGGTCCCTTTTGGGGAATGTCAGTCGGAATTGCCGACAAATATCACCCGCCGCCCGGGATGAAGTTAGAATATCTACCTTCAATTTGGTTATAAAGCAGGGGAGAGGGCGGTTTTCCGGTATTCGGCGAGAACGGATATTATTTCGCCAAATATTGAGGTTCTACCGAAATCCGGTTCGTAAGCCGGGCCGATTTCTCCTGCGACAATTAAATTTCTGTCGCTGGCCCCTCTGAGGAGGGACTTCGTACTCGGAGATTCCGAGCCTCGCTTTTGGCTAATCCTAGCTTGGCCGGTCTTTTTGCCTGAGGACAGCATATTTTCCGGATTGCTATTTTTTCTTCCCGACATAAACTCCGGCAGTGCGCTTTTCTCTCTTGATTGCTAGGGAAAGTTCCTTTTTCATGAATTCCGGGAAGAATTTTATTTTCGGCAAAGCGTTCAAAGAAACACATTCGAGGGAATAGTCCTCGAATTTTTTGCACGGATCGAAATCGTTCGTCAACATTCTTTCCGATGTTATTTTCCCTAGAAAAACTGGTTCAATCACGTGCTTCTTTTTCAAGGGAATGAAATCGCGGAGATATAGGAGGTTTCCGACATTTATTTCCTAGTTCGTTTCCTCAAGAATTTCCCGCTTCAATGCATTTTCAATTGTCTCGCCCAATTCAACCCGTCCTCCCGGAAGGCAGAAGAATTTGTCTTTCCTCCTTTTTATTAGGAGAATTTTTCCCCTGTCAATTATTACCGCGCTCACCCTGACATATGGTTCTTTTTGTTTTGGCATTGCTTTCCCTGCTGGAAAACCGGCACTTAAATAGGTTTTTCCGGAAAAATCCGCAATGTGAAAAAGGCGGGTGGCTGCGCTCATGATTGGCGCTGACGGGGTTCTCCTGAAAAAGGGCGCCCTCTTCAGCGAAGGGCTTTCTGTCCGCCAAAAAATCCCGAAAACGAAAATAAACGCATTCTTCAATGAGTTCAGGGACTTCCTCGTTGGGCGGGCGGATGTTTCGGAAAAAATCAAGAAATGTCTCAATTACTTGGACTGGAATGGTTCAGTTGAGTGGCTTCTTTCGTTCTGGCACGGGGAAATTGAGCCGGGCGCATCCCTTTTCAAATGGGCGCTCTCAGCCGGGAAAAGGAGTGTTTTGGTGTTTCTCGCAAAAAACAACGACAAAAGAAGGGCGGAATCTTTATCGAAAAGTCTGGGGCTTAAAGAAGTTCGATGGAGTCCTCTCGTCTGCATCTCTTTGGGCAATGAAGCCGGAAAGGGATTTTTGCAGGAAAGCCCTCGGCGTTCTCGGGGAGATTCGCCGGGGTATTTTGAAGAGCCAAATACTCCTTGTTGACGACGACCTGAAGAATGTCCTTGGCGCAATGGAGGTCGGGTTCTGGGAAATCCGCTACTCGAGCTTTTCAGACTTCTCAAAAACTCTCAAGAAAAAATCCCGGAACTCGTTACTTGATTTCAATCCCGAGGGGCGTTGCCTCGAACTCTATCCAGTCTGTTAGGACTTTTCCCGTTGGTCTCCTCGGCACCCTGAAATAGTCCCGCCCCCCTTCGCTCTTGAACTCAATTGTGGCGTCAGTCAGATGCTCGAGAGTGGTTATTACCCGCTCGTCATGCATCCCCGCCTCTATTGAGAACAGCGTTGTTGCTCCCAATCCCTTCAGGCGGGCGCCCATTACCTGTATGAACCTGAACACAATGTCTGCGTTGTTGTAGAGGACAAGGGTTGAGAGGGAATGGAAAGACATTCGGGAGTTCGCCCCCGGTTTTGAAATCTCAGAGAGCGCTCTTGACACTGCAATTGATAGCTCGTTTAATGAAGAAGGTCCGGGAACTATGATATCTGAATTCCTTCCTTCTGGCATCTTCTGCTGGAGCGCCCAGGAATAGCAGTCAACGAATTTTGCCCTTGAGAGATCCATTCCGAAGGATAAAGCCCGCTTCTCAAGATCGGCAGGCGAATTGTCAGTCGTAACATATGCGCAAGGTTCGCCAATCTTTGTTCCATATGCCAGGAATTGGGAGAGGAACAGGTCTTTTTTCGAGGAAGGGGAGCCTATAACTAGGAAATTGGTTTTCTCGGAAAAGCCCCCATCAAGGAGCTCGTCAAATTTCCCTATCCCTATTTTCAAAAAGAGCATTTCTCTGTTAATTCACCCCAATTTCAATGATATTTTCTCGCTCGCCCTGCCCATTTCGAGGAGCACTAGGCCAAGATTCCCTGTTGGTCTCACAAGGCAGACTAACAGAGCCTGGTTTCCGGCAGGAATTGCGATTAGTTTCCCCTTTTCTGATTCGACTATTATCTGCGGGAATTTCCCGAGATTAAGCTCTCCTGCGGAAGTCTCGGCAGTTCCGACAATTGCGGCTGACATTGCTGCAATTGTCCGGGAGTCTATTTTCGTGGAAAGGGAGGAGGAAATCATTAGCCCGTCCTTTCGGGCAATTGCAGCCCCTTGGATGTCTCCGAATTCCTGGAGGTGCGCAAGTACAGTTTCAAGCTCTTTCTGTTTCTCTTCCAGTCCCATTTTCAGGCAGTCCCTCCGGGAGCCTTTCCTTCATTCTTAAATCCTATTATCAGGTCAAAAAGGGCGACAAGAGTGTCGAAAATCCCAGTTCCGTCAAGGGCAATTGTCCGTATTAAGGGAACTCTTGGGGAAATTGAGAGGGCTTTTCTGATTTCTTCCGATTCGATTGCGCCTTCAAGGTCGCTTTTGTTCGCTGCAACAACGAAAGGAAGCCGCCCTCCGGAAACAAGGTAAATCATTTCCCGCGCCCTTTGGAAAGATTCCCGGTCAGTCGAATCGACAACGAGAATTACCCCGAAAGTGTCCCTCGCAAGTATTGGGAGAATGAAGTTGAACGCCTCCTGGCCGGGAGTCCCGAACAAGTCTATTGAAAATCCCTTGTATTCAACATATCCGTGGTCAAGGGCAACTGTTGTTCCTAGCCTGTCGACTGAGACTGCCTTTGTCGAGATTTTGTGTATGAATGTTGACTTTCCCGAGTGGTAGGGGCCTGTGACAATCACTTTCGGGACATATAGGGAAATCCCTCCGCCTGTTGACGAAACCTTGAACGGTATGTGGAGGTCCTTTCTTGATGAAACAGTATAGAAGCTCCTCTCAATGAAATTCTCCTCAACTGAATCTATTGTTATTGTGCAAGGGAAAAGATTGCATAGGCTTTTTGCGAGCAAATCGTCCTCTTCGGTAATTCTTGGAAAGAGAAAAATCGGGCACATTCCGCCCTGTGCGGATTTTTCCATTAGCGCAAGTATTTGCTCGGTCAGTTTTTTGTCGCCTTCGTTGAAGAAGCCGGACGCAAGGGAATCGAAAACAATCAGCTTCGAGCCTGTCTTTTCCGAATATTCTGGGATAATTCCGCTCATTTCCGAGAGGGATTTCACTGAAGTGATTCCCTCCTCAGCCCCGCCTGACGGGAAAATCCCCAGGTTCGCGGAATATGCGTCAATGAACTTGAGGTTTGCCGGATTGAATGCAAGCCTCATTGACAAGAGTCTCTCTCGGACGAATGACGGCATTTTGTCGGAAACGAAATATGTGCAAGGGACGCTCTTCGACGCTTCCGCAACAATCTGCTGGCCGAATACCTCAACATCCGAGCCCAAGGATCCAGTTATTAGGACTGGGCTTTTCAGGGAGAGCCCTCCGCCCAAAAGCTCGTCCATTTTCGGTATTCCTGTTCTGATAATTGAGTCAGCCGTCATCTCAGAGAGTTCCCTCCGCGAGAATCTGGGAAACCTTGTTTGCAACCCGCCCCATTTCAAGAAGGACGAGCCCGAGGTTCGCCCTGTCGCTCACAAGGCATATCAAAAGGGCGAAACTGCCCGCCCCAGTTGCAATTAATTTTCCCTTTTCAGCCTCGACAACAATCTGGAGGAACCTTCCAAGCTGGAGTTCGGCAGAGCAGGTTTCCGCCGTTCCGACAAGGGCAGCCGACATTGCGGCAACCATTTTTCCGTCCGTTTCCTTTGGAAGGAGGGATGCTACCATTAGTCCGTCCCGCCGGACAACTGCGACACCTTGAATTTCTGGAAGAGTCTCTAGGAAAGCGAGGACATCCTCCAATTGCTTTTCAATTCCGGGTTTCTCTGAAACAGCTTCCATCTAACCAGCCCCCTTGCCTGGCTCCTTGACGAAACTGTTGTTTAACTCTAAAAGCCAGTTGGGAAGAAGATCTTGACAGCTACTCGGCTCGACAATTTTGGATTTGCAGGGCTTGTCCAATCCTGAACAGGCACGTCCGGCGAGTGTTTTTGCAACAGGCCCGATTATTTTCACATAAAGGTTGACGAATGCGTCAACGCCTTCTTTTGAAAAATCCTCCGGAACTGTTATTTTTCCGTCTTTTGAGGCTGATACTCCCTTGAGAGACCCGGCAAGAGTATATGCAGTTCTCCCTATTATTTTGGCAACATTTTCGGCAATTGCCGAGCAGAGGGAATTGTAAAAACGGGTTTTCTCTTCAGCGGAAAGTTCCATTGGCAATTTGGAACAGATATTAACAAAATCTTTATTTATATTTTGTTAATTGGCTCTTTTTAACAAGAATTCGTGAAATAAGCATTTCCTAGTGGTTTGATTCCTTTTTGAATGTTAAAATGAATTCAGTTTGACATTCAATTTCGCTTTCAGGTCATAATAATTCTCCTCGTCAATCTCGCCTGCGAAATATTTGCGGGTAAGTTCTGATAGCGTTCCTTCGACTTTTTCAGGCGCTTCGGTTTTTTTTGCATAACTGACGAGAGCCTCGGAGAGTTCTTCAATATCAGAAATTGCCTGTTTGAAATTTGTGTTAATTTCGGAATATTCTTGTATAAGTGCCAATTTTTCGTCAATTTTCCCCAATTCTCTTATTATTCTGGATTTAATATCATAATAGCTTGAATCAGATGCAAGTCCGTTAAGATGCTCTTTTTCAAGAGTGAAGAGCGCGTTTTCGAGCTCATCCTTGCGCTTAATTTGAGAATCTATTGAAAGTTCTCCAATTATTGAAGCAAGAAGGAGAATCTGTTTTGAGAAAAAGTCAATTATTTCATTTTTTGGCCGATTTTTCTTTCCAAGAGAATATTTGAATTTAGATTCCCCCAAGGAGAACTCTGGAATGCTGGAATCGTCAGTTGAAAAGTTTTTGGTCCTATTCAAGGCCGCCGCTTCGAAATTTCTTTTGTCTCGTTCCAGAAAACTTTTTTCGCTACCTTCAGAGTTTCCGACAAAGTTCTCCTTGAGGAGTTCAGTGACGGACTTGCTCATATTAGGCTCCCTTTTCGGGTCCGGAAAATTGGGAGGTTCCTTTTGGTTGATTAGGGAAGTTCTTTTCACTTCTTTGGGTTCACCAATAGGTTCCTTGGAGGAAGAAACTGCTGTTTTCAAGTCAATCAGACTTTGGGGTTTGGTAAATTTGTTTAGAAATTTATCTGACGGGTTCATTCAGTCTCCTGCTCCCCTCCCGAAGATTTTTCCGACATACCAGAGTTCAATATGAAAAAGCTCACTCTTCCCTCTTTTTCTTTGGAAATTGCTGATTTTCTAGTAAGAGAATTAAGCACTTCGCTTGTTCTGGTCCTAGAAAGGCCCGAAAGAAGAGAAGCTTCAGGAGCGCTTATTTTACCGCTTTTTTTAACAAGATCAAATATTGCTCTTTCAACCTCATTAAAATCCGGCTCTTTTTTCTTTTTTGAAACAGGTTTTTCAACAGTTTTTGTCAAAAGTTCAAGATTTTCAAGCTTTTCTCTTACCTGAAGCAATTGGTGGTTTGAATATGCAACAGAATCGGAAGTGTGTTTCATTTGTCGATCAAGTTCCTCAAAACGGGCCAGAATAAGTGATTTAAGTTCCGACAAATCCCGTTCAATTTCATCGAATCCGACGGCTTTCTTAAAGAAACTTGACGGCGGATTAAGCTGTTCGGGCATTATTTATTCTACCTAGAGCTATTCTAACATCCTTTTATTTATCTATTGTGTTACAACTATCGACAGGTATTTAGCCATTGAGTAGTTCTTCCGACATATTGAAAGGTATTACCAAAGTTTTGAATGTTCAAAGATTTCGCGTATCGGGACTTGAAATTCAGGCTTTATTTGACGGAGAATTAGCCAGGAAAAAGCAGTTCTTCAAACGTCAAGATGTGTCGAAAAACATGTTTTAAAAAAAGCTAAAAATTCCAACTATCTAAAGTGCTAATAAGGGAGGCTATAAGTTCTTAACTGAATCTTCTAAAAACCTATCTGTTCATTGGAGGACGCCAGTTATGTACAATTCAAACAATAAAACGGTGTTCGACAAATAAGACTCTTTGGACACATATGGACACATTGAGGTTTCTAGTAATCAAATAAAACACCCATTAATTTGTTTAATTGGCAGTTTCGACACATTATTAATCTGACGAACAAATTAACTCCAGTTCAACAATAGGGCGAATAATCAGCCGTCTTATCGGTATCTCAACCAATTGACAACTCTTTCAAGAATATATTTCTCTTTGTATTCAATTTCACATAACCAGGAAGCAATTTTTCTGTAACTTTCAACTGTTTTAGAATTTGGCCGATAATAAAGCAATACTTTTCGTTCAGACAGTGCTTTGTGTATGTTGGTATCGAAAGGAATTTTGCCAACAACGGGAAGATCTGTAAGAGTCTCAATTTCAATTGAAGAAAATTCATGGCCCTTATTATGAATCATATTAACAACAACACCCAAAGGAGTTCTATTGTATTTTTGGATTAATTTATGGCATCTCATAATGTCGACTGCTGACGGAGCCTGAGGAATTGTGACGAACAGGGCTTCGTCACATGCTTTCATTGTAACAATTGCTTCTCTCCCAAGACCTGCTGCAGCATCAAGAAAAACAAAATCAGCTTTCTTGACCAGTTTTTTCACAACTTTCTCTAGGTCAATTAAATCAACTCCCTTGAGATCGTTAACTGAAAGACCGGCCGGAATAACGCTCATTCCACTTTTATGTTTGTAGATTGCATCCTCAAGATTAGCTTTGCCTTGCAGAACTGTGTTAAGAGTAACTGGCGTATCATATAGTCCCAAATAAAGGCCAAGATGCGATGTTGTGAAATTACAGTCAAGAACAACAACATTCTTTTTGAATTCTTCAGCAAGAACTGCTCCGAGGTTTGCAACAAGAGTTGTTTTTCCAACTCCGCCCTTGCCACTAATTACCCCAATTATTCTTGTATTCATTTCAATTCGTCTGGCCTTTTATTTGGTTTATTTTTCGTTGAAGTTCCTCAAGTTTCCGCTCGTTTCCCATCTTCAGTTCAGAGTAGCTTTCAGCTGAAATAAAACCTTGTTTGTATTCCCTTTCAAGAATTAAGAGGATTTTCCTGACTTTGGAAAGCTCAGTTTCAAGGGAATTGATGTTCAGATCTTGACTGTCAAGAAGATCCTTTATTCTCCGAAGACTTGCCATATCCCCTTCCAAACTGCGCAATTTTTCGATTTGAACTGCTTTTTCATTGTTCTGAGCCCGTTCCTGGAAAATTTCGGATTGGGGTTGTTTCGAAAGGATTGGAGAGCTTTCCCGTTCAAAAGAGTCTGCCTTTTCTTCGAAAGTTCTGCGGGAAATTGAAATCCGTTCCTCTTCCTCTTTTTCGCTGTTCGCTTCCTGGTAAATCATTGCTTCCCGCTCGCCCGCAGTCTGTCTTTTCAGGAAACGGAAATTTTCATCCATTCTTACCTCGGGTTGGGGTATTGGAGCTTCTTTAAAGCCAATCTTTCTCATTACTCTTGTAAAAAAGGTTGTGCGTTCTTTGTATTTTTCATTAACAAGCTGACCTGCCAGTTTGAAGAAAACTTGGGAGGACTCGCTTTTCGGAAAATATTGGACAATTGGAACCCGGTGGGCAATTGACGCAGGAATCCTGACTTCGTCTGGAATTACGGCCAAAACAGGAACTCCGCAAGTTGTCTCAATTTCGTTCACGCTTGTCTCGAATTTCTGTCGTTTGTATTCATTCACAACAATTCCCTTTATCGGGATTTGGAGCTCTTTTGCAGTTTCAATTACCTTTATTGCCCCTGCAATTGAGGGGACTTCGGGCGTTGTGACAATAACTAGTTCATCGCAGGCATGCATTGCCGCCTTCACTTCGGCGCCAACTCCTGCCGCGCCGTCAACAAGAATTACGTCATAGTTGTCAACAAGATGGTAGAGCTTGTCCCGCAGTTTCTCATAATACGCCTTTCTTTTTATTGAAAGGGAGGAGGGAATTACGTGGAGTCCTGATTCCTGGATATATACAGATTGGGCTGGAGCGACTCGGTCGTCCAAAACATCGTGGAGAGTTGTCGGGGGGTAGAGAAAGCCCAAATGAAGCCCGAGATTGGCTGAAGTAACGTTTCCGTCAACAACAAGGACTTTTTTCCTGAACTCCTTTACAAGCGCGAGGCCGATATTCGCGGTAAGCGTTGTTTTCCCGACCCCGCCCTTGCCGGAAACAATGCCAATTATTTTAGCTCTGTCCAAGGGAATTGCCATCTAGCGCCGGATTAGGATTGCTTCATATTTAAGAATTTGTTGTATTATTTCAGGACGCAGAGTTAAAGCGTTCCCCTGCCAGTATCGAGGCATCCCTTGCCTGATGAGCTATTTTTCTGGCTTGCTCGCGGGAATTTCAAAAAACCCGTCCAATATTTATCAGTTCCTCCCTATTTTGGGCCTTGCCCTATCCAAGTCTGCCGGGCTTGCTATTTTCTTCTCAATTATTGGAACCGCCCTCGGCCCAGAAAGATGTGCGTTGGTTTCAAGCTATATGAACAAACACCTGAAATCGTCCGAGAGGGCAGCCGCAATTTCCACAGTATCAATGGCAAAAACGGGCGGGATTGCTTTTGGGAACCTCATTATCGGAAGATTGACTGCAATTCTCCCGGGAAAAATTGTTCTTATTGGTCTTGGGTTGCTAGCAATTGCATTCTCCATTTTCTTCCAAGTTGAGGAGAGTAATCTCAATGAATAGAAATTTATAAAAAAACTGCTACTTTCTGCGAAATGGCCGATGAACCCAAATTTTATCTTACCTCTACAGGGTGCCTCAGTCTGCGCATGGACACCACTCGCCTATTTACCTATCTGAAAAGAAACGGATATAAAGAAACTAAATCCGCAAAAAATGCTGAAAAAATAATAATAACTACATGCATTGTCACCAAATACAAAGAAAGCCATTCTTTGGGCCTGATAAAAAAACTCCTACGCGACAATCCAAAAGCAAGAATAATTGTCGCTGGTTGCGGGGCAAAAACAGAACAATTGAACAAAAAACTGAAAAATGTTTCGTATATAAATACTTGGGAGTTGTTTGAACAGGAGTTTCCCGGAAAAACCAGTTTGTCTGAAATAGGGTATTTGGGAACTCCTGAAGATCTCAACTACACCCCGCCATACCTAAAAAAAGGCCTCTTCGAGCACTATGCGTCTTTTGAGAGGACTCTCTTTAGGATGGGGGGCGAAATTTTTTCTGACTTTTTCAGGTATGGAACGCAAGGAATTGAATTCATAGATGAGCCTTCTCCGAGCTACCGAGTCGTAGTATCGACCGGATGTCCTTACAGCTGTTCTTATTGCATAGTGCGTTTTCTTAGGGGAAAGTATACAAGCGTGCCAGAAAAAAGCATATTAGACCAGATTGGACGCGGTTGGAAAAAAGGATACAGAAAATTCTTGCTAATTGCCGATGATTTGGGTTTTTACGGCTACGACCTCGAAAAAAGGAGGTTGATTGGCAGACTCCTTTCAAAAATATTCTCAAAATTCCCAACGGCGCGCCTCGCCCTTCGGTATCTTGAGCCGATGGACCTTCCTTACATTTGGAAAGATTTGTCGAAGCATCTTAGAAGTGGCAGAATTTTTTATGTAAACATCCCGATCCAAACCGCATCCAAAAAACTTCTCCTAAGAATGAACAGGAGAACTCAGAACAAGTCATTGGAATTGATAAGAAATTTGCGCAATAATTTTTCTGGTTCAGCAATAACCCACATAATGACCGGGCATCCCGGGGAAACTCCCAATGATTTGAGAATAACATCTGATTTTTTGGAATCTGCAAAGTTCAGCGATGTAATAGTTCACAGATTCTCGCCCCGTCCAGGAACGCCATTGGAAAAGGCATGTCCTTCAAGAACTGTTAAAGAGGGGTATGGCGTTCTCCTTAACAACGCAAAGAAGAACCGCGTCGACAGATTCAAGGAATTTTTTTCGTTAAATCCGACAACAAAGAAAAAGTTGGGGGGAAGGGAAGTCGAATATCGTTTCAGAGAGAAAACAATCCCTGCGGAGTTTCTCAAGAAAATCAAGTTTTCCGGAAAAGTGTCCCAACAAGACATTGTCCTTATGCATCCTTCGGAAGACGGTTTTGTGGCCAGAATACGGAAAGAGGGCGCTGGGTTTTTCCTCCAATTCAAGGCGCGAAAGAGTGAGAATTTCTGGAATGAGTTTTCAGTGAAGGTCCATAAAAAAGAGGCTCTCTCGGCATACAAGGTCCTCTCGGAATTCATGGAGCCGGTCGCATCCGTCCGAAAAATGAGGAGTTCCGGGGCTTTTTCCGGTGTGAAAATATTCCGGGATTCGGTCTTTGGGATAGGAAATTTCGTGGAATTCGAGTCGGATGAGGAAAAGAAGGTCGCATCACTTCTAGCCAGAATTGGTCTAGAAAAAAACTGTTCTCTTCCTCCATACGGGAAAATTTTAAACGAAAATCTTTCAAAAAAATCCCTTGCTCTTGAAACTAGGAGAGCGGTTAAAGCCCTTTTCGCGGAAGAGTTGGGAAAATAGCATAAATACCAATGAGGTATTCTCTCGCAACAATGGCGCAGAAACGCGAGAAAAGAAAATCCTTGTCCGAACTAGAGTTTCCAAAGAATTCCTCTCAGGAGGAAAAGATCAGGCACATTCTGGAATATGCAGTTCTCGCTCCTTCAACCCTCAACTCCCAGCCATGGAAATTCAAAATTGAGGGCTCGAGAGTCTCATTCCTGGGAGACTTTTCCAAGGAAATGAAGGCAGTTGACCCAGAAAGAAGGCAGATACATTTCTCCCTCGGGGCAGTTGTCGGGAATTTCCTCGTTGCCTTGGACAAGTTCGGTCTCTCAGCAAAAGCTGAATTCCCTGAAGAAGGGTTTGCAGCTGCAATTGTTACTGTCGGATTCCCTGAAACCCATAATGGGGAGGAGCATGCGGAGGTCTCGGGAGGGATTTTTCCCCCAGAAATGTTCCACTCAATTGAGAGAAGGGCAACATCCCACGCAATTTTCAAGAGGGAAGAAATTCCTGAGGAGGTTCTCATGCATCTTGCAGGGGCGGTTGTTGGCGGAGAGGGGATTCTCCTTTCTTTGATAACGGGAGAAATGCCAAAAGCCAAAGCTGGGGAAATTGTCAGGAATTCCCAGATAAAGCTCGGGGAATCAAAGGACTATAGGAAGGAAACATCGGCATTGATTAGGCACTCCTATTCCGCGCACTTGGACGGGAAAGTTTTTGGATTCTCCGGGCCATTGAGCCTTCTCAATTCCCGCCTTGCCAGGACTCGCTCTTTCTGGAAGAGGGAGGGAGAACGGCTTGAAAAACGCTTTTCCCAGGCACCCTTGGTCTGCGTTCTCTCAACTGAAAAGGATTTGAGGCAGTCTTGGATTAGGGCGGGAATTGCATTTGAGCTTTTCTCGCTCACTGCGACTGCCATTGGCTATGAAATTGAAGGAACGTTCGCCCCTATTGAGGACAAGGAGAGAAGAAGCGAACTGAAAGCCCTGATTGAGCAGGAAGGATTTCCCCAGATTGTCCTCCGGGTTGGAACCGGGGAGAAATTGACTGGGAAGACTCCGAGAAAGCCTGTTGAGGAATTCTTGAGTGATTAGTCTGAAAAAGGGCTTTTTTAAGTAGTTAATCACTAATTAGCGATTAATATGTTTAAAGGAAGAGAACACTAGTAAAGGAATTGCTCAAATACAGAAACTTGTTCTTTCCAAGGCAGTCGAAATTGGCGCCCACTATTAGTTCTAGGTAAGCAAAATTGCTCCTGCGCAGTTGAAGGAATTTTTCGGCTTGGGCCAGATATGACAACGCCGAACGGATGGTTGTTTCAGTCAGGGATTGAACGCACGCGACCCGAGCCAGCCAAACGAGATAGTTTTCTGGAGGCAAATCGATTGTGGCCCGACTGCTCAAATAAGGCATTCCCCGGCAGTTGACAAGAGCATTCTTGACAGCGCAGGGTTCCAAGTATTCTTCCGGGCCGATTGGAATAATTGGCGGGACAGGAAAGGAAACTGTCCAATTGAAAGCAGGAATTGATTGGCAAGGAAAACATCCGTACAATTTCATTGACATCACATGCGGGCAAATTTCTTGTTGCAGGTGTTCGGCAATAACCCTGACTGACAGGACTTGCTCTGCGAAAAGGCTTATTCCTGAATTGAGTTCAAAAAGCCCGAAAAGTGAGTGAAAAATAGGTTAATCTTCGCCAACGCCCAGTTCCTTGTCCAAAACAGCAAGCTTCCTCTCGTTGTTGTTCTTCAATTCCGAGTAGGTGGAGTCCGATATCAGCCCTTCCTTGTGCTGGCTCTCAATAAGTTTCAGCGCCTTTTTCACCCGCTCCCTCGTCCTGATAAGGTCTGCAGGGGTCGATTTCTTCACCTGTATTGCCTCCTTGATTTCCCTTGCAGCCTCTTTCTTGACAATTGTTCGGACCTTCCTCAAGGTCCTTGACACCCAGATTATTACGATTATTCCCAGAATCAGTATCAGGAGGGCAATAAAATATGGGAATGCTGTCGCTGGGAGAATCAGGGAAATCACAGGAGTTGTTGGCTGGGCTTTTTGGGGAATTCTGTTCAGCTCGAACTCGGCCCTATCAAGGTAATTATGCGCCTTCCTTATTGCGTCCCCGGCGTTCCGAAGAGCCCCCTCATCTACGAACTTTCCGGCAGTCTCTATCTGGAGCTTGCCTTGCGCCATTATGTCAATTACGTCAGTGACATTTTTGCCGTTCTCCATTGCTATTGAGAGAATGTCCTCAAGCTCTCCGTACCTTCCCTTTAGGAACTGGATTTCGTAAAAGAGGCGCTCCCTCTCTGACGCAAAAACTGATATTGCTGTTATTTTCGAGGAATTGGCCTCTTCTGAGAAGGCGTTGATTGTCAGGGGATAGACCTGCGCCTTGGCTTCGGTCGGGACAACAAGGCGGACAATGAATGTCGCAGTCCCGTCAGAGTCGAGGAAAGAGGCGTTACCGGACACTATCTCAATCCAGTCGGCAGACACCCCATCGAAGGTTATTGTTATGTTATGGAGCGTCTCAGTTCCGAGGTTCTGGACCTCGACATTGAAGAAACGGACTGAATTCCTCTCAACAAATAGGTCGCGCTCCCTCGGATAGTCAGATAGTGCAAGGCTGTATGTGGGTTTCGCTGGAATTGATGTTGTGGTTGTTGTTGTCGGTCCAGCAATTTCGAACACGTCATCCCCTTCGTCGTCGGGAATTGTTGTCTCAACAACCGGGTCAGTTACCATGAAAAGTGTGTTCGCAATTGCCGGGGAATCCGGCCCGTCATACTCTATCCGGACAGTCAGGTTGTGAATACCTTTGGTCTCGGAGAGGTATAGCTGAAAATTCCGGTAGTAGGTTTCCGTTGAAAAGGAAGGGATTTTCACCTCCTCTCTTGAGGAATATACAAGGCCGTTGTCAATCCAATATGTCATGTTGACATCGAACTGGTCGGTCGGCCCCATGTTCGTCGCGTTTATCCGGAACTTGAGATTGCTTCCGGCGGGAACCGGGGAATTTAGGACTTCAATTGAAACGTCGAACGGCCCGCCCTGAGTAACCTCGAAAGGCCATGCGTCAAGAGTGCTTGTCCCCGCTTTCGTTGCGTTGAAGAGAGCGAAATAGTTGCCAGTAGTGTTGGTGTTAACTGTCGAGTAATAGTCATATAATCCGGCGCTCGAATGCGTGAAATTGGAGAGCTCGAGATATTTCCAGAGAATTGGGCCGAATTCTGTCACATAATAGAGGGAAATTGTCAGGTTATCAACGTCTATCGGGAGTCCGGTTGTCCTGTCAACTGTTATTGCGCCGGTGTGGAATTCCTTGTTTGTGTAAATCCGTGAGTTCATTTTTGGGATAATTTGGAGAGGCTTGTCAGACTGCACAATGAATGAGCTGTTGCGCTGGAAATATAGCTCGGAGGAAATCAGGGGCTCGTAAAAGTTCGAGGGAGCATAAAGTGTATAGTTCGTCCCGTCAGGAGCTCCCGTTGGAATAATGAAAATTGATATCGGGGCAACTCCTGACGCGTCAGTTACAATGGGAACAGTTGTGACGTCAGAGAGAAAAGGAAGGAGTGAGCCGGACGGGTTCCTGACAGAGAGGTTTGAGGACACTCCTGAAAGGGGGGCTCCGAAAAAGTCGGTTGCCGAGAACTCGACCGAGCCGAATGCCCCCGGCTTGTAGAGAGGTATCTCTGTTCTTGCAGTGAGATTCACGTGCGTATAGACTGTAAAGTTTCCTGTCGCGTTCCCGCTGCTCCCGATTCCGTCAGTTGCTGACACGAACGCCGAATAGTTGCCTTTCCTGATTGTGTTCGCCCAGGACGATGGAAAGGAGACAGTGTAGTTGAAAACCCATCCGCTGAGGGAATAGTGCGCGCCAGAGGGCGAAAGCTGGGTCGAATAAACTGTGGAGTTCGGGCCAGTAACATTAATCGAGGCTCCCGTAATATTTAGCCCGGAAAAGTCTGTGACGCTCGCGTTAATTGTCGTATATTCGCTCTGGGTAAAGTTGTCGGGGAAGAAATAAAGGAGAATTGAGGGTGGGCCTGTCCTCAGATAGAACCACAATTGGTAAAACGACCAGTTCGCGAAATTGTCCGGGTGCTCTGCCGAGACGTTCACCGAATAGTTCCCGGCGGAAAAGCCGGCCGAATTCCAGGTGCAGTTGTAGAGGCCACCGGTCTCGTTCGCAACGCATACAAATGAGGTCAGGTTGAAAAGAGTGAAATTGAGGCTTGCCCCGGGAACGAATCTCGAGCACTCGTCTGTGACATTAGCTTCAAATGGCACGAAATCTCCTTGGGCGGGAGTAGAATACTGGGACGGGGCTAAAAGCTCCGTTCCAAGGTTCCCGACAACCGAATATGTGAAAAGGGAGGAAGAATTCTCCTTGTAATAGGAGGAGCCGGAATAGTTCGCTTTCCAGGAAACCTCCCCGTGTGGAATAAGGCAGTCCGGGTCGAACTCCGCTGTCGCGTTCCCGTCGCTTTCAGTATAGTTCCAGCCTGCCAAGAGCCACCCTGATGAGAAGCTGTCAGTCCAGAACGACAAATTCTCGCCTGGAATTATTGTCCCGTTGTCAATGTCATATAGGCTTGCTCCGAAAACAACTGTTCCAGCTCCCGGTCTGACAACCGGGCTTCCGGAAATGGAGAGGAAAACAATTGAAACGTCGTTTCTCTCGACTTCCGGCAGGAAGAATTCCGATGTGTTGTAGAAGGTCGGATAGTGGTAGGGGTCGGTATATTCTATCAAAAATGACCGGTTGAAGCCAATATCCAAGGCGGAAAATGGCTTTTCCGACCAGTTCGCATATGAGGCTGGGGCAATCTCAATTGTCGAATATTTCCGCCAGCCGGATGTCGCATTTACCCAGAGAGTGACATTGACAGTGTCCGGGTTCAAGTCGTCGTCTGAAACGTTGACTGAGAAATTGAAATATTCGTTCCAGCCTCCGATAACAGGATTAACTGAGAATTCTGATATTGTCGGTATTTTGTCGGCAGTATAGTAGAAGGCTGTTGAATTGAATGAAGAATTAAACGACCTTTTGGTAGCGCGTGAATTGACAATATAGGTTCCGTTCGGAGATTCCCAAGGGAGGAAAATACGGAGAAGATAGCCTCCGGTCGAATTGGTTATTGTCACGTTTTCGGCTGCAAATGAATTGTTCGGGAAGAATATTGTCGCGTTAATTGTCGCGTTCTCAATTGGCGCGCCCCCGGAATCCCGCATTATTCCGATTAGCTCGAGAGTCTCGTTAAAATTGTAGGAAACTGCGGTATCGGACGTTACATTCGTTGGCTGGGCCTGGGCGTCTTCGCCAATTGCAGTATATGCGACAACTGAATAGTTACCGACAGTGTAGAACCGGACAGTGTCGATTGCTGCGCCATATACCCCGTACGCATCAACAGCTCCGTATGTCGGATAGCTTCCGAAAGTGTCTGAAACGAACCTTCCATATACCTGGGAGCCCCAGTATGATTCATTCCAGCTTCCCGTGCCAGTCCTGTCAGGACCTTTCTGGGATCCGTCAACATAGAGCCTCATTCTGTCCCCTGATGCTGGTTCTGCCGCCCATTTGAATGAAATCTCGACCCGCTTCGCCCAGCTCCGGTTATATGGTATTGCGGGAGTCCCGGTTGTGTCGTTTATCCACGGGGAATAGTCGTTCATTCCGTCTTTGTATCCGCTTCGCCAGTAAATATTCTCAAGAATCTGCTCGCCCGGCGCCTTGTTTCCGTTCTCAAGGGCGTCGAAATAGAGGAAGAAGGTCCGGTTAGTTCCGTTGACAGTTCCGTTAGCAATCCACTTTACAAGAACTTCCTGAGCGGAAATATTGGAATATTCGAGAGGATGTTCGGTCAGGTTCTCGTATATTCGGAGGGATTTGTAGTCAAGGGTCGCTCCGGACATGTTCGCCTGTGAGAACGCTCTTGTGAAATTCAGGGTGAAATTAACTGAAAGGTTTTCCCCGGAAGGGGGATATGAGATTTTTATCGGAACTCGGACATGCCAGGAAGAATTAAACCAGGGAGCGCTTGAGAATCCTAGTGAAACTGAAAAGAAAGCCAAAAAAAGGAAGGAAAAAGCAATGAAAACAGCCCGTTTTCTCCCTAAATCCATTCCAGCACTCCTTTGTCCCCCTTTGGCAATTGCCCATCAGTTTTTAAGGGTTTTATTAAATAAAACTTGCCATATATATGTAGTTTTTGGTGATTTAACCTTTTTAAAATGGTTAAAGAAAGACATTTTTAGGAGAATTTGGAAATAAAGTGGAAAATGGGAATTCTCGACAAATTGAGGGAAATTGGAGCTAATATTTCTGACAAATTCCCCAAAATAAGGTTCAAGAAAGACGATGTTGGGGGGCCCCGGGAAGAAATTCCTTCGGTTGATATCCCTCCAGTTGAAGAGCCAAAGGCCCGGGCTGGAGGAACTTATTCTACAAAGGCTGAAGAGAAGCCAGCCATTGCCGAAATCGTCCCAGCCACTCCCTTGTCTGAAAAACCAATGCCTGCGCCTGAGGAAAAGCCGATTGAGAACCCTGAAGAAAAGTTCTTCTCCGCAATTGACAGGTTCTCCTTGGAAGATCTCCGGAAAAGAAAGTCGGATCTCGAAAAAATGCTCAAAGTTGCGGATGAAGAACTCTCGGCCGGAATAATAACCGAAGGCAGTTATAACGAGATACGGAAGAACGCCGGGGAGAAACTGAGGGAAGTTTCGTTCGAATTAAAAGCGGTCGAAAAGCTCCTCTCAAGGGTTTCCCGGGCCAAATCCAAATCGAAGAAGAACAAGAAAATTGTTCCCAAATCGCGGGTAAGAAGGAAAAAAGCCTAATTGCCATCAAGCGCTTTCTTCAATATTCTGCTGGTCTCGACTGCAAACGCCGCAATTAGAAGATATCCAAGAGTCCATCCAAAATCCCATTGCGAGCCCGGCCCGTATGCGTTCCGTATCATCAGGTCATAGTAGAAAATATCTGCTAGCGCGAACAGGACGAACCCGAATGCGAGAAGGGCGTTCGGAAGGAAAAAGGTTCCTCCGGAAAAGGCTAGAACAAGGACTGCAACCCCCCCAATCAATATGAAATCCCCGAAAATGTATATTGCCCCAATTATTTTCGAGAGCAAGTCCCAGTCGGCAAGGGCGAAAAGCCGTGAGAGAATTGCCGAATAGCCAATCAGGAGGGATAATATGAGGAACAGGGGGGGCGCTACTTTCTTGGGAAGGGAGAGGGTGAAATAGGCAGTCCAGACTTTTTTTGCCAGAAAGGCGAAGAAGAAAAAGTATCCGAGAACCCAGAAAAAGTCGGCAAGTGAAATTGGGGGAGCTTCTATTCCGAGCACGTTCTCGTACGCCATCCATATTCCTTCCGCAAGTGAAAACGAGAGGATTCCGACAAGCAAAAAAAAGCTCGAGGCAAGGAAATTTCCTTCAATGCCCTTCTCAGTTCTCCACAGGGAAAAAGAGGCGAATGTTGCGACGGCTCCCGCGAGAATGAACGCAAGGTTGTAGAAAATTAGGTTCTCTTCCGGATTAATGGCAAATGTAAAAATTGAGAAAATCAGGACAATTGCCGAAAAAAGATAGGTAAAAAAAAACCAAGCGAGGGGTTGAAGCCCAGTTTTCCCAAATAGGAATATTTCTTGGTTTTCGGCTCTTCCTTCATTTTTCCTTTGCCCCTTTGCCCGCCTTCTTCGCGCCAGCTTTTTTCGGGGAATTGATGTGCTTTTCAACGATTTTCTCCAGAAGCTCTATTCTCTTGTCAATTTCCCCAAGTTTCCTTGAGGCGTTCGCCCGCGCGGAGAGATAACTCTCTTCGGATATCAGTCCTTCTCCTTTTTGTTTGTCGAGAAGAGAGAGGAGGGATACTAGCTCCCCCTTGTTCTTCCTTATCCGCTTGATTTCCTCGCGGAAGAGCTTTTGCTCCTCATTGAGCGTCTCGATTGCCGAGAGCTTGGAATGTATTTCCTCCAGTTTCTCCTCGCTTTTCCTCTTAATGTCGTAATAAGTCTCCTCGCTAATTACCCCCGCCTTGTATTGGCGCGAGAGAATCCCGAGCATTTTTTCGAGATCCTTTTCCTGGGAATGGAGGGTCGGAAGGTTCGATATTATCTCTATCAGCCGTTCTAGCTCTTCCGGACCCTTTTCATCAGGGATTTTGTGTCTTTCTGGAGGGTGTCCGTTCCTTTCCTGAGATGCGACTATTTCTACCGGAGTCTCGGATTTCGGGAGCTCCTTTTCCGGGTTTATTTTCGGGCTATCCGCAATGTCCCCTTGGCGGGCGGAAGGTGCGGGAAAGGGGAGAGCGGATTCCGAGGATTTTTTGGGAATTATTGTAGCAGGCGTTGCGGGAAGGCTTGCCCCTTCGGAAATAATTTTCTCGATTTCTGAGAGCTTCTGCTCGCTGTTCTTCCTCGCCTCTTCAAACGCATTCTCGGTTATTTCCCCTTCGCGGTATTCCTCTTCCAGAAGGGAGAGCATTGCCTTTATCTCATCCCTCTGCTTTAGGAGATCTTTTGACAATCCACCGGCCATTTCCCTTCTCTCCGCCTCTTTTGTGTACGGCTTGTCGATTTTTATTTCCAGTTCTGGCGCGCTCATCCTGTTCCTCTCGCTAAAAGTCGGCAAATCCCTCGTTGATGCTGAAATTGTTTTCTTCTCCAGTTCTGAGCGAATTGACTTTATCCTGCCGTCAATTTCCGATTTGAACAGGTTGAACTCGTCAACGGATGCGGCGCTTCCGAGCTTTATTTTCTTCTCATCGAATTCCTTCATCATCTCACGTGTGAGCGCGTCTATCCGCTCGAGCTTCTCACGCATAACGTTAAAGTCGGTCATGCGCTTGTCCATTTCGTAATAGAGCTTCTCTGCCTTTGTAGAGAACCTCTCTCCCAGGGCAAGCTGGCTCTCTAGCTTTCCTATTTTCGCGTTCAGCCCCCGATCAACGTCAAGAATGTTCGTTATTCCCCTGACCCTCTCCATCCCTTTCTGGATTTCCCTGACCTGAGTTATTGTCTCGTTCAGCATAATTGTTGTCCGTTCGAGTTGCGCCCGCGTCCCTTCGAGCTCCCTCTGCCGTTTTGCCAGCTCAGTCAGGATTATCTGGGGCTGGACGTTCTTCACAATTTCATCGATTTTTGTTACCTTTGCCTCTATTTCTCGCGAGCCCTGCTCTCTTTGGAGCCCTGCGCTTCGGAGTTCTCCGATTGATTCGGACAATTCCTTTATCCGGGCGTCCGCGTTGAATTTTACCTCCTTTAGGGCGGAAATCTCAGCTTTCAGCTTTTCAATATCTGAAAGAATTGCCCGAAGGTCAATTTCATCAACGAATTTTACGACTGCAGGCCCTCCCCCCGCCAATATTGGAGAGCCTCCGGGAGTTCCGGCCCCCGCATCCGCTCCGGGGGGCGCTTCATCTGTGAAATCTCCCGCCGGGTTGAAGTTAAAGTCAGCCTCTGTCTGGGCCGCTTTCGGCGGTTCAGATTGGGATTCTTTTGCCATTAATGCCACTGGTTGGAGTTGTTCAGGATATAAATAGGATTTGGCTAATTTCCCGCTTTATCCTGGGAATTCCCCCTAAGCCTTGCCAGAGGGAGAATCTCCGCCAACAGCCAGTTTCTGCTTGACACCTTCAAGATAGGTCAATGCAATTGAGACA
>JBBIPP010000006.1:0-633 GCA_037442745.1 archaeon
TTTGTTTATTACAAAATGAACCAATATCCGGCTTCGGCCGGATATTCCTTTCAGTTATTTTCTAGGATGGTTTCAACAGACCCTTAATTATCTTCAGTTATTAATAACATTTATAAGTGGTAACTGATAATTACTGGAATGAAAGCAAGCCAAGCAAAGGAACTCTATATTTGGAGCGCTGAGATGATTCGGGAGTATTCAAAATTGAACGAGCCGGGAACACTTAACCTGACTTGTCCGGATTTCAATGGGGGAATTCTTCTCTCATATGCGCCTGAAAAAAGGGGGATTGGGGGCAAGGGGATAATAACTTCCGCCCTTCTCTATGAATATGACTTGGCCGGTTTCTTGCCGAATATATATTTTTATAGTGCGCTTCCTGAGAAAAACCTTACCTTCTCTGGAGCGACTGGGAATGGGGACTACTTTTTTTCCCTTTCGCTTCCCGGCGAACAATCCGCTCTTCTAAGGGCTGACAATAGAAGCATCTCAATAATTGGAAACGGAAACCCTCGGGATTTGGGGGAAATTCTCCCAGCTTTCTTTGAAAAACTCTCGGAAGGGGACGCAAAGTTGCGGAAAGAATAAGGAAAAAAAAGTCCGGGCAATTTTTCCGCCCGGACGCTGGGAGCA
>JBBIPP010000006.1:733-81560 GCA_037442745.1 archaeon
TTGTCGATACCCCTTTTGTTAGGGTAGGGAACCCTCCGAGGACTCCGACAACTGCCAGGGCAATTATTACAACAACTGCCAAAATTACCAGGTATTCCGTGGACGATTGTCCGCTCTTTGCCATAGGGAAGTTTAGCCCTTTTCTGGTATATATTCTTTTAACTGAATTGAGTTAATTTGTTGTCAAAAAAATACAACAAAAAGGGAGTTTCATTAAAATAGAAAGTCCCTGCCAAAAATGAGAAAATTGGCTCCTCCTGAAAGAATAAGGAAAAAAAAGTCCGGGCAATTTTTCCGCCCGGACGCTGGGAGCAATTAACTAACCTGGCTGGCAGGCCGAGTCCGGGAATGAGATTTGCCCGGATTCCTAAGGGAGCCGAGGCTTTTGCCAAAGTCAGTAGTCGGCAGATTTACTGGCAGGTGCCCACCAAAGGCTTGGCTCCTGTGAACTGATACTGGTTAGACAGGCTCGAAGTGTCGTAATAATTTATCCGGACAGTTGGGGAGAATGTCGATGAGCCAGCAACCCCTCCGGTGCACGGGTTAGTTGCGTTTGCTGTAATTAAGACTGTTACTGTCTGGCCCGGGGAAAGCGTTGCCGGGAGGTTTGAGTTCGTCCCGTTGTTTGCCGGCGCTCCGTTGAAAGCTACTGAAGTTATTGTTATTCCGAAATTCTGGTTGTTCCGGAGGACAATTGTGGAGTCAGCGGAGGTTGAAAGATAAGGCTTTTCAATACCAATGTCTCCCGACTGCCAGTATGCGAGCGAGTCCTTTGTCGATACCCCTTTTGTTAGGGTAGGGAACCCTCCGAGGACTCCGACAACTGCAAGAGCCACAATCACAACTACTGCAAGTATTATCAAATACTCTGTGGACGCCTGCCCTTTTTGCTTTGCCATAGGGGGCGTTTAGCCAAAACTTGTATTTATTCTATTTGATTTCGAGTTAAAAAGGGGCCAAATTCTTGTTCCTTGACTGCGCATTCACGCAACAGTAAGGAATGTGCGAAGAACATAATTCTGGACAAAATAGAAAACAGCAATTGACCCTCCGACAACAAATGGAGCGTATTTGAGCCCGCTCATCGGCTTTCCGTCCTGTATTACACCGACAAAAATTGCCGAGAGAATGCCGTTTGCGAAAATAACGAAATATGACACTTGGACAAGGAAGCTCCTCTCAATATTGATGTTTACCCCGAGGCCTCCGAGAGCGGCGGAGCCTGCGGCGGCAGTTCCTGTGCTTGCCTGAAGCGCTGAAACCATGTCAATGAACTGGAGTGAAATTGCGAGGAGAACGGGCGTCCCGACAGTAACAACGAAAAGGACGAACATTACATACATTTTGGTGCTGGAAATCAGCTCGTTTTTCAGCTCCTGGCCCTTCCTGATGTCCTCAGCAGTTGATTCCAACAGGCGGGCTAGCTTCCCTCCGCTCTTCAGGGATGCCGAGAAAAGGGAGACAACCCGTTCCAAGACTTCGGAGTCTATCCTCTTTGAAATTTCCTTCAGGGCATCTGTAATGTTCTCCGTCCCGAGGGATTTGGTTGTCGCGTATTTTATCTCCTCTTCCAAAATCCCAAACTCCGGTCGGGCGGCAGTCCTTAGGGCAACGACCGGGGTTAGCCCGCTCCGGATGTTTGCCGCAACCATTTGGAGCTGGTCCGGGAGTATTTTCTCGACTCTCTTCTTCCTCTCCTCGGCCCGGGAATAGACTAGGACGTTTGAAAGAATTATTGATGTTATGAAAAAAGCCGGAAACGAGAGATAAACATAGATTTCCGGGAGGCGGAGGAGATAAACGACAAGGAGGAAACCGAGGGAGCCGAAGAGGAGGGCTGAAAAGATGGAAACTCCCCACCAGTGCTGGGGGTTGTCTGTTAGCCCGGCATAGGAGAGCTCCTTTCTTGTCCTTTCCCTTATTGGCTTTGGTACGAGCCCGCCTAGGAGATAGAAAATTATTGATGCCCCGGAAAGGCTAGTCTTTCCTCCGCCAGCATCTCCTTTTGTTCTTTCCATCACTCCTTAATCCCCCGCTCAAATCATGTGGACTGTCGGTCTTCTTACCTTAATGAAGCCTATTATCACTACTTCAACGAACACGCATGCCCCAATCGTTGTTATGAAGAGCGCCTCGTTTATCTCGACTCCCGCAAAGGTCGACATTATTATCATAATTGTTGTCCCGAGGCCGGGGACTGCGACCGCGAAAATCATGTAAATCATTGACCAGAGATTGAGCTCCTGTGTGTATGTCTTTATCTGTTCTCGCTGGTTCTTCTCAAGGACAATAAGAACGCTTTCAAGCGCCTTTTGCGCCCCGCTTCCGGAGCGTATTGCAGTTATTATTTGCCAGAGGGATTTCTTGAGAAAGTCGGATTCTGTCCTCATTGCCAATTTCTCAAGCGCCCGGTCCTCAGGCATACCTGCGTTAATGTCCTGGACAACTGCCCTGAACTCGGAGGAGACTGAGCCATAGTCAGCCCTGCTGATGTTAACAATCCCGTCGAAAAGGGAGACTCCGGAATCAATCTGGAGGAGGAGGTCCTTTAGGGCGAATACAAGGTCTTTATCGAGCCTCTCCGCCGACTTTTTCAGGAGAATTCTCGGATAATAGAGGAAAAAGCCAATTAGGGAAACGAATATTATTGTTGTCGGAATTGCGGTTATTTTCACATAGTCGAGGGGGTTGCCGAACATCCCCCTGTAATGGCCGACTGCGGAAACTAGGCCGAAAATCATTAGGGAAAAAAACAAGGTGTTAATTATTGCCGCGCTGATGTATTCGCCGGGTTCGAAGGAGTTCTCTTCCAGGTCGTATTTGACGCTCGGGAAAGTTTCGGCCAAGGCATACGAAATCCCGATAACCGGCCTCATTATTCTCGCGCAGGTCTTCTGCTTCAGTATGAAGAAAACAGGGTCTTCCGCCATCCTACCTGTCGCCTCCGGCAGGGGAAGGCCGGATTGTTCCTAGGGAGGAATTGACCCCGGAAAGTTCGCCTCCGCCCCTCGCAATTTCAAGCAGCTCCTTTGGGTTCTTGTAGTAGAGGCCCATTACTGCCGCGACATCGGGGACTGAATTTATCCCCTTGGAATCCATCCATGCGAGTATTTCCTGCCTGTTCTTCAGGTCTTCCTTAAGTTCCGAGATTGAGAGGCCTGTGTGGAGGGAGAGGTCGGATATCAGGCGGGTGCTCTCCTCCTTTGCCTCGAAAACATCTCCTCGCGCCCTCCAGCGGTATAAGACATTTATTGAAAGGGCCTCTCCCCTTGAGGATGCGGGTATTACTTCGGCAATCTCATATGTCCTGCGAAGGCCAGTTCTCCTGTCCCGGTATTGCACGACAATCAGGTGGAGCGCTTCCAGTTCAGCCGGCGGTATTGAAAAAGGCGCTTCAGTAAGGCGCCTTATCACTTGGTTGGCATTGTCAGCGTGGAGCGTCGCATATACGGCATGGCCGGTATGCATTGCCTCAAACATTACTTCGGCTTCCCTCTGCCTTCTCACTTCCCCGAGGAAAATCCTGTCAGGCCTCATTCTCAACGATGCGACAAGCAAGTCCAGCATTGAGACCTCCCCTTTTCCCTCGGGGTTCTCTCCCCTTGTTGTGAGCGGAATCCAGTTCCAGCTGAGATAATTTGGAAGTGTGAGTTCACGCGTGTCCTCAATTGTTATCACCCGGTTTGTCGGGGGAATCATTCCGCAAAGGGTGTTCAGAGCGCTTGTTTTTCCGGTTGCAGTCCCACCGGCAATCAGAATGTTCATTTCATATTGTATTGCCTGCCAGAGGAAAGCAGCCATCTCGAGGGAAAGGGTTTTTCCTGAAATGAAGTTCGCAATTGTCCAAGGGTTCCTAGAAAAGCGCCGAATTGTTATTGTGTTTCCTGAAGTCGAGATTGGGAAAAGGGTTGCCGATACGCGGTCGCCGGTAGTAAGAGAAGCATCCATTATCGGGTTAAGATTGGTAATGTCCCGCCCGCTTTTCCGCCCTATCTGGGAAGCATAGTTATAGACTTCCGTCTCCGATTTCAGGACAATTGTTGTTTTCAGCCAGCCGTATTTCCGGTGATAGACTCCGACGGGGGAATTCGCCCCGTTAATTCCCACTTCCTCAAGATAGTCATCGGCGAGTATTATTTCCAAGTCCCCTAAGCCGTACATCCTGTGTAGGAGGGTTCCTGCGAGTATTTTCTTGAATTCTTCTGAAATTTCCGGGAATTCCGTCCTTACCCTCGAATATGCTTCAGAGTAGAATTTCTCCTTCAAGCCCTCAAGCTTCTTCGGGTCAGTTATTTCATCTACTTGGACCGGGCTCTCCCGTGCAAGCTCGTCCCGAAGGAACTCGAGGAAAACGTTTGTATATGGCCCTATCTGCGGAGTCTCTACCCAGTAGATTGGCCTGATTTCGCCCGGAGCCTCGAGGATTGTGACAGTTGCCGGGACGCCTGACGCCACAATTGAATAGCTGTCTATAGGGTTCCCGGACATTTCAGCCTTCTTCTTTTTTTCCAGATCAGAGAGAAGCAGGACGCGTATTTTCGAGAACACTCCTGTTGGATAAATCACCTCGACAACGTTCTTCTCCTGGAGTATTTTCCCTATTCGCTCAAGCTTTCCTGAATCTACTTTCAGCTTTTCTGCGACCCTCTCAAGGTCGTCCGTGAAATCCCTGATGAATGAGAGTCCCCTTGCGAATTCGTCTATTTTCGTCTCAATTATCGGAATCCTAGAAGGTATTCTTTTCAGGCTCTCAATTACCTCTTTTTCGGCAAGAGCCTTCTTCGCCCGCTCCTCCTCAAGGAAAGGGGAATGGACTTGGCTCCTGATGTCTGCGAGAAAGTCCAAACTCCTGCCCTCCCCGTCCGGCCGGCCCTTGTCCCTTCTTTCCTGCCCCATTTTTCTCTTGCCTCCTGCCCCCTTAATTTATATTTTTGTAATTGGAAATGACGTGAAATTCGACCTAAAGCCGGATATGTTGAGCCTTCCGGGAAAGGAGAACTCTGCAGGGAGGTTTGTCGGGATTCTTGCGCTTTCAATTAGAGTCAGTCTGGCCGAGCCCTTTGCCGATACCGAAAAGAACAGGGACGATACGTTTATTGAGGCGGTCTCTGGGCTGGAACTGTTCAGGCGCAAAACGTTCGTCGCAGAATTTAGAAGACAGCCTGATGAGCAACCACCGGGGAGTATCTCCGAGCCAGTGGAATTCCTGACATCTAGCTCTAAGAAGAACTCCCCCGCAGGGCAGACGGCAGAGCAGGACTGCCACGTCCATCCGGAGGAATCGAATTCAGCCCCGTCTGAAAAGCGCGCATGAATCCTTCCGGAAGAAATTTCCGAGGCGAAGGAATAGTTTGATGCGCTCTTTGAGAGGGAAAGAAAGGAATAGTTCGCGGCAGAAGAAACAGCCATTGGGTTTGACGAGAATTCCGAGAGGTCAAGGGTAGCGTTAATGTTCGTTTTCGGAAGGAATTTGTCTGAGAAAAACGCCGAATATTTCGATAGGTCGGAATCGACCGAATACAGGGAAGTTGAAATGTTCAATGTAAGGTTCCCGTCGCTGTCCCTTGAGCCAGAAATCGAGAGGTTCATGAAATCGGCCAGGTTCTTCCCAATGTTCTCGGAGAGCGCCCCCTCACGAAGTGTTCTTGATGCCGAGGCTCTGGCGGACTGGATGTCCCGCATGCTTGAGGACGCGAGAATTACTGACGAGAGGAGGATTGCGAACAGGAGGAAGAATGCTATTGAGAACACAATCCCCGCCCGCCCTTGCCTTCCGGGAGAATAGAGTCGGCAAATCATTTCAGGCAGAACCTCCCTTCAGCCGTCGAGTATATTTTCGATGTGGCGTTCTCGAGCACAATTGCCCTCCGGGAATAGGAAACTTCCCTGCACGAGCACCCGCCCTTCTTGGCGGAGGCAATTGTCCGGCCGTCCTCCCTCACAAGGCTTATCTCCCAGCAAAGCGCTGGCGGGGAAAGTTCCAATTCGGAATATATTGCCGATGTGTTTGAAATTGCCCGAAGAAAGGTTCCCCTGTTGTCAAGGGTTGTTAGAATTGCGTCCCCGGCCTCGGATATTGGGTTTCGCGTCTCTGATGACGCCGAGACAAGCCTTGAGAGGGATGAGAATATTGAGAAAATTATTGCCCCTGCAATCAAAAGGGCTATCAGTGCGTCAATTGTGAAGAAAATCGCGCGCCTAGCCCTCTTCATTCCTTCAGCCCCCCTCCAAAACATTCATCCACAAGTTGAGGCTAATTAACGCCGACTCTCCGTCCAGCACTGCGAATGAATTGGAAATTGACGAGGGTTTGTTCGAATCGGTTTTTCGTAGGCCCGCGATGGGCGCGGTTGTCCCGTTCGCATATTTGACGGACAACTCGAATTCGTATCCGGGCTTGGAAATTCCAAGCAGACTCTTTATTGTTGAATAGTTGCTTGAGTTCAGCTCCTCTAGGCGCGCCAGTTTCCCTGAATCGACTAGAAAGCGTGAGGATGCCATTCCTATTGAGAAAATACGGGAAACGTTTTCCTCCAGCGTCCAGTTGGATGGGCTCCCTCCGGTTGTGAGAAGCGTCTGGAGGGCGCGCCGTGAATCGGCTGAAAGGGAGTTCTCAATTGACGCCTCTTCAATTCGCGAGGTTACTTTGGAATTTATCAGGAGGAAAGCCCCTATAAGGGCTGAGAAAGCGAGCATTGCGAAAACTAGGTCAATTGAGAAGAGCTGGGCCATTCTACTGCGATACAATGACAACACCTCCCCCGATGTTCGTGAAATTCAGAAAAGAGTTGCGAAAAAACCCTGTCGCATTCCCTGTCAAGTTGATGTTCGAGAAAATCAGCGGGCTCTCGGAGAAGCCTCCAGACCAGTTGACTTCAACCCTGTTCCCTGCGAACCTTATTGTATAGTTCTCTCCAGAAGGCATCACCTCCTTCAGCCACACTGCTGAGCGCGCGCCAGCTCCCGCGGAATAGACGGCGTTCGCCGATGAAGCAATTTCCTCGGATATTTTCTCCGCTTCAACCCGCCCGGCAGTCCTGTTAAAGTCGCCAGCTTTCCCGATGTAGATTCCCATTAGAACTGTGAAGAGGAGGAGAATCATGCCCCATGAGAGAAGGAATTCGATGCTTGATTGGGCGCTCCTATTTCCCATTGCTAAACCACCAAAAAGCCCTCGCGCTTGGAAACAGTTGTTCCGCCTGAGGAGTTTGCGAGTATTTCGATGTAATTTCCTTCAGGGGAAAAGCCGGAGAGGGGATATGTTATGTTATATCTCCCGCTTCCGCGGTCGGTGACGTTTCCTACTAGTATCTTGGTTGAATTAATGAAAACGCTCATGTTCTCCTCATTGGCAAGGGAAGGCACCCCCTCCCCGTAAAGGTTGTATATTGTGAAATTCGCTGTGAGGTTCTCGGAAGAATAGTATGTGGATGAGTTGAGGAAGAGGTCTATTCTCCAGATGTTCGGGTTTCCTGTGGAGGATACGAAAGTTCTTTTCCCAATAACCCCGCTTGACGTTGCCTTGAGCCACCATTTTCCTCTCGCAGGGGAATACGGGAGGAGGAAGTTTCCGCAATAGCTACCAGAGGGAAGGCTAGTGTCCGGGATGTTTTGCGTTGTCTGTATTTGGAGAGTCGGGGAAAGGAGACGCATTGTCAGGTCGGCCGATATCGGGTCGTCTGTCGAGTTGAACAGCAGAGTCCTGTAGTAGACAGTCCCGCAGGATGAGACGGATGGTTTTTCGGAAGTTGCTGACGGGTCGTATATTGTTAGTGAAAGCGCAGGGGTGACGTTCCAGTTGCCGGATGTGTCGTTATACCACACCTGCCAATAGAGGTCTCCCGAGAAGGATGCATTCATCCAAGTGAAATTCGACCATGTCCAGATGCCGGAAGAGCCTAGATGGATTGGGTCATAGGAAAGCGTATAGTTGAACCAGCTTCCGCTCTCGTTCGTTGAAAGTACCGCATAGTCGAGGGCCAAGTCATATCCTTGGGAGGACAGAAGGAGGGCATCCCCGAGATATCCCCTCGAGGAGTTGATCCCTTGGTTCGCAACCGATGGAATTGAAGAATCGACCAATATTATTGAGAAAGGAGCGGTGACGTTCCAGTTGCCTTCAGTGTCGTTCGCCCAGACCCTGAATACAACCTCAGTTCCCGCAGGGAGGACTGAATTCGACCAGGAAAAGTTCGCCCAGGCGGGATTTCCGAAAAAAAACATTGAGGAATAGTTGGCTGCTGTCCCGCTCTCGTTAGTCTCGAGCTTCGCTGACGAGAGCTGGTAGTTGTCGCTCCAATAAGAGTATATTGCTATTGTCTCTCCCATGTCAGGGTTAGGCTTGTTTGTTCCCTGTTCCAATGGGGAGGGTTCAAGATTATCGACAAGCCGGAAGGTCGAGTAAGGAGTAGCGTTCCAGTTGTCCCCGGAATCGTTCGCCCAGACCCTCCAGCGGATTGTCATTCCAATAGGACTTGAGGCGTTCAGCCAGGTAAAGTTCGACCATGTGTTGACTCCTGACAGGTAATATGGCGAGCCGTAGTCTCCTGCAGTCTGGTTCCTGTATGTCCCGCTCTCGTTAGTCTCGAGTATTCCGTATCCGAGGCCAATGTTGTCCTGCCACCTTGCTCCTAAAAACACCTCTTGCCCGAATGTCGCCTCCCCGCCGGTTGAGTTGTCAACGACTTCGTAATACTTGGGCGGAACAAGGTCAACTCCCGAGAAGACCGTGAACGCCTTGTATGGCGTGGCGTTCCAGTTGCCCTTTGAGTCGTTCGCCCAGATTCTCCAAGAAACCTGGATGTCTTTCTGAACTGACGCGTTCCTCCAGGTGAAATTCGACCAGTCCGCCGTCCCGTTTATTTTCATTGGGGAGGAATAGTTCATTGTTTTGTTCTGGTATGTTCCGGTCTCGTTCGTCTCAAGGATTGCATAAGACAGGTTGAAGTTCTCGGACCAGTATGCCATTAGGAGTATTGTTTCTCCTACAATTGGCGCCGAATTGTTGTCCCCATAGTCGGAATATTTGGGAGAGGTTGTGTCCCTGACATTGAATGTCTGCACGCCGGTTGCAGCCCAGTTCCCAGACGTGTCGTTCGCCCAGACCCTCCAGCGGATTGTGTTATCAGGATATGTTGAGGAATTGAGCCATGTGTAGTTCGCCCACTCCGGGTTTAAGACTAATTCGGACGAGGAATAATTGAGAATCGAGCCTGTCTCGTTCGTCTCAAGGAAATTGGCGGAGAGGCCAGCGTCATCAGTCCAATAGGACGAGAGAAGGATTGCCTCTCCGTATTCGAGGGTCGAAACATTCGAGGAGACTGCTGTCGGGATTGGCGGGCTAGCGTCAGCGACAAATACTGGGTCTGCGCTGAAGTTCGCTCCCTCAACGAAACCGTCCAAGGGATCAACTCTGCAATACCAGGATTCCCCGACAGAGAGGTTTCCGGAGAGGACTGTCGAGGCAAGGGAGTTCGTGTTGTTCTGCAGTTGGGAGACTTGGAAGAGAGCGGTCTGGTTTATCCCGCTCTTAAACCAGCTGACCCTTGCAGTTATTGGGGAATAGAAATCATCAGTGAGGGTCGCATAGCAGAGGAGGTCTGATGCAGTGGATGGCGTGGGGGGCTCGACATTTACGGAGACGGCGGAAGGGGGGTAATTTACGAAGAAGGGCTTGCCGTTAGTTCCGGAGGTCTCAGTAATGTTAGAGCATTCGCCGGTTGTCGAATCGCATGCGAACGCGAACCATGTGTGGTTTCCGGGAAAGAGGCCGGTTGTGTCGAACTCGCAGTCCGAAATCCCCCCGCTTGGGGCGTCCTCTCCCGAGCAGTACGCCTTCTGGTGGCTCTCGCAGGCGCCGTACCGGACGTCCGGATTCCCGCAGACAACAAGATTCCAGCTGTTACCTTTCTTCGTTTTGGCGGTCCCGGTGAATGTGACGTTCGTTCCTGCAGTTGTTGGGGAGGAGTGGTCGCTTCCCGAGTCTGAGGGGCCAGTTATGAAATAGGGGGAATCGTCAACAGCATTCCTGAATTTCTGGACATATGCCGCGACCCCTGCAGAAAACCACGAGGATGCGTTGCAGGCGGAGGTTCCGGAGCACTCCGATATTGTGAATGTGTGGTTGCCTGTCCAGGCCCAGGGCGCAAGAATCTGGTCGCGGTCATATCCGTAATAGTCCAGCGCGTCCGTTTCATATGCAACGGCCTGGCCAGTTCCCGTTCCGGTTCCAATGTTCAGCCCATGTGTCTGGAGAGTAAGGGTGTTCGCGCTCCCGCCGTTCGCAACGCCCATCTTGTAAACCATTATGTCGTTTCCGGCAGCGGTCGAGTGGTCGACTCCTATTACAAGCCTCCCTTGGGTCGGCTGGTCAACATCAATTCCGGTTCCGTATGTTGCTGACAAGGTCCGAAGCCCTGTATTGATCATGCATCCCGCCCCGCAGTTGAGGCAAATCATCCCGGAGCATCTGACAACGCAGAGCTCGTTTGCTGCGCAGCTTCCGGCGGAAGCAGTTGTTGCGACAGCCATCCCCTTTACAATTTCAGTTGCCCCGTCTCCGTCAATATCCCCGACATAGAGCGCCCCAATAGGTTGCCTTGAATCGTGGTTTGTTGAATATGTTGGCTTGCACACCCCCCCAGTGCAGTTCCAGACCTGGAATTCGTTGTAGTTCGCTGTTGTCGAGGCGGAAGTCCCGGTTGCAACGAGTTCGTTCGCCCCGTCGTCGTTAATGTCCGCGATTTTCAGGTTGAGGATTCCGGTGTAATAGTTGACTGACATGTCAGTCTCAAAGCATTTCTTCGTGTCGTTTCCGTATTTCGCGGAAATCCCTGTTATCCCTTGGGCAAGGGCAATTGTCGGGCCGGTTGGGGGGTAGTAGACTGCTAGGTCAGTCCAAGTCCCGTAACGGGGCATTGTTGTCGGGTCACGGGCCCATGTTCCGGTTCCGCCCCCGGTCCATACATAAGAGTCAAGGGTTGGGGATCCAAGAATAGCTTTAGCATAGCTTCCGTTGAAGAACCTGACCCTTGAAATTGCGGTTGAGGCGGGAATTGTGTCAACTGCCCAGGAAGACCCGTCCCATCTGAGAAGCTGGCCAGTCGAGGTTCCGGCGAACGCGAACGACGCGTTCCAGATGTCAATTGAGTTAATTGTTGCAGTTGTCGGGCTTGTTGCTGTCGACCAAGTTGCCCCGTTCCAGAAGGCAAGGTTTCCTCCGGATCCTCCCGCCCAGCCATATGTGGAATTGATCATTGAGACAGTGTAGAATGTGGCGTTAGGAGTTGTCTGGGTTGACCATTGCGTCCCGTTCCATATCCAGATGTTGGTCGTCGCTGCGACAGTGTTCACTGCTGCGAAAGCAAGTGTCGAATTCAGGACGAAAATCCTGTTGACCTGCGTTGCCCCGGGCCGAAGGACCTTTGTCCAGACGTTCGGAGTCCCGTTCCAGTATGCCATGAAGCCGAACACTCCCCCCGCCATGCAAAAGTTCTCTCCCGATTTCGCGCAATCGACGTCAAGTGTGTTGTTTGTTGTTGAAAGAAGTTCCCTTTGCCAGACCCCTCCGTCCCACCGGTAGCCGATTCCTCCGTCCCCGACAACAAAAGCCAAGTCCTGGTTGACGAATGAGGCTCCCCTGAAGTTGTAGGATGTGCCGTTGTTCGAGAGGTTCAGGCCGAACCACCCTGTCTCGTTAGTCCCGCACCTGAAAATGCGCAGTTCCGGCCGGTCGATTGCAGTCGATGCTATCGGTTGCCCTATGATCCACTCATAGCTCCCGTCCTCGGAGTTGTCAACGTTCCCGAAATCCATCTTGTCTCCCGACACAGCCCCTCCATAGGGGAGGTCGAAGGTCTTTTCCGGGACAAGGAAGCATCCGAGGGCGTCGCAGTTGTATGTCCTTACCTCATACTGCCCGACAGCTGCCGAAACGGCTGCCATTATGCTCGTGTCGTTCAAGCCGTCGGAATCAAGGTCAGCAACCTGGATCCCGTAGACTGGGAGGGATATTTCTATTCCGAGAGTTGTGTTCTCGGTGCAGGCCGAGTTCTGGGCGCAGGAATCGAGGAAAATCACCTCTGGGCCGGATCGGGTGTTTGAGCCGAGAAGTATTTTTGTCGTCGAATTCGTTACGGGAATTAGGAAAAGAACGGCGAGGAAAACGAGGAGGAAAACCGCCCTACCTTTTTCCGAAAACGCTTTTCTGGATTTCATAGAGATCCTCCTTTCTCTCCAGCTCCCATCTTTCCTCGGCTGATTTTTTTCTCCCGGGTTTTGTCGCAAGAAAAACAATGCCAATAAGAAGAATGAGCCCGAGTCCAAGCAGGGAAAATAGGGCGCCTTGCCTCAGCCTCCTTTCAGGCGAATAGTTAGCAAGGCCTGAAACCGAATATATTTCCCCGTCAGTTGCGTTCAGGAGAATTGCGCCCGGCCCGTCCTCTTGGAATTCTATTCCTGAAATTGAAAGGGTTTTTCGCCCGCTTCCCGATGTTATCAGGGAGACAATCGGCCCCTCGAAGGCAGCCTCTGCGGAGTTTCCGGAAACAAATATTGGGTTCTCATAGGAAACTTCGCCCGTCTCGCTTGAGAACTGGGCAATTGTAACAGTCAGGTTTTCTCCTGAGAAGTCAATTCCGAGGGAATTATTAACCCCTGAGAGGAATGTTGCGGTCTCTGACTTTAGGGAGAATCGGGAGTTCCCAGAAAAAACAATTTTTTCCGAGGAAAAAAGGATTCCCGAGAAATTTTTGAAAGCAATTTCTCCCCCATTAGGGAAATAATCAACGTTCTCCAAATCGGGCTCGGTTCTGATGAACCAGTCTGATGAGATTGCTGGCAGAAGAAGAAGAAGAAGAAGAAGAAGAGCGACCAGAATTGCCGGGAAAATTCTCCTAGCAGGCGCCAACTGAGAAGAATGCCCCCCTCATTGAATTCGAGCTTATTGGGTCAGTTAAATTGACTGAATATTCCCCTGCTGTAAGGCCTGCCGGGCTCCAGACAACTGAAACCCCTCCTGTGGAATTTACAACAGCCGTTCCTGAAGCAATTTGCCCAGTTGAATTGTGAATTCCGTAATTTAGCGTTGCTCCAATTGGCCACCCTTCCCCGTATATTGTTGTGTTCTCGGGCCCCTCGAAAATCAGTTTTTCAGTCGAGCAGGAAGCTTCCTTGAAAGTTTCTACAACAATATAAGAGACGTTCGCAGTCCCGCTTCCAGAACCGGACGCTCCCGGAATATGGACAGTCAAAGGTATTGAATATTTCTCCCCTCCTGCGGACAGGTCAAGGATTCCGGAAAAAGTGCCTATTGCGTTGAAGGAGGAGTTTATTTCAAACGTCAGGTTTTTCCCATCCCCTGATGCAAGAGGGAACTCGAGAAAAGTAAAGTTCTCAAAAGTCACATCAGCTTCGTTCCAAGAGAGAGTTCCGGAAACTGAAAGTGGGTTCTGCCCGAAATTGACAATTGAAATATTCCTATTGACTGAGGAATCCGCCTGCATCTCAACATATAGCGCTGTCGGAGAAATCTTGAGGATTGATGTCCCGACGCCGACAGTTCCCTCATATGATGTAACTGTCAGGTAATAGGAACCTGGCGCAATTGGCCAGCTCCCGAAAACCGTCCCCTCCGTCCTTGCCGAGACGTCCGTATATCCCCCGGGGACCCGGAGGGACAAAAGAAGGGTTTTTCCGGAAATTGAGGAGCGGGTGAAATTCGTCCCATCTGGAATTGTCACATAAACTTTCCTTGTTGAATTGACTCCTTCCGAATATACTGTGTCTGCCGCCTTTGCCAAAATCTCAACAGTCTCCTTTGCTTCCGCAAGGGCAAGAGAAGTCCTTGTTTCGGCAAGCTTGTCTTGGGATAGGGCAAAGAATGAGAGAAGGGCCGAAAGCCCGATTGCAACAATTACAATGAGTTCGACTGACGATTGTCCCTTTCGTTTCGGAAGAGAATTCAAGCCGGATTGCCCCATTATTGGCTATTTTGAGAGCTGGGCTCTTTAATATTGATTTTGGTTTCTTTTTTTGGGTTTGTTGAGAAGAATATTACGAGCGATTTTCTTGAAAAATGATACGACAATAGGCTATTTTCACATTACTTTCTGCCGAAAGGAATTAATAGGAACATTTTCGTCTTTCAAATTGTGGCAATGCAGAGGAATAAACAGTCTCCCAGTTTCAGGGAGCTCCCAATCGAAAAGAAGAGGGCGCTGATTTCAAGGGTTGCCGGCCTGTCAAAGAAGGAGAAGCTCGCCATTTCCGGAAAATTCCCTTTTTCAGAAATCGAGTACCTCTCCGAGAACGTTTTCGCATTCTTTCCACTGCCCCTCTCAGTTGCCGAGAATTTCAGGGTGAATGGGAAAAACTATCTCGTTCCAATGGCAATTGAGGAGCCGAGCGTTGTTGCCGGGGCTAGTTTCGGGGCTAAGCTTTCCCTCCCGGAAGGTTTCTCTGCTTCGGGCGGAGAGGGGATTGTTGTTGGCCAGATGCAAGTTCTCGATTGCCATGAAGGGAGTCTCCTTGAGAAAAAGGAGGAAATTCTTTCCCTTGCAAATTCGATTGACCAAAGGTTTGCGAGAAGGGGCGGAGGAGCAAAATTCCTCAGGACAAGACGGGCCGGAAAATGTTTCGTTCTTGAAATAGGTTTCGGCTCCGGGAACGCAATGGGAGCGAACGCAATAAACACGATTTGCGAGGCAATTGCCCCGAGAGTTGAGGAAATTTCGGGGGGACGGATAATTGGGAAAATAATAACGAATTTCGCTCCCGAACGCCTTGTGAAAGCTTCGGCCGAGTGGGACAAGGGGATTCTCTACGAGAGCTTCCCAGATAGTGTTTATTCTCCAGACGAAATTGTCTGGAGGATTCTCGCGCTCTCAGATTTCGCAGAGGCGGACAGCGCCCGAGCGGTAACGAACAACAAGGGGATAATGAACGGGGTCTCAGCTCTCGCGGTCGCTACCGGAAACGACTGGCGGGCTCAGGAGGCTGGTGCCCACTCTTTCGCGTCAATTGGCGGAAAATATTCCCCTCTTGCAAAATATTCTCGGACTAGAAGCGGGATTTTTGGGGAAATTGAAATCCCGATTCAGATGGGAATTGTCGGGGTTCCCTTGAGAAACCCCTTGGCAAGGGTTTCCTTGAAAATCTTGAAAGTGAAGAGCGCAAGGGAGCTCTCATTGATAGCAGCATCCCTCGGACTGGCCCAGAATTTCGCGGCACTGCGGGTTCTTGCAACTGAAGGGATACAGAGAGGTCATATGGAGCTTGCGAAAAGGTGGGCGAAAAATTGTGAATAAGGACTCGACAGGAATTGTCTCCTTTGGTACATATGTCCCAAGATTCAGGATACGGGCAGGGGAGATTTCCAAGGTCTGGACAGGGCGCGAAATAAAAGAATTCATGGGAGTAAGGGCGAAATCAGTCTCGGCTCTCGGGGAGGACTCGACAACAATTGGATTTGAGGCATCCAGGATTGCAGTCAGAAACCCTTCGGAAATAGACGCAGTTTTCTTCGGAAGCGAATCCAAGGCATATTCAGTCAAGAACACTGCTGGAATTATTTCGAACTTCCTCGGAATCCCCGAGCGTAAGTTCTCAGGGGATATTGAGTTCGCCTGCAAAGCGGGGACAACTGCAATGCAGGTTTCCCTCGCTCTTGTCCGTTCTGGTATGGCAAGGAACGCTCTTGCAATAGGCTCGGATTGCGCACAAAGTAAGCCGGGTGACTCCCTAGAATACACTGCAGGGTGCGGGGCTGTCGCTTTTGTCCTTGGGAAGAAGGACCTTGTTGCGGAAATCGAGCACACAGTCTCTTTTTCGACCGACACATCCGACTTTTGGAGAGCGTCGGGAGAGAGGTTCCCGGAGCATTCTGGCAGGTTCACTGGAGAGCCCGGATATTTCAGGCATATTCTTCAGGCAGCAAAGCTCCTCTTCCTGGAAACTAATACTACTCAAATTGACTATTCCCATCTCTGCCTCCACCAGCCGAACGCTGTTTTCCCGAAAAAAGCTGCAAAGCTCCTAGGAATTCCCGAGGAAAAGCTCTCGGCAGGGCTTTTTTCCCGGGAAATCGGAAACATCTACTCGGCGGGAACAATGCTCTCGCTCGCAATGACTCTCTCCGTTGCGAAAAAGGGAGAAAGAATCCTCGCAGTCTCCTATGGGTCGGGCGCCGGAAGCGATGCGTTCTCCCTCAAGGTCCTGAAGAACGGACCGGGCGCGCTTGATTTCGGCAAGGGGGTTGAATTGAGCTACGGAGAATATCTCAGGAACAGGGGGCTAATCTAGAATGGCGGAAAACCGGGTTTTCGTTCTTGGCGCCGGAAGCTCGAAATTCGGCGAAAGATGGGATTTTTCCGCCGAAAGCCTTCTGAAGGAAGCGCTCGCCAATTCCGGATTCTCAGGCGCCCCTGACTCTCTGATTGTCTCCTCAATGGCTTCCGGGGAATTCATTTCCCAGGAACACGTTGGGGCTTTTGCGCGAAATGCCCTCGGATTTCCGGAAATCCCCTCCCTCCGTGTGGAGGCCGCATGCGCCTCGGGCGGAGTCGCCTCAAGAGTCGGCTATCTCTCAGTCAAGAGTTCGGAGAGCCGGGTCTGCGCAGTTGCCGGATTTGAGAAAATGACTGACATTGGGGCGGATAGCGCGGAACGCACGCTGTCCCTTGCATCCGATTTTGAAAACGAGGGCCGTCTTGGAGCGACTTTTCCCTCCCTATATGCCCTGATTGCTAGGGCGCACATTTCCAAATTCGGGACAACTGATGAGGAGTTGGCGTCAGTATCTGTCAAGAACCACAGGAACGCAATGAAAAACCCATTTGCCCATTTCAGAAAGGAGATAACAATTGAGGAGGTGCTTTCAAGCCCGGTTGTCGCAGACCCGTTAAAAGTCCTTGACTGCGCGCCAGTCTCAGACGGAGCCTCAATAATATTCCTTGGAAACGAGTCCGCCGCAAAGGAGTTCTCAGAGAGCCCTGTCGAGATTCTGGCGTTCGAGCAGGGGTCGGACACACTTTCCCTCGGGAAAAGGACGGACCTCACAGGCTTCCGTTCAACTAAAACTGCCGGAAAGAGGGCTTTTGAAAGGTCGGGAATTCCAAAGGGAAAAATTGATATTGTCGAATGCCACGACTGTTTCACAATTGCCGAGCTTTTGGCTCTTGAGGATTTGGGATTCTTCGGGAAAGGTCTTTCCGGGAGGGCGACTCTTTCAGGAGACACCTCTGTTTCAGGATTGCTTCCGGTCAATCCTTCAGGAGGCCTTAAAGCAAAGGGGCACCCTGTCGGAGCTACCGGAGTCTCCCAGATTGCGGAATGCTTCCGACAGCTTTCGGGAACTTCTGGAAACCAGGTGAATGGGGCGAAAACTGCCCTTGTCCACAACGTCGGGGGAGCTGGAGCGACAGCAACTGTAGCAATAATGAAGGGAGGAGCGCCCTAGGAAATGTGCGCCAGAAACTCTTCTCCAAAGGCCTTCCGGAGGGCGAAAACTGAATTCGGGAGAATCCCTCCCTCTGGAAAAATCGCCTCTTTTACCGAGAGCAAGGAGGGGTTTTCCGGGTTAATTGATGTCGGGAGGGCAGGGGAGCTTATTTTCGGGAAAATACTCTCGTCCGGAAAGCCTTCAATAGGGGACAAGGTGCGCCCCGTTCTCAGAATTGTCTCGAAAAGCCCGCCAATAGAATACGGGTTCTCATGGGAGATTGAGTAGCGTGGCGTTCTCTCCCGGAAACGTTTTCCTCTCGGGAGAGCATTCTGTTGGCTGGGGGTTCCCTGCAATTCTCGGGGCAACTTCAATCGGGACATTCTCTGTCGCAAAAATGTCTAAAGGGAAAAATTCGATTGTCTCGGACAGCTATAAAGAGGGTTCAAGAGAGCTTCATACTCCGCTTTTGCTTGTTGAAAAATTGTCAGGGGAAAAGCCCCGGCAGGTCCGCGTTTCCTCAGAGCTCCCTATTGAAGGCGGGCTCTCCTCATCAACAGCAGCCCTTGTCTCAATTGCAAGAGCTCTTCCGAAAGGCCGGGCGCTTTCAAGAAACAACCTCATAAAATTACTACTGCCCTATCAGGCAGAGATCCATGGAGGAAAGTGTTCCGGCGCGGAATTCGTTTCAAGCGTTTTCGGGGGGTTCAACAAGGTTGTCTCCCGGGAAGGGCGACTGCAAATAAGCAGAATTTGGGCAAAACCTCTCAGGCTTCTTGTTACTGACACTGGAATACGCGCGCCGACAAAAAAATCGTTCGGAATTCACATGTTCTCCCTTGTAGAGAAAAGGAGAGAATTCGCTCTGGGGAGCTTTCAAAGAATCGGGGAAATCTCGGATTCTGTCGGGAGAGCTCTGCGTTCCGGGAAAGAGAGGGAGGAGAAACTGGCAGTTCTTTTCAGGGAAAACCAGTCAATTCTCAAAAGACTCGGGGTCTCCCACAGAATTATTGAGAAAATCTCGTCAATTGCGAACAAGGCAGACCCCTTCTCGGGAACAAAGCTCTCCGGCGGGGGGATGGGCGGAGTTGCCATAACAATAGGGTCGAATCTGAAAGAAATCTCAAAGAAGCTCTCCGAGAGGGGTTTTTCCCCGAAGGAAATAATTGTCGGTTGCTCCGGAGAACGGCCAAATTCCGAAAGAAGGATTAAATAACCGGGCTCCCTTTGTTGGGGAATGCCTGAAGTTGACATTGTGAAAAGCGGTATTTCCGGCCTTGACGAAATGCTAGGAGGGGGCTTTGAGAGGCGCTCCGCAGTCCTCGTTTCAGGGGAGGCCGGATGCGGAAAATCGACTCTCGCCCTCCAGTTCCTCTACAAGGGAATTACTGAATATAACGAGCCGGGAATCTACATTTCCTTCGAGGAGGACAAGGCAGATGTCTATCGCCATATGCTCCCGTTCGGAATGGATTTCGAAAAAATGGAAAGGGAGAAAAAGTTCATTTATTTCAGATATCCTCCACACGAAATTGAGAACTTCATTAGCGAGGGTAAAGTAATCCAGGACTCTATTGAGGAGCTCGGGGCAAAGAGGATTGTTATTGACTCGATAACCTCGTTCGCCCTCCTCTTCAATGACGAGTACAAGCGGAAGCTCGGGATAATAAGCCTTCTCCAGTCAATGAAGAAATGGGGATGCACTACTCTTCTCACATCGGAAGGGAGTTTCGATTCCCGCGGGAACTTTGAGGCGAAATTCGGGCTTTCATATCTTGTTGACGGAATCCTCTATCTATACAACATCCGCAAGGGAAATGTCAAGGAAAGGGCTTTTGAGGTTGTGAAAATGAGGGGAGTAAAGCACAGGACAAACATTTGCCCGGCACTTATGAACGACAGAGAGGGCCTAGAGCTCTACCCGAACGAGCCGGTTTTCAACGAGGAAAGCTGTTGGAAATAGCTTGAATCAGCAGTCGCCAATCGCAAGATTGAGCTTGGAATATATTTCAGTGCCTTTAGGGACAGTTGCTTTCAGGTGATAGCAGAGGTCGCAAACATTGCTGAAAAAGGGAACTGGAAACCCGGCAATATTCAGTATCTGGGCTGTTCGCGCAAGTCCTTCCTTTGCAAGACAGTATGACACTGCGTCGGAGGAGAATGCGTCAAGAACCTGCTCAGGAGAAGGATATTGTCCGCTCCGAACATCAAGAGCGCGGTTTTCGGGAAAATCCCCTCCGAAAGAACAGCAAGGGTACACGTGCGCAAGTCCGGGTTCCGACTTGTCCGGCGAGAAGGTCGGGTTGCGATGGCAGTTCCTCGCTGAAGCTGGATAGAGTCCCTTATTTCCTTTTCCCCTTCCGAATTGTCCGGCCGGCGAGACTGAGACTCTGTATACGCCCTCTTTGCCGGAAGGGCTTTTTACAAAAAGCGAGGCGTCTCTGTATGAAATTGAATATTCTTCGGGAGCGGATGCGCATATTTCCGAGAGAACCTTTTCGGCGGAAATCCTCTTCGTATAGAGGGCAGTAAGGGTTGCATCGGGAACGCCTGCGTCCGTTGATGCGGAGAAAAAGTTGGCAACATTCCTTGCAGGGATTTTGTGCATATGGCCTTCTCCTGTTGAAACGTTCCAGGATGGGAGGCCGACCTCCTGCGAGAATTGCGCAAGCATTTTTCCTGCGGATTCGAGGGTTCCTGCGAACCAGGCGTTGGAATTTATTGTTGGAAGAATCCCCCTTCCAAAAAGTTCGGAAACAGCGGTTTTCAGTGCAGGAAGGTTTTTTGGAAGAGTTACTTCACCTCCGGACAAGATATTGTTGTCGGAAAAACCGAGTTTGCGCCCTTCCGGAGTTTTCCTGAGGACATCTGAAACTTCAACCCACCAGGAAACGTCTTCAGGGAAAAGACGGGCGCTCCTGTTGTTTTCGCTACCAGATTCGTTCCCGCAGTAAAAGCAGTCGGCAACGCAATCATAGCTAATGACTGTTATTGAAGTCATTTAATCCTGCAAAAGGATTTTGTTTAAATAATTATCACTCAAGAGTGTTTAAATATTGTCAGTGAAAACCATTCTTGGCTTGCCAGACAAGAGCCTCTTTTCCAAGGAATCTTTCTCTGAAAACGGGTCTTCCGGAAGGGCAATTCTCTCAGATAATCCGCTATTCCCGCTTTGTTTGAATGTCCGTTCCTTCAATTCAATTGACGCAAGAAGAGAGTCTTCATCGAAATCAATCGGGTCTTTTGAAAGCCTATATTTCCTTCCGGTCGCAATATAGACGGTTTCAGGCATTTAATTAACTGGTTTTTTCGGATATTTATCTCTTCCCGAACAGCTTGCCGAAAAGGCCTCTGGAGGATTTTTTCTGGGGTTTGGCTTGCTTTGGCTTGGCTTTTGCCTTGGGCTTGGAGCGAGGTCCGGACTTTGAGCCAGCTCTTTCGGGCTCGCCCTTGGGCTCGCCCTTGGGCTTGCCCTTTGGCTTGCCCTTGGGCTTGCCCTTGGGCTTGCCCTTGGGCTTGCCCTTTGGCTTTTTCCCTTTCCGTTTGGGCTCGGAATCGTCTGAATCATCTACTTTTCCGGCAATTGGCCTATATTCCATTGAAGCTGGGATTGGCTGGTCGAGCTTGATTTCCTGCCTCCCTTCGTTCGCTCCTGATGCCTGGGCAGCTGCGGCTGACTCTGCCTCCCTTTTGAGGGTTTCCTCGTCTTTTTCCCTCGCAGCCCCGCTCCGGTTGACTGTTGTAACGAGCTTTTCAATTGCTTTCCTCAAGTCTCGGATATCTTTCAATCCGGCCAGGACGCACTTTCCGCTCGAAAATATCAGAAAAGTAACGTTCGGATCGTGTATTTTGTAGGTGAGCCCCGGGAAAAGTTCTGGCGAATAATATGCGTCAAGGACTTTTCTAACGAATTTCTCAAGGTCAACGTCAACCCCCATCTCAAGGGAGAAGACCATGTTCTGGACCTCAATGTTATACTCCTTAATTGTCGCTCCGATCTTCTTCAGGTCCTTCCTCAGGTCGTGGGCGGCCCGTTCCAGCTGCTCGACGGACCTGCATCCGGCAAGAACAGCTTTGCCGTTCTTGAAGAGGAGGAAAGTGTGCCCTTGTTGCATATGGTAAATTGCTCCCGGGAACTTCTCCGGAGTGAATTCCGCGCCAAGGACCTTTGAAATCTTCTCAAGCGGGAACTCGACATGGAATTTGCATGACGCGACAATGTTCTGAGGGGTAATCTTTACGTCTTCTGGGGTTAACATTGGAGCTTAAAAAGGATGGAAGGTATTTAAATATAGTATATAAATAGGCCTTTTTATGGGAACAAAAGTGAAAAAGCCTGCGCCTATGCGGGGAAAGACCCCGAAAAAGAGCAACGCGCCAATTGAAATGCTCAAAAAGACTGTGGGGAACTCCGATGTTGTCCTCTTGACTGTTGACTCCCGGTTTCCAACGCCAAGCGTTTTTGTCGGAAAGCTCTGCAGGGAGGCAAAAGTCCCTCTCTTGGTTGTCCTGACAAAAGACGACCTTGTCGAAAGCCCGCGGGCTGTCGGTTTCCCTAGCGTTCCTTTCTCAGCCAAGTATCCGGGCAGGTACAAGAAAATGATTCTCAGGGCAATCTATGCCGCTGCGAGGAAGGGGAAGGATTCCTTGGTCAGGGTCTCGGTTGTCGGCTATCCGAACACCGGAAAATCGAGCCTAATAAACTCAATTTCCCACAGAAAATCTCTTTCAGTCTCGCCAATTGCGGGCCACACAAGAGCGGTGCAATGGATACGGTTCGGGCGCATTCTCCTCTCTGACACCCCGGGAGTAATCCCGGAGAATGTCGGAAAGGACAAACTCGTAATGATGGGGAGCCTGAACATTGATAAGGAGAAAGATCCTGTCGCAATCTGTGAAAAGGTCATTGGGGAGATTTTCTCTACAGATATCGGAAGGAAAAAATTCTTCCTCCATTTCGACATACCTCCCTGCCAAAAGGAAGAGGTAATTGAAGCGGTCGCAAGAAGGCGGGGCAGGCTGATGAAAGGGGGTGAGCCGAACATTGAGGAGACTGCGAAGATAATTGTAAGGGATTTCCAGAGAGGAAAAATACGCCTTGGCTAGGCTTTCCCGCCGGAAACTTCGATTCTAGCCATCGGGCAGAGCCTGAGAAGCTTTTCTCTTATCAGGGGGAGCAAGATTCCTTCTGAGAATATTGTGAAATCCCCTCCCCTTCTAGCCTCGAAAATAGCCTTTTCAATTGCATGGAAGCGGTAGTGGACGTCAAGGAAGCCCTTCTTTGAGATCCTCCTTGCAACTGAGCCGTAAATCCCCGAGCGGTTGTGGTTAGCAGGGATTTTTTCCCCGTCCTCAAGAACAGGAACAAGCGTTATTTTCCCGTGAACGCCCTTGTGGGGAAAGACTTTTTCCGAGAATTCAAGAATGCTCCTTGAAGGCAGGGATGACTTTTTCCCGGTTATCAGCTCCAGTTCCTTGTCTAACACAAGGGGGGCTGGCCTCAAAAACCCGAGTCTATGGACAAGCTCGTCGTCCGAGAAAAAATCGCCGGTCTTCCCGGAAAAAACAAGCTTGCCTCTTTCAAGAGACCTCACCTCGTCAGCCCATTCGTAGGCAGTCTCAATGTCGTGCGTTGACATTGCAACTGTCAGGCCCTTGCGGTTGAGTTCGTCTGAGAGCTCGAGAAGCTCGTGGACTATCTCGTTATCAAGCCCGGCTGTCGGCTCGTCCATTATTATCACCTCGGGCTTCATTGCAAGGGCTCCGGCGAGGGAAACCCTTTTTCTCTGGCCGAACGAGAGGTCCGTTGTCGGCCGGCCCCTGAGAGACTCTATTCCAACCCAGGAAATTGCCTCATCGACCCTCCGTTCTACCTCGTCCCGCGAAAGCCCGAGATTCAGGGGCCCGAACGCGACGTCCTCTTCCACTGTTGCCGAGAAAATCTGGTCGTCCGGGTTCTGAAAAACCAAAACAACTTTTTCCCGGAGATTGGAGAGGGATTTTTTGTCATACTTGATTTCCTTTCCCGCGAAGAAAAGCTTTCCAGAATCCGGCCGATTGACCCCGGTTAAGCAAAGGAAAAGGGTTGATTTCCCGGCGCCGTTTGGGCCCAGAAAAACAGTCTTCTTGCCTTTTGGTATTGCTAGGCTTATTTCCGAGATTTTTCCCTCGTCGCCATACAAATTGCCATATGAAAAAGATAGTCCCTTTGTTTCAATTATGTTCTCTGCTTTTTTCATTTTCTAAAAATTACCTCCGAGGAAATGGAGGAGAATGAACGAGGAAATTGAAAGGGCGATCCAGGAAAATCCGGTCCTTTTCGGCTCCCTGAAAATTGGAAAATCTCCCCTGAAATTCCGGGAAACAAGCGCTTTCTCCGCCCTCTCGGCAAAAGCTAGGCTCCTTGAGAGAAGGGCTGCCGAAATCCGGGCGCTTGTTTTTATTGACCTGAAAAAGCCTGTATAGCCTAGCCGGCACTCTGCGGCAAGTGTCATTCTTCCAAGTTCCTCCAAAATCATTAGGGAATAGCGATAGACAAGTATTGAGACCTCCGAAACGAACGCTGGAAGGCCAGCTTCCCTGAAAACGAACGCGAAATGGGGAACAGGGGTTGATGTTGCAAAAAAAGTGAGGATTGAGAAGCCGGCGATTGCCCGGAGAAAGAGGGTTGCGGAAAGAAGAAGGCCCTCTTTTGTAAATGACGCTATTCCGAACTCGGCAACCTTTTCTCCGGGAGTTGTCAGAGATATTACTAAAACTGAAATCAGAAGGATTGAGAGAGTCCCTAAATAGGCTCCGAGAATTATTTTTGGGAACCGAAAGCCGGTTGAGAAGAATACCAAAACAAATCCTATTACAAAAACCATCAGAGGAACTGCCGGATTCTTCGAGAAAAGGGACCCTAAAAGGAGGGCAAGGGAAAAGAGGAATTTCCCGGACGGAGGAAGCCCCTTGAACCTGCTCTTCTGGGCAATTGAATCGAGGGAAACTGTTCCTGTCATTTTCCCCTCTTCAGAAGCCCAGTTTAAGAGCTTTATTTTTCCCGCTCGTCCTTCCTTTTCGCTGTTTCCTGCCCGATGAAGTAGCCTATTACCCCAGCCCCCATTGCTGCCTGGAGGGCGAAGAGCATTGACTCAGTCTCTGGCTTTGGCTCCCAGAGAGGGGAGAACCATGGCTCGTAATCCGGGGCAATTTCGAGTATTGCCTCCTCTCCCTCCATATCAGCTCCCACGAACTCGGAATTCCTGTTCAGAAGGATTGCTCCAAAGAAAATCAGGAAAATTATCCCAATCCCCGCCAAATATTTCATCCACGTCGGAACAGCCATTTTACTTCAATACCTCCGAAAACTGCTTTTGTCTTGATTTCTTCAGGAAATCAAAGAAAATTACGAAAAGTATTCCTTCGGCAATTGCTAGGGGGACCTGTGTCAGGGCGAAAATCCCAATGAATGTCCCGAATGACGAGAGGAACCCGGCTGTTGTGAGAGCGCCTCCCCCGGGATATGCGAGGGCTAGCTGAACTGAAGTCACAACATAAGTAACCAAATCTGATAGCAGAGCCGCGAAAAATACGCTAATTCCGAGGCCCGCTTTCAGTTTCCGCAATGCCTTGAAAGTGAGGAAGGCGACCAACGGGCCAGCTATTCCCATTGAGACAATGTCCGCTCCGAGAGTGGTTATCCCCCCGTGAGCAAGGAGAAGGGCCTGGAAAATGAGGGAAATTGTCGCTAGGAACGCCGAGATTCCTGGCCCGAACAGTATTGCCGCAAGGCCTGTTCCTGTTGGGTGCGACGATGAGCCAGTTACTGAAGGGAGCTTGAGCGCGGAGAGAACGAAAATGAATGCTCCTGCAACGGCAATCATTATCTTCTCATTTGGCCTCTCTTTGAAAATTTTGGAAACTTTGTATCCGCCATAAAGGACGAACGGCAGGGCAACTAGGTACCAGAATCCCGCCCAGAAGGGGGACAAGAAGCCTTCGGAAATGTGCATCTAGGCCCCACATCCCTTGCAAATTCCCCTGACGGAGAGGTTCAGGGAAATCGTTCTCCCGAGGTTTTCCGGAACGGAGGGCTTTTTCGATGGGAAATCAAATATTTCCTCGCACTTGACGCATTCAAAGTGGGCGTGGTAGTTCCCGGGCTTTTCAAAAAACGAGATTCCGTAGTGATCAGTTGAGGAAAGTATCCCGTCTTCAGAGAGGTGCTTTAGGTTCCGATAGACTGTCCCTAGGCTTATCTCGGGTATTTTCTTCTTAACAATTGAGTATACTTCGTCCGCCTTCAGATGCCTCTTTGCGGAGAGGACAGCCTTTATTATCTCCTTTTTCTTTGAGGTGTTCCTGTGGAAAGAATTTTCCATGGTGCTATTGATAATTATTACCATTTATAAGCCTTTCTCTGTTTGAACATCTCCCTAGAAAACCTTATATATTAAATGTGCAACATTTTCGCACAGGAAGTGATGAAAATGCAGATACAAGAACAACTGCAGGAAAAGGTTCCCCAGCTAATTGACATTGACAAAATAATCAGGCTTGATTTCCCGGGGGAAATAATAGAGCAGATAAAATATGAAAACGGACTTGTCGCAATTTCAACTTCGAGGGGCGAGGATTGGAGGATATTTCGGGCTTTTGGAGTCAGGGATGCGTCGATTTCTGGACCGATTGCATACCAGGATTCTTCGGGAGCAAAAATAATCTTTCGGATTGAAAAAACCGGGGGGCAGGGCTAGCGGATTTCCCCGAAAAGGGAATCCCCTTTCAGTTCCTTGGATTTCCGGCGGTTCCTGGATTTCCCGGCAAATATTATTCCTGCGGCAAGTGCTATTGAAAAGAGGGCAACCCCTATTTTCAGGGCGCGATTTCCTGAGGCTGTTCTGACGCTTGCGTCATTCTCCGAGAGGATTGCGGAATAGTGTCCTAGGAAATAGCCGTCAAGCAGGCGGTTCTCAACAACCGCCTTTTTGGCCTTTTCGAGATAGAGTATTCCGGCAGTGCTCTTTTCCCCGAGCCTGTCAGCGTTCGATACTGCTTCGTGCGCCTGCCTTGCAAGCTCGCTTGACGGGGCGATTTCTCCCGACGCAGCGACAACCGAGTTTATTATTGCTCCGTATTCGGACGGAATGGGCGTCTCGGGGAGTTTCAGCCTCCTTCCGGAAAAAAGGGTGCGCGTGCGGTTCCCGACCTTCCTTTCGACAGCGGAGACAATTTTCCCGGTTATTTCCGGTCCTAGCACGCTTTCCGAGAACTCTGAGTGGGCCCAGAGCGCCGCAGATTCGATTGCCAAGTCAGCCCTCGTTGACGCTCTTTCTATTTCTTCCTCTGCTTCGGAGAGAGTTGTTTCATTGCAGTCCCGCTCAGCTTCTGAAACTAGGAGTGCTGCCTTTGACAGGTCGGGCGCATCCTCAAAGTTCCCGAACGGGAATTTTTTCCGGAGAATCCGGAGTCCTTCAGTCCTCGATTTTAGTGCCGAAATTGCGCGCCTGTCTGAGATTGCGGAGGAGGATATTTCCAGGCAGACCTCTTTTTCCCGTGCTTCCCTCTCGGAGAGTATAAGGGCGTCCGAAAGAAGGAGAGCTTCCCTAAACGAGTTCCTGCAGGCAAGCTTTGAGACCTTCTCCCTGTTCGGCGCAAGGGAGAGGAGGAGATAGTTATCAATTGTCTTTGGGAGCGAATTTACGGCCTCTGCCTGCTTCTCCTTCGGAAGGGAATTGAAGCGTCCCTCAAGTCCGCAACAGAAAGGACAGTCGGGTGGCAGGTATTCGGAAGCTCCGGAGAATGAGACTTCGACACTTTTCGCCTCCCCTGGAGACAAGTCAACCTCGTAGAAAGAGATGCCCTCGGCCGAAGGGTATGTTTCCACCCCTCCTACGAATATTTTGGATGAGTTCTTCGGAAGGGCGAAGAAAATTTTTGCGTTCTTAAGAGGGATTCCTAGGAGGTTCCTTGCGGAAAGTGTCGCCTTCCCGGGAGCTCCGAACAGGAGGGAAACCTCGATTGGGTTTGAGTATTTTACCCTAGCTTCAATTGTCTTCCCCGAGTCAGAGCAGTTTGCAAGGACAAAAACACTTCCTTTATCAGAAAAGAATCCGGCGCCTTCGACGGAAACCCTGTCCTCTGGGAGGACGAGGCCAGTATTAATTGCAATTTCCCGGGATGTCGGGATCTCGTTGCAGTCCAGGGAATATTTCCTGACGGCGGAATATTCTTCGGAAGTGGTTGCTTCGGAGGAATAAGTCTCTCTGCTTTCCGCAACAATCCCGAGGCTACGCTCGAAGAGGAAATTTGCAGTGTCGCGAGAGGTTTCGCATTCGAATGAGAAGTCTATTGTCCGGGGGCCGGCCTGGCTTGATGAAATTGCGCAACCTCCGACAGCCCAAAGTTCCCGAAGATGGGCAGGGGAATATTTTCCTGTTCGGGCAGAGAAGGCGGAAAAAAACGTCTCTCTTGAAACTTGCTTGCCGAAAAATCCTTCCGGTGGCCTGACATCGCCATATATTCTTGAATAAATTTCCCTGTTGGAAACTAGCGGACGGACGAGTTCCTCTGAGAAGGAGAACTTCCAAGTTGAGGGGGAAAGTGAAATTGCCCGAGAATATTCCCGCTCGGCAAGGGAGAGGAACCCCCAAGCATTTTTGGCCGAAATCCATCCGTTCGAGGCGAGGAATTCGTATTTCCTTATTGACTCGAGAATTCCCTCGTCCTCCCCCGCAATAAGTCGGGCCTGCCAGCGCAGGCCGTTGACTCTTGCCTCGTATTCCTCGGAGAGAGCAAGCAGGAGCGCTTCGTTCGTCGGGGAACTGGCGCATTTCTCGGGAGAGAGCCCTTCCCCCTCGCGCTCAATGCCATTGATTGAGAACTCCGGAAATTTCGTTCCCCTGGGCGCGCACGCAACCTCAAAAAGCCCCATGAATTGGCCCCTTTCGTTCTCTACAAGAGCCTGTTTTGACAGAATCCGAAGGCCTGCCGGGAGATATAGGAATTCCCTGAGCTTGTCCTCAGGAACAAGTTCATCGAGGTTTCGCTCAATCATGGACGAATGTCTGATTGCGCTCTCAAGAGCCTGCTTGGCTGAGAGGAGTTCGGCGCGCAATTCATCCAATGAAATAATCCGCTCTCCCAAGCTCTTTCCTGAAAGGGAGCTTATGCCATCTGAAAACCTATGTAGCGCCCTCTCGGAAAGGGCGATTCTCTCCGAAATGTTTCCGGATTCGTAAAATGAAGCCTCCGACTCCCCAAAACCTCTCGAAATTCCGAATTGGAGAATTGCGGGTATTTCTCCAAGGCGCTCAGATCTAGCTTCAGAGAGGAGTTTTTCGACCTGCCTCGAGAGGAGAAAGGAATCCTCGAGTTTCTCGGCATATATTTTCTCTGCCTTGAGATAGAGCTCGGAATATTCTGAATATCTCCAGAGGGCGGAGGAAATCCGCTCGCCCCGGTTTTTGTCCCAGAAATAGCCGAAATCTGGGAGATATGCGCGCAAGGAGGTTATGTTGTTAGAAACTGTGGCCTCGCAGTCAGTTGCAAGGACGCAGGAAACTGGGTTCCCGGCGCAGGCAATGTTAAGAAGAGCCCAGCCCGGGGAGGAGCATTCGAAAAGGGACCAGTTGGCGAGAGCTGAGCAGTTCGTCCTGAATATGTAGCTCGCATGGAGGTTCTCGGAAAATCCTCGGAATGCGGAATAGTAAGAGATTATTTGGGAATGGAAAAGCCTTGCATCTGACAAGTCCCTCTCTATTTCCCGTGACTGCCTTGAAAGGGAGAGCGTGGAGTGTATTGAGAGAAAAGTCTCTCCTTTTCCGGATTCTCCGACAAGGCCGGATATTTTTTTCAGGCCAAGTGAATCAATTTCCGAAAGTATTGCATCATCCAAATCCCGAGCGGAAGAAAGAGCCTGGGAATATTTGAGGACTGCCGCCTCTGCGTTGTTTATTGAGGAAAACCCAGTCCAGATGTCTCGGGAATTCGAATAGTCTAGGGCGTTTTTCCAGTCCGCTCTAAGGTCTGCCAGGTGGAAGGATAGCCTCCTGCATTCCGAATAACTCTCAAAGGGAACTCCTGTTCCGCACTCTCCCCTTATTTCGTATGCTGGAAATGTATGAAGAGAGGTTATTCCCGCTCCTGAAATGTCGGAGCCAAGCCTTGCCGGAAGGGTCCTTTTGGCAAAACACCAAACATATTCGTTTTCGTTCGGAAAGGGCGAGAACCCGGGGCCTGCCATTAGGGTCTGGGCCAAAAAAACGGCGAGAATGAGAAGCCATGGCAAATTTCCAGGTTTCACCCCCATTTTCAGTGACAATCCCAGCGTTTGTTTTTAATGCTATTTCCGGGATTCGGCCGTCCTTTCCAAGGAGCATAAAGGCTCTCCCAAAAGGGCGACAAAACAGCTCCTCTCCTCTCCTCCGCCAATGAATGCAGTTGTCCTGTTTCCTCCGACGGGAATTGAAAAGCCGTTCCCGCCTGTTGAAAATGAGAAATGCCTAATTCCGAGGCTCGCTGGTTCAGTTGCCCTTGCGGAGACTGAGAGTTCTGGTGTTCCCGAAAAACTCTCCCCTAGCTCGTTTTCCCAGAAGACTCTCCAGGAAGCCACGTTCGCTTTCGAGAGGAGATAAAGCTCGTCTGATTTGCAGTCGGCGCAGGATTCCGCAGTCTCGGCCAGAGTCTGCCAGAAAGTTTCCTCAACGTTTCGCGAGAGATAGAGTGATCTTTTGTTCTCAATTGCAATTACCGCGGATGATATCATGTCCCGCCCGTAGGAATCCAGCCTGTATGCGACGAGAATAAGGGCCGTGGCAAGGACGAACGCCGATGCTGTTGAAAGGATAGCCCTCCTGCCAGACATTTGTTCAGCCGTCCTCTTTTTCTGCGCAGAGTGTCGCCTTTCGGAATTGAACAGTCCCGAGAAGGGTTCTTTGGACGAAGAACCGCTCAGAACATAGCTCCCTTTCTCTGCAGGATGGCCTATACATCGGGGTCCCATCGAGGAAGAGGCAGAGATTTTGCCCGGTCTCCACTTCAATTCTTGAGAGAGTCTCGGAATAAAAGGAAGCTCCTTCGGGCTCGGCCAGTGAAGAAAGCTTCCCGTCTGCCTCGAGGGATGAGAGAACATCTTCCAAGAGGTCGGCTTTCGATATTGTCAGGAGATTCTCCCTGAAAGAATCCTGGCTTTCCATGGATACTGCGACTGCGGCAAACCCGAACAGGATTAGGGCGAGGAATGCATCGAAAGAAAAGAGGAAAGATTTTCTCCGCCAGTTTCCTGCCATTTTTCCTTGGAAAAATCTCGGCGCTTCTTTAAATTTTTCCGACAAAATTGGGCAATGGCAGTCCTGTGGTTTCGCGCGCTGAGGCTGAGCCAATTTCGGCTTCAACCCAATTCATTGGCAAAGTCCAGCGCAATGCCAAAACTCAACGAGAAATAAAATGCGCGTGGCGCTGAGGATGGGATTCGAACCCATGCATCCCGTAAGGGAAACCAGCTTTCCAGACTGGCGCGTTAACCGCTTCGCTACCTCAGCAGGCTTTCCGGTGAAACTGGCGTTGCTTTATAAAAAAGAGGTATTTTCTTTTTCCCGGTCCGTCCTTGGAACGGACAAAAGGAGGGGTCGGGAAGAACCTCAAACTGGGGGGCGACAGCCCCGCGGTTCGGACCTCAGCAAAACCCCCGGTTGTCGAAAGTTTATAAGTCAAACTGTTTTTCCCGCTTTCAATGGATATTGGGGAAACAATACTCAAGCATGCGTTGAACAACGCCCGGTCTTTCGGCGGAAAAGCGAATTCCGGGGCGGTGATTGGCAAGATTCTGGCGGAAATCCCGGAAGCTAGGGAGAAAATGGGTGAAATCGGAAAGCTTGTCTCAAAAACAATCTCGGAGGTCAACTCAATGTCAATTGATGAGCAGGCGAAGATTCTATCTGAGAAATTTTCAGGCTTTATTGAGGAAAGGGAGATGGCAATGAACGAAAGGAGAAAAAAAGACGCGTCAGGCGAGAGGGAGCTTCCCCCCCTTCCGGGAGACACATCATCAGTCAGGATGAGGATGGCTCCCTACCCTTCAGGCCCCCTTCACATAGGTAACGCGAGAATGGCAGTCCTCAATGACGAGTATGTGAAGAAATACAGGGGTAAGCTTGTCCTCTTCTTCGACGACACTGTCGGAACTGAAGGAGGTGGCATTGTCGAGACCGCTACTGGAATGAGAAAAGTCCCGGAAAAGAGCATTCTTGTCGAGGCATATGACCTGATAACAAAAGGCCTGAAATGGCTCGGAGTGGAATGGCACGAGGAATATTACAAATCAGACAGGGTGGAAATCTTCTACAAGTATGCGAAAGAACTCCTTGACGCTGGGAACGCATATGTCTGCACTTGCGAGGGCGCGGTTTTCCGAACTGAATACAAGGCGAAGGGGATTGACTGCCCTTGTAGGAATCTCCCAATTTCAGAGAACATTGCCCGCTGGGGGAAAATGCTTGATGGGTCTTTCAAGTCTGGGGAAGCTGTTGTGCGCCTGAAGAGCGGAATGGACAACAAGAATCCTGCTCTCAGGGACCATGTTATTATGCGCATTACTGAAAGGGCGCACCCAAGAGTCGGGACTAAATACAGGGTCTGGCCACTCCTAGAGTTCTCCTGGGGAATTGACGACCATTTGATAGAATCAACCCACATTCTCAGGGGAGCTGACTTGGTGAAGGAAGACTGGGTGGAGGAGATTGTCTGGGATTTTTTCAGGTGGCCACGTGCGCATTTCCTCCATTACGGGAAATTCAGGCTTGAAGAAGGCGAAGGGACAATAAGCAAGTCGAAATCGAAGGAGAGAATAGTGTCAGGGGATTTCGTCGGCTGGGACGATCCGAGGACTTGGAGCCTCCAAAGCCTTGAGAGAAGGGGGATAAGGCCTGAGGCTGTCCGAAAATTCCTCCTCTCATTCGGCATGAGCATTGTCGATGTTGCGGTGGAGGCAGAAGTCCTCTACAGCATTAACAGGGAAATTATTGACAAGGATGCAGAGAGATATTTCTTCGTTTCCGAACTCGCAAGGTTCGAGCTCGAAGAGGATTCTTCTGGCTCGGCTCCTCTCCATCCGGACAGGCCGGAATTCGGGGAGAGGGCTTATTCTGTTCTCTCCGGAGAAACGGTTGCTGTCGAATCGGCCGATTCCCGCCTGTTCGAGGAAGGAAAAGCTGTGCGCCTGAAAGGTCTCGGAATTTTTGAAAAAGCGGGGACAGGCGAGCTTGTGAAAACGGAGAGAGCGCCCGATGCGACAATACACTTTGTCCAACTGAAAAACTCTATTCCGACAAAGGTTCTCATGCCTGACGGCATTTGGCTCGAAGGACTTCTTGAGGAAGCTGGGAAAGCTATCAAGCCTGGGGAAATTGTCCAGCTTGAGCGCTTTGGATTTTGCAGGCTCGACAAGTGGGTTGACGGAAGGGCAGAGTTCTGGTTCGCGCACAAGTGAATTTTTAGATATCTATCTCAAAGGTCTCTAAGGGAGTGAAAAATTTCCGTTCATTTAGCACAACCCCTTCGTTAAAGAAAGTAAAATTCGGAAAAACTGAAAAGAAAACTTTCCTGCCTTTCTTCAGAAAATAGCAAGGGTGTATCCGGGCATTTGAGAACTTCCGAAACCTGTTTGCAGGATAGGCAAGTTTGTGCCAGCTCAAATCCAAACCTCCGGAAAGAAGGTTCTTTGCCTCGATTATTAAAATGTGATTTTCGGTGAAAATGGAGTAGTCTAACTCTTCTTGTCCATTATAATTGAATATTTTCTCGGCTTCTCCAGAATGCCTTCTAAAATAGACATCGAATTTAGAGGTCTTGTTGCCTCTCGGGCCGATGTAGTAGGTGGGTTCACCAGATATTCGAGAAACTATCTTAGAAAAGACGCCATTGAAGTGGAGTTGTTCTATTGAGGCATTTTCAATCAAATTTTCTTTGAAAGAGTTCGTAAAATTTTCGAATCCGCTCGGCAATTCCAAAGGTAGTTTGGTTGTTTTTTAAAATCCAAATCCAAATAAGGTCGAGGAAACTCTTTTTCTCTAAATACGACGAATTTTCCTCTTCCCGTCCGTATGACATAATATCCTTTATCTTTTAGCTCACTACTCTGCTTGGAAAAAAAATCTATTGACAAAGAAGAGGCAGTTATTGTCCCACTTTTGTCTATTTTATCAAATATTTTTTCTCGTTTTAGGTATTCAACAAATCCACGTTCTTTCGAGAAACCGTTAGTTTCTATCTCATTTAAGAACTGTGTGTCCTCTAGAAGTTTAGCCCAAATATCCATCTATATAGAGGAAAATGCCCTGAAATAAAATAGTTTATCCTCAGAACTTGTACATTGCCTTGGTCTTCCTCAGAATGTCCCCGTATGTGAACGCTATTGAAAGGGGGGTAATTGTGACGTGCTTTCTCTTGAAGAGGTTGTAATAGTCCCCGTCCTTTCCGGTCGGGAAATTCTCCTTTATCGCGGTCCAGTAATACTCCTTTCCGAACGGGTCCTTTCTCTTTGAATATACGTTAATGAACCTCATCAGGTCTGGCTTGCAGTAGACTGCTTTGGTCTTGGAAGTGTAGTTGTCCGGGAAATTTATTGAGAGGACGTGCACCCCTTCCGGAAGGCCTTTCTCCCTCGCCTGCTTAATCACCTTGAAGCAGAAATCTTCAATGTCCCAGACTGCGGACGCTTTTTCCATTCTCCTCGAGTCAAACCACGCTTCCCTCGGAGCGTCCTGTGAGAATGCGATTGCCGGAATTCCGTAGAGCGCGGCCTCAAAGCAAGCTCCGATTGTCCCGGAGGAGAGTATTGATTGGACTGTCGAATTGTCCCCTACATTTATCCCGGAAACTACCAAGTCCAGCTTCCTCTTCTTCCCTGAGAAAAGGACGGAATTTCCGTAAATGAAGCAGTCGGCAGGGGTTCCTGACAGGGCATATGAATCGCATCCGTCAATCGGGGAGGCCTTGAAAACGCGGAGGGGCTTGTGGACTGTGAACGCTTTTCCCGTCCCGCTCCTCGGGGTCTCGGGGACCAAGGCAATTGTGTTCTTGTCCTGCCTTTTTGCCGCCCGAAAAAGTATCTCGAGGTTCTTCGAGTTCCGGCCGTCGTCGTTTGTTACAAGTATTGACATGTTTGGCCTGTCAGGGCAGAGATAATAAAGTTTTCTTCTTCCGTTTTCGCCCGGTTTTCCCCTCAAGAAAACCTTTTAAACCCCTGAAAGTTCTCCCCCCTAAAGGAAGTAATGACTGATGGCGTCCGGAAAACAATTGTTTGCAAAGTATGAAGTGCCAAAGGAACTATCCGAGAAGGCTCTCGAGGTTCTCGAAAAGGTGCGGATTGGCGGAAAGATAAAACGCGGAACGAACGAGGTCACGAAAATGGTCGAGAGGGGCCAAGCCCTCCTGGTCGTTGTGGCAATGGATGTAGAGCCGGCAGAAGTAGTCGCCCACATCCCTCCGATATGCGAGGAAAAGGCTGTCCCGTTCGTTTTCGTTCCGGGAAAGGCTGATCTCGGAGCTGCGTCTGGAATCGAGGTCCCGACATCCGCAGTCGCGGTGGTGAAACCAGGAGACGCAAAAGCCCTAATTGACGATCTTGCAAATAAGATTTCCGAGTTCGTCAAGAAGTAGTTGGTTAGGAGTTCTGATTAGTCAAAATGTCCGAACAAAGCGCGCCTGCAAAGGTCCTCGAGGTTCTCGGGCGGACCGGAGTCAGGGGCGAGATAATACAGGTTAGGTGCGAAGTCCTCGACGGCAAAGACGCTGGAAAAATCCTTGTCAGAAACGTCAAGGGAGCGGTAAAGGTCGGAGACACCCTCCACCTCCTTGAAACAGTAATGCAGGCCAGGCGGTCTGAGAAAGGCGGAAAGAAGAAAGGGCCTCTCGGAGCCGGCGGAAGGGGCGGAGAAGAAAGGGGAGGAAGAAGGTAGGAATGGTTCTTTTGACGAAATGCTCCTTTTGCGGAGAGGTTGTCAGGAAAGGGACTGGGAAGCTCTATGTAAAGAGCGATGGCTCAGTCTACCTCTTCTGCTCCGGAAAATGCGAATCTAACATGATAAAGCTCGGGCGAGACCCGGCGAAAATCCTCTGGACTGAAGGGCACAGGGAAAAGAAGCGGGAAAAGAAGGCGCACAAGGACAAAAAGCAGGGCTAGGTTTTCCACAGATCCTTATTTCTTTTTTCTCGTTTTGAACAATCCCTCTATTTCCTCTCGGATGGCTCTTGCCGCAAGGGCGTTCCTGTTTATCAGAACAGTCACCTGCATTTTCCCGTTCGCAATCTCGCTGAAATTGCGTATCAGGTTAGGGGAGAAGATTGTCTTGGTTTTCGCATAAGTCTCGGAGAGGAGAGAGCGCATCTCCGGGGGATTGAATATCTGTATTAGGGAGTCGCCTATTGCTATTATTTCGGGGCTCTCTGAGACCTCGGCCCCGAGAATCGTCTGTATCCCAATTGAATTGTAGAACTTTGATACAATAGAGTCGAGGGAAGTCTCCCCCTTGCACGCAATTTTGACCTCTATTTTTCCGGAAAGCCCCCTAACAATTGCGAAATCCTTCGGCATTAGGACGAAAGGGTTCCACATGTGTTGCACTTTTGCGACAATCCGGATCTTTTCAGAGTTCAGGGGGGTGAACTTTCCCTCCGAGAAATTCTCAAGAAGGAACCTTATTGCCTCGTATCCAGACTGGAAATTGTGCTGAGTAGTGTCGCTATCTAAGGGAATTTTCTGGGAGCCCTCGCTATATGCGTCAGTCACGTCCCTTGAAAACCTCCCTATTCTGTTCAGCCAGTCGAGGTTTATTGAATAGTCAAGCCCGCTCTTCTCGAGAATCCCCTCATCAACCATCTGGATTACTGCCTTGTGCGCAGCCTGATATGTTATGTCTGAGCCCTTCTCCTTCGTCAGGCGGTTGTATATTTTCCTGCACGAGAGGGGCCACTCCTTTGAGAGAATTCCCACTATCTGGCTTTTGGTCGACTTTCCTCCGGGAAGGGAGGCAACCCCGACTTCTGACGCAGTTTGCATTGTTCCGCTCCGGGATAGCTGTCCTTTAATATGTTTTCAGTGGGGGCGAGGAGAAGGCGAGGGAGAGCTCCATTCGCCCGACTGCCTATTCGCGCGGTCAGCCCCGTTTTTCATATAATTCTTTGAGAGGAAATTGGCAATCCCTATCAGGAACTGCCCACGGCCAATTATTGTGTCCTCAATGTGATTGCAATAGACTCTTGAGAGCTCTTCAAGAACTCCCGGCTCCTTGTATTTCGGGGGCATTCCGGAAGTTATTGCCGGATTTCCCCGGGCCCTAAGCAAATGGTCTTCCCTGAATGCGGATTTCATTTTGGAAAGCCCTTCTGGGAGAGAATTGAAATCCTCTTTTGAGATGCCGGAAATATCGGTCGCGTATATTCCCACCATTCCGTCTATGTGCGCGTCAGGGGTTGCGACAACTGCCGGGAGATATCCTCCCTTTCTGGCTCGCTTTTCGTATTCGGCAAGCTCATTGTGCCTTATTATTCCAACGCCCCGCGCAGTCTCGGGAATTGCCCCGTATTTTTCCCCGGTCTCCCAAACAAACGTGAGGAAAAGCGCCTCCTCTCCGTTGCCAGCAGTCTCCCTTGCGTCCGCGCCCCAGCCGAATTTCTTTCCGGCGCCAGTGTATATTGTCCCCGGATGGGGGACAACTGTGACAATGCTCTCCTTTCCCGCAAAATAGTCGAGCAGGGGGTCGAGTTTCGACTTTCTCATGCGGTCAACATAATCGAAATGCACTGCAAGGACAGCTTCCCTCTCCCCCGGAGTTCCCTTCGCGCCCTCGAACTCCGAGACAAGTGAATCGAATTCCTTGTCCCTGAAAAATCCAGAATAGTCTGAATAGTCGGAGCCTATTATCACCACATGTATCCCGTTTTGGACTTCGGCTTCAACTCCAGGTATTACTATTGGCTTTCCGGGAGAGCCTTCATACCCGAGCTTCTTTGCCTCTTCCACAGCATACCACCCGAGGCCTGTTCCGAAAGGCCTTCCGTCAAGGTCTTCTGAAAATGAGAGGGATTTTCTGGATGCGTGGTCTGAAACAACTATTGCGTCAAGGCCCTCCTTCTCTGCGGCCGAGAGCATTTCCGGAAGAGTTGAGAGCCCGTCGCTCCCGTGGACATATTCGCCAGTCTGCTTTGTGTGGGTGTGGAGGGCGATTCGAAATCCCCTTCGCTCGTCCGGAAGGGTTTCCCCTAGAACATATTCCTTGAATGCCTCCCTGTCACTCAGCTCGCTATTGTGGAATTCGGAATATTCCATAAACTCAGGGAGGGAGAAGAACCTGCCGGTCCGCACAATATCCACTGCGGTCGCAAGGCTTGATAAAAGACCTTTTCTTCTCTTGGAATTTTTTACCATATTCCCGAGATGGTTTTTTGGCGGTAAATATCTTCTTGGTTTAGGGAAAAATCAACCCCCTGGTTGATATTGGTTGTATTGTTTGGCAACACACGGAGAAACTGGCCTCTATTTGTCCAGAGAGGCTATTATTGCTCTTGAGCTGAACTGCCCGAACCTGCGCCTGAGCCTTGCGATTTTGACAGGCTTTTTCATTGAAATTTTTGATAGTGTTTTTCGGATTTCCGCGATTTTCGGCTGGTCGGGCCCGAGGAAAATAATGTCAGGCTCTATTTTGGCAATCCCTTCGATAATCCCCTTTTTTCCGCCGAGTACCGCCCGCTTAACAATCCGAAGGGATCTGACCTGGGCGAGCCGAAGGCGTTCCGGAACAACCCCCTCACCGCCCCGGGCACGTTTGGCGTTCCCGTCCCTTGACACAACAACGTTTACATCGCCCAATTCTGCAGCTTTTTTCAGAAAATGGATATGGCCAGGATGGATGTATTGAAAAGTTCCTCCCACAAGGACGATCTTCCTCCTCTTTCTCACGGGCATTGCAGGGAATTCCCCGGTTTGGCTATTATTAAAAAGAGCGTTTCCGGATATGTGTAAAATGGCTGAAGGAGGATGGCTTGATTCGCGCCGGAAGATTCGCTCGCCAATAGTCACTTTTCTCGGCCACGTTGACCACGGAAAAACCTCTCTCCTCGATGCAATAAGGAATTCCTCAGTCCTGACAAGGGAGGTGGGGGGGATAACTCAGATGATTGGGGCCTCTGAAATTCCAGCCAGCTATATTAACGAGAAATGCGGGGAAATTCTCGCGCTCCTAAAGACCGAGATAACAATTCCGGGAATCCTGGTCCTTGACACTCCCGGCCACAAGGCTTTCCTCAACCTCAGGAAAAGGGGCGGGGAACTGGCGGATATTGCGGTCCTTGTGGTTGATGTCAAGGAAGGCTTCCAGCCCCAGACAGTCGAATCCTTGAAAATATTAAAGCACAACAAGACGCCTTTAATTGTAGCCGCGACAAAAACAGATCTCCTGTTCGGTTGGCAGTCGGAGCCGGGCTCATTCATCGGGAACGTGAGAAAGCGCTCAAAGGACGCCATCTTAAAGCTTGACGAAAAGATCTATAATATTGTCGGGGAAATTGGAAAGGAGGGCCTAGATTCCGAAAGATATGACAGGGTCTCTGATTTCACGAAAACAATTGCAATAGTTCCTGTTAGCGCAAAGACCGGGGAAGGGATACCCGACCTCCTTGCTCTCGTTGCCGGCCTCTCCCAGAAATTCCTCTCAAAAAGCCTTGAAATAAACCCTTCCCTTCCGGCAAAGGGAACCGTTCTTGAGGTAAAGCAGGACAAGGGAATGTGTACGGGCCTTGACGCAGTTATTTACGACGGCAACCTGAATGTCGGGGACACTGTATTGGTCGGCGGAATGGAAGGGGTTGTGGAAATAAAGGTCAGGGCGCTCCTGAAGCCAAAGCCCCTAGATGAGATAAGGGACCCGAAAGAGAGTTTTGAGAATGTGAAAAAAATCGTTGCCGCCTCCGCAGTGAAAATCGTTGCCTCGGGTTGCGACAATGTTATGGCAGGAAGCCTAATTTTGGGCGGGGAAGGGGCAAAGGACGAAATACAAAAGCAATTGGAGCAGATCAACATCAAGACTGAAAAGCTCGGAGTTGTAATAAAGGCTGATTCAATAGGCTCCCTTGAGGCAATGGGCGCACTTCTCTCAGAAAGCAAAATTAAGGTCAAGAGCTACGGGATTGGGAACATTTCCCGTAAGGACGTTGTCGAGGCTGAGGAGCTCGGGAAAACTGACGAATTCTCTGGAGTAATTCTCGGATTCCTCGTTACTGCCAATCCGGAAGCAGAGGAGCTCGCAAAGGAGAGAAAAGTCCCGATAATATTGAGCGATGTTGTCTACAAGATTGCCGAAGGCTACCGGGAGTTCGTCAGGGAGAAGACTGAGGAGAAAAAGAAAAAGGAGCTTGGAGGAATTCCAAGGGGGGCCCGGTTCTCCGTTCTTCCCGGATACATTTTCCGCCAGTCAAAGCCTGCGGTCGTGGGGGTCGAGATACAGGCAGGCATATTGAAGAAGGGTTTCAAATTGACAAAGGAGGACGGCTCGAACCTTGGAATCCTCTCGGACATCCAGGTTGACGGGAAATCCGTCGAATCTGCGGAAAAGGGGAAGAGGTGCGCAGTCTCAATTGAGGGCGCGGTAATAGGAAGAAGCCTCTTTGAGCAAGACGTCTGCTTTGCGACAATCCCTGAGGAAGTCTTCAAAAAGCTCCTTGAGAACAAAAAGATGCTTTCAGCGGACGAATTGGAAGCCCTTGAAGGGTTTGCCTCAATTATGCGGAAATCAACCCCTTCCTGGGGAATGAAATGGGGTTGAGCGGAAAGTCCTTAGCGGAGAGCTTTGTTTCTGAGGGCTGAGCGAATCGGAACGGCCGAACTAACTTAATAACCATTTGATAGTGGCAAACATTTATAAATAGTTCTTGACTTGTTTCCCAAATGTCCCAAAACAACTCAATCAGTACTGGGCTTGAGAGGGAATTCGAAATCCTGGAAAATATTGAAAAAGTACTTGTTGCCAGAGGCATCTATTGTTATCGCGCATCCCGGGCACTTTCCGAGAGTTTCCGCATTATTCCGACGGAAACCTCCCCTATTTTTGTTGGAAAGGAAACTGCAGTCAAGCAGGCTGGAAAACCCTTCTATAATGAACGCGAGCTAAATAGCAAAACCGAGCTCATTTACCTCCTTCTCTCTGACGAGCCCAAATCCGCATATTTTGACCTTACTGCAAAGAAAGGGGCTTTTCTCTCGGACGAAGAAGAGCTCCTTCTCTCATTCGCAGACAGCGAAACTTTCAGGAAGTATGTTAACACGCCAGACCTGAGAGTTGCCGCATTCAATTCGGCTCTTGTAAGCAAGGGGCTTTTGGAAAGAATGCCCGAGGTCGTGAAGAAGAGAGCGTATGAAAAGCTTGCCCAGTTGCCGGAGGGCTTTTCTTTTGAGAAGTCCAACCGAGGATACCGAGTTGTTCTTCCGAAAACCGATTCTGAAAAAAAAGGGGGGGAATCGCGGGGCAAATTCTGGAAATATTTCAAGGAGAATTACCTTTCGGAAATTGCTTCAGACCTTGAAATAATGTCGCTCGCAAACGTCGGGGAGGCAAAGGCAAGGAAATATCTGGAAGAAAAGGCAAAGGAAGTTTCATGGAGCTTCCAGCAAGCCCATCCAATCTACCTGAAGAGGGGAGAAGGCTGCCACATAACGCGCAAGTAAGCTTTGCCAGCGTCGCAAAAAAGAGCAGCAATTAAAAACCCAAGTATATATTTTGTACCAATGAATTCTGGAAATTGCTGAAATATCGGGAAAATTGGCAAACGCGTGCTTGAAACAAATGAAGGCGGAATTCGATTCTGCGTACATCCATCTTGGGATGTCCGGATTTTTTGAGGAGAGGAGCCTCTCATAAATGGCTAAATTGATGCTCGCGCAGTTCAAGGAGGAGACCGAGCATAGCCTCAAGTTCTTCGGACATTCCTATGAGCGTGGATGGAAAATTGAGCTTTTGGAGGTGTCGGCGACTAAAAGGGCTTCCTAGAAAAGGCCTATCTAGGTCTTCGAGTCTGCATATGCCAATGAAAAGGCGGTGACTTGGATTATATACTATTATTACTCTCGCAAGAAAGGAAGGCGATTGAGCTTTTGAAAGCCTCCTAACTTGGTTCGTAAAGGAGCAGATTGAGGAGGAGGCGCAGGTGGCGGAAATTGCCGCATGCCTGAAGCTCGGATGGAGGACGCCCTTCTGATTGTCAATAAAGAGCTCGGGAAAAGGCCGCTGAGTGAAGGGAAAAAACTCCGTCGGAAAGGATTAAAAACCCCTCTTTCAGTCCGGTTTCATGGTTGACATAAGGCTCGTAGTTGGCGATCCATCCACCAAGAAAACAAAGCAAAAAGTCCTGACTCCGGCGGAAGCGCAAAAGCTATCCGGACTTAAAGTCGGCTCCGCCCTAAAAGGCGACTGGGTCGGCCTACCTGGATATGAGCTGATAATTACGGGCGGTTCCGACAGGGACGGCTTTCCAATGAGGAAAGGGGTTCAGGGGGTTGGAAAACACAAGCCAATTCTCTCCGGAGGCGTCGGCTTCCACCCGAAAAAGGATGGAGAGAGGCGGAAAATCACTGTTCACTCTGAAAACATTGACGCAATAATTGCGCAAGTCAATGTGAAGGTTGTCAAATCTGGGGAAAAATCCCTAGAAGAGCTAATACAATCCGGGTCAAAAGATGAAGGCAAGTAAGCCCAATACAGCATCCGGAACTTCCGCCAAAAAATCTGCGGCGGGGAGCAGGCCAAATAAAGACAAGCCTGAGCTTTCTGAAGAGAGCCAAATTCCTGTAATAAACATCGGGACTAGCGGGCAGATTGACCACGGAAAAACAACTGTAACAAAAGCAATTACAGGCAAATGGGCTGACATCCATTCTGAAGAACTGAAGAGGGGGATGACAATTAGGCTCGGATATGCCGACGTCTCCTTCAGGAAATGCCAGAAATGCGACAAGCCCGACTGCTATACTGTCGAAGCCGACTGCCCGAAATGTGGGGAGAAGACATCCCTTTTGAGAGTCGCATCCTTCGTCGATGCTCCCGGCCACGAGGCCCTTATGAGCACAATGCTTGCGGGCGCGGCAATAATGGACGGCGCGCTATTGATAATCTCCGCAAAGGATCCTTGCCCCCAGCCCCAGACAAAGGAGCACGTCTCTGCCCTGAAAATAATGGGGGTGAAAAACATTCTGGTAATCCAGAACAAAATAGACCTCGTTGACGAAAAACGGGCCGGGGAAAGCGTGAAGGAAATAACGAAATTCCTCTCAGAATACGGCTTTGAGAAAGCCCCTATTGTCCCAATATCAGCCCTTCACGGGGCGAACATTGACATTGTCCTTGAGGCAATTGACCGCTTCCTCCCGACGCCCGTACACGACTCTGAAAAGAAGCCGAAATTCCTTGTTGCAAGGAGCTTTGACATTAACAAGCCCGGGACTGACTACAAAAAACTGAAAGGAGGGGTTCTCGGTGGCGCGCTCGTCTGCGGAAGCCTCTCTGTCGGGGACGAGATAGAAATCCTTCCTGGCTTCCGCTTTGAAGATGGTGGAAATACGAAATGGATTCCCCTGAAAACGAAAATAACGAGCCTCTCTGTCGGAAAGGCAATGGTTGATTCTGCGAAACCGGGAGGAAGCCTCGGGATTGGGACAACTCTCGACCCTTCGCTAACGAAATCAGACTCCCTTGCAGGAATGGTTGTCGGGCTTGTCGGGAATCTCCCGCCAATAAAGAATTCGCTGAAAATGGACGTATCCCTACTCTCTCACGTTGTCGGAACAGAGTCCGAAATAGCAGTCGAGCCCCTGAAAATAAACGAGCCACTTCTCCTGAACATAAATTCGGGGATGACTAGCGGGATTGTCTCCGAGGTCAAAGGAAAAAGGGCGTCAGTTGCGCTAAAAGTCCCTGTCTGCGCGGATGTCGGTGACAGGGTCGCGATATCAAGAAGGGTCGGCCAGAGATGGAGACTGATTGGCCACGGGATTCTTATCTGAGCCGGAAAATTTTTAAGATAATCTTTGCAAAGGGAATACGAAATGACGAGCAGGCTTATTCTGGCTTTTGACGCAGCATAGGACAAAGAAACAAGTATTTCTCCGGCTATCGCAAAGCTGGGAAAATTTGAAACGGATTGCTATAAATCTCGCGACTGAGTCTTGGTCTATTCACAAGAGCAAAAGTTTTGCCAAGTGGAAAAGGGGGGTGTCGGAGTTTTCAGCTACCCTGTCTGGAAAGGGAAGAAAGTGGGCGTGCGCCAGTTGGCAGTCTAGGTTCTGCGGAAATGTCTCCAATTTGCTCAACAGTTCTGGTAGCTGAGGGCGTCCCTCCGTTCGGCGGCGGAATACGGAATTGACAGCCTCCCTGAAATTTCCCTATTAAACTGTTCTTCCCGGAAGGGACGCGCCACCGGTAAAAGTGGCAATTCCTTAGAAAACGAAAGATTCGGGAGCGTTGCCACAATTGGGCTTCTACTTGCTCTTGAGGATCTTTCCGAGGGCAGGGGGAATTAACGTCAGATATTATACAAGTTCCGACTGAGTCTATTTTTGCTCCCTATTAGTGACCTGCCACTCATACCTTTTTAAATGGAAACCGGAAAATCCGGCCAATGGATAAACCCCCATTAAGAGTCCTTGTATTTGCAAGGGAATTCAACCGGGGGGAGGCAGTCTCTGATTTCTGCTATTTTCTTTCGGGAAAAATGCTGGAGATGGGAATTGCAACGGATCTCGTTTGCTATTCCCCGGAATATTCCGAAGCCTTGTTTCCGGAGAATGGGCTTTCAGTCTTCAAGGTTCCTTTTGCCCTGAACGCCGACACTTTCTTCAACTGGGCCCTTTTGATGAACGCGGAGCTGAAAAGAAAGGGCAGAGAACTCGCCGAGAAGCGGGAATATTTAATGGTAATCGGGAACGACTGGACCGGCTATCCAGCAGCATCCTCGATTGCGGCCCTCTTCAACATTCCCCTTGTAACAGTCTTCAGCTCAACTGAACATAACCGGGGTTTCTCCTATGAGAACTCAAGGCCAATCTCCGACATTGAATGGGATGCCTCTTACTCGTCAAGAAGGGTTGTCGCTCTGAATAACGACTGCAGGAATTCGCTTGTCTATGACCTGAAAGTTCCTCAGGAGAAAATACTGACTGTCAATGGCCTCTTTGAATATGTCCGGTTGTTAGAGGAGGTGTTAGTCGAAAAGAAATGAAAATCCTCATGCTCTCATGGGAGTTTCCTCCATACAAAGTCGGGGGAATTGCGAGCCATGTCAGCGACCTCTCGAATTCTCTTGCGAAAATGGGCCACTCCGTTCACATACTAACATATGGGGAGAAATACGCGACAGAGCAAACCGCGAACAACGGAATAATTGTCCGCAGAATTCCCGGGACCTGGGCGCCAAACACCCTCGCATGGAGCAATTTCCTCTGCCACAAAATTGAGAAAGAGGCAATAAGGCTACATAAAGAGGTCCATTTTGACGTCCTCCATGCGCACGACTGGATGATGGTTCCGGCGGGAGTTGGCCTGAAAAAGACCCTCAAGCTCCCTTTCGTTTTCACCATTCACTCGACTGAGCATGGCCGGAGCGGAAAGCCTTCGAACCCATACACCCGGCTGATAAACGACCTCGAATGGTATGGAACATATGAAGCTGATGAGATAATAACTGTTGGAAAGGATTTCTGCGACGAGGTAAAGGGCCTCTTCAACCCGCCTGAAAAAAAGATCCACTATGTCCCTAACGGGGTAGATTTGAAGAGGTTCGAGGACGTCAAATTCTTCCTAGACCGCTCAAGTTTCGCGTCTGACTGGGAGAAAATAATACTTTTCGTCGGAAGGCTCTCCCACCAAAAGGGGCTAGAATATCTTGTCTGGGCTGCTCCGAAAATATTAAAGGCAAACCCGGGAGCAAAGTTTGTTGTCTCCGGAGCAGGGGACGTCAACAAATATTCCTCGCTGGCCAATCAGCTTGGAGTTGGGCACAAGTTCTATTTCACCGGATACACTCCCGACCACCTGATACCCTCCCTTTATTCCCTAGCGGACGCGTTCGCAGTCCCGAGCGTCTACGAGCCTTTTGGAATTGTCGCGCTTGAGGCCTCGGCTGCAAGAAAGCCTGTTGTCGGCTCCTATGTCGGGGGGCTAAAGGACACTATTGTCCACGAATATACCGGCCTTCACACTTTCCCCGGGCACGTTGACTCTATTGCGAGCCAGGTTGACCGCATCCTCTCGGATTCCTCCTGGGCGGAATGGATGGGGCGAAACGGGCATTCCTGGGTTGAGACGAATTTCACCTGGGAGCGGATTTCCCGGTGGACTACTGGGATTTACGGGAAAGCCCTAGGTCTTTGGGAATGATTTTTCCAAAAAATCAACCAATTTAAAGGCGGATTTTGGCAATGAAAAATAGTAGATGAAACTCCCGAAAAAATTCCCCCTAATTCTCCTCGCAAGCCCCCTGATATTCTCTCTTGAACTAGTCTTCCTCAAATGGGCTTTCACAAAGGGAGGCCTTGACCCGATAAGCTTCACTGCCAACCGCTCTGTTTTCGGGGCAATTTTCCTCGCTTTCTTCGGGCTCGTTCCCCTGGCAAGGGAATTGAAAACTGACTGGAAGGCGCTTGTCAAATGGGTCCTCGTCCTTACAGCAATCCGGGCGACCGGAGACTTTCTCTATTTCATCTGCCAGAACCTCTCGACTCCGGGAGCGTTTTCCCTTCTTCTCCAGCTGTCCGCTTTCTCTACAGGTTTTTTTGCCTTCTTAATGTTGAAGGAGCGCTTGCCTCCGAGGGAAATTGCCGGGGGCCTGATAATGGTGTTCGGCGCCCTTTTCGTAATACTCTCGAAAGGGAACGGAGCGGTCTCGGTCGGCTTTGGCGAGGCTCTGACTCTTGCGTTTGTTGTCCTGATTGGAATAGGGAACGCGTTCTCGAAGAAGGCAATTGATTCCGGGATTGACCGGAACGCAATTCTTTTCGGGGCAACTCTTTTCTCAATACCGGTGTTCTATCTTCTCTCGCCCATTCTTTTCGGGAAAAATCCCCTTGCGACTTTTGCAACAGACCTGCCCTATGCTCTCGGAGGGGCCCTCTTTTTCGCCGCAAACACCCTTGTGATTTTCTATTGTTTCGAGCATTTCGGGCCCTCTAGAACCCAGATAGCCTCGATTTCCAACGTAATATTCTCGGCAATTTTCGCGTTTCTTCTCCTGGGAATTTCTCCGTCCCTTACTGATTTCGCCGGGGGAGCGATAATAATTGCGGGAGTGGCGGTTTTTCTCGGCGCAGGGAAGAAAAACGTTAAATCCTGACAATAGGTATTTTTGTCTAATGTCTGACCGAAAAGCGTCCGCAGTTGGAAAGGAGGTTTTAGCATCAGTATATGAGCTTCCCTACCACCTTCTGGGTGCTCCGGGAGAAGGAATCCTTGCCCTGAAAAAAATTTACCGGGATTCCCCGGAGAGCGACCCGTCAAAGCAGGTTCTTTCAGCAACGGGAAATGTCCTCTCCGCGGTAACTGAACTGCCCATTTTAGGTCCGGTTGTCCAAGGTATTGGCTATCTTGGAGACAAGGGCTTTGAAAAGGCGGAGCGGCTCAGAAAAGAGGCTGCCGATATAAGAGGGGGGCCTTCCGCGGAGGACCGGTTTTATTCTTGGGTCGGAAAAAGTCCCGTCGTTCAGGCTGCCGGCACAAAAATGAAAAGCCTTCTTGAAAAAACTCCCGACATTTTTAAGGGATATGAAAAGGGGGAGAATGACGCAATGTATGCCCATGAGATCGGCTACGGTTGGGAAAATGGGCCAAATTCCGAGAGCGTCTTTGACAATGTCTTTGGCAATGGGGCGGCATCCAGAATAAGAGCGGGCGCAAAGGATTATAGGAACTAGAAACTCTTCCTTATTCTTTCGGCAATTGCCTCGTACTGTTCTTTTGAAAAATGCAGATGAACTGAAAAGTCAAGTAGCTTTCCGTGATGGTCTCCCTCGTTTCTGGGAATTATCCAAAGCGCCGCATGGGGAACCTGCATTCCAAGAGTAAGAAAGGAGACTGTCTTTGCGTTCAGTCCCTTCATGCAGGCAAGGGCGACTTTTTTTCCTGTTTCGAAAAATTCGCCGGCCTCGGGAAGCTCATGGACCCATCTGTAGTGTTTTTTTGGTATCAGAATTGTGTGGCCTATTGCCTTGGGGTCAATTGAAAGGAATGCCAGATAATTTTCATCCTCGTAAATCTTGAACTCGGGAAGCTCATGATTGACTATTTTGCAAAAAGCGCAGTCTGATTCTCCGGCCATTCTTTACCCTAATGCCCGCCCGGATTTAAGCTTAATTGTGCTTCAGGCGAAGAAAAATTTTTAACCGGCGTTCCCGGGCGTCTCTTATGCCCAAGAGACGTTGCATGTCATGCGGAGAAATAATCGACTCTTCCTGGAAGTTTTGTCCCTCTTGCGGAGAGGAGCAAAATAACATCCCAGACTTTCTCTCTGAATTCTTCAGCGAATTCGACAGGAACTTGAGAAATATTGCCGGAATGAATTTTGAGAGGCTTGACACAACCCCGATGTTTTCAGAAAATGCGGGAGGTTTTTCCCTCAAAGTCACCAGAAGGAACAATGAAGAGCCGAAAGTTGAGGTGAGGACTTTTGGGAACGTCCGGCCTGAAGATATTGAGAGGAACATAAGGGGTCTTCCCCCGACTGCGCCCTTGAGGGGCGGTTTTGTGAGAATAGGTGTTGCCCCAAAAACGATCCAGACTCCAAGAAAGCCGGGCAAAATTTCGGAACCGCGCTCGAAAATAACAACTGAAGGAAACAGGGTGATTGTCGAGCTTGCCCTCCCAAACGTTCCTTCGCTAAAGGATGTCGAGGTTACTGAGCTTGAGAGCTCAATTGAGGTGAGGGGCTACGGGAAGGATGAAAGCTATTTCAAGATAATCGCAATCCCTGAAGGGGCAAGGGTAATTGGAAAGAGCTTCTCCGGAGGAACCCTCCGCCTTGAGCTAGGAAAGAATGAAGGAACAGAAGGCACGAAATGAGTTTACCCAAAATTAACCAGACTGTCCTCATTCTCGACACCTCCCTAATTCTCGAGCTCTTCAAGACGAAAAGGTTCGACCTAGTGGAGCTTCGGGCGCTCTCGGGCGCAAGGGAGGTCGTTCTTCCAAAGTCGGTCGGAGGCGAGCTCGAAAAACTTGGGAAAAAGGACATCCTCAACTATCTTGTTTCGAGTGGGTGCGCAATTGTCGAATCCGGAAGCAAGACAAAGCACGGCGACCGGGAAATTGAGGAGCTCTGCCTGAAATTCTCTCCGGATAGGGAGATTGTTATAGGAACTCAGGACTTTGCCCTCGCATCAAAGCTAAAGTCTTTTAAAGGAAAATTCGGGCATATTTTCGAGAGAGGAGGAAAAAAGCTCGGGTTCTCCAATATTGGGGAGCGTCTGCCGGGCAGGAAATCCTGACAAAATGGGGAAAAGTCTTTGGAAAGAGCTTTCAACGGGCAAGAATCCGCCCGAGGACATCAATGTTGTTATAGAAATATTGAAAGGGGGCAGGCAGAGGTTCAACCTCGAAGGTGAGCACCCTTTCCTTGAGGGGGTTTTCTCAGCCCTCGCATATCCTTCCGACTGCGGGTTCGTTCCGAGGACGTGCTGGGACAGCGGAAGGCCTATTGAAGTTTTGGTCCTTGTTGATGAGCGCACGTTCCCCGGATGCATTGTTCCGGCAAGGCCGATTGCTGTCCTGAAAATTCTCGGAGCCGATGAGAAAAGGAGCGACAAGGTCCTCGCAGTTCCTTTGGGCGACCCGAAATACGACAACGTAAGGTCGGCAAAGGACCTCCCTCCGCATGTTGAGGAGGAAATACTCCATTTCTATACAACATTCAAGCAGTCCCTCGGGATTTCGGCCAATTTCGAAATACTTGGTTGGGGGGACGAGAATGAGGCGAAAAAGATTGTCCTCCACGGAATGAAGGTTTTCAGGAGGAAGGAATTGACTGAAAAAGGCGGAATGGACATGCTTAAAACCGGTGAAAATCAGGAATTAGATGAAAACGAACTATAGGAGACTGATGAAATGCACGAAATTGTCACAATGCGGGAAAGCGTAAGGGTTCCTCCAAAGTTCCTAGAGGAAAGCTCGACTGAATCGGTGAAGAAGGCTCTTCGCGAGTCGGTTGAGGGAACAATTGACAAGGACAAGGGAATAATACTTTGCGTAACTGATGTCCTTGACATCTCGGACGGAAACATTATTGCCGGGGACGGAGCAGTCTACTATGACACAGCTTTCAATGCGCTAGTCTACAAGCCGGAGCTCCACGAAGTGCTTGACGGGGAAGTGATTGAGGTTGTCGAATTCGGGTGTTTCGTTAGAATAGGGCCATTGGACGGCCTAGTACATGTCTCCCAGGCTTCTGACGAGTTCATGAGCTTCTCAGCCGAGGGGATTCTTGCCGGAAAGACAGGAGCAAGGACGCTTAAGGTGGGAGACAAGGTCAGGGCAAGGCTCGTTACAATAAGCCTGAAGGGCGCGTCCTCTAAAATCGGGCTCACAATGAAGCAGCCGGGCCTCGGAAAATTCGAATGGCTTGAAGAGGAGAAAAAGGCGGCCGGAGGAAAGAAGTAGAAATGGCATCGAAACAGACAAAGGTCTGCAGGAACTGCAGGGCAATTGTTGAAAAGGGAGATTCCTGCCCCCTCTGCAAGGGAACCGATTTCACGACAACCTGGGCGGGTTTCTCGATAATATATGACCCGGAGAATTCCGCAATTGCAAAAGAGATGGGTGTTGAGATCAAGGGAGAATTCGCCCTTCGCGTCAGATAGTCTTGTTTCAGTAAGAGTTAAAAACGGCTAAAAAACTAATAATCCGAGTGAAAACTGAAAAATGCCTGATATAAAAATACTAGGGAAAACCGAAGAGCCCCTTTTGAAAAGGAAGATGGTCGAGTTTGAAGTCAGCCACGGAGCGTCCCCAACCCCGAAAAGGAAGGAAACAAAGTCAAAGTTGGCAGTCCTCCTAGGAACTGAGGAGCCGTTGGTGGTAATTGACAATTTTGGGACAACCTACGGCCTAAACATTGCAAAGGGAACTGCTTTCGTCTACGAGTCAGAGGACGCCCTTGTTTCCGCGGAAGGAAGAATCAAGGCATCAAAGGAAAAAAACGGCAAGCACAAGAAGAATGCTCTTGGTTCAGCGCCTTCCCAGTAAGAAAGATGGCGGATTTTTCCCGCCAGTTGCCAAAAAACCAAAAGGATCTAGCAATTCTCCTCTCGAAATTCAGGGGGTTTTCCTCCCCGAAGAATTCCCTTGAGCAGTGGGAGACTCCGGGGGAAATTGCCTCGGTTATTGCATTCCTTGCCGAAAGGGACATTTCAGGAAAATCTGTCTGCGACCTCGGTGCAGGAACGGGAATCCTTTCCGGCGCCTGCTTTCTAATTGGAGCGAAAAGGGTTGTCGCAGTTGAGGTTGATTCAGATGCAATCGGAACAATGCGGGAGAACTTTGATAGGTTCGGAATATCGGCCGAGATTGCCGAGTGCGACATTTCCGAATTTTCCCCTGAAAGCCAGTTTGACGTCGCAATAATGAACCCCCCCTTCGGAGCACAGAGGGAAGCCAGGGGGCTGGACAGAATTTTCCTTGAAAAGGCGATTTCAATTGCCCCGGTTGTCTATTCCCTCCACATTGCTTCAACGCGAAACTTTATAAGGGGATTTTCCGAGTCAAAACTAGCGAAAGACTCTGTAATAGGGACGTTCCAGTTTCCCCTGAGGGCGTCAAGAGCCTTTCACACAAGGGAAATTGAGAGAAAAGAGGTAGACTTTCACAGAATATGGCGGAAATAAGGATTTCAGAAAAATCCTCGGGAAAAGAGGCGACAATCGAGATTGAGGACAGCGGAAATTTCCTTGTCCAAGGCATTAGGACAGAGCTCCTGAAAAACTCGTCAGTCGATTTCGCGGGAGCAAAGCTAGAGCACCCCTTGAAGAAGACCGGGATCCTCTCGGTCAAGGTCTCAAAAGGCACTGCGGTCTCGGCAGTCAAAGACGCCTGCGAAAGAATTGACAAGTCCGCAAAGGAATTCTCGAAAAAATTCGCGGACGAATACAAGTGATTTCCCTGAAAAAGGGTTTTGCTACCTTGGAAATCCGGGCGCAAATTAATTAAAAGGGAAACTCCGCTTATTTTTCCGATGCGAACAAAGGAGCTCCTCGATTTCTATTCAAGGGAGGATGTCTCTTCAGCAATTGTCTCCTTCGGAAAGAACAGGGAGGTTGTCGGGCGAAGGCTTCGGGGGGACTATAACAAGAGGCCGGACATTCTGGCATACCCGGGAGACGTCCACTCCCTCGCCAAGGGAGGAGTTACTTCCTTTCATGCGTCAGTTGAGCTGTGGAGAAACCCCCTTTCGCTAGTTCCCGGAATGCATAGAAAGGAGATTGACGATAACAGGGCCGGCTGGGATTTCTTGATAGATTTGGATTCAAAAGTCGATCATTCCGACCCTTTCAGGGGCCTAGAATACAGCAAAATAGCAGCAAACGTCCTAATACAAGCTCTCGACACTTACGGGCTGGAAGAAATACCAATAAAATTTTCTGGAAAGGCAGGCTTTCACATTTTCATTCCATTCGGGCTTTTCCCCCGAAAATGGAGGGGCGCGCCAATCGAATCGGCTTTCCCGGAGCTTCCACGCCTGATGGGAAAATACCTGACGCAACTTTGCAAGGAAAAGGTAAGCGAGGATATTGAGGAAACTTTCGGAAAGCAGTCTGCAATTGACGACGCGCGGACAGTCCATGAGCGGGAGGTGGCGGAGATTGAGAGGCTGTTTAGGGCCGAGATACAAAAGCAGGCGGACGAGCAGTGGAAAGGGGGCAGGCCGAAGCATGAGCTTGTTGCAAAATTGCTGCTGGAGGACCCGGCCGGCCACAAGCTCCGGATAAAAAAAGAGTATAACGAAAAGCATCCGAGCATTGACAATTTCGGAATAGTCAAGATTGACTCCGTCTTGATTTCTCCAAGGCACCTTGTAAGGGCGCCATATTCCTTCAACGAGAAAAGCTGGCTTGTTTCAATACCAGTTGAACCAAAAAAGCTCCTGAAATTCGACCCCGAGACCGCGCGCCCGGAGAATATTGAAAGGGTTGTGAAATTCGAGGGGGGTATGGGGAGCCTCGAGAGCTTGATAGACCTCCTTCCGACAGCTTTCTCAAGGGAAGATACCCGGAAGGAATATGTTGAGCAGTGGAAAACGTCAAAAGTCAAATCCAAGGGAAAATATCTTCCGGATTCCGTTGAGGAAAAGCCTAAAATCAAGCTCTCGGAATCGGTTTTTCCCCCTTGCATCGGGGCAATATTTTCGGAAATTGATGTCGAAGACGGTAGGAAGAGGCGCCTCTTCATTCTGCAGGGCTTTCTCCAGTCGGCCGGCTGGAGCGCTGAGGAAATATCGGAGAAATGCAATTCGTGGAACAGCTCCCTGAAAAATCCCCTGCCCCCTGTCTATATTGCAGGCCAGCTCTCCTATATTGGGAGAAGCAAGCGGGACAATGGCCTGATTGCCCCGAACTGCGAGACTGATGGCTTCTACCGGGAAATGGGAATTTGCAGGCCGGATTCCTTCTGCTTCGGCGTGAAAAACCCGATAACTTCCGCTTTCAGGAGGCTGCCGAAGAAGAGAATTTCCGCCCCGGAGCCGAAAAAGGCGCGGAAGGCGCGCGGGCCAGCCCGAAAAGGCAAGAAGGGGGAAAAACCCGCCTTATAACTTGGGCAGGGGAATTTTTTAAAGGGCGCTTTTGTTCAAAATCCTGAAAAATGCCTGAAGTGGAAGAGCCAAGGGACGGGGAGGAAACAATAAATTTCGTCTCGCTCAGGGAAATACAGAGGAAGGAACGGGATTTCACCCCCCTCTCAAGCCTCCCGCAGGGCTTTTACCTGAAAGTTGCAATGTACTTCTCGCTCTCCAACAGGACAATTGACGGGCTTCTTGAGAAGAAGAGAGAGAACGAGTTTGCGGCAAAAGTCCTCAGGCAGAAGGAAACTGAGGTTGAGAATGCACGGGGCGTTGTAAGGGACATTTTCTCAAGGCGTCTTCGGAAAATCCTTGTCCTTGCCCACGAGGCAGTGTTCACCCGGGCGATTGCCGACACAAAGGCAATGACGGCTGAAGAGCTAGAGATTTTCGAGTCCCTCTCAAAGAGGCTCTCGGACTTTGACGAGAAGGTATATGCCCGGATTCTTGAGAGTTCAGTGTCAAAAGTCAGGGAAGGTTTCTCAAGGGTTGAGTTCCTAGACGAGTGCCCGGCGTTCGTCGGAGCTGACATGAAGAATTACGGACCGTATTCAATTGGAGAGCGCGCCGAAGTTCCGTGGAAGAACGCGGAAATCCTAGTATCGTCGGGGAAAGCCAAGAAAGGCTGAGCCCTTCGTGGAGTTTTTGCGCGCTAAAGTATAAATCCTCGGGCGAAAGAATTTCCTGAAAATGGCAAGAGCCCTTGTTTTTTTCCTGGTTCTCTCGCTTATCCTCCTTTCCGCGGGCGCGTCAGTTGTTGTCTCTGAATCGAACTCCTCCAAATCCCGGGAGGTATTCAGGACAACGGGCGTGCCTACAACATCAGTCACTTTCAGGTATTGCCGGGAGATAGGTTCGGGAGAAATTAGACGCCTCTTCTCATTGAGCAAGGCGGGCGAGCTCACAAAAGGGCTTTCGCTCGAGTTCCCCCTCTCCTGCGAGAACGCGAATTCTACTGCCCGGGAGAAATGGGCATATGTGAAATATTCCGTCCCAAAGAGCGCGTCATCCCTCGGGGTTTCCTACAAAGGAAGGATTGTTTTCAATTATGACGGCTCCTCCGCCGGATTGTCCCAAGAGCCCTTTGTCTCCAATCTCTCGGGAACAATCTCCTCTTTTGAGGCTATCCCGCTTGTCGGAAAATTCGTCTCGGGCGCCCCCCTTCCGGTCGAAGGCTACCTGGATTATCCATTCATTACCCTTAAATCAGGGGACAACTTCCTCTCAATTGAAACAAGGGAGGGGATTGTCTACGGCTTTGCCTTGAGAACTGAAAAGTTGGTTAAAGACGTCCTTGACTATTATCCGTTTCTCCCAGAAAATTCGACCGACTATCTGGTTTTCGCGGCCGATAAGGGTGGCCTAGAGTGCGCAATAGGAAGCTACTACCAAGACTCCCTAGTTATTTTCGGAAAGACGGATATTGAGGGAGAGTGCATTACGAACGCCGGGAATTACCTGATTTTCGAGAGGGGAAAACTTGTTGAAGGTTGGGCTTATTCTCTAATCAAAGCCAGGGATTACAAAGATAATTATCCCCAGAATTTCGCTTTCAGGTGGGGCGTTCCTTCCGAAAAGTTCGAGGAGAATCTTGTAATTATTCGGAGAAAGCCAGGGTTTTTCGAGGGAGTTTTCTCGTTTTTCAGGGGGCTTTTTTCCGGCGGGAAATAGGGGGCAAGTGCCTCGGAAAACCTTTAAAAACCGCCCTTTCACCCTTCAAACCGAAATGAAACTCCCAAAGGAAACAATGGCATATTGTCCAACATGCAAGAAGCACACTCTCAATAAAATCGCTCTTGTGAAGAAGCACAAGGCTAGCGAGCTTGCGGAAGGCCAGAGGCGGTATAGGAGGAAGACTGTCGGATACACCGGATTTCCAAGGCCGAAACCCTCTGGGGAAAAGGCTGCAAGAAGGAAGGACTTGAGGCTGGAGTGTGTTGTTTGCAAGAAGGAGAGGCCGAGAAGGCGGACATTCAGGGCGAAAAAGTTCGAACTTGTGAAGAAGGAAGGCAAGTGATTATTGAAATGGCAAGGAGAAAAAGGGGAACGGCAATACCAATGCCTGAATCGAAGTTCATGAAGGTAAAGTGCGACAAGTGCAAGAATGAGCAGATAATTTTCAACAAGCCGGCGAACGTTGTAAAATGCCTTGTCTGCGACTCGGTCCTAGTCGAGCCGAGGGGCGGAACTGTGAGCGAAAAGCACGTCAAGGTAATAGAGACGTTTGACTAGTCAGATGGATGCTTTTTCAGAAAGCCCTTCAGAGGGCGGGCAGGTGGGGGGAAAGAAGGAGCCTCCCAGAATTGAGAAAAAGCAGGGCTTTCCATATGAGGGCGACCTCGTACTCTGCACAATAACAAATGTTTATCCGACAAGCGCCTTTGCCTCCCTCGACGAATATGAAAATTTGGAGGGAATGATTCCGATTGGCGAAATATCCTCGTCCTGGGTGAAAAACATCCGGTCGATTGTCAAAGAAGGGAAAAGCACAGTATGCCTCGTGATGGCAGTCAATCCCGACAGGCGCCACATTAACTTGTCCCTGAAGCGCGTTAGCGAGTCCGACAAGAAGCAAAAGTTCGAGCAGGTGAAGCGGGCGAAGAAGACCCAGAAAATGATAGAGCAGGTGCGGGAAATCCTCTCCGGAAAACTGCCTGAAGACTTGGGCGAGCTCTTGGAAAAGGAGTTCGCGGAGGTCTATTTCGCGTTCGAAGCGGCGGCAAAGGACGGGAAAGGCTCCCTAATTGAGAGGGGGATTCCTGAAAAAATCGCGTCAGCATTCGAGACTGCGGGAAGGGAGAACATTGTATTCCAGGATATTGAGCTCAAGGCGTCTGTCGAGCTCTCAAGCTTTGAAGGGAACGGAGTCGAGCAGGTGAAAAAAATCCTCTCAATTGCGGAGAGAGCTGGAGCGAAAGTCTCCTATATCAGCGCCCCGAAATACCACATCTCCCTTGTCGGAAAGGACTTCAAGTCGATTGAGAGAAAGCTCCGAGAGATTGCTGAGGAAATGTCCAAAGCAGGGAAGAAGGCTCGCTTTGATTTTGCGCTAATCAAGGACGGAAACAGGGAAGAAGAGGTCAAGGTCTGAGGAAAAAAATGCTCAAATGCCAATCATGCGGAAGATACACTCTGAAAAGCTCCTGTCCGGAATGCGGTTCGGACGCAAGTTCACCCAATCCGGCCAAGTTCTCTCCGGCTGATTCGTACGGGAAATACAGGCGCATAATGAAGCGGAGCGCTGAGGAAGGCAAGGGCGACAAAAAAAGGTGAAACGGAATGATAATATGGAACGTTGTTGAAAAGCCGAAACTGAAAAAGCCGATTCTGGTTGAAGGACTCCCGGGAATCGGGAATGTCGGAAAAGTGGCAAGCGAGTATTTCATTGAGAAATTGAAGGCGAAGAAATTCGCGGAACTCTATTCGGACCACTATCCCTACCATGTCTTCGTTAACGAGGACGACACCCTAGACTTGCCAAGAAACGAGTTCTACTATTACAAGGGAAAAAAGAAGGGCGAACCCGACCTGATAATAATAACCGGGGACATCCAGTCAATGACTCCCCACGGCCACTATGAGATTGTAAAGGCAATGCTTGACTTTGTAAAGTCCTATGGAGTTGACCAGATATACACTCTTGGCGGTTTCGGAGTACCTGTCCTCCCGAAGGTCCCGAAGGTGATTGGCGCGGTGACTACTCCGGAACTCAAGAAGAAATATGAAAAGCAAGGAGTAAAGTTCGAAAAGGGCGCAAGAGTCGGAATAATAATTGGCGCATCGGGGCTCCTCCTCGGCCTTGGAAAAGTTGAGGGAATTGACGGAATCTGCCTGATGGGCGAGACTCTCTCAAGACCAATGTTCACTGATGCGAAATCAGCAAAACACGTCCTGATAGAGCTCTGCCGGCTCCTGAAGCTGAAGCTCGACATGAAGGATTTGGACGAGAGGTCTGTCGAGATGGACAGGGCTATTGCGAAAGCAAAAGAGGTCGAGAAATCAATGATGGAGAAATCTGTCGGGACCTCTGACGAAATGAGGTATATTGGGTAGATTCTGAGAAAAAACTACTCGGGCCGGAAAACCGCTCAATATTTTGATAGCTCGTCTCTCACTCTTTTGGCATCCCTTCTTTCCCCGTTGTATTTCTAGGCTAACCTGTCCCTGAAATCTCCGAAATTCTGTGTTGAGAAAGATTCCGCCTAGAAATATACTGAATTGGAAGAGGCATATGCTTCTTTTCCCGGAAAGCCTCTGAAAGCGAGCTCTATTTCCTGATATCTGGAAAGCGCTTCGAAAAGCATTCTGGCTTCGAACGCAACCCTACCGGGTTGTGCCATCCCTTCTCCGGAAAAACAAGAGTTGCCATCGCCCTTCCTTTTCCAATTTCCTCAGCTTAATACTGAAAATGTGTTCCAATTGAATAATTCGATTGCATTGGGGAGAATAGTAACGGAGTTCTCTTTAATTTTAGCTAATTCCTAACTTTAACCCATATTTGGGCCAAAATTCCTAAAATTAGTTAATTCGGAGCCAAAGACTGCCGGAATGTTCCGGGAAATTGACTGCGACCTCCACATACACTCCCGGTTCTCAAAAGCCTGCTCACAGGAAATTTCAGTAAAAACGCTTTCTGAAACTGCGAAAAAAAAGGGGCTCTCACTTGTCGGAACCGGTGATGCCCTCCACCCGGAGTGGCTATCCGAAGTCAAGCAAATGGAATACAACGACGAAATCGGTATTTTCACTGCGGAAAACGGGGTCAAATTCATCCTCTCATGCGAAATAGAGGACAAAGACAGCGTGCATCACCTCGCAATTTTCCCGAACCTCTCCGCGCTCATTGACGTGAAGGAGAAGCTTGAGAACTTCTCGAACAACTTCTCCCTTGACGGAAGGCCGAAAACCGCCCTCTCGGGGGAAGCTCTTGCGAACACATGCATTGATTCGGGGTGCCTCTTTGGGCCAGCGCACGTTTTCACCCCCTGGACGAGCGTTTTCAAGGAATTCGACACCCTTTCCGCCTGCTACAAATCAGCATCGAAAGCCATCTCGTTCGTGGAGCTCGGCCTCTCCGCCGACACCTATCTTGCTGACAGGGTGCCTGAACTACGGACGCGCGTTTTCCTCTCTGGTTCCGACGCCCATTCGGCGAATCCCGGAAGGCTCGGGCGGGAGTTCATGAGGTTTTCCGTCAAATCAATCTCCTTTCAGGAAATTGAGCTTGCGCTGAAAGGGGATGGCGGAAGGAGAATAGTCTTCAATGCTGGAGTTGACCCGAGAGAGGGCAGGTATTTCTGCACAGCCTGCTCGAAATGCTACCAGAAATATTCCTTTGATGAGGCGCGGGGCCTGAACTTCTCCTGCATTTCTTGCGGGGGGCGGATGAAGATTGGGGTAAAGGACAGGATTGAAAAGCTCTCGAAGGGCGAGCAGTCAGAATCCCCGGATGGGAGGCCCCCTTATCAGTACACAATCCCGATGGTTGAGCTAATTTCGCGCTCAATGAGAAAATCCCCTGAAGACGCATTGGCAATCTATGATTCGGTTGTCTCCGACTATGGGAGCGAGATACGGATTCTCCTCTCACTTGATCCTGAGGAAATTTCGGGGAAATATCCGGAGCTGGCTTTCGCAATAGGGAAATTCCGCGCGGGGGAGGCGGTAATTGTCCCGGGGGGCGGGGGGAAATACGGCCAGGTGCTTGTCCCAAAGGATGCGGAGGAATTGAAAAGGATTGTTGTTGAGCGCGCAGACGAGCTGAACTGCGTCTCCGGGATTTCCCAGAAATCCCTCTCCAAATTCTTCTAGGAGCTCCCTTCTGATTTCGCGGAAACAGACACCTTTTTCCGTGCAATCTTGAATACTGTGAATCCTTCGGCATCGAACCTTGCTGAATAGGTCTCCTCAGGAACGGAAATATCCGGAGGGAGGACGTTTATTGAGAGGACTGAATTGTTCTTTCCGGAAACTGCCCATCCGGACTTTGTTGCGCAGATGTATCTTCCGTCCCCGCAAGGGATTCCGGCAGAGTCAAAAGAGCCCTTGCCTGAAAATGAAAATGTCTCCGGAATCCTGAGCTGCGCCCCGGCAACAGTTCCCCTGTCTTCCGTCATCTCAATCCCTTCTGTTCCTGATGTCTTGACTGAGAAAGAGAGGAGGACCGGGAATTCCTTTCCGGAGACTGCCGGCTGCTTTTGGAACTCTGCCTTGAGGGAGACCGGGCCGATTGTAACTGTCTTTTCCTCCGCTTTCGCCCCCGGGTTCACCCGCGCATATTCCTCTGGAGAGAGCACCCTAATTGACTCGAAAGCCCCTGATATTGGAAAGGAATACTTCACTTTAACCGAGATTTCCTGAGAGAAGCTAGCTTTTCCGGGGTCGCCCCACATATCCCTTGGCTTTGCGGTTAGTTCGCACATTGCCTCAAACGATTCCCCGGGAGAAAGCTCCCCGATATAGACATCTGAGCATCCGAGAATGTTTGAGCCGAAATTGTAGAAAACGGCGTTCACGTTCTCGAGTGAAGTTTTTCCGACGTTTTTTATTTCCGCGGATATCTGCGCGCGCTCGCCCTCTGAGAGGCCGAGTGCCTCGGAAAAGGAGGGGGAAATTTCAAGGACAGCCCCGGACGAGCTCCCGGTCAGCCCCTGACCGCCGGATCCTCCGGATCCTCCGGATCCTCCGGTTCCTCCGGAGACGCATCCGGAAAGAGCGAAAGCCGAGAGCAAGGCAACCAATAAAACGAAAATCCCTTCCGAATTATTTTTCCCTTTCATTTTTAAAATCATTTCCTCACAAGCATTATTTCAAGCTCTCCCGCCCTGAAGACCCCTCCTTCAGAGGACGAGAAAACTATCAGGTTCTTTCCCATAACGGAGTTCTCGCTCCCGAAAGATGCTGAGACTTTGGATTGTGAAGAAATTCTGCTTGAAGTTATTGTCTTTTCCCTGTCGCCGACAATTGAGACTGTGAGAATCCCGGGCGACAGCACCTCACTTACCGAAAATTCTATCCTCCCATACATCCTTCCAGAGCGCAGTAGCTCGTATTCTTCTTTCGTTAGAGTGAATGTCATTGCCGGGCTTCCTTGGGCCCCGCTCTTGGAAGTGAACGCAATTACCTCAGCCCCTGTTAGCTCTATCTTGGCTCTGGCGTTTTCGGAAATGAAGGTTACCTCGTTCCTTTCAGAGAGCCCGGTTCCGGCAGATGAAAAGTCTACGAACACCGGGAGGGAGTTCTCAGAAATCGGCCCCTTCCAAATTGTCATGTTGTTGACTTTTATTGAAATGCTCGCCCCTTGGGTTGCGGAAACTACTGTGAAAACAACCCTCCCGAGAACGAAAGAAGAGAGCTCGTCTTTTGAGAGTGTGAATTCGCGCTTTTGGGAGAGCGCCCTCTCATGGCCCACGGAAGAAGCGCTTATTGAGACTTCCCTTAGCGTGTAGTATGCTGGAGACCATATTCTCCAACCTGACGAAGTTGTCGAGAAAATTAGAGAGTTTCCGGCCGGCTTGAGAGCGCTTTTTGACAGGGAAACTTCGATCAAGTCACCTTTCTTCGGGTTTCCCGAATAGACAATTTCTCCGTTCAGGCGGACGAGGAGAAGTCCGAACGAGTTTGTCGAGTCTATTGAGAAGGAGAGTTTTGCATCTCCGCCGGACGGGCTCTCGAACGAGGAGGAATGCTCTTGGGTAGTGACAATTCCCCTTATAAGGTGTATTGGGCCCTCCTCCCGCAAAAGTTCGGCAGTATCAATGTTTTGGGAGAGAAAAATTTTCCCAAGATATGAATGCTTAAATCCGTCCCCGCCAGACCCCCCAATCAGACCGATTTCCTGTTCAATTGCTATTTTTCTTGGGAGGAACCCGATGAACAGGTCGCTTGTGCTGACTTCTTCAGATGTGAAAAGGGCGAGAATTGAAAAAAGCACTATTCCTGCGAGAACAACGAGGAAAACGCCTGCGAGGCCCCTTCTCTCCGAAAAGTTGCGCGTTTTCCCCATATTGGGACTGGTGTTCCGCCATTTTTTATAAAGATTGGCTGTTTTCCGAAAAAAAACAGATGAAAGTTGTTTTCAGGGATGACAAGGCTGGCGTTGCAAAGCTCCTTGTTGAGAATGCGGACGACATATGGCATCTTTCAAACATTGTGACAGAGGACGGAAGCACAATAGCAACAATGCGGACAGTGAGAAAAGTAAAGACAAATTTCGGGGGGGAGAGGAGCGAGTCTGACAAGGTCGCAGTAACCCTTTCGATTTCGGTTGAAAGGGCGGAATACCACCCCTTCTCCGGCGCCCTTCGGATTTCAGGAAAAGTTGAATCGGAAAACGACCTCGTTCCCAAGGGATCTTATCACACGTTCTCGGTCGAGCCGGGAGAAACTGTAAAGCTCGAAAAGAAGGGAGGGTTCTCCCCTATTGATTGGGAGAGGGTAAGGAAAGCTCGGGAAGCACAGCCGAAAATATTGATACTACTGCTTGACAGGGACGAGGCGAATTTCGCAATTGCCTCCGGGGAAGGAATAAATTGGCTCTCTTCCTTCGAGTCAAGCCTTCCGCCGAAAACTGAAAAGGGCGAATATGAGGCATCAATGAAGGAGTATTTCTCAAGGGTTTTCTCCGCTCTCGAAAGCTTCTCAAAAAGAGCGGATTCCGTAATTGTCGCGGGGCCCGGGAACGCAAAGGAGAACTTTTCGGACTATGTTGGAAACAGGGTGAAATTCTCGCTTGCGTCCGCTAGCTCGGCCACCCGGGCCTCCCTGAAGGATTTGCTAGAGGGCGAAGGAAAGAGGATTCTTGAGGAAACAAGAATTGGGAGGGATATTGGAATTGTCGACTCTGTTTTCGCGCGCCTTGCAAAGAACCCGGGAAGAGTCTCTTACGGCCTAGCCCAAGTGAGGGAAGCTTCAGTCAAGGGCGCTGTTGAATCATTGATTATTTCGGAAGGCCTGATAAAAAAGTCCCGGCTAGAGGGGAGTTTTCCGGTGCTTGAAGGGGCAATCAAGTCTGTTGAGGATTCGGGAGGCTCGGTCTTTGTGGTTTCGGAGACGCACGAGGCTGGGCAGAAAATAGCTGGCCTCGGGGGGGTTGTGGCAATCCTGAGATATGAGCTCTTTCCCGGAAGCGCCTGACTAGTTCCGGGCAGTTCTGTCTTTCACCAGCCTTTTTCCGAGATGTTTCGTGCAGTTTATTGGAATTGGCCTGAAAGTTTTCCAGTCGAACAAGATTAATGGGGCTGACGCGTTTCCGACTTTTTCCTCAATTCAGAAAAGCCAATTCAGCAAGTTGAGGATTGCGCCTCCTTGGGTAACAATAACAACGTTCTCTTTCGGATGCGCCTTTTCACATCCGAATTGGTCTCCCTTACGCCCCTCGGCCGGAAGCTCCAGTTTTCACAAACGGATTTTTCGGCAGCAAAACGTGGCTCGTGCAACGGCTTTCCCCGGAATTAGCCGAGATTCCTATCAATCAGTTTGTCCAAGAAGTGTATTTTCCTGAATTTGTGGTGCCCGGCAATTTCAGAAGAGTCTCTATTCAAGCCCGAGGTAGCTAGAATTGAAGGAAGATATTTTCTCGTCCTTCGGGCGCTCAGCGGTTTTTTAGCCTGAATGCAACCAAGTTTGGCGAGGGAAAATTGAGTCCGGCCCCGGACAATTCTCGCAACATTCTCCTTCGTTTCGGTGTCGGACAGTTATCCTCCCAATGAGGCGGTCTTTGGGAGTGGGGCAACTACCTTAATTTCTGTCATTTACCCAAAACATAAATAGAAAATCGGCATTCATCCGAATCCGGATGATAAAACTCAGGGGAAGGAGAATTGAAATTGAGACTGGCGGAAGGAAAATCGCGCTCTTGAACAAGGAGGATGCTGGAGAGGTCGGGCTCCATCCAAACGACAGGGCAATACTTCGGCACAACAATATTGAAAAAATCTTCCTTGTCGATGTTACTCGGAATGTTGTGAATAGGGGGGAAATAGGGCTCTTCGAGGGGAACACCGATGATGACGAAAGAATGGACGGAAAAATTGTCCAAGTCGAGCCGGCAAAGTCCCCAAGAACAACTGGCTTCATAAAGCGCAGGCTATCAGGGGAATATCTCGCGCCTGCGGAAATAAAAGAGATAATTTCAGATGTTGTCGAAAACAAGCTTTCCGACATTGAAGCGGTCTTCTTCATGGGCTCGTACTATAGCCACGATTTCAACGAAGAAGAGCTCTCTGCCCTTGCAGAGGGCATGGCGGAGGCCGGAAAAACCCTCTCTTTCCCTGGAAAGCTTGTTGCAAGCAAGCACTGCACTGGAGGGGTTCCGGGAAACAGGACAACAATGCTCGTAATACCTATTTGCGTTGCGGCAGGCCTCACAATGGCGAAGACTTCCGCTAGGGCAATATCTTCACCTGCAGGAACCTCTGATGTAATGGAAGTTCTCTGCTCGGTTGACCACACTTTCGAGAGCGTTACGAAAATTGTGAACACTGTCGGCGGATGCATAATATGGAACGGGGCTGTCAACCTCTCGCCTGCTGACGACCGGCTGAACCAATTAAGATATCCATTGAGGCTCGACCCTGAGCCCTTCCTCCTTGCAAGCATTCTCTCGAAGAAAAAGGCGGAAGGGGCGAAAAAGGTCCTGATTGACATCCCGATTGCTCGGGGAGGGAAGTTCGAGACAGAAGAGAAAGGCAGGCATCTTGCCCAAAAATTCAGGCGTCTCGGGAAAACTCTCGGCCTTGATGTCGAAGTTGTCCTGACTGCCGGGGACCAGCCAATTGGGAACGGGATTGGGCCCTCTCTTGAGGCAATTGACGTCCTGAAGGTTCTCGAAGGTGCAAAGGACGCGCCAGACGACCTCCGAAAAAAGGCAATAACCCTTGCGGGCCTCCTCCTCGAGCACTGCGAGGTTGCAAAGGAGGGAGAGGGAGAAGGAATGGCGGAAGGAATCTTGTCTTCGGGCAAGGCCTTGAGGAAATTCCAGGAAATTGTCGAGGCGCAAGGGGGCGCGAGCGGAGTGACCTCCTCTTTCCCCAAGACCGGGGAGTTCAGGAGGAAGGTTTTCGCGGATTCGGACTGCACTGTCTTCGGCTTCAACAACAGCCAGCTGACCAAAGTCGCGCGTTTCGCGGGAGCCCCGAAAAACAAGGGGGCGGGAATATACCTATTCGTCCACAAGGGAAGCCAGGTGAAGAAGGGCGCTCCGTTCTATGAAATATATTCCGAGAGCCAAGAGAAGCTCGATTTCGCTTTCAACGAGGCTTCCGGGGATTCTGGAATTATTATGCAAAAGTCGGTCCTGGAAATAATAGGGAAAAACTCAGACATTGACAATTAGAGAGTATAACGGTATCTTCCCCTTCCACGAACCTTTCCTAGCCTCGCCACAGCTTGCGGGAATTTCTTCCCGTATTCGGAAAGGAACAGGGAGAAGAATTTTTCAGCATCCTTTGTGTGCGTGCTTTCAAGGGCCTGCCTGAAAACGTTCAGGTCAACTGCCCGGTCCTCGTCAGACTTGGAGAATTTCGCTAGCCCGAAATCTATCAGATACGGGTCTTTTCCTACCGCAATTATGTTCGAAGTAGTAATGTCTCCGTGGACAATCCCCGCGGAGTGTATTTTGGCAACTTCATTCCCCAGTTTCCGTGCAAAGGCGATTGAAAAACAGTCGCGGAGCTTTGTGCCGGGAATTTCTTCCAGTTCAAGCGAGCAGTTCTTCTCGTCAATTGAGATTGCTTTCGGCACCCGGGCACCGGCGGAGAGGGCAGTCTTTAGGGCGTTCGCCTCGAGCCTTGTTCTCCTTATTCTCAGGCGCAAGTCAAGTTCAGGGTGCCTGTAGCCTTTCTTCACCCTCTCTTTGAAGAGTTTCCCTTGCTTTTTGGAAATTAGTGCCTCCGCGCCTCTTGCAACAATTCCCATCAGGGTTTGGCGGAAAGCCTTCTTTTTAACATTGTTTTTAAAAAGAAGGTTTGCCAATATTGGGGGAGGGGAGGGTTGGAAAAGGACAAGTCTCCTTTGATATCTATAGGGATGTTGAGTTAGAGAGGGCAAAGGAGCAGATGACCTTTCTTTTGGTCGGATATTCCGACAGAGCTTCTCCGGACGAAATAAACGAAGTGCAACTGGAAGTCTTGGGAGTTCTTGTCGAGACTCCTTGATATCTGCCCCTCGCCCCTGAAGAGAGCTATTTCACTGACCGTTTTCCGGGAAGGGAGAGCTGTCCACCGGTTTAGCTCAATACTTCAAGTATTTCTTCGTAATAAGCCCTGACTACGGAACCTGTGCGTCTGTCCAGATGGCGGACAAGGGATATATTGAGACAGAGAAGCCGGAGAAACGGAAGGGCTCAAAAATTGTCGTCCTTCTCCTGAATTCGCTAGGCGAAGTGAAAACAAGCCTCTTGGAAAAAACTGAAAAGAGGATTGCAAGAAACATCGGCTTTGCCTTAGGCCAAGAATTGCGAGGTCAGGAGTTTGGGAGGACCCTTCCGGGCTTTGCCCGAGGCTTTGCCTTAAATTCCCCGTTAATTGCCGAACAAAAAGCTTTAAAACACCATTTTCCCGCCGGATTCCCGAGTAATAATAATGGGAAGCGGAAAAGGCAAGAAATCAGAAGAACCAAAGGATGCCTGGGCTGAAGAAAAGAAGAAGCAAAAGGGCGCCCCGGTCAAAAAACAGGAAAAAATTGACGAGAACCTGAAATATATTGTTCGCATTGCGGGAACTGACCTCAAAGGAACGAAATCAATCCTTTCGGCAATAAAGGGGATAAGGGGAATCTCGTTTAGCTTTGCGTCATATTGCATAAACCTTCTGGATCTCGACCCGAAACGGAAAATCGGATCCCTCTCGGACGCTGAAACCGAGAAAATCGAGGAACTGATAAAGAACCCTCTTAAATTCGGGGTTCCGGTTTTCGCCTTGAACAGAAGGAAGGACTTGGAGACTGGGAAAGACAAGCACTTGGTCGGGGCTGACTGGGACTTTTCAGTCAGGCAGGATATTGACACTCTGAAAAAAATGAGATGCTATGTCGGAATACGGCACTTTTACGGCCTAAAGCTCCGGGGCCAGAGAACAGGCTCAAGGGGAGCAGGCCAGCGGGGAAGAAGCGGAAGGACTGTCGGAGTAATCAGGGACAAGCTCCAGGCGGCAAGGGCAGCCGCAAGCGCGGAGAAATCCGCTGCGGGAGCCTCGCCAGGAAAGGATTCTGGCAAGAAGAAATAATTGTCGCAAAAACAGTAGGAAGCACGGAAATAAAGAAACAAAAAAGCGGTGATCTACTTGGGAAACATAAGGAAACAGAGGAAAAAGTACAGAATCCCGTTCAAGAAATGGGACAAAACAAGGGCTGACGAAGAGGATTTGATTGCGGGCGAATTTGGCCTCAAGAACAAGACAGAGGTCTGGAAAGCGAACGCAAAAGTCTCGAAATTCAGGAACGTTGCAAGAACGCTTTTCACACAGACGGGAACAGTTGCGGAACGGACAAAAACCAATGTTGTGACAAAGGCGAAGAAGCTAGGGCTCGTCTCGGCTGAGAGCGCTACCCTTGACGACCTTCTCGGAATAAACGCGAGGAACGTCCTTGACAGAAGGCTCCAGACAATAATACTGAAGAAGGGTTTTGCCTGCTCCCAAAAGCAGGCAAGGCAGTTCATTGCCCACGGCCACATAATGATAGGTGACAGGGTTGTGACAGTTCCCGGCTATATTGTGCCAAAAGAAGAGGAAGCGCTAGTGACAATTGTCCCGAAAAGCCCCCTTTCGAAGGACGACCACCCTGCAAGGCAGACTCCCCAGAAGAAGGAGGAGATAAGGCTTCTTGCAAAGCTAAAGGCTGACAAGACGACAGAAGTCGAAGAGGACCCGATTGTTGATGAAAAGGATGTCTCAGCCCTTGAGACTGGTGGAGAGGAGGAATAGAAAAAATGGCGACAGAAACAGCTAATGAAATGTGGGGAATTGCCCATATCTATGCGTCCAAGAACAACACAATAATACACATAACTGATCTCTCGGGCTCTGAAACAATTACAAGAATCTCCGGGGGAATGATGGTGAAAGCTGACAGGCTGAAACCTTCTCCCAACGCGTCAATGCAGGCGGCGGAAAAAGCTGCGTTCGAAGCCCTTGAAAAGGGGATAACGGCAGTCCATATCAGGGTACGCGCTCCGGGAGGAATTCTCTCAAAGAACCCGGGGCCGGGGGCGCAACCGGCAATTCGGGCGCTCGCAAGGGCTGGCCTGAAGATTGGCAGGATTGACGACGCAACTCCCGTTCCGCATGACGGCACAAGAAAGCCCGGCGGCAAGCGCGGAAGACGTGTGTAGAGCGCGTTTGTCTGAAGCTTAAGCCAATAGCAAGCGTGGACACTGGGTTTGATTTGGCTGTTGCCGTTGCCTAAAGCGTCGGCAAATGGGAAAAGAGGTAGTGGAGTTTAGTCAAATACTCGCCCAAAGGCATTGTTTGACATTAATTGCTGGAATCCTGCCTCTGCAGTTAGGCGGAGGCTTTCGCAACAAGTCAGATAGCCTTTTTTCTGCACAGGGTGGCTGAGTGAGAACCGGGTTCGTCGTTAGCTTCTGCCACTGACTAAAAAATGCCTCTTCCGGAGAATTTCCTCCTCCACGAAAATATTGTCTGCCGGGAGACTGAAATTCCTTCTGACGCGAGAACTGCCAGTATTTCCATGGGAGATTTCCCGGAATTCGCAAGAAAGAGAGCCCGAAGAATTGCCTTCTCTGGGAACTTGTGCCTGTGGAAAGCGCTTGACTTTGAATAGAAAGACCTTTTGCATTCCCGGCAGACATTCCTCTTCCTGCCGTTCGATGAACCGTTCCTGAAAATTTCCCTTGATTTGCAGTTGGGGCAGAAGGTCCGTTCAATTAGCATTTTCTGAAAAATCACTATTTTCCTTTACAAGGTTTCGGTTAGCTTTTTAAAGGAAGGAAAAGACCTCCTGATTATGAAAATTGAACTGATTGACAGCGGAAAAAAGCCGGTCGAATGGGCGCGCTTTTCAGTTTCTGGGATTGACTCGTCCTTTGCGAACATGATTAGGAAGGCAATAATCTCCCATTCCCCTGTCCTTGCAATCGAAGATGTAACAATTACTGAGAATTCCTCCTCCCTCTATGACGAGGTAATTGCCCTGAGGCTCGGGCTAATACCGATAAAAACTGACAACTCGTTCGAGCTCGGTGGCGAGGGAGTTACCTTCTCACTCAAGGCAAAGGGGCAGAAATGGGTTTATTCGTCCGAGCTTGTTTCATCAGAAAAGAAAATTTCTCCGGCAATGGGCGAGATTCCGATAGTCTATCTTGATTCCGGACAGGCAATAGATCTCGAGGCAAAGGCAGTTGTCGGTGTTGGAGCCGACCATATGAAATGGCAGGCTGGCTTTTGCATTGTCCAAGGCTATCCAAGGGTTACCAAAACAAAGGGCGCGGAAATCGAGTATGCCAATGGAGTCTCGGCAAAGGATGCCCTTGTCACAAAGGCCGGAGAGGTCAGGGATTTGAAGAACTGGACTCTTGGTCTTGCCAAAGCTCAGGTTGTGTCGGGAGCCGAGATAACTGAGGAAGAGGACAAGTTCATTTTCTATGTTGAGAGCTTCGGCCAGCTTCCTTTGGCGGACCTGATTGACCGGGCGTGCAAGGCAACAGGGGCAAAGTTAAGGGAATTGGCTGAGAAGCTAAAATAGTCAGTTTTAGCTGTTTCACCTGAAAAGGGGCTCTTCAGAATCACCGACGCCAGATGGCGCGGGCTTCTTTATCGGCCCGGGCAATACTCCTGCGCTGAATGGAGTTGCCTCAATTTTCACCCGGACATTTTCAGGTGCGTTTATTGTCTGGCGGATGTTTCCTTGTTGCTGTTGGTAAGACGGGGGCCTCGTTCCGGCCGGCGGTTGGGCGGGGGAATTGTCAGTCCCCTTCATTTCAACAACAATATCGTTCAATTGCCTGACGTTCTCCGCGAATACGGGAATCATGTTCTGCATTACCCTCTGCATTGCCTTTATCTGGCTCCCGACGCCTTCCAGTTCCTTGTTATATTCCTCAATTTTCACTACAGAGTCTTCCTGAAGCTGGGCATATTTCACCCGAAGATCGTTCAGATTGTCCCGGAGATCCTGGAGCTGTCGGAGAAGTTCTGACTTGGATTCCTCGAACCTGTCGAACTTCTCCTGCATTGTATGCCATTTCTCGTCAATAATCCGCTCAATAAGCTCCTCTGGGGAGGGCCCAATTGGTTGGCTTCCCTGCATTCCAATGTCCGGAACTCCGCCAATTATTTGCTGCTGTCCAATATCCGGCCCGCCAATTCCAATCTGGGGGAGACCTATTTGGGGAGGGCCCATGTCCGGGGGACTAATTTGGGGAGGGCCAATGTCCGGGGGACTAATTGGTCCAAGTGGTGGGCCAATCATCTGCTGTTGGCTCTGGCCTCCTGGCCCGCCTGAAACGCGCATCTTAATGTCTGCCTGGCTCATTGCATCCTGAATCTGGGGAAGGGGAACTCCCTGCATCTGCAGTTGCTGGGCAATTACCGCGTCCGGCGCCCCTTGCTGTCTCATTGAAATTACTGAACCGACAATATCGCCTTTCGGCTTTTTTCCGCCACTTCCCAAAACGCTGTCAAGTATTCCCATTTTTCCCTTTCTTCACCCTAGTTCTCCTTTAATCATTTTCTTAACTTCGTCCCTTGTGACGAATTTCATCGGGTCAATTAGGCTAAGATAGCCCTCTATTTCTCCGACTTTCTCAGTTGTCGCGGCCCGCGAGACTTCCTTTCTCATGTGCGCTATTTCTGTCTTTATTATTGTCACATCCTTTTGGAGGGCTGAAGCTGTCCGAAGCAATGCCGTCAGCGCGTCTTCAACCTCCTTTTCCTTCTTGTTAAGGCTGTCGATTGAGAAGGCAACCCTCTCAGAGAGCTCTGCTAATCGGTCTTCGACACTCCGCATTTTCCTTGAGAGGTCGGAGACTGCCCGCATCTGAGGGTCGAATTGGGGCGCTGATGCGTCAATCATTGTCACTTTCCGGGGTTATTATCCTTTTAAATGTAATTGAAAATCTCCCGGAGGGAATAAACATATTTAGCAAGGGAGCAGCTACATTCCAATAAATGGCAGATTCCCGCACATCACCAGAAGAAGCCCAATTCGACATCCAGTCAAGGGTGCTCCAGGAGGACAACGAGAGCGTCCTTGAGTTTAACTGCTTCAATGTCCCATTTTTCTCGCCATTGGAAGATAGCGAAGTGTGGATGGCCAAAATTGTCTACACCCTGATGCAATACAGGGAAGTCACCCAGATTCGGCTGTCTGAGAGGCGGATATACGAATACGACCGAGCCCAGACGAAAATGCTAAAGGAGATTGCTGAGATTGTCCGCTATGTCCGGGCATCCCAGGGAATTTACAACCCGTATGCAATGAGCACTTTCGGGCAGGACCCGAGAATCTCTGACAGGTTCCAGTTCATCCAGGCTCTGGTAATGAGCTTCCTCCCCCGCGACCCTATTGGGGCATATGTCGAGCTTGTGAGAAGGATTAGACGGGAGGAAATTGAGCTAGCAAAGGAAACCTATCCAAATTACAGGCAAGGCAGGGAGCATTTCATAAGGAACATCCTCTCCGCAATCAAGGGCTACCTTGACCAGACAGCTATTATAAAGTTGGCAACTCCCTATCTTGAGGGTTTCTCTTCCGGCGACAGGAACGTCTACCGAATGATTTTCCGCCCGACATACAGGCCGAACTTCACATTCACCAGGCTAATGGCCGAAATTCCCGGGGGAGCCCAGCAGCTCGATTCCTATGTTGTCAGGGACTCTGTCGTGACAATTTTCAGGATGCCCGGGGAAGTGAGACCAGTCTATCACATAATGCCTCCCGAATTCAGGCTAACTGATGAAGAGTTCCAGATTCTTGACTATGCCCGGGAAGTGATGGCTCAGCACAAGCCGACAACTGCTGAACTGATTGACCCAAACCGCGTCCGGCTCTCCCTCCATGACGTTGCATACGACCTGATTAAGGAATATTCGGCGAACGCGAACCTGAACCTCAAGCCGAACGAAACTGAAAGGTTGGCTGAGATAATAACAAGGGAGACTGCCGGATTCGGAATTCTCGAGCTCGTTCTATCAGACGACCATGTCCAGGACATTGCAATAAACGCCCCGACAACAACCAGCCCAATCCAAGTCGTCCATTCTGAATTTGAGGACTGTCAGAGCAACGTTCTCCCGACATTGGACGAGGTGTCTAGTTGGGCGGCAAGGCTCCGGCTTTTCTCGGGCCGTCCGCTTGACACAAGCAACCCTGTTCTTGACACTTCAGTCGAGATTCCCGGGGCAAGGGCAAGGGTTGCAGCAATTTCCCCCTCCCTCTCGCCCCACGGCCTCGCGTTCTCATTTCGGCGCCATAGGGAGAGGCCTTGGACGCTTCCATTGTTCGTGAAAAACAGGGCGCTGACCCCCCTTGCCGCGGGCCTGATAAGCTTCCTTGTTGACGGAGGGAGGACCCTTCTTGTCGCGGGAACCCGAGGGTCGGGGAAAACCTCCCTTCTTGCCGCAATGATGTGCGAAATAATGCGCTCGAACCGAGTGATAACTGTGGAAGACACCCTTGAACTCCCGACGCAGTCTTTCTCGGACATGAAATACAATATCCAGTCACTAAAAGTCCAGAGCGCAATTGTCCAGGTTGGTAACGAGCTCTCGGCAGCGGACGGGATAAGGACATCGCTTCGTCTCGGGGACTCTTGCCTGATAATCGGAGAGGTGAGAAGCAAGGAAGCTCTCGCCCTCTACGAGGCAATGAGGGTCGGAGCCTTGGCGAACGTCGTAGCTGGAACAATACACGGAGATTCTCCCTACGGAGTATATGACCGGGTTGTGAACGACTTGGGAGTCCCGAAGACCTCTTTCAAGGCAACAGACATTGTCCTTGTAGCGAATCCGATTCGCTCGGCTGACGGCCTGCACAGGGTGAGGCGACTAATCCAGATATCGGAGGTGCGAAAGCACTGGGAGGACGACCCGATAAAGGAGAAGGGTTTCGTCGACCTGATGGAATATGATGCAAAGGACGACGAAATCAAGCCAACTCAGACATTGGTTGACGGGGAATCAGAAATCCTTTCACTAATTGCCGCAAGGGTGAAGGAATGGGTCGGGAATTTCGACGCGGTCTGGGACAACATTTCGCTGCGCGCGCGGATGAAGAAAGCAATTGTCGACTATTCAATATCTTCGGGGAACGCGAACATTTTGGAAGCTCCTTTTGTTGTCGCGTCAAACGACGCTTTCCACCTTTTCTCGGAAAACGTGAAAAAACAGCACGGCTCCCTTGTCACTGAATACATCTGGGACAAGTGGGATTCATGGGTGAGGGAGCAGATAAAATCCGGGAGAGTCTAGGTTTTTGGGACAAGTGGCCGAAGCATAAGAAATCGGCTGAGGTCAGTGCCGGAGCACGGGGATTCATGGGTGAGGGAGCAGATAAAATCCGGGAGAGTCTAAAAAAATAAAATGGCGGGCGAAAGCGCCCGCCCCAATTATTTACTTGCCTTTCTTGAGGGGCGAGACATAGCTAGTCAAGCTTGGATCGGATTCTGGATTGACTGCATATTGCTGAAGAATCTGCAAACGTTCCAACCGGGCTTTTCTGACCAATTTATCATCGGCAAGTGCGCCCTTAAGCATACCATAGATTGCATCGATTGCATCCATATAGGGCTTACCTTTGCGTACTTGCTCTGATAAATTAATTATCTCCGAGCTTAGATTCTTGATTCTAGCTTCGGTCTTCTCGAGTTCCTTCAGGTAGCTGTCGAAAGTCGCTCCTGAAACGGGTGCCCCGGCAGTCTCCAGATATGAAACTAGCGCATTGTCAAGGCTATCTCCTTCCTTTTTCGCATTGTAATTTTCCCTGGCTCCGTTAAGTGCCCGTGACAGGAAACCCTGTTTGTTTAAGAGGGCTTTCATCTCAACTCCAGACTTCCTGAGAACTTCCTCTGCGTTCTGATATTTTTTCTTCTCTCCCTGTACTGCAGAATCGAAATCATTATATGCCGCCAGCCTCCTTGCTTCCGCAGCATCATTTGTTCTGCGGTTAACGTCTTCTATCTGGATCTTTCCAAGTAACTCTAGGTTGGCAACTGCCTTGAGCCCTCTTGCGGACACGGCCGCTGCAGCTTCTTCTCCTGCTTTTTTCAAGGCATCTGGTGTGTTGTTTGCGAGCCATTCTGCCACTGCTTTTGAGATTGCACCTTCTGAAACTACTGCTATTGTTCCGTTTTGAACACCATCCAAGTAAGTTTGGGCATCCTTAAGCAAATCACTTAGACTTACTGTCTCGGTTTCTGTTTTCCTTTCTGTTGTCGAAACAAGTCTATATCCGTTTTTTTCCAGCTCAGCTATTCCGGTAGCATCCGTCGGAGAAACAGTTATCTGCGAAACCTCTTCATATGAAGAGTTTAAAAGTTTGGAAATCGGTCTTCCTCTTCCAGTTCCCAAAAATCCGCCGTCTGCCCTCCTCTCAAACGTTTTTCCTCCTTCAACAATTACTTTCTCTATAGTAACCTTTGGAGAGTCCCCCGCAACCTTAGATTTCAGTATTATCTGAGATCCGGAAACCCCTGTTGTTGGGCTAACATATTGGTCGAAAGAAGTGTATCTTTCGGCCTCTAAACGCGCGGCAGTTCTTTGATTCTCTATCTCAGAAAGCAAAGCTTCCATTTGAGTATTCATCTGATTTCCAACAACTTTGTCCGCATTTCCTGCCAAAGTTGTAAAGACACCATCCGCCTCCACTCCGGTAAGAACCTGTTTGAAAACGTCCGCATAGTTTTTCAGAACGTCAGATACCCCTGAAGGTAAGGGCATATCCAAATATGTTGCCGTTTTTCTTTTCTTTGCTACCATTTTTTATCACTTAAAAATAACATATTAACTAATCCTTTATATAACTTTGCCACGTTATAGTTGTAAAAACGTTATTTAGCCTTATAAAGGACCTTTTCCAAGTAAAAACTGATATATCGAAAGAGGGGTTTCTCAAGGAAAGAATGTCCTCAAGCTCCAGTTATGGCTCTTCTCAGTCTGGATATTCCCAGACTGGGAATGTTAACCCAACCCTCTCTGGAGCCGGAAACCTCCCGACATACAAGAGCTTCTTCACTCCGGAGGAAACTGCGCTATTCACAAGCCATTATTTCAAGGCATACAGAAGCGAGGAGAAAATAGAGGCATCAACTCTCTATGAGAAATTGTGCACATCAGTTCCCAAGTGGGCGGAAATCCCAATGCCGCTCAGCAAGGACTCTTTTGCCGGAACTCTTCGGGAAGCTCTCCTCGTCTGCACTCCGAACCAGGTTTTCACAATGGCGTTCTATTCGTTCATGTTCGCAATGTTCCTCTCAGTCTTCGGCCTGACATATCTTCCCTATTCCGGGATATTGCTCGCAGTCGCTTTCGCTACCCCGTTTCTAATTGCTGGGGTCTATTTCCTTTATCCAATAATCAAGATACGGATGGACAGGATGGCTGTTGTCGGGGAAGCTCCCTTGGCAATTCTCTATCTAGTAATATCCCTCCGCGTTTCCCCGTCCCTTGAGAGGGCAGTCTCCTATGCCAGCAAGAACGTTCCGGAGCCGATTGGGCGGGAATTCAAGTTCCTGATGTGGGACGTTTCAATGAAAACGAAAAATTCTATGAAGGACGCTGTCGGGGCATATAGCGCAAAGGTAAAATCCTGGGCTCCGGGATATTCGGACGCGCTCTATCTTGTCGCGAACTCGGTTGAGGAGCCCTCGAACAAGAGCAGGCTCGCAGTCCTTGAAAAGGCAATGGAGAACGCTCTTGAGAGCACTAAATCAATTATGGACAATTTCGCGCGGGGCCTCGGGATGCCTGTCGCGGTCACTAACGCCTTGGCAATCCTCCTACCGATTCTAGGCCTTGTAATGGCCCCGATGGCCTCAATGTTCATGAAGCAGGCGGGGGCGCTTCCAACGCTTCTCGTCCTTGTCTATGACTTTTTCCTTCCGGCAGTCCTCTTTGGAGTAGTTCTCCTGATAATATCTAGAAGGCCGTCCACATTTTCAGAAATTGACATTTCGGGCGATCCGGAAATTCCAAAGGAGGGCTATTACAGGATAAAGGGAGCGGGCGACATCCCGATTGGCCTCGTCTGTTTCGCGATTTTCATTGTCCTTGCGTTCGTCTCGATCTCAATAGTAATCAGCACTGCAGGGGGCGTCTTCCTTCCATCTCCTCCGAAAGGAATGGGGAATGCCACTGGATACACTGCCCTAAACACGCTTCCAATTGTCCTCGCGCTCGGGATATCAATAGGCCTCTACTATTACCTGAAGAACGTCCAGAAAATAAAGAGCAGGAAGAGGATTATAGAAATGGAGCGGGAATTCGCTTCAAGCCTCTTTCAATTGGGAAACATTCTTGAGCAGGGCAAACCATTGGAGGAGGCCTTTGAATATTCCGCCAAGGGCCTGAAAGGGACGAACTCGGCCGAGTTCTTCGTTGCAACAATAAGGAACGTCCGGCAAATGGGATTCCCGATTAAGCGGGCGATTTTCGACCCGAAATACGGCTCAATGAGCAAGGTGTCCTCTACCCTTATGAAGAACATTCTGGGAGTAATTATCGAGTCAGCGGACAGCGGGCCGATTGTAGCGTCCCAGACAACCCTATCAATTTCAAACTATATCAGGAACATCCAAAACGTCCAGGAGAAAATTACAGACAGCCTATCTGACAACGTCACATCAATGCGCTTCCAGGCGCTTATTCTCGTCCCCCTTATTAGCGCGGTAATTGTCGGCCTGACGCAAATGGTGACTAACATCCTCCTTGCAATGAGTAAGCAGGTTGGTGAGCTTTTCAGTGGCGCTGAAAACACTGGAATTGCAATGTCCTTGTTCTCAACTTCCCTCTTCAATGTTGGAAACATTATGCAGGGCTCCTTCCTCCAGATTGTCGTAGGCATCTACACACTAATTCTCCTAGCAACTCTTGGCTTTTTCGTTGCAGGTCTCTCCAACGGAATACAGGACAGAATCGAGGTTGAAATGAACATTGGAAAAACCCTTTTCCTAGGGACAATTATATACTCAATAATAGTCGTTGTTATTGTGACAACATTCACTGGTCTTACTGAAGGTCTTATGGGAGGGGGGTTCTAGGGAATGGGAAGAGAGGCCGAGAATATGGCGAGGTCCGGAGCGGGCGGGCGGATGGTTGACCAGTGTTATCAGGAATCCGGAAAATGGGAAATCCGGAGACAGAGCCGGAAGGGAGACGTTTCAGTCAGCCCTTCAAAAGAGTCTGTCAAGAATGTCGGGCTCTTCATCCTTTTTATTGCAATAATAATACTCCTAATAGTCCTTCTTTGGAGGCATTTTTTCGAGGGCGGAAACATTGTGACAAGCCTCTTCTCCCAGCTTATGCGCCTGACTGAGCCGAGGTATTCCTGAAATGGCGAAACGTTTAGGAGAAGCAACTGCCTGGCCAATGAGCGCGGTTTTTATTGCTGGAGCGGCTGCCCTGATAATCGTCGCCCTCATTCTCTTCGCTTTCCTTGGAGGGAGCTTTGGAAAGCGCCTCTCAGAAAGGTTCGTTGACATTTTCTTCTCAATCTCCCTCCCAATTTCCCCTATTTTCCTGAAAAGAAAGAGAGTAAAAAGAAAGGGGCAGGTTGACGACGAGGCAGTCCTCACTGTGACAATAATAATCGGCGCGCTCTTTGCCCTGATTGCGCTCCTCTACTTGGGTTTTGTTAATGACGGCTTTGCGAAGGCAGGGTCAATAATAAAGCAGAGGTTCGAGAGAACGGGGGGTTTTTTCGGGACATGACAAAAAGGCGGGCCCAGAACGGGTCAATGATTTTCTGGATAGTTGTTGTCAGCGCCTGCGCGCTTTTTGCGGGAATTGTCCTCTATTACATGCTAAAACCGGACCTCTCCCTCCTTGCGAATCCGGATCCAATGAAGAAAACCGCGACAGATATTGTTGACAAGCTCCTTGGGATGGGCTGACTTGGGTGAGATGAAAAAATGAATGAGCGGAAATCCCAAACTGAAATGCCAATGATGATTGTCTGGCTGATTCTGGGATTAATTGGCCTCGCAATCGTGATTGTTCTCGCAATGCAGGGAAAGGATCTCTTCAAGGCGGTGCTTTGGTAGGGATGCGTGAGCGGAGGGTTGAATTGTGTCATCAGGAATCTGGACACGAGGAAATCTGGAGGCAAGGCAGAATGGGAGCCGACTATAGCGCGGTTTTTTACCTCCTGATCGCAATAGTAATAGTCGTCCTTTTGACGCTCGTTGTTCGGGTTGCTTGGGAAAAATACGTGGAAACGGAGGAGAGACAGAACCCGCCAGAGACCCCTATAGGGACAACAATTGGGAAACTCTGCCAATATGCTGACACGAGAACCGGGAGCGCAAAATCATTCTATACAGCTACAGGGGAAGTAGGTTATCGTAACAGGGACATTTTCACCCGGGAGATGTTTTCGGCAAGGCTTGTCGAATGCTTCCAGCCTGACACTTGCATTGAGGCGGACGCGTCAGGAAACTGCCTTGAATCCTGGAGCGGAACAGTTTCCCTAGAATTCGCTGAAACCTGCCAGTTTGGGTCGGAGAATTTCGGTGGGCTCTCAGGGAAAATAATCTGCTCTCAAGGAGAGGATTGCTCCGGAAACCTGATGGGAAACTATGAGGTTGAAGTCAAGACAATTCTCGGGGACTATTCGGTAACCGCCCTTCCGGATTTCTGCATATGGTTTAGGCCTGTTGATTCAACAAGCGGGCTTGTGGGGGCGACTTGATGGGGGACAACGAATTCGGGGCGAACACCCTTCTCGGATTCTTGAGCGTCCTAGTTGTCGCGGTCCTTGTTGTCTGGGCGGTTTTCGGCCCAATCAGGGAAAAATTCGGGGAATCAATGGATAATTTGGAAAACTGCCGGTGCTCTGTTCCGGATCCAGTCCAGATAACCCTGAGCAAGGGGCGCGTTCTTGCGACTGCGGATTCTGAGAACAGGGCTAAGGACCCATTCATTGAGGACGGCTTTGACGGGATTGAAATAGACATCTGCAACTGCGAAGGAACGCCGTTGAATCTCGAGAACATGCGGATTGTTTTCAATGTTACCTATGACTGCTCACTTGAGAAATACGGGGACGGAACGCTCGTCAGGGAGTACAGAATCCCCAAGGACTTGAGAAAAGTCTCCCTTCCGAGAAACAAGGGAGTTTATTTCAAGTACAGAGACCTGACTGCAAGTGTCGGAACTTTTGAATACACTCTCTATTCCAAGGAAGCAAAAGAGTTGAGGCTCGAAATGTTTCTCCCGAGAACTGATTCCTCCGGAAGGTGGCGAGCAGAAGCATACGTTGATGGTCGGCTCTCCGGAATGAGGGAAGGATGGGTTGAGTTCGAGAACAAAATGACTAGCGAAATGTGCGTTCTTGGTGGATGATTCGAATGGCTGAAAGACAATATAAAAAAGGAAGAAAAGCGGAAGGGGAAGGAAGGGGTTTCGCAATGAACTTTACAATCGGGATTGTCGGGGGGCTGATAGTTTTCCTCGTAATTGTCTTCCTAATTGCATATGCAAGAGGCTCTCTTGAAGGAAACCTATTTTCCCTCCGGCAACCCGGGAAATTCGTTCTTCCCTTCTGAAAGGGAAAAACAGAATTCCGATAAGTATTATAACCGGAAAGGAGGAAAAAAAGCCGAAATGGGCAGAAAAGCCGTTGAAATGGGCATCAATTTTGCTGTAATTATCCTAATTGTCCTTGCAGTCGCAATGTGGGCGCTAGGCGGGATAAACATGGCCGGAACACTTTTCAAGCCAGTAGGAGAAGGAGGAAAGGAATATACTTACCAAGTGAGCGGGAATTTTCCGCAGATTTGCGATGATTGGATTTCCTCCAGCGAGAAATATATTCCCTCATACATTCTCGGGGGCCCCTTCAGGCCGTCAGTCACAAAGTCTGCGGAAACCCAAGGGGCAAAGTTCGCTTGTTGCACAAAGAGCCTGAACCTCGCTGCAGAGAACCTGAAGAGCAAGGGCAAATATTTCACGAGCGATGAAGAGGCTTCCTGGAATCTTGTCAACCGATGCCTTGATGCCTGCCATGCTGTCGTGAATGCGCGGACAGCCTGCAACAATAACAACAACATTTCTGAAAAGTTCGACAAATGCATGACAAGACAGCTTGAGAACTTCGATTCTTGCAAAGAGTAGAGAAGGCACTGGAAAGGGTTTCCAATATGGAGAATGGAAGAGCCGGACGGAAGGGGGATCTTGCAACAGTAATAACCCTCGTAATGGCAGCAATAATTGCAATTGCAGTCCTTTTCTTTCTTTTGGGCGGAATTTTCCCTTTGATAAGAGTTATCGGGGTCGATGTCCCGACAGAAGCATTGGTTGACATGAAAAAGAGCTATGTAGTCTCTTCCTGCTCAGGCTGGCTCGATTCTGGCGCCCTTGAGATTTCCTATAACCCGAAAATAAACGATGCCCAGAAATCAGCCGATCTTGGATGGGACGAGTTCTGCTCGCCTGATGCTATACGGGACAATCCAATGATGCGTTGCACCTGCGCGAAAGCCTGCACAAAGGCAGTCTCGGCTGACAAGAAGTGCCAGCTGAATCCGAACATTTTCAAGCCAGATCTCTTCACCCATTCTACTGACGACCCGGAAAAGGGGACAATTTCAACATCTTTCGAGTCAAGGGAGGGTGTCTCAAGAAAGTTCGCGGCATCCTATTGCGCCCTGGATTTCCTGAAAAGTCTCTCCGAAATTGACAGGACGTGCCGGCCGGAGAGCGAAACAGCTGGGCTTATTGTTGTCCAGATTCAATTGGAATATTCCAAGCCAATTGCTGACTATGGGACGCTGACACCAATTGGATCGCTGAGAACAATTACCGGGGATCCCTTCCCCAACATAAACGAGGTGAAGGTGACTTGCCGGGTGACTTGCAGGGTTCCGGGAGGATGCGATGGAACAACAGTCTCCGTCAACTACGGATGCAAGAGCTATCGTCCTTATTGGGCTTCACTAAATTCTGCAGACCATTGCTGTGAACGGAGCATTACTAGTTATCCGGGATCAGTTATTCCGAATGCGGAAAGGACAATTCCGGTGTCAACCGGGCGCTGTCTGGGCAGTGCCGGGGAATGCGGAAGCATTGAGAACTTCAGGGTCGAAAGCTCGGAAGAAACAAACGCATATTCAAGCATAACATTCATTTCCGGGGACGGCGCCAAGGCGCTTGAAAGGTTCCAGATTGTTGAACCTGCCCAGACCTGCGACCATATTGCTGAAGGGGAGAGTTGCTCTAAAGAATTCACAATAAGGGCGCTCGACGAAGTGTTCGATGTTGACATTGGTGGCTCCCTTCGGGGAGCGCATTCCCTTGAGAACAATGCTCTCTATTGCAAGGCAGTCTATCAGGGGGACGACATATTCTCGACAAGAGAGCCACCGGTTTTGACTGTTCTGGC
>JBBIPP010000006.1:81660-87788 GCA_037442745.1 archaeon
ATCAGGGGGACGACATATTCTCGACAAGAGAGCCACCGGTTTTGACTGTTCTGGCGGCACAGTCCGCTTATTATGCGTACGACACTGCTCCGGGCAACGTTTACAAGAATTTCCTATGCATTAACGAGGACGAAAACTGCAACGCAATTTCCCAGTCTCAGGCAGGAGCCCGACCGGGAACTCCTTATGACATGTCTGCAGGCAACTTGAAGGGGGCGTGCGGATAATGGCTATTGAAAGGAAGGGCGCACTTCAACTGACAATAACTGCGGTAATTGCAGCGGTAATCGCAATAGTTGTCCTTTGGATTGTGATTGGCCGGGTAGCTCCCCAGATAAACCTGATGTTAAACAACGGAACGGAAATCCAAGGGAACAAATATCTTGAAATACAGGCTCTTCATAAAGCCTGCTCTACTTGGAGGGGCTTTGAATATTTGGACACAATTGACCTTGGAATTGACGACTCATTCACCAAAATCGGCCTCTCAAAGAGAATTGGGGACAACCTTGTCTGCGAGGACCAGAAAAGGGACTATATTTCCTGCGTGAAGAAGTGCGCTGCCTTGGAAACCCAGCTCTCAGCCTGCGCCGAGAGGAAGGAAGGGTGCTATTCTGTGGGGGGCAAATATTTCCAGAGGTGCGATATTGAAGGGTGCACGGGAACGGGAGGCTCCTCTCAATGAGCGGAGCAATAAGAAAGGCTGAAGGGGGGGTCAGTCTCCCAATAATGCTAGTACTTGCAACAATAGTTGCGATTGTAATACTTGCAATTGGAATAGGAGCCCTTTCAAAAGTGAAAAAAGAAGGCAATGACTTGGGCTCTGAATACAGGGTTGCCGAGGCTGTCGCATATTCCCAGATAAAGTCGAAATGCATGTTCTGGAGGGGGCAACTCGGGGGAATGGGCGGGGGCGCATATCTTGAGGGCCAGTGCCAGACCTCTCCAGATTCCTGCAGGTCGTCTTTCATGGACACTGCATTCAAGACATATGGGATAATGTTCTATTCGGGGGCGGCGCGCCTTGAAAAAAGCGTCTATTTTGACAGAGTCAGGAGCACCCGCACGCTTGCCTGCATAAGGGCTTCTGAGACTCTCTCTGCCGGAGTCTCAAAGGAAGACGACGCTCAAGCTCTCCTCCAGATTGCGAATTCCCTTGAAGCGAAATACCAGACTCCGACCGGAAAGCAGGAAATCCTTGACATTGCAATGAGTTGCGCCAAAATCTGCGAATGGGTTGCAACAAGGGAGGCTGCCTGCGAGAGAGGCCCTGCCAATTGCGCCCAGATTGCAATTGACTTGGATGAGGGAATTCTTGATGATTATTTGCCCTAGATTGCCGGGTAGTTCTTGCTAGAAAAGGGGTCTGAAAAGGATTAAATACTTGTTTTGCCTTTTTTAGGGCAGTATGGCTAAATCAGGAAGAAAAGGGGCAGAACAGCCAATCTGGCTATTGGTTGCGCTTCTCCTAGCAGTTGTTGTAGGAATTGCAATGTTTAACATGATTAGCAAGGGGACGGGAATTTTCCAGCTCTTCATGGGCCAGGGCCAAAGCGGGGATACTGAGCGCATTGCAATGGAATCCTTCTGCAGGTCGTGGATTAGGCCGACTGAAACCGATCTCAACGGGAACATTAACCCTAGGGCAAGCGAGCCTCCCGTGAGGGAGCGGGAACGCATGACTGATGTTTTCAGGAAAGCTGGCTGGCTCTCCGCTGAAAAGGACCCGACAACAAGAGCGTATATTGAGCAGGGGCCCCCATCTGGATGCGATTGCCTTGTATTCCTTGCAACTCCTGCCGGAGGGAACCTCCTAGGGCCGACCAAATCCAAGCAGTTCCTTTCTGACGAGGTGTCGAGCGGGTCAATCTACTCGCCCTATTCCTGCAACACAAAGGCTGCCTGCGTTGCCCAGAAATCAGTTCCTGAACTGGCAGAACTCTTCACATTCAGGAGCTGTTAATTGAAGGCAGGGGGAAAATAATGCCTCTCCCTCCCAAATCCCCTGCGGGGGGGGCTTTGCCAAAGCGGAAGAATGGGGGAAGGAACTCGATTATTCTCACATCCCTAACGACTATTTTCGGGGTAATTGGCCTAGTAGTCCTCGTTTTCGTAATTTCCGTAATCCTCACATATACAATCAGGGGAGGGGTTGCAATTTCCCTTGCCCGCTCTGTATCCGCCCTCGCAACCGGGCTTGATCAAGTGTGCAAGAACGACAGGAACCTCATCCAGTTGGAGCTGACAATACCAAAGGAAAAGTCGATCTATATTCTCAATTGCGAGCAGGTGGGAAACCTCGCGACAATCCCCCAATATTCCGCCCGGTGGTCGGACAAGATCAGGCAAATGGATGTCGCCAGATACCGGGGCTGGAGCGACATATTGCTCGACTGCTCGAAAGTTGTCGCTGGGAACGAGAAGAAAAGGATTCATGTTGCCATTTTCGAAATAGAATATGTGCATCCGAGCGGAGGAAACACAATAATTATTCCAAAAGTGTCCTCAACCAAGGTGAACTGCGCGCTCCATGACGTTGAGCTAATGGAAGGGGAAGGGGAGTTTGTCGGTGGGACTAAAAGAAAGGTTGAAATAGGGATAACCCCTGTCGGTACTGTTTATGCGCGCTCGGGGGGAGAAATACAAATTGCCTAGGGGGAAAAGGCGGGCGGAAATAAACTATCTCCTAGCGGCAATAGTTGGCTTCATTTTCGGGGGAATGGTTCTTGCAACAGTTCCCTCAATTGTCGGCCAGCTTTGGAAAGCAACTGATGTCTGCGGGAAATCCTTGAAAACAAAGCCCGCGGAAATAAAGGACAAGCTCCTTGAAGTGTGCTCAAACCCATTGGCTGAGGGCGCATTCAGGGAGTTCTCGGCAACCGAGCCATCTTGCGAGGAGGAAACGAGATTTTACGCGGCAACCTGCGACAAGATCGGACTCTGGCTCTCGACTGGAAGCTATTTCAGGCGCATGGAATTTGTCCCTTTATACATTACCCCTGGAATGCTTCCTTATGGGAGCGGTTACGGAATATATTGGTCAATTATGATGCTTGACACTGCAGACGCTTCCTCCAAAAAGGCCCCTCCGGCAGATATTGAAGCCCAGATTGCCAAGATTTATTCCGAAGCGCGGTCAATTGACGACCCTGACAGCGTCTTCTCTCAGGTCGGAAAAATTACTGGGGGAGACTTGTCAAAAATCCCTTCAGAGGATCTTGGCAGGTTCATTTCGAACAACCTGCAGGCTGTCTTGAACGCGGAAGAAACTGTTCTTGTCCCTTGGGGGCTTGATTCAACTCTCGTAATATCGGGAGTCGGAATTGAGGAAATTACTCCGGAGATTGCCGCAGGGTCGACTGAAGCGAAGGCTCTTGCAAGGGACTGGCAGGGGGCTTTCAAGGACAAGCTTATTTCCGCATATTCGGTAATTAACCAGCCAGTCCTCGCGGAGACTGAGATTTCAAGGAACATTGGAAAAATATCGGAGGTCTTTGTCTCAACTCCTGATAACGGAATAACTCTCAGGCAAGGGAAAACGGACATCCTTTCCAGGGCATATTCTGACATTGTACAAAGGGAAGGGGGCGACCTATCAGGGAGCGCAGGGCAGTTCAGGGAAGTTCCGGGGAACCCTTCCGGATGGGAAAAATATGTAAACAGAGTTTATGATTTCAATAACAAGAACATTCTTTACAGGGACCCGCCCAAATTCACCCAGTGCAAGGCGCCGGGGAATTTCTGCAAAATCTCGGAGCTTTTCTCAGAAAAGCTGGCGAACACCCAAATTAACCTCGACGCAATGTCTGAGAGATATTCCCGGATTGTCTCGGCCAGGTCATCAGCCCTCAGTCTGATTGAGGGGAAAATCCTCTCGGGAGAGTGCGAGACATATTCAGGAACAGGCTATAGAATTCCCACCTGCGCAGTCGTTGTCTCCTGCTCAAAGACTGATTCCGAATTTTACAGGGAAATTTCCGTTGACGCGTGCGTTATTTCAGCAGTAAACCTTCTCGGAAACCCCTCCCTCTACCCAATAGCGTCTGTTGAAAGGAAGGATGCTCTTGAGAGCTGGGACATTACTCTTTCCGACAGGCACATTTTCACCGGAACCTGCTCGTCCTCCGTTCCTATTGAATGCCCCTATTTCGATTCCTTGACAAATTCCGAATCAGCGAAAAGAACAGTTCTCCTCTGCCTGCGGAACTTTGGAAAGGACTGCGAAAATGACGGGAACTGCTTTTGCTGCGAGACTGTTTCGTGCGAGAACGAGGTAGAGTTCCACACAAAGACTTTCGGGAAAACTGTTGTGACAAATGTGGAAGGACTTGCTCCTGCCGGAGGGAAGAGAATTGTGACCCATGTCAATGGCTCGGTCTATCCATTCTGCATACAGGAGGACCAAAATGTCCTTGAAATGGCTTCCTGCGTCTGGAACAACAACAACAACAACAACAACAACAAAAAAAGGAACGAGTGAGTGAGTGGGTTCGGACGAAAGAAAAGCTTTTCTGGTTCTATTGGGAGAGTGTGAGGGAATATTTCTCCCTTGACATTGCTGGGATGGCTGCAACTGCCGTCAGTTTGTCGTAATTGTTGGGAGCGCTTCCTTGGGGCTCTGGAACTTGATTAACAGGGGTTCCCCAGACGCCAGGGAAAGAGGAAGCTAATTCCAAAAACGACCCTAAAGAGTATCCTTCCCTCAGGAGAGGATCTGTAATTTGCTCGCCAGTAAACTCCCCTACACAATTCCCATCAACATCTTCAGTTATTTTGGACACATAGAAGTTACCAGACAACACAGAACTGGGAACTAATATATACCCGACGCCATTTTCGGGACCTCCCGCAAATGAGTAAACATTTCCTTCAGGAAGCGTTCCTACTTTAGTTAATGGTATGTCTGCGCACAAAGATCCGAATTGGTAATTTCCCACCGCAGGTTGAAAGTATGTTTGAGCAAAAATAGTCAGGTTAGAGGTGTTTTTTGCGCTTACAGAGCATACACGCGCATTATCAGGCCCGGTTATTCCAAAAACATAAACATCCCTCGAAGCCCATTCAGGATATCCCTCATGGGAATAATCTTTGCCAAGGGCGTTCGCTGCATCGAAGAAAGATTCCGGGGGTGCTATTGGATACCAACCGGCGTTCTGCCATCCGGGCGTAACCTGGGTTTGAGGAACATAAGGAGTTGCTGTCGGTTCAACAGTCGGGGTCGGAGGAGCGGTCTCGGTAACTGCCGGAGGTTCTTGGGTTGCTGTTGGTGTTGGCATAGGAAAGCTGTTGCATGCAGACATTGTTGTTGCAAGGGCGAATGTCAAAAGAAGAGGAACGTACTTTTTCACCATTTTTTCATTTTCCTTGGCTAGCTAGGCGGTAATTGGTTTTTAAGTATTTGCAAAAATAAACCATTTCCGGTTCAAATTGTCATTATTGTCCCTTTTTGGTTATAATGTAAAAAATTGCTCCCGCCAAAACAAGCAAAAAGAGACCTCCCGCAATATAAGGAACCTTTTTCGACCCCTGCCGGGGAGAGAGCCCCCCCAAAATGCAGTCAGAAGGGCAGATTGTCGCCCGCTCCCCCTTGGAGCAGATCCTGTCCCCGCAATAGACAACCCGCTCTCTCTCGGCAATCCGCCCGTTCCTCTCAACTGCAGCCTCGATTGTCTTCCCTTCAGAATCCTCAGGGAGCGGCAGGAAAAGGCTTGTTGAAAACCCCTGCTTGATGTTCCTTCCGGTGTCAAAGGAGAATTCGCTTGCCCGTTCACCGTCAACAAAAGCAACTGTTGAATATTCCCCGGTTCCCCCGCTCGTTCCGAGAGCCCCGTAAACCTCCCCGGAATATTTTATGTGCTTTTTCGAGGAATTGACAATCTCGAAATTCCCGTCCCCGGAATATTTTATTTCAATAATCACAACGTCCCCTTCTCCTTCCGAGAGAGCCGCTATCTCAGGGGAAACGCTCGGGAAAGCGGGAACTGCCATGAAAGTAAGAAGGACGGCAATGAGGAGAATAAGGAGAAAATTCTTCCGGAAAAACACACTAGCTCTCACTTCCTTCCCCGCAGGGGTTGTCTCCTGCTCAAAGACTGATTCCGAATTTTACAGGGAAATTTCCGTTGACG
>JBBIPP010000006.1:87888-91523 GCA_037442745.1 archaeon
AAAATTCTTCCGGAAAAACACACTAGCTCTCACTTCCTTCCCCGCAGGGGTTGTCGAGTATTCTTGTCGGGTCATATGTTACCCATGCTCCCCCGTCCCAGGACGCGTCACAGCACGCTTCGCCAGAACCGCAGGTTGTCTGGGAATTCCTAGGGCCAACCCATTCGAAATGGAGATGCGCGTCTCTTGTGTTATATCCTTCATACCCGACCCGGCCTATCATCTGGCCCCGCTTCACCTGAGTTCCGACACCTATTCCGAGAGCCCTGATTGAGCCGGGCAAAATGTGGATGTAATTTGTATAGCTCCCGTCCGAATGCGCTATCTGGATAATGTTTCCGCTGCAGGAAGGTGTGCATGGCGAGCATAAAGTGTATCCGGGAGGAAGCGGTTTATTAAAGCAGGTTTTTGCGTTCGTGTCAATTGCAAAGGTGATTGTTCCGTCCTGGGATGCCCTTATCGGAGTCCCCTCAGGAGTTATTATGTCAACCCCGTTATGGCCACGGCAGCAATAGTTGGTCGATGCTACCTCCCATTCGCATCCCCTGTTCTGCCCTCCGTCAATTGGCCGGCAGAAATCTCCGGGACCGACAGGGCCGACTGGCCCAAATTCAGTGTCAGTGCTCGGATCCCCGACAAGCGCTTTGCCCCACCAGTCGCCTTCGCAGAGAGCGTCGTTCCCGTTAAGGAATTTTGCGGTCGCCCGGGGAGTTCCGGATGAGGTGCCTCCGACTCCTGCATCGGTATTGTCGGTGTCTTCAAAGCCAACCGAACCTAGCATCGGGATGTTGTTCAAATTAATCCAGTCAGCTGGAACCTCTTTGCCCTGAAAAACAACATCCCTGACAGCCTTGTATCTCTCCTCGTAAATCCTTCTCATTGCCATAATTGCCGCGGGATAAACGTTGTTCCCATAGTTTCTCATTCCGGAGGGAATCACTGCTGAGCAGGTATCGGCAGGCAGGCCGTTTCCTCCGTTCGCCTTCTCGAAATTCCCCTGCCCCCCGTTGTAGAGGGATGCTGAATAAACAAGCCACCATTTGCAGTTTGATAGAGTGTTTCCATGACTCTTGCCCCAGTAGATTATTGAAGGGTCCCAGCCAAGCCTGCCGATTCCGACAATTGAATTGGTTATTGGGTCGAGCCAGTAGGAGGGGTCAATTCCTTTTCCGGGGGACATTTGTTCGGAGTTCTGCATTGAAAGAGTCTTTACGCATTCGTCCTTCCCAATTGTTATTTGGGTTTTTCCGGACCCGTAGTTGTATCTTGGAACTGATTCCCCATAGCCAGGAACCTCCGGATTTATCCAGGGGTATTCAACTGCGGAAATGAATGTGTAGGGCATTAGGGCGAAAAGCCCGAGGCCGTGGCTCTCCGCAGTGCAAGGCGTGAACCTGCTCTCAACTGTCGCAATTGCCAGAATGTAATTAAGGTCGTTTATCTTGTCAGTCGGCCGGAGGGCTCCCGGATTGTCCCTCTCGAACTCGGCTGCTCTGACCATTGCAGGAAGTATTGTCCTGTCGTTCGGCTGTCCGTCGGCTGTTTGGAGCATATATCCGTCATATGATTTCTGCGCCATTTCTTGGACGGATTTTCCGGCGAACTCCGGGTCTCCGCCGGGCGCGTAATAGACATCCGCCAGATTCTTCCACCATTCCGCATCATATTTCCACCCTCCAGTATATGCGGGCGGAAGGCTGCTCGGAGTTTCCAGGGGATTTACAATCTCGTTTTGGTATGTGAATTTTATCTCGCCCTTTACTTCCTCGGCTTTGGTATATCCGCAGCATCCCGGGATGTGGTTCATCATTCCTGTAGTGCTCCCGGACATTGTTCCGGGTTCGGAATATTCCTCAGGTAGGCCGGTGTAGGGGTTGGTTCTTTCATAATCCTCTTCTGGCCAATATTTCTTGTCTCCGATTCCCGGCGGGTCAAGGGACCACTTGTACCTGTCCGGAAGAGCAACAAAAGTGCATTCGTTGAAACTCTTGGCAATTGCGGGAGTAGCCCAGTTGGCGCCCACCCCCCTTTCGCAATCCCTGTTCCGGTATGCGAACTGGAGGCCGAACTTGAATTCGTCCGGCACCCCTTCTAGGCTTCCGCTGTCAAGGTTGTCCTTCAGAGCTGAGGAGAGCGCCCAGCGGGCGTTCGTAATTGTTACCTCGCAGTCAAGGTAGGATACTTTGACATCCCGCTCTTTTTGCTCCTTGAAATGTATGTGGTTCAATGTCGGAAGAGGGGGAGCGAACCAGCAGATTGCGGGCCAGTTGTGATTCAGCCCTCCGCAGGTGTTCAGAAGCCTTGTCGCGCTGTTGACATTGGGCGCCACTTTGTGGAAGCTCAAGGGTTCAGGAAGGTAATTCATGTTTCCCCAGGGCCTCCCGTCAGTTGCCGGAGCCTGCATTACCTCGACAATTGACATTGCTCCGGGTCCTGCGTCTTTCAGTATTCCGTAAGCTTCCTCAAAAACCCGCATCCAGGCAAGCACTTTTGCAGGATAGCCGTTTATAACATCCCCGTCAATTGTTCCTCCCGAATATGATATGCTTGCCGCGTTCGCCGGAAGAACAGCACTGCAGCCGAATGAATTGCCGTTAATTGCAGTCATTGCCCCGGGCCCCCTGTTCCATCCGGACGCAAGGTATGCGTAATATCCTGGGCAGTCTTTTGCGAACGAGAACATTCCGGAGAATTTGCCCTTTGTTATTTTCGCCTGAACTTCCGGGTTCCGCCAGTTGTCAGGAGTTATTCCTGCGTTGCACACTTGGCCGTTCGGCCAGTTCGGGGAATCCTGTGTCGGGGAAGCTGGTCCGCATCCTGCGGCAGTGTCGGCAGGAACATCGATCGGGTCGGTGTAGATGCTTCCGGCAGTTGAGAATCCGGGAAGGGTGTTAAATGGTGGATTCTGACTGCAGAACTGCTCGATTTGGAGGGCAAATAGGCCTATCCCTCCGTCTCCGAGGCCGGCGACTGAGCACACGTCCCATCCGCTCTCAGCTGAAGCAATTCCTTGGAGGAATGTTTTAGTTATTGTTCCGGAAGTTTCAAAGAGCCCGGGATTTTTCCTGTCAACGGAGCCGGCGGAAGTCAGAACAGATATTACCGATTCCGGGCTTGCGGCAATTGAGTCGTAGTATGCTTGGGCGGCAACCTTCAGATTGTCTGTTGTTATTCCTCCGGGAACCTCGATTGCTGATTGGAACTTGACTTCATCCAAGTTCTGCCACCAATCCTTGGAATAGTCCGTTCCTGGTTCAAGGAAAGTGAACTGCCATTCTCTCTTGTAGTCCGGAATTTGATAGGAGTTCCCTTCCGGAACATATGGATTCTTTCCCTTCAGATCCATTTTTACGCACATTCCCCTTGCATCTTGTGTATAGTCCCCGCACGGGATGTGGAGGATTTCCTGGGGACGGTCGTCATAGTCCTTTACATCGCATGTCCAATAATAAAATGGGTCTTTGTAGTCGCAAACAAAATGCTGATATGGGTCTTGTTTCTTGTGGCATTTTTCACAGTTATAATTACCGCAACTACCGAATAATTCGTATTCGTCGGGGCAAACTGGTTGAGGATCACACAGCTTCTCACAATTAGCTCCAGCAGTTCCCTGACAATAATCAATCCATTCCTGA